>JAVKFF010000161.1:0-10256 GCA_040226215.1 Azospirillaceae bacterium
GGCGGCCTTGTTCACCCTGGGGATCGTGTTGAGCGCGCCCGGCGAGCCTGCGGCGGGCCGATCCGACTGGGCCATGCCGGCGGTTGCCGCGCTCATGCGTCTCGCCGCGATGCCGTTGCTCGCCTGGGCGATCATCCAGGGCTGGCTTGCTTCAGACCCGCTCTGGGCCGCGCCCGCCCTCTTGGTGGCCGCGGGGCCGAGCGGCGCGATGCCGATGGTCATCGGTCTGCAATACGGGGTCAGGACCACCGCGGTGGCGCGCGCGGTCCTGCTCTCCACCCTGGGCGCGCTGGCGACCCTGTCGGTGGTCGCGGGGCTCTGAACGGAGGAAGCCTGGGACCGGCCCTACGCCTGCCAGGCCGCCTTCTTGCGGTAGAGGGTGGAGGCGCTGAGCCCGAGCAGCGCGGCGGCGCGCGGGACGTTGCCGCCGCAGATCTCCAGCGCCTTCTCAAGCACCGCCCGCTCGACGTCGTCCATCGGGATGATGTCGCGCGGCTCATGCCATTCCTGGAAACGCAGCGGATCCGGCTGCGCCGTCTGGCCGGCCGGAGCGGCGGGATGGGATTGCGACAGGACGGCCGGTGAGGCCTGGGGCGCCGGTGCGTAGCCAGGCTGCGGCGCCGCCGGCGCCTGGCCGTTGTCGCGGATCGATGCGGCGAGGTGCGTCTTCTCCGCCGCGTTACGCACCGTGGTGATCAGGCGGTCGGGATTGAGCGGCTTGACCAGAAAATCATAGGCACCCTCGCGAATCGCATCCACGGCGTTGCGCATGGACCCGTCGGCGGTCACCACGACGATCGAGGGCTTGGCCGGATGGGCCAGGATCTCCGGGATCAGTTCGCGGCCGTGGGCGTCGGGCAGGTTGAGGTCGAGAATGACCGCGTCGAAACCCTCCTGGGCGAGGGCGCTGCGCATGTCGGCGGCGGTCTCGGCGTCGATCACCAGGATACCGGCCCGCTCGAGAATCGCGCGGTAGAGCCGGCGCTGGGTGGCGTCGTCCTCGACGATCAGGACCTTCTCGGCGCGGCTCGGTGTAGAATCATCGGCCATTTGAGCGTTTCGTTTCCTCCGAAATCGGTTTCAACACGCTAGCGCGTGTCGGACCTGCCTTGCCGACTCCACACTCGAATAAGGCATTCTTTGACGCCGAAGCCAAGCGCCCACACGCATATCGACGTGCTTCCGTTTATGGGTTGAACGGGCGAGCCCTCACTCAATGCCGGAAACCCATCGAGAGAACGGCCTTGATCAAGCCCATTATTTTATACTTAAAATATCTCGCTCGAACCGAGCGAACCGAAAGGGCGGCACGAGGTCAAGGGGTGGACATCCAATCCCAGGCACTGGCGGGGCGGCACGCCCTGGTGACCGGCGGCGGCCGGGGCAACGGCCCGGCGCTCGCGCGCGCCCTCGCCCGTGCCGGCGCCGACGGCACCGTGGCCCGCCGCACCCACGCGCCGCGCGACGCGGTGTGCCTGGAGACCGGCGGCCGCGCCGTCACCCTCGACGTCACCGACGCCCGCGCGGTGGCCGACCGCATCGAGACGATCGCGGCGGAGACCGGTCCCGTCGACATCCTGGTGAACAATGCCGGCGCGGCGGAAAGCGCGCCCTTCGCCCGCACCGGCGAGGACGTCTGGCAGCGCATGCTGGCGATCAACCTGCTGGCGCCACGCCACTGCATCGCCGCCTGCCTGCCGGCGATGATCGAGCGCGGCTGGGGCCGCATCGTCACCATCGCCTCCACTGCCGGTCTCAAGGGCTATGCCTACACGACCGCCTACAGCGCCGCGAAGCATGGCGTGATCGGGCTGACCCGAGCCCTGGCGCTGGAGACGGCGCGCAAGGGCGTCACGGTCAACGCCATCTGCCCGGGCTTCGCCGACACCGACATCGTCGAGGAAAGCCTGCGACGCATCGAGAAGAAGACCGGCCGCGACCGGGCCGCGGCGCTCGCCGAGCTGACCAGGTTCAACCCCCAGGGCCGCCTCATCGATCCCGATGAGGTGGCGGCGATGGTGGTGCACCTGGCCGGCGACGCCGGACGCTCGATCACCGGCAAGGCCATCGCCATCGATGGCGGGGAAACCGGCTGATGGACGATTTTCCGCCACGGGCCGCCGCCAACGCGAACACCGACGAGCGGGCCGGGGCACGCTCGACG
This sequence comes from Azospirillaceae bacterium, assembly GCA_040226215.1. Taxonomy (GTDB): domain Bacteria; phylum Pseudomonadota; class Alphaproteobacteria; order DSM-16000; family Inquilinaceae; genus JAVKFF01. Next base: position 2,165 of record JAVKFF010000161.1, read on the forward strand.
CTGCGCCTGTGGCTGCGGCTTCTGAGTTGCACCAACCTGGTCGAGGGCGAGATCCGCCGGCGGCTGCGCCGCGATTTCGCGGTCACCCTGCCCCGCTTCGACCTGATGGCCCAACTCGCCACCGCGCCGGACGGCATGACCATGGGCGAGCTGTCGCGCGGCATGATGGTCTCGAACGGCAACGTCACCGGCATCGCCGACCGGCTGGCCAGCGAGGGGCTGATCGTCCGCCAGGCCGACGCCAACGACAAGCGGACCACAAGGGTGCGTCTGACCGAGGACGGGCGGGCCAGCTTCGCCGCCATGGCGGCCGTCCATCACGGCTGGATCAGGAACCTGTTCGACGGCCTGACCCCGACGGAGGTGGAGCAGCTGATGGCGCTGCTCGCGAAGCTGAAGCGGTCGGTCGAGGAAGACGCCCAAGCGGAGGACATGTGATGAGCGAAGCGGCCTATCAGGCCCGCCATTTCCGCTGGACGGTCGAGGGCAAGGTGGCGACGGTCACCCTCGACCGCCCGGAGCGCAAGAACCCGCTGACTTTCGAGAGCTACGCGGAGCTGCGCGACCTGTTCCAGCGCCTGAAGCACGACCGGCAGATCAAGGTGGTGGTGATCACCGGATCGGGCGGCAATTTCTGCTCCGGCGGCGACGTGCACGAGATCATCGGCCCGCTGACCCGGATGACGACGCCCGAGCTGCTGGACTTCACGCGCATGACCGGCGACCTCGTCAAGGCGATGCGCGCCTGCCCGCAGCCGATCGTCGCGGCGGTCGAGGGCGTGTGCGCCGGCGCCGGGGCGATCCTGGCCATGGCGTCGGACCTGCGCATCGGCACGGCGGAGACCAAGACCGCCTTCCTGTTCACCCGCGTCGGCCTCGCCGGCTGCGACATGGGGGCCTGCGCGATCCTGCCGCGCATCATCGGCCAGGGCCGGGCGGCGGAGCTGCTGTTCACGGGCCGCTCCATGTCCGGCGAGGAAGGCCAGACCTGGGGCTTCTTCAACACGCTGACGCCCGCCGGCGGCGCGCTGGCGGAGGCGCACGCCTGGGCCAAACGCCTGGCCGACGGACCGACCTTCGCGCATTCCATGACCAAGGCGATGCTGCATCGCGAGTGGTCGATGGGCGTCGACGAGGCCATCGACCTGGAGGCCGAGGCCCAGGCCATCTGCATGACGACGAAGGACTTCACCCGCGCCTTCGAGGCCTTCGCGGCCAAGCGGAAGCCGGTTTTCGAGGGCGACTGATGGCCGACACCAGCTTCCTTGCCTGGCCCTTCTTCACCGACGCGCACCGCAGCCGGGCGGCGGCGCTGGAGGACTGGGCGGCGACGCACGCGGCGGATCTCGACCATGGCGATGTCGATGCCGCCTGCCGCCACCTGGTCGCGGCGCTGGGCCAGGGCGGCTGGCTCGACGTTGCTGTGGCGGAGAATGCGGGCGACCGCCTCGACGTGCGCTCGCTCTGCCTGACCCGCGAGATCCTCGGCCGGCACGACGGTCTGGCCGATTTCGCCTTCGCCATGCAGGGCCTGGGATCGGGCCCGATCAGCCTCTACGGGACGCCCGAACAGCGCCGGGAATGGCTGCCCCGGGTGCGCTCCGGCGCGGCCATCGCCGCCTTCGCGCTGTCGGAGCCCGATGCCGGCTCCGACGTCGCCGCCATGGCGACGACGGCGATGGCCGACGGCGACGGCTTCGTGCTGAACGGCGCCAAGACCTGGATCTCCAATGGCGGCATCGCCGACTTCTACGTCGTCTTCGCCCGTACTGGCGAGGCGCCGGGGGCGCGCGGCCTCTCCGCCTTCGTCGTGCCGGCCGACACGCCCGGCCTGGAGATCGCCGAGCGGATCGAGGTGATCGCGCCGCATCCGCTGGCGAAGCTCGTCTTCTCCGACTGCCGGGTGCCGGCCTCCGCCCGCATCGGCCAGGGTGGCGAGGGCTTCAAGATCGCCATGGGGACGCTCGACGTCTTCCGCTCCACCGTCGGCGCCGCCGCGCTGGGCTTCGCCCGCCGGGCATTGGACGAGGCGGTGAAGCGGGCGGCCGAGCGGCAGATGTTCGGCGCGCCGCTGGCCGACCTCCAGCTCACCCAGGCCAAGCTCGCCGACATGGCGACGGAGGTCGACGCCGCGGCCCTGCTGGTCTACCGCGCCGCCTGGACCAAGGACCAGGGCGCGGCGCGGGTCACCCGCGAGGCCTCCATGGCGAAGATGTTCGCCACAGAGGCGGCCCAGCGCGTGATTGACCAGGCCGTGCAGATCCATGGCGGCCTGGGCGTCACCAAGGGCGTGAAGGTGGAGGAACTCTACCGCGAGATCCGCGCCCTCAGGATCTACGAGGGCGCGACCGAGGTGCAGAAAATCGTCATCGCCCGCCAGGTGCTGGCGGCGGCCGGCTACTGAGCCATGGCCCCCCGGCAACCGCACCCGTCCGTGACAGGAGACCGTCCATGACCGCGCTCGCGCCGTCCGCCCATGTCGACAGCTTCGCCCGCGACAACCTGCCGCCGTTCGACCAGTGGCCGGTCATGCTGCCGATGCCGGAAGGCCGCTATCCGCAGCGCCTCAACGCGGCGGAGGAGCTGATCGACAAGGCCCTGCCGCGCTGGGGCGATCGGCCGGCGATCCGCTGGCCGGGCGGCCAGTGGACCTATCGCGAGCTGGCCGACCGGGTGAACCGCATCGCCGGCGTGCTGGTCGAGCCGCTCGGCCTCGTGCCAGGTACCAGGGTGCTGCTGCGCGCGGCCAACAACCCGATGATGGTGGCCTGCTACTTCGCCGTCCTGAAGGCCGGCGGCATCGCCGTGGCGACCATGCCGCTGCTGCGCGGCAAGGAGCTCAGCTACATCATCGACAAGGCGCAGATCGATCTGGCGCTGTGCGATGCCGACCTCGAGGAGGAGATGGTCAACGCGCGCACCCTGGCGCCTCGGCTGCGGCGCATCGCGCTGTTCTCCGGCGACGGCACGGAGGAGAAGGAGCTGGAGGGCCTGATGCGGACGGCGCGGGGCAGTTTCGATCCCGTCGACACCGCCGCCGCCGACGTCTGCCTGATCGCCTTCACCTCCGGCACCACGGGCGAGCCCAAGGGCACCATGCATTTCCACCGCGACCTGCTGGCGGTCTGCGACACCTTCTCCAAGCATGTCCTCAAGCCGGAGGCCGACGACGTCTTCTGTGGCTCGCCGCCGATCGCCTTCACCTTCGGGCTCGGCGGCCTCGTCCTCTTCCCCTTCCGGGTCGGCGCCTCGACCCTGATGCTGGAACGCCCGGCGCCGGAGATCCTCTCCCAGGCGATCGCCGAGTATCGGCCGACCGTCTGCTTCACCGCGCCGACCGCCTACCGGCTGATGGCCGGATATGCCGCGAAATACGACCTCTCCAGCCTGAAGAAATGCGTCTCGGCCGGGGAGACCCTGCCGCTCGCCACCTTCGAGGCGTTCCGCAAGGCGACCGGCATCGAGATCATCGACGGCATCGGCTCGACCGAAATGCTGCACATCTTCATCTCCGCCGCCGGCCGGGACATCCGGCCCGGTGCCACCGGCAAGCCGGTGCCGGGCTTCGAGGCCAAAGTCGTCGACGCCGCGGGCAAGGAGCTGCCGCCGGGCGAGGTCGGCAAGCTGGCGGTGCGTGGTCCGACCGGCTGCCGCTATCTCGCCGACAAACGCCAGGCCAACTACGTGCAGGACGGCTGGAACCTGACCGGCGACGCCTACAAGATGGACCAGGACGGCTATTTCTGGTTCCAGGCGCGGTCCGACGACATGATCGTCTCGGCCGGATACAACATCGCCGGGCCGGAGGTCGAGGACGCGCTGCTGCAGCATGAGCACGTCAAGGAGTGCGCGGTAGTCGGCGCCCCGCACGAGGAGCGCGGCCACATCGTCAAGGCCTTCGTCGTGCTGGCCGAGGGCGTCACGGCCACGCCGGAGAAGGTGAAGGAGCTGCAGGACTTCGTGAAGGCCGAGATCGCGCCCTTCAAGTATCCGCGCGCCATCGAATTTGTCCGCGAACTGCCACGCACCGAGACCGGCAAGGTGCAGCGCTTCAAGCTGCGCCAGCGGGAAGAGAGCAAGACGGGGGAGAAGGCGTGAGCACGGTGCACCGTATCCTGCAGCCGCAAGGCTGGGCGCCGCCCAAGGGCTATTCGAACGGCATCGAGGCCACGGGCCGCATGGTCTTCGTCGGCGGCCAGGTCGGCTGGGATGCCGACAAGCGTTTCGTCGGTCCCGGCTTCGTGGAGCAGGCGCGCCAGGCCATGGCCAACATCATCGCCGTGCTGAAGGAGGCCGGTGCCGGGCCGGAGCATATCGCCCGGCTCACCTGGTATGTGGTCGACATCGACGAATACGATGCCTGCCAGCGCGACCTCGGCCGTGCCTATGTCGAGGTGCTGGGCAAGCACTTCCCGGCCATGTCGCTGATCCAGGTGGTGCGCCTGGCCGAGCCCGAGGCCCGGGTGGAGATCGAGGCGACCGCCGTTCTCTAGCCGCCGAGGCTCAATCCGCCTCGACCGGGTAGGGACCGTCGGCGAAGACCGCGTCGTGATAGCCCTTGGCGCCGACCGCGCGGGCGAGCGGGCTGCGTGGATCCTCCCCCGCCGCCACGGCGCGCAGCACGCGGGCGAAATCATAGGCCGGCCGCCAGCCGAGGTCGCGGCGCGCGGCGTCGTTGACATAGACCCGGTCGACCGCGTCGAACATGCGCCAGCCCAGGCGGCTGTAGACCGCCTCGTATTCCGGCACCCGTTCGCCCAGCACGGTGGGAGCGTCGCCGTTGAGGCGGTCCAGATCCTCGCGGCGGAAGGGCGTGGTGGCGCTGACGATATAGCGGCCGAAACCGAGTTCGGGCGCCCGCGCCGCGGCCAGCAGATGGGCGTCGACGATGTCCTGGAGATCGGCGCGGCGGTAGAGGAACTCGTTCGCCTTGATGTTGGCGTCGACAAGGCCCGCCCGGCGCGCCGGGTCGTCGTCCTCCTCCGGGAAGAAGCGCGCGGTGCGCAGGACGATCACCGGCAGGCGCCGCGTGCGGTGGAAGAGCTCGCACAGTTCCTCCGCCGCCGTCTTGGTGACGCCATAGATGTTGCGCGGCACCGGCCTTACCTCCTCGGTGACCCAGGCCGCCAGGGCGCCCGGCGGCGGGCGCAGTGCGCTGCCGAAGGTGCTTGTCGTGCTGGTGAAGACGAAGGCGCCGACGCGGGCCGCCACCGCCGCCTCCAGCAGGGTCAGCGTGCCGGTCACATTGGTGTCGACGAAGGCCTGCCTGGCATGCGTGCCGACATGCGGCTTGTGCAGGGTGGCGGTGTGCAGCACCGCGTCGACGCCCGCCATGGCGTCGGCCACCACGACTGGATCGGCGATCGAGCCGACGATGTCGGTGAAGGTCGACGGCTTGATGTCGAGACCGCGCACCGGCTGCCCGGCGTCGCGCAGATGCCGCATCAGCCCTTCGCCGAGATGGCCGGCACTGCCGGTGACGAGAATGGTCATCGCAATACGCCGCCCATCGAGATCCGAGTTCGGGTTCGGACGGCGGTAAATAGCGGTAGCGATGCCCGGGGGCAACCGCTCTCGGATGCCTTCCGGTGCTGGAGAAGCCGCCCGCTCAGCCCCAGACGAGGAACGCGCCCGGCGGCACCTGGAAGCGCAGCACCGCGCAGTTTCCCGGCGGCGGCTGGTGGCCCGGCGGCCGGTCGGGGAACCAGATGCGGCATTCGCCGGGTGGCGGCAGGTGGCCCGGTGGGACATTCGCGTGCGGCCCCTGTTGCGGCGGTTGGGGTGTCGGGATCGGTATGGGAATCGGCACCGGGATCCACTGCGTGCCGGGATACGGGTCCTTGGCCTCGACGCCGGTCACCGACAGCAGTACCGCAGCGGCCAGACAGACGGTTCGCTTGAGCATGCCCGCCCTCCTTTCCATGCCCTTCCATATGGGGAGCGCCCTGTGGCCACGAGGAGGCCGTTCTCGGGCAGCAAATCGCGGAATCGGGCGCAGGCAGGGCCGCCACGCAGTTTGTGCATGACTCCGATGATCGTCGTGCGTTTGTTGCGGCCGGCCATCGACGTTATCTCTCGCGGCGCTGACGCACCAAACGCACGTGCCCGCTGGCCCTCTGAAGGTTAAGAGCAACGACGTCGCGTCTTCCCTGGAACCGGTCATGGCTCGTCCGCGAGCCGTCTGGCCTCGGAGGATCTGACTCATGCTTACCACGCAGGGTGGCCGCGCCACCCGTGTCCGCACGCTTTCCCCCGCAACCGAGATCCTGGCTCCGGCGCCCGTTCACGCGCCCGCCCCGGCGAACGAGGCCGGCCGGCCGGCCTTCCAGGGCGACCTGACGGCCAAGCAGGCGGCCTTTCTCGCCTGGCAGAAGCCCGACAGCCCCTGCCTGGTGGTCGATCTCGACATGGTCGAGATGAACTACCGGGCGCTGGCCGAGAGCCTGGCGCCGGCGCGCATCCACTACGCCGTGAAGGCCAACCCGCACGAGGAGATCCTGGCGCGGCTCGAGGGCCTCGGCTCGAACTTCGACGTCGCCTCGCGCGGCGAGATCGAGCAGTGCCTGACCGCCGGCATCGCGCCCGAGCGCCTGTCCTTCGGCAACACCATCAAGAAGGTCTCCGACATCGCCTTCGCCTACGCAAAGGGCGTGCGCCTGTTCGCCTTCGACGCGGACGAGGAGCTGGAGAAGCTGGCCGAGCACGCGCCGGGCGCCCAGGTCTACTGCCGCCTGCTGGTCGACGGCGAGGGGGCGGCCTGGCCGCTCAGCCGCAAGTTCGGCTGCTCGGGCGACATGGCCCATCGCCTGCTGCGCCGCGCGGCGGAGCTGGGCCTGGAGCCGGTCGGTCTTTCCTTCCACGTCGGCTCGCAGCAGCGCGACCTGACCCGCTGGGACGCCGCGCTGGCGCGGGCGGCGGCGATCTTCGCCCAGCTCGACGAGGTCGGCATCCATCTCTCCCTGGTCAATCTCGGTGGCGGCTTCCCCGGCTTCCACGAGGATCGGCCGGAGCACCTGCGCGACTACGGCGCCAGCGTCATGGCCGCGGTCGGCCGCGCCTTCGGCGACCGGGAGATCGAGCTGATCGCCGAGCCCGGCCGCGCCATGGTCGGCAATGCCGGCGTGATCGAGACCGAGGTGGTGCTCGTCAGCCGCAAATCGGCGGACGACGAGCGGCGCTGGGTCTATCTCGATGTCGGCATGTTCGGCGGCCTGGCGGAAACCATGGGCGAGGCCATCGTCTACCAGCTGCGCACCGACAAGGATGGCGGCGCCACCGGCCCGGTGGTGCTGGCCGGCCCGACCTGCGACAGCGCCGACATCCTGTACGAGAAGGTGGCGATCCACCTGCCGCTCGACCTCAAGGCCGGCGACAAGGTGCGCATCCTGGGCACCGGTGCCTACACGACGACCTACGCCTCGGTCGGTTTCAACGGCTTCAAGCCGCTGGCGGGCTACTGCGTGTGACGCGGACGGCCGGGGAGGCACGACCCCTCCCCGGCCTCGTCACAAACGGCCCAAAATCGCAGACTACCCTCTGATTTTATTGTCATTCCCGCGAAAGCGGGAATCCAGCCGGGCCGGGCGACCGGCACCGTCCACCTGGATTCCCGATCAAGTCGGGAATGACAAATGAACGATACCGTGCCCGCCCTCACACCTTGCGGGCGACGATGAACCGGGTCGGTGCGCCGGGCGGGATGTCCTCGGCCTCGACGATGTCGAAGCCCGCCGCCGCGACCATTCGGTCGAGGTCGGCGGCGGTGAAGAAGGCGACGTAGGGTGCGCGGCCGAGCGCCCGCATCGCCCCGATCAGCGGCCTGAGGTACCAGCCCTGGCGCTTCAGGCAGGCGGATTTGGAGATGAAGACCCCGCCCGGTTTCAGCACCGCCGCCGCCCGGGCGAGCGCGGCTGGAACGTCAGCGACGAGATGCAGGAGATTGAAGGCCAGCACTGCGTCGAAGCTGGCCGGCGGCAGGTCGGGATCCTCCAGGGTGCCCGGCCGGAAGGTGACATTCTCCACGCCCTGCGCCGCCGCCTTCTGCCGGGCGATGGCGATCATCTCCGCGGAGATGTCGGTGGCCGTCAGGTGC
>JAVKFF010000162.1:0-21660 GCA_040226215.1 Azospirillaceae bacterium
GTCGCCGCGACGGCATGGGCGAAGTGGCCGATCTCCGCCTCCAGCAGGTCGCGGACCGCCGGCGTGTAGGCCCTCGCGGTGCCGTTGACGAAGGCCTCCCCGGGGATGACGTTGGCCGCCGCCCGGTTGCCGGCGGCGAGCGAGCAGGCGCTGACCACCGCCGGCTGCAGCGGGTCGACCCGGCGCGCCACGATGGTGTGCAGCTGGGTGAGGAAGGCGCCGAGCGCGGTGATCGGATCGCGGCCGAGATGCGGCTTGGCGCCGTGCGTGCCCTCGCCCGACAGCGTCACCTCCCAGGTGTCGGAGCTGGCGAGCTGCGGGCCCTCGACGAGGGCGATCTCGTCAGTCTCCAGCCCCGGCATGTTGTGCAGACCGAAGACCATGTCGCAGGGGAAGCGCTCGAAGAAACCGTCATCGACCATGGCCTGGGCGCCGCCCCGCCCCTCCTCCGCCGGCTGGAAGACAAGGTGGACGGTGCCGTCGAAGGCGTTGGAGCGGGCGATCAGCGCCGCCGCGCCCAGCAGCATGACGGTGTGCCCGTCATGACCGCAGGCGTGCATCTTGCCGTCGTGCCGGCTGCGATAGGGCCGCTCGGCCAGCTCCGGCATGGCCAGCGCGTCGAGATCGGCGCGCAGGCCGATCGCGCGCGTGCCCGATCCGCGCGTCAGCGTGCCGACCACGCCGGTGCCGCCGATGCCTGTCGCCACGCCGTAGCCCATCTCCCGCAAGCGCTCGGCGACGATCCCGGCGGTGCGGGTCTCCTCGAAGCCGAGTTCGGGATGGGCGTGCAGGTCGTGGCGCAGCGCCACGAAGGCCTCGCGTTCATCGGCGCTCAACGTGGGCAGCGTGCGGGTGTCGGACATCGGGGACGCCTTCCTCCCCGGGGCCGGCCGGGGCTTCGCAGGGGACGGCAGGGAGGTTTAGCGGTGCCAGGGGCATGGAACAAGTGCCGCTCCCGCCACGAAGCCGATCAGGCTACACTCGCCGCCGCGAATCACGACAGCGACGGGACAATCGGATGGTGCACTGGGGTGACGAGGTTGCAGCCAGGGTGGCCGCGCGCGGCCCGCTGGTCATCGGTATCGACCCGGATCCGCGCAACGCGCCGCCGGCGCTGGGCGAGACCGGGGAGCATTTCGCCGTGGCCCAGACCCGGGCCCTGCTCGACGCCGATGGCGGGCGGACGGGCTTCGTGAAGTTCCAGTCGGCCTTCTTCGAGGCCTTCGGCAGCGCCGGCGCCGCGGCGCTGGCCCGCTCCATCGCGCTGGCGCGGGAGCGCGGCTACGCCATCATCCTCGACGTCAAGCGCTCCGACAACGCCACCACCTGCGAGGCCTATGCCCGCGCCTATCTGACGCCGGCCCATCAGGGCGGCAGCGACCTCGAGGCCGACTGCGTCACGCTGAACGCCTTCCTCGGACCGGAAACCCTGGAGCCCTTCGTGGCGCGGGCGCGCGACCACGGCAAGGGCATCTTCGTGCTGGTCAAGACCTCCAACCCCGGCTCGGCCTGGCTGCAGGACCGCAGTCTCGGCGCGCGGAGCGTATCGGAACACGTCGCCGACCAGGTCGCCGCCTGGGCCGACCAGACGGTCGGCCGGAGCGGTGTGGCGAATGTCGGCGCGGTGATCGGCGCCACCTTCGCGGCGGCGGCGCTGCCCCTGCGTACGCGCATGCCCCGCTCGGTCTTCCTCGCCCCCGGTCTCGGCCCGCAGGGCGGCGACGCCGCCGGCACGCTGGCACTGGCCACGGGGACGGGACCAGTACTCGTGCCGGTGTCGCGCGGACTCTCCGCCGTGCCCCGGGACATCCCGCTGGAAGACTACCGCGAGATCCTGCGCCAGCGCCTGACCGAGTTGCATGGCCAGCTCAGGGTTCCGGCCGCGTGAGACGGCGATTGATTTCGTCTCATTTTTTGGAAACGATGCCCGCATGTCGAACGACCTGCAGGATATCGGCCAGCGGCTGAGGGCCTTTCGCCTGGGCCGGGGCATCTCGCCCGAGGACCTGGCGCTGCGCATCGGCATCTCGCGCGCCGCCCTCTACCGCGCCGAGAAGGGGCACATCACCAAGATCGAGACCCTGAGCCGGATCGCCGAGGTGCTCGGCGTCAGCCTGCCGTCCCTGCTGGGCGTCGGGGTCGAATACATCGACAGCGCGCTGGCCTTCTTCGAGCGCATGCGCCAGATCGAGGAGGCGTCGCACCAGATCGTCGTGCTGTTCGGGCCGGTCAGCTATCTCCTGACCTCGCCCGCTTACGACGGCGTGCTGCGCGAGGTGCTGATCGAGGCGCTGCCGGGCGAAAGCGAGCGCCAGGCGCAGATCGCCGAGGTCGACCGGCTGATGGCCATCCTCGCCCAGCGCAAGGCGCAGCACGCGGCCAAGAGCCCGAGCGTTGTCAGCCTGATCTCGGCGGCCGAACTCGACCGCTTCCTGCACAACGGCCTGATCGGCCGCCTCGACCTGCCGGCCGACACCGTGGCCAAGCGCCGCCGCATGGCGTTGGACGAGGCCCGCCACATCCTCGAGTTGCTGCATCACCAGCCGATCGGCGTGCAGATCGGCATCGTCCGCGAGACCGTGCCCAATACCAGCTTCCAGATCTTCCGCCAGGCTGACCGTTCGGTCCTCGGCATCAGCCCGTTCCGGCTCGGCGAGCAGCCCAACGTGCAGGTCGGCGTGGCCATGATCACCTCGGCACCGGAAGCGATGGCCCTGCACGAGCGCATCGCCTCGGACCTCTGGCAGCGCTCGCTCAAGGGCCGGGACGCGGCGGAATTCCTCGCCGAGCGCATCGCCCATCACGAGGGCACCATGCCCGACGACACCGCGCCGGCGCTGGGCGGCATGGCCTGAACCGGAAACCTGGCGCGGGATGCCTCTCGGGGATTGACAGTGTTCGTCTAAATTTTTAGACTTTTCTTTACAATGATACGTCGGGGATACGTCGGGGATACGTCGGGTGACATTCCGACCGTCCTTCGCGATCGGGAGAGACACCGCCCGTCGATGTGCGCAATGAAGTCTCGTCGCGACACCATAAACAGGGAGAGCACCATGCATCGCACCCACACCCTTCTCGCCGTCAGCGGCATCGCGCTGGCGTCCGTCCTCGGCCTCGGCCAGGCGGCGGCGCAGGAGTTCACCGCCCGCATCGGCCACCTGGAATCGCCGCAGCAGCCCCGCCACCAGGGCCTCGAAATGGTCGCCGACCTGGTCGCGGAGCGCACCGGCGGCGCCGTCGTCTTCGAGCTGTTCCCGGCAGGCCAGCTGGGCAATGCCCGCGAGATGAACGAGGGCGTCCAGCTCGGCGTCATCGAGGGCACGGTCTCGCCGGCCGCCTTCCTCGGCGGCTTCAACCCCGAGGTCTCGATCCTCGACATCCCCTATCTGCTGCCGAGCGACCGCGGGGAAGCCGCCGAACTGCGCAACGACGCCTTCGGCGACGCCATTCTCGACAGCTTCGACCAGTACGGCTTCGAGGCCATCGCGCTCTGGCCCAACGGGCGCAAGAACTTCACCTCCAACAATCCGCTCGACGACATGGCCGCCTTCGAGGGCCAGCGCTTCCGGGTGATGGATTCGAACATTCTGATCGAGCAGTTCAACGCGGTCGGCGCCTCGGCCATCGCGCTGCCGTTCTCCGAGCTCTACACGGCGCTGCAGACCGGGGTGGTCGACGGCCAGGAGAACCCGCTCGATACCATCGCCACCATGCGCTACTACGAGGTCCAGGACTACCTGGTGATCTCCGAGCACGGCGCCATGGAGGACGTGGTGCTGTTCAACCCGGCCTGGTGGTCGAGCCTGCCGGCGGAGTACCAGGACGTCATCGTGACGGCCTTCGAGGAGGTTCGCCCGCAGGTCGAGGAGATCAAGGAGGCGGCCCAGGAGACGGCCCTCGAGACCCTCGAGGAGAACGGCATGGCGGTGCGCGTGCTCAGCGAGGAGGAGCGCGCCGCCCTGCGCGAGGTGATGTACCCGCTCGCCGCCGAGGCCTATCTGGAGCGCACCGGCGATGCCGGACAGGCGCTGCTGGACGTCTACGAGAGCGCGTACGCGGAGATCGTCGGCCAGTAGCCGAGGATCGGTGCCGGCGGGCACCGCCTGATCCCCCCGGGCAGGTGCCCGCCAGTCCGCCAGATCGCTATCCGTGCCCCCGACGGCGCGGCGGCCGGCTACACTCGGCCGCCGGTCCGTCGGCAGAGGGAGGGCGTGCATGACACGCGTGGTTCGCCTATTGCTGTTGCTCGAGCGGCTGCTGCTCGCCGGCATCATGCTGACGATGGTGGCGCTCTACACGCTCGCCATCCTGACGCGCGAGTTCGCGCCGTCCTATGCCTCCGACGTCGCCTGGATCGACGAGGCGACGCGGATCCTGCTGGTCTGGATGGTCTTTCTCGGCCTCGGCCTGGCGCTGCAGAGCGGCCGCCACGTGGCGATGTCGACGCTCTACGACGCCATGCCACCGACCGCCCGGCGCCTGCTCGGCAAGCTGATCGACCTGGTGGGCGTCGCCTTCGCGCTCTACCTCGCCTGGCTCGGCTTCGGCATGACCCGCTTCGTCGCCGGCGCCGGCCAGATCAGCCCGACGCTGGGCATCTCCATGGCCTGGCTCTACGCCGTGCTGCCGCTCGGCTTCGTCCTGCTGGCCCTGCGCTATGTCCTGGATCTCGCCGGCCTGATCGATTTCCGCGCCGGCCGCGACGACAGCCCGGCGGCGGAGGCCTGAGGCGATGATCCTCCTCGGCATCGCCGCCGTCGCCGTCGCCATGCTGGCCCTGGGCTTCGAGATGTTCCTGGTGCTGGGCGTGCCGGGCCTGCTGGTCAAGGAGAGCTTCTTCGCCAGCCTGCCCGAGCTGATCGTCAGCCAGCGCGTGGTCGGCGGCGTCAACCATTCGACTCTGCTGGCCATTCCCTTCTTCATCTTCGCCGCGGAGATCATGGCGTCTGGCCAGATCGCCCGCCGGCTGACCGATCTCGTGAAGGCGTTCCTCGGCCACCGGCGCAGCGGCATCGGCCAGTCGACCATCGCCGGCTGCGCCGCCTTCGGCGCGGTTTCGGGCTCCGCCCCGGCGACCGTCGCCGCGCTCGGCCGCATCATGCACCCCGAACTGATCAAGGCCGGCTACCGCGACCGCTTCGCGCTCGGCCTGATCGTCTCCTCGGCCGAGACGGCGCTCTTGATCCCGCCCTCGATCACGCTGATCATCTATGGCTGGCTGACCGGCACCTCGATCATCGGTCTGTTCGCCGGCGGGCTTGCCATCGGCCTCCTGCTGGCTCTGATGTTCGCGCTCTACACCATGTGGGAGAGCCGCCGCAGTGGCGCGCGGGGCAGCCCACGCCTGCCCTGGCGAGAGCGCATGGCGACGCTGGCCGCGTCCGGCTGGGCGTTGGGCATGCCGGCCATCATCCTCGGCGGCATCTATTCGGGCTACTTCACGCCGACCGAGGCGGCGGCCGTCAGCGTCGTCTACGCCCTGCTGGTCGAGTGGCTGGTCTATCGCGAGATCACGCTTGGCAAGCTCTTCGACCTCGCCGTGCGCGCGGCGATCACCAACACGGTCATCTTCGTGCTGCTCGGCGTCGGCGCGCTGGTCGCCTATTTCATTACCCTGGCGCAGGTCCCCAATGCCGTCGTCGCCTTCCTGGAGGCGATCGAGGCGAGCCCGATTCTCTTCCTGTTGATCGTCAACGTGCTGTTCCTTGTCGCCGGCATGTTCATCGATCCGAACTCCGCGCTGCTGATCCTGGTGCCGGCATTGTGGCCGGTGGCCCAGCAGTTCGGCATCGACCCGGTGCATTTCGGGCTGATCGTCACGCTGAACATCTGCATCGGCATGATCACGCCGCCCTTCGGGCTCGACATCTTCGTCGCCTCCTCGACGCTGAGAAAGCCGGTGATCACGATCATCGCCGGCGTCTGGCCCTTCATCATCATCAACATCGTCACGCTTCTCATCGTCACCTACGTGCCCGGCCTGTCGACCTTCCTGCCGGCCCTGGTGATGGGATGAGGGATTGTTTCATGACCCTGTCGCCGAAAACCGTTCACGCCGACACCGCTTCCCCCTTCCCGGTGGGCGAGCATGTCTGCCGCGTCGTCTCCAACGAGGCTGTCAACGACCAGTACCGGCTGATGGAGCTGGCGGCGCCGGCGCCGGCACTCACCGCCGAGCCCGGACAGTTCTTCCACCTGCTGTGCCCGCAGGCGGGCGCGGACGCGCCGTTCTTCCGGCGGCCGATGAGCATCTATCGCATCGACCGGGTCCAGGGCCGGCTCGGCTTTCTCTACAAGGAGACCGGCAGCGGCACGCGGGCGATGGCGACGCTCAGACCCGGTGACGACTTCAACATCGTCGGGCCGCTCGGCATCGGCTTCAGCCTGCCGCCCGACCGGGCGCCGATCGTGCTCTTGGCCCGCGGCGTCGGCCTCGCCACCCTGGCGCCGCTGGCCCAGGCGGCGGCCGCCGCCGGCAACCCGGTGACGGCGCTGTTCAGCGCCCGCGACCCCGCCTACCTGATGTCCCTCGACTACATGGCCGACCAGGGGGCGGAGGTGCTGACCGTGACCGACAGCGAGGGCACCAGCGACCCGGAGCAGGTCGAGCGCCGGCTGCGCGAGCTTCACGCCGCCGGCCGCATGGAAGCCATCTACACCTGCGGCTCCAACCGGCTGATGCTGCTGGCCCAACGCCTGGCGAACACGTTCGCCATCCGGGGCGAGGTGGCGATGGAACAGCAGATGGCCTGCGGGCTCGGCATGTGTTTTTGCTGCGTGCGCGCCTTCCGCACCGCCGAGGGCATCGAGCACCGGCGGGTCTGCAACGAAGGCCCCGTCTTCGACCTGAAGGAGGCCCTGTCATGGTAGACGGACCGATCGATCTCTCCGTGCGCCTGGGCACGCTCGCCCTCGCCAACCCAATCATGCCGGCCTCCGGCACGTTTTCCGAGGAGCTGGCCCGGGTCTTCGACCTCGACCTCCTGGGCGCCTTCGTCACCAAGACGATCACGCGGGAGAAGCGTTCGGGCAACCCGACGCCGCGCGTGGCCGAGACCGCCTCGGGCATGCTGAACTCGATCGGCATCCCCTCGAAGGGGCTGGCGAACTTCCTCGACGAGATCGTGCCCGCCTACCGGGCCTTCCAGCAGCCGCTCGTCGCCTCGATCTCGGCCAACACGCCGGACGAGTTCGCGCAGCTCTGCGCCGACGTCTCGGTGCCCGGCGTCGCGGCGATCGAGGTGAACATCTCCTGCCCCAACCTGGAAGAGGATGGCCGCGCCTTCGCCATGCGGCCGGAATCGACCCTGTCCGCCATGCAGAAGCTGCGCGCCGCCTCGGACAAGCCGCTCTGGGCGAAGCTGACGCCCAATACCGGCGAGATCGCCGAAGTGGCGGCGGCGGCGGAGGCGGGCGGCGCCGACGCCGTGGTCGTCGCCAACACCATCCTGGCCATGAAGATCGACGTGCACACCCGGCGGCCCTCGCTCGGCAACATCATGGGCGGGCTGTCCGGGCCGGCGATCAAGCCGATCGTGGTGCGCATGGCCTATCAGTGCGCCCGGGCGGTCTCGATCCCGGTCATCGGCTGCGGCGGCATCGCCACGGCGGAGGACGTGGTGGAGTACCTCTTGGCCGGCTGTGCCGCCGTGCAGGTCGGCACCGCCACCTTCCTGCACCCGACCGCGATGACGCGCATCATCGACGACCTCGCCGCCTATTGCCGGGCCAACGGCGTCGCCGCCGTGCGCGACCTTGTCGGCGCGGTGGAGACCGGGCCACTGGCGCGCACGGACGAACTGTTGGCGCAGGTCTACTGATGGACGGCACCCCGAAAGGCGCGGGCGACCTGGCGATCGCCGACCTCGCGCGCCGGATCTTCGAGCACATGGCGCGC
The DNA here is from genome assembly GCA_040226215.1 of Azospirillaceae bacterium. Lineage (GTDB taxonomy): Bacteria > Pseudomonadota > Alphaproteobacteria > DSM-16000 > Inquilinaceae > JAVKFF01. The sequence continues at coordinate 7,901 of JAVKFF010000162.1, forward strand.
GACGGCGACGACGGCGTCGGCATCAGCCGGGAGACCTACGGCCCCGGCGAGAGCCGGGCGCTGGACTATCTGGAGGCACTGGCCGGCGAGCTCGGTTTCGAGACCGGTCGCGACGGGCTCGGCGACCTCGTGGTCGACCTTAAGGGCAGCGATCCCGCCCTGGCGCCGGTCGTCTCCGGCTCGCATCTCGACAGCGTGCCGCAGGGCGGCAATTATGACGGCCTGGCCGGTTTCGTGGCGGCACTGCTGGCGCTGCACGCCACCCGGCAGGCAGGCATCCAGCCCCGCCGCGGCCTCCGCGCGCTCGGCCTGCGCGGCGAGGAGAGCGCCTGGTACGGCAAGTGCTACATCGCCTCGCTGGCCATGTTCGGCAACCTGCCGGCGGAGGATCTGGATGCCGTGCACCGCAGCGGCAAGGGCACGCTGCGCGACGCCATGGCGAGGGCCGGCGTCGACGTCGAGGCCATAACCGACGGCCGGCCCTTCGCCGACCCGGACGACTTCGCCGCCTTCATCGAGCTGCATATCGAGCAGGGGCCGGTGATGATCGCCCGCGAGGTGCCGGTCGCCATGGTCACCGGCATCCGCGGCAATATCCGCCACCGCCATGTCGTCTGCCGCGGGCGGGCGGGACATTCCGGCGCCGTGCCGCGCTGGCTGCGCCACGACGCGGTGCTGGCGACGGCGGAGCTGCTGAACGGCATGGACGAGCACTGGCGCATCCTGCTGGAGCGCGGCCGCGACCTGGTGATGACCGTGGGCATCCTGCACACCAATCCGGACGAGGAGGCGATGAGCCGCATCCCGGGCGAGTGCAGCTTCTCCTTCGAGATGCGCAGCCAGCACCAGGAGACGCTCGACGCCTTCGAGGCGCTGCTGCGCGACGAGGCGCGGACCATCGGCCAGAAGCGCGGCGTCGCCTTCGACTTCGACCGGCCGATCCCCTCGCCGCCCGCCGGCATGGACGAGGGCATCCTGGCGGTCATGCGCCGCGCCTTCGAGGCCGAGGGCCTGAAGCAGGAGGAGATCCCGTCCGGCGCCGGGCACGACGCCGCGGTCTTCGCCAATGCCGGCGTGCCAACCGGCATGCTGTTCATCCGCAACGCCCACGGCTCCCACAACCCGGACGAGGCGATGGACCTCGACGACTTCCTGAAGGGGGTTGCCGTGCTGACCCGGACCATGCAGGAACTGGCGCGATGAGCCCGAGCAGCCGCCTCACCATCCGCCGCCCCGACGACTGGCACCTGCACCTGCGCGACGGCGACATGCTGGCGACAGTGATCGGCGACACCGCGCGACACTTCGCCCGCGCCATCGTCATGCCCAACCTGGTGCCGCCGGTGCGCACGGCGGAGGACGCGCTGGCCTATCGCCGGCGCATCGAGGCGGCGATGCCGGCCGGCAGCGCCTTCCGGCCGCTGATGACCCTCTACCTGACCGAGGACAGCGATCCCGCCGATATCGCCGCAGCACATCGCGACGGCGTCGCCGTGGCGGTCAAGCTCTATCCGGCCGGTGCCACCACCAATTCCGACAGCGGCGTGCGCGATCTCGGCCGGGTGCGCCCGGTGCTGGCGGCCATGGAGAAGGCGGGCATGCCGCTCCTGATCCATGGCGAGGTGACCGATCCCGAGATCGACATCTTCGACCGCGAGGCGGTCTTCATCGAACGCCACCTGACGCGGCTGATGGCCGAGCACCCGGGGCTGAGGATCGTGCTCGAGCACTGCACCACCGAGGAGGCCGTCGCCTTCGTCGAGGCGGCCGGCGGGCGCCTCGGCGCCACCATCACGCCGCACCATCTGGTCATCAACCGCAACGCCCTCTTCCAGGGCGGCATCCGTCCGCACCACTACTGCCTGCCCATCGCCAAGCGGGAGAAGCACCGGCTGGCGTTGAGACGGGCCGCCGTTTCGGGCAATCCGGCCTTCTTCCTGGGCACCGATTCCGCGCCGCACCCGATCGACGCCAAGGAGGCCGCCTGCGGCTGTGCCGGCATCTACAACGCCCCCACGGCGCTGGCCACCTACGCCCAGGTCTTCGCCGAGGAGGGCGCGCTCGACCGGCTGGAGGGCTTCGCCAGCCTGCACGGACCGGCCTTCTACGGCCTGGCCCCGAACGAGGCGCGGCTGACGCTCGAGGCCGGGCCGGCCGAGGCCGTGCCGGACCGGGCGCTGCCGGAGGGCGGCGGGCTGCGCGTCTTCACCCCGCCAGGCGGCCTCCACTGGCGGGTCGCCGAAGCCGGCTGAGCGGCCCTTTTCCTTGCGACTCGCCAGGGCATTGCCTTAGATGATCCCGGTCCGGGCCGGTCTCGCGGCACCTGCGGCCATCCCCCTTCCCGCCTAGGAGACCAGCGGTGAACTTTGGCGCCTCTTTCCCCGACAAGGGCCTGATCGCGGACATCACGGCGAAGATGCTGCTGGAGGTGCAGGCCGTGCACTTCAACGCCGATCAGCCATTCATCTTCACCTCCGGCTGGGCGAGCCCGGTCTATATCGACTGCCGCAAGCTGATCTCCTATCCGCGGGTGCGCTCCACGGTGACGGATTTCGCCACCTCGATCATCCTGCGCGATGTCGGCTTCGAGAGCGTCGACTGCATTGCCGGCGGCGAGACCGCGGGCATCCCCTTCGCCGCCTGGATCGCCGACCGCATGGGCATGCCCATGCAGTACGTCCGCAAGAAGGCCAAGGGCTTCGGCCGCAACGCCCAGATCGAGGGCCTGATCAACGAGGGCGAGCGCATCCTGCTGGTCGAGGACCTGACCACCGACGGCCAGTCCAAGGTCAACTTCTGCAAGGCGCTGCGCACCGCCGGCGTCGTGGTCGAGCACACCTTCGTCGTCTTCCACTACGGCATCTTCCCGCAGAGCCTGGCGACGATGAAGGAGATCGGCGTCACCCTGCACAGCCTCGCCACCTGGTGGGACGTGCTGCGCGTGGCCAAGCAGTTCGGCTATTTCGAGCCCAAGGTGCTGGACGAGGTCGAGAGCTTCCTGAACGCCCCGGCCGCCTGGTCGCGGGCGCATGGCGGCATCGCCGGCGAGGAGGAGAGCAAGGCGGCGAGCGCCTGAACCGTCAGGCTCACTCCGCGCGCAGGCGGGCGCCGCTCTCGTGCCAGGCGAGTAGCCGGCGCTCGGCCCATTCGATCGCCAGGTAGAAGACGAAACCGATGATCGACAGCAGGATCACCGCGACCATGACGATGCCGACATCGGCGGTCTCCTGGCCGAGGCGCAGCAGGTAGCCGAGCCCGGCGCGCGCGCCCATCAGCTCGCCGATCACCGCCGCGGTCACCGACAGGGTGGCGGCGATCTTCATGCCGGCGAACAGGGACGGCAGGCAGTGCGGCAGCTCCACACGGCGGAATTTCATCCAGGCCGGCATGCGCACGATGCGCGCGAAGTCGTGCAGCCGGGGATCGATGCCCTTCAGGCCGCCATGCACGTTGGACATCACCGGGAAGAAGGTGACGATGATCACCAGCACGATTTTCGGTGCCAGCCCCAGCCCCAGCCAGAGCAGCAGCAGGGGCGCGATGGAGATCTTCGGCGCCGTCTGGATCAGCACGATGAGCGGACTGAGCAGGAGTTCGAGCCAGGGCGCGCGGGTGAAGGCGACGGCGAAGATGACGCCGAGAAGCGAGCCCGCGACGAAGCCCGTGACGATCTCGATCACGGTGACCGGCACGTGGCTCATCAGGTTGCCCTCGGTCAGCAGGAACCAGAACTCGTGCGCCAGCGCCAATGGCGACGGCACCAGATATTCCGGCACTGCCAGCAGGTTGACCAGCAGGGTCCAGGCTCCCAGGAAGACGATCAGGCCGATTGTCGCGCGCATGCCGATCCCGTCAGGGCGTGAGAGTGAGGCCGTCGCCGCCCCGGCGGGTGGCCGGGACGGCTCGGGTTCTCGGTCCTACTGGCCGATGCTGGCCGGATCGCGGACTAGGTCGGCGGCGTCGAAGGCCTCGGGGATGACCTCGTATTCCGCGGCGACGTCGATCGTGGCCTGCCAGGACTCCAGATTGCCGTAGCCGAGATAGTGCGCGGCCGTGTCCTCACTTTGCCACAGCGTCGGCACGAAGACCTCCTCGATGATCTCCGTCACGATCTCCTCCTGGCCGGCGAAGGTCGGCGTGTACTCGGCGATGACCAGTTCGACCTCGGCGCCGACATCGCCGTCGACGATGTGCTGGATGCCGCGGTCCAGCGCTTCGATGAAGCCGGCGACGATCTCCGGATTCTCCTCAAGGTAGCTCTCCGAGGTGACCAGCACGTTGCCGTGGCTCGGCAGATAATCGTCCGAGCGGATCATGCCGACATCCACGCCCTGCGCCTGCAGCGCGTAGTAGCGCAGCATGGAGAAGACGATGGCGTCGACCTGGTCGGAGGTCAGCGCGTCGAGGATGGCGCCGGTGCCGACGATCTCGACATTGACGTCGTCGATGCTGGCGCCGGCCTGCGCCATCATCACCTGGAGCTGGATGTAGTTGGGACTGCCATAGCTTGTCACCGCCACGGTGCGCCCGGCCAGGTCCGCGGGCTCCTCGATGCCGCTGTCGGCCTTGAAGAGCACCGCGCCGATGCCGGCCTGGTAGGTCGAGTGCACGACCTGTACCGGCAGGCCGTTGGCCCGCGCGGCGATCACCGCGTCGCCGTTGGGGAAACCGAACTCGACATTGCCGACGGCGACGTTGTTGAGGATGTCGGCGGCGTTGGCGTAGAGGAACTCCACGTCGAGACCCGCCTCCTCGAAATAGCCGTAGTGGTCGGCGACGAAGAGCGGCAGGTAGTAGGGCACCGCCGCGCCGTCGATCTGGATGGTCACGGCCTCCTGGGCCATCGCGCTGGTGGCGCCGAGGGCAACGGCGCCGGTCAGAAGGGCTGTCGGGAACTGTCTCATGGCATGTGCCTCCTTCTCTTGCAGGTTGAGACGGCGGACCGGGTGGGCCGCCGCCGGTTAAACGCTCCTCGTCCGCAGCAGCGACGACGCCGCCAGGGCGCCGACGCGCAGCAGGTTGCGCTGGGTCTCCTCGTAGTCTTCCAGCCAGCCGTCGCTGCGGCGGTGGCCGTGCACGGCGAGGATGGCGCCGGCGCGGATGCCGCGCGCTGCGGCCACGGCCAGCAGCACCTCGCACTCCATCTCCACCCCGTCGGCGCCGCGCGCCGCCAGTCGGTCGAGCAGTCCGGGCGCAGCTGCGCCGTCCTCGTGGTCGGGCCGGCCCTGAGCGCGGTAATAGCCGTCGGCGGTCGCCACCCGTCCCTTGCGGCCGGACAGGCTCCGTTCGTGGCGAGCCCGGTCGATGGCCTCGGCTGTCACCGGGTCGGCGAGCACCTCCGCCTGGCCCGGCGCATAGAACCGGGCGACGGCGCTGTTGGTGATGGCCGCCTCGACGCTGAGGTAGTCGCCGAGGCCGAGATCCTCGGCGAGTGCGCCCATGCCGCCGGTGCGGATCAGCAGGCGGACGCCGAGTGCGGCCAGTTCCACCGCGGCGATCTCGCTCGAGGCGCCGCCGATGCCGGTCGAGCAGACGCCGACCGGCACGCTCTGGAAACTGCCCATGCCGGCGCGGAACTCACGGTTCTGGCCGATGATTCGGAAACCGTCCAGCACCTCCCCCGCCATGTCGACGCGGGCCGGGTCGCCCGGCAGCAGGAAGGCCCGGGGCACCTCCCCCGACAGCGGCAGGTGGGGCGGCCGGCCGTCGCGCCACGGCCAGCGGGCGGAACGGTCGCTCAGCGCCATGACAGAAGCCGCCTCTCGATCAGCGCCAGGCTCTGGTAGAGCACGATGCCGAGCAGCGCCGTCAGCAGCACCATGGCGAAGAGCAGCGGCGTGCGGTAGGTGGTGCTGGCGAACACCATCAGGTAGCCGAGCCCGCTGTCGCCGGACATCCATTCCGAGAGGATGGCGCCGATCGTCGCCTGCACCGCCGCCACTTTCAGCCCGGCGAACAGCTCCGGCACGGCCGAGGGCAGCTCGACGAGGCGGAGGCGCTGGATCGGCGTCATCTTGAGGATGCCGGCGAGGTCGCGCAGGCGTGCGGGCACCGAGTGCATGCCGAGCAGGGCCCCGACCATGACCGGGAAGAAGACCAGCGAGACCACCAGCACCAGCTGGGAGGCGAGGCCGAGGCCGAACCAGAGGATGAAGAGCGGCGCCAGGGCGATTTTCGGCGCGGTCTGGAAGAAGAAGAGATAGGGGCCGACCACCCGCTCGACCCGCGGCGCCTTGGCCAGCACGCAGCCCAGCAGGGCACCGGCGACGCTGCCGATGGCGAAACCTGCCAGGAGCACGCCGAGCGTGTGGGCGAGATGGGGCCAGATGCTGCCCGAGGCGAAGAGCCTGACGATCTCCGCGCCGACCACCTCCGGACGCGGCAGCACGTAGGGCGGCACGCCGGTCAGCGCGACATAGAGCCACCACAGCGCGACCAGCCCGACGACCGAGACGAGCCCGAGGGTGATGCGCAGGCCCGTCGCGTTCATCTGAGCTCCCGCCGGAGCTGTGACAGCCATTCGTGGAAGCGCGGACTGTCCTTCACCGCCTCGCCGCGCGGCTGGTCGAGGTCGATCTCGTGCACCGCGCTGATCCGTCCGGGCCTGGCCGACATCACCGCGACGCGGTCGGAGAGGTAGGCCGCCTCGTCGATCGAGTGGGTGACGAAGACGATGGTGGCGCCCAGTTCCTGCTGGATGCGCAGCAGTTCGTCGTTCATGCGATCGCGGGTCAACAGGTCGAGGGCGCCGAACGGCTCGTCCATCAGCACGATGCGCGGATTGTAGACCAGCGCCCGGGCGATCGCGGCGCGCTGGCGCATGCCGCCCGACAACTCCTTGGGCAGGGCCGACGTGAAGTCGCCCAGGCCGACGAGGCGCAGGATGGCCTCGGCCCGCTGCGTCGCCTCGCCCTTCGGTGTGCCGAAGACGTCGAGCGGCAGCCGCACATTGTCGATCACCGAGGCCCAGGGCAGCAGCACCGCGTCCTGGAAGACGAAGCCGATGTCGTTACCCGATTTCGGCGCGCCGCCGGCCCAGTCGAGCCGGCCTGCGGTCGGCGTGTCGAGCCCGGCGAGAATGCGCAGCAGGGTCGACTTGCCGCAGCCCGACGGGCCGATCAGGCTGAGGAATTCGCCCTTGTGGATCGCCAGCGACACGGGCGCCAGGGCGCGCACCTCGTCACCGGTGTTGGTGACGAACACGCGCTCGACATTCTCGATGCTGACCAGGGTGTCCCGGCCCGGTGTCTGCCCCATGATCCCTCTGGCTGTCGTCCGCGCGTCTTAACGAAAAATGAGACACGTCTATTTTTTTGTACTGTGCGATTACCAATTTGGGCTGTCAACGCCCTCTCGGGACGCGGACCGGATTCCCCGTTGGCGGCGCAAACTTTCGCAAGCGATGGGGCCGGCGGTCTGCCCGCCGCGCCGGTCAGGGCGTAAGGCTCAGGGCGTGAGGCTCAGGGCGTAAGGCTCAGGGCGTGAGGCTCAGGGTGTGAGGACCACCTTGCCGAAGACCTTGCGGTCCTGCAGGTCGCGCATCGCCGGCACGATCTCCGTCATCGGCACGACGCGGTCGATCACCGGCACCACCGCGCCTTCGGCCAGGAGGTCGAGCATCCTGACATGGTCCTCGCGCTCCCAGCCGTTGGAGCCGATGATCGTCTGTTCCAGCGACCAGATGTAGCGCAGGTCCGTCTTCGGGTCGTAGCCGCCGGTGGCGCCGCAGACCAGGATGCGCCCGCCGCGCCGCACCGTGCGGAAGGAACGGGCCCAGCTGTCTCCGCCGGAATAGTTCACGCAGACGTCGACGCCGCCGGTGGGACCGTGCACCCGGGGCTTGCCGAAGGTCTCGATCGCCCAGGCGACGAAATCGGTCTCACTGCCATCGACGACATGATCGGCGCCGATCTCGCGCAGCCGCTCCGCCTTGTCGGCGCTGCTGGTCACCGCCGCCACGACGCAGCCCGCTGCCTTGGCGAGCTGGACGCAACAGGTGCCAACGCCACCACTGGCACCGAGGATGAGGACCTTCTCGCCGGCCTGGATGCGGCCGCGGGCGTGCAGCATGCGGTAGGCGGTGGCGTAGGCCGTCGGCAGGCAGGCCGCCGCCTCGAAGCCGACGGCGTCGGGAATCGGCACCAGGTAGTCCGCCTCCGTGGCGAGGTATTCGCACAGCCCGCCGCGCAATGTCTCCCCCATCATGCCGTTCGGCCGGTTGGGCTGCACGCCGACGCGCTGGCCGACCGACAACCGGGCCTGGTCGACGCCGTCGCCGAGCGCCACGATCTCGCCGGCGATGTCGGCGCCGGGGATCATCGGCAGCGGCGTCTTCAGCCCCGGGATGCCGCGCATCACCATGGGATCGAAGCCGTTCAGCGTCACCGCGCGCACGCGCAGCAGGCACTCGCCGGGACCGGGTGCCGGGTCGGGCAGGGTCTCCACGCGGAGGTTCTCGATCGGACCGTGCTCGTGGAAGACGACGGCGCGCATGGCGGGCACTCCCTTGTTCGTTGTCCGGCGCCGCGCTGGCGGCACCGGCCCCGGCGGACGCTAGCCGCCGGTGGCGTAGGTTCCGCGGCCGATCGCGATCTCGCGGCCCGCATCGTCGCGGACCACGATGTCGACCGTGCCGATGGTCCGGCCGGCCTTGACCACGCGCGCAGTGGCGGTGATGCGGCTGCCGCGGCCCATGCGGAGATAGTCGACGCGCAGATTGATCGTCGGCACGCCGCGGCCGATCAGGGCGGCAATGGCGTAGTCGCCGACGATGTCGATGAAGGCGGCGGTGATGCCGCCGTGCAGTTCCAGTTCCTCGTCGGAGCGGGAGAATTCCTGGCGCAGCGGCAACGACATCGTGACCAGGCCAGCCTCGGCGTCCACCTCCTCCACCGTCATGGCGAGGAAGCGATGGAAGGGACAGCTGTCCACCAAACGGCCCAGGGCCGCCTTATCCATCGGCTGCCTCCTTCGGTGCCGCGCGCGCCGCACGGAGATCCTCGGCGAAGGCATCGGCGAGGATCGCCGCCACCTCTCTGCGGTCGACCTTGCCCGCGCCACCGAGCGGCATGGCGTCCACCACCATCACCCGGCGGGGATGGGCATAGGCGGGACCATTGCCGAGCGCATGGGCCTTGACCGTCTCGGCATCGAGCGCCGCACCCGGCTGGCGCAGCACCATGGCGACCGGCACCGCGCCCTTCAACGGGTCGGGAAGCGGCACGACGCAGGCGTCGCAGACCGCCGGATGGCCGATCAGCAGGCTCTCCACCGCCTTGGGATAGACCGTCTCGCCCCCGCACTTGAACATGTCGTCGACGCGGCCGCGGAAATAGTAGAAGCCCTGCGCGTCGCGATGGAACAGGTCGCCGGTGGCCAGCCAGCCGTCGCGCAATTTCTCGGCATTGACCGCGGGCAGGTTGTGGTAGCCGGGCGTGACGCCGGGATTGCGGACATGGAGCTCGCCGTCGCTCTCCTGCGTCCGGCCCTCGGCATCGACCAGTTTGACCTCGCCCTCGGGCCAGGGCACGCCGCAGCTGCCGAAGGGCACGGACCGGCCGTCCAGTGGCGCGCCGAACATCACGGGACCGCCCTCGGTCAGGCCGTAGCCCTCGCGGATCGGCACGCCGAAGGTGGCGTGCACCGCTTCCAGCAGCGATTCCGGCACCGGGGCGGAGCCGATCGACAGGCCGCGCAGGGCGGAGAAGTCGAGGCTGGCCAAGAGGTCGCGCTGCTGCAGCAGCATGGCGAAGACGGTCGGCACGCCGCCTGTCTGGGTGCAGCGAAATTCCGACAGCACCTCGAGGAAGCGGCGCGGCTCGAAGCCCGGCAGCAGCACCAGCGAGCCGCCGGCATGCAGCACCGGCTTCACCGCCCCGGCCATGGCGTTCTTGTGGTAGAGCGGCACCGCCACCAGCGCCCGCGCCGAGCGGTCGGTCGGGTAGTAGCGCTGCCGGGTGCGCAGCCACCAGAGCTGGCCCGCATGGGTCAGGACGACGCCCTTCGGCCGGCCGGTGGAGCCCGACGTGTAGGGCTGGAATGCCGGGTGGTCGGCGGGCAGGACCGGCGGCGTGAAGCCGCCGGGCTGCGCCGCCAAGGCGGTCTCGTAGTCCCGCCAGCCCGGCGCCATGGCGCCCAGGATCAGCCGGCGGTCGCCAACCGCAGCGGCAAACCCGCCGTCGACGACGCCGAGGACATGCGGGTTGACCGCCGGCTCGGCGATCACCGCGCGGCAGCCGGCATCGGCCAGGATGTGGCGCAGCAGGTCGGGCCCGAGCCGGGTGTTGACCGGCACCGGCACAACGCCGGCGCGCATGGCGCCGAACTTCGCCTCGATGAAGGCCGCGTTGTTGCCCACCACCATGGCGAGGCGGTCGCCGGGGACAAGCCCGGCCGACCGCGTCCAGGCTGCCATCCGGTCCAGCCGGGCGTCGAGTTCCCCGTAGGTAAGCGTCCGCTCGGCCACCCCCGACAGGTCGATCAGAGCGACCTTGTCCGGGTCAGCGTCCGCCGCCTCCCGGGACCAGTAGCCGAGATTGTCGGTAATGGCGCTCACGCCCAGGCGTCCGCCCGCTCCGTGAACAGGAAGTCGGCGCCCAGATCCGTCCGCGTCTCCACCACCAGGTCACCTGCCGGCGTCGCATGATGCGGCACGCCGGACTGCGCCAGCACGTCCCCGGCCGCGGCGAGCGAGGCGACTTGGACGGCAAGCACCGAGAGCCCCGGCGCCGCCCCCGGATCGGCGACGCCGAGGCGGTCGACGAGGGCGGCCGGGTCGGCGAAGACGATCGCCGTGCCGCCGAGATCGAAGCGGAAGGCGTCGTCGGCCCGGTGCAGCCGGTCGCCCAGCAGCGACGCCCAGGCCTCGGCCAGCGCGGCCCGGTCGCCCGTGCTGCCGATCAGCGCCGTGACCGACCGGGCGCCGTTGGCGTGCTCCAGATAGTCCGGCCGCCAGACCACGTCGGGCGTGTGCTGCTGGCAGACGAACAGCCAGACGCCGGGCAGGCTGTCGGCCCTGGTCTGGGCGATGGTGAAGCGCGCCTCGGCCCGGCCGGCGGGCAGGTCGACATCGCGGGCGAAGTCGAAGGCGTCGCCCTCGCGGATGCCGGCGGTCCCGAACAGTTCGGCCGCCGCCCGTGCGTCGCCCTTCAGGGCGAGGCCGTAGAGATGCCGGCCACGCCTGGCGAGCTTGGCCTGCTTGTCGGCGTTGCGCGGGTTGGGATCGACGACGCCCAGCACCTCGAAATAGGTGCGGCCGTCCGGCATCATCACCGTGGCGTTGGCGGTGCCGAGCCCCGCGCCATGCACGCCGCGCGGCGTCGGTCGGAAGCCGAGCGCGGCGACGCCCCGTTCCGCCGCGTCGAGATCGTCGACCAGGAGGATGGCGTGATCGAATTCGCTGAGGCCGGTCATTGTCCTGCCGCTGCTGCTGACGGGTTCCCATCGCCGCGGCAGCCGGCCGCGTCCCTCGGAGGGGCCAGCTTGGTTGGCCGGCCCCCGCCCCTCAATGCCGAAAACGTATGCGCCTCGACGAAATTGTTATGCGACCCGTCGCCCGGCGCCGTCACCGGTTGCGGCGCAACAGGAATGGCTTGCCCGGCACGCAGGTTACTTTACTGTGACCGGTCATGACCTTGCTCGACAGTGCCTATCTGCTGCCCGAGGCACCCTATCCCGACATCGTCGGGGTGTCGCTGGACCGGTTCGAGGCCCTGCTGGGGTCGGCGCGCGCCGCCGGCATCTACCGCGCCACCGGCCGGCGTCGCGGGGTGCAGCGCTTCGGCGAGCGCACCCGCCACCTGCTGCAGATGGCCGATGACGGCATCCGCGCGCGCCTGCCGGCGGAGATGGGCGACGGTGTCTGGGACTTCTTCCGCATCTCCGACGATTTCTACCTGTCGCTGACCGACGCGGTCTATGCCCGGGAGACCGACGTCCACCTGCCTTCCGAGGAGCTGCTGAAGATCCGCATCCTGCTGGAGGGCGAACTGACGCTGAACTTCTCCGAGCACGCCACGGTGATCGGTCCCGGCGTGTGCATTTCCAGCCATCCCGCCGTGCGGGAGGACCGCTACCTGATCCAGCCGGCGCGGCCGCAGCGCATGGCCGTGCTGCACTGCCGCCGCTCGCTCATCGACAAGCTGATCGCAGAGATGACGGAAAGCGAGCCGGGCGCCGCCATGGCCTTCTTCGACCGTGCGACCGTCATCACGCTGCCACTGACCACCAATCTGGTGCAGTGCGTCGGCCAGCTCTACAACCCACCGGTCCACGACGCGCTCTCCAAGGTCTATCGGCGGGCCAAGAGCACCGAACTGTTGTGCGAGGTGTTCGACATGCTGGTGCGCGGCGTCGCCGACCAGGGCCGGCCGAACCGCTCCGACGACGCCGCGGTGGTGGAGCGCGCCAGGGCGATCCTCATGGAGTCCCTGCGCAACCCGCCGACGGTCGAGCAGCTGGCCCGCCGCATCGGCGTCAACCAGACCAAGCTGAAGAGCGCCTTCCGGGAACTGGTCGGCCTGCCGGTCTACGAGTTCATCCAGCGCGAACGCCTGCGGCTCGCCTGCTCGATGCTGGCCAACACCTCCCTGACCGTGTCCCAGATCGCCTTCGCCGTGGGCTACAACCACGCCAGCAACTTCTCCAACGCCTTCAGCAGGCAGTTTGGCGTGTCGCCCCGGGAATATCGCAGCCGGTTCGAGATCTACCCCACCCTCGCGCCGAACGGACCCGCCGGCTACACGCGGTTCGCCGGCCGCGGCTGAACCGAACGGCGGCGCACCCCCCGGAACCAGCCCCCTGAACTAGCCTCCCGACTCGACCTCCGACTTGGGCGCCGTCCTGGCAACCGACTCCACCACCGGCTCGACCACGTCGCAGGCCGCGCGCTGGCCCGTCGACATCGCCCGCAGCGCGGGGTCGATCCGGCGGCATCTGTCGATCGCCAGGGGGCAGCGCGGGTGGAAGCGGCAGCCGGGAGGGATGCTGAACGGGCTGGGCGGCTCGCCGGTCAGGTGCTGGCGTCGGCCGTCCTGCCGCCAGTCCGCCGCCCCGGTCGGGATCGAGGCGGCGAGCGAGCGGGTGTAGGGATGCTTGGGCGCGGTCCACACCGTCTCGTTCGCCCCCTCCTCCACCACCCGGCCCAGATACATCACCACCACCCGATCGGCGATGCGGCGCACCACACCCAGGTCGTGCGACACGAAGAGGATGCCGATGCCGCGATCGCGCCACAGCGAGAGCAGCACGTTGAGCACCTGGGCGCGGACCGAGACGTCGAGCGAGGCGACCGGTTCGTCGCAGACCAGGATCTCGGGCTCCAGCGCCAGGGCGCGGGCGATGGCGGCGCGCTGCAGCTGGCCGCCGGAAAGCTCGTGCGGCCGCCGCGGGGCGAGCGCGGGGTCGAGGCCGACCTGCTCCAGCAGGGCCGCGATCTGCTGCGAGGCGTCGTGCCGCAGCCGGCCATGGATGGCGAGCGGCAGGCGGATCGCCTGGCCGATGGTGCGGCGCGGGTTGAAGGAGCCATAAGGGTCCTGGAAGACGAACTGCACCCGCCGCCGCTGCGCCGGCTCCATGCCGCCATCCCCGCGCAGCAGCGGCACCCCATCCAGGTCCACCCGCCCCTTGTCGGGCCGGTCGAGGCCGACGGCGATGCGCGCCAGCGTGGTCTTGCCGCAGCCGGATTCGCCCACCAAGCCCACAACCTCCCCCGGCGCGACCCTCAGGTCGACGCCATCGACGGCGCGCGCCACCAGCTTTCC
>JAVKFF010000163.1:0-3581 GCA_040226215.1 Azospirillaceae bacterium
TGCGCCTCGATGCCGAGCCCGGACCGCTCCTGCCTTCGGGTCGAGACGCGGAGATAGGCGATGGCAGGATTCATGTGTCCGATCAATGACTTGGCGCGTACACATGGCATACCACCGTTTGCGGTTTGTACGTAGTCAGATCAGTCCCGGTCGTCGTCGGTTTCCGTTGCCGTGCCGTCGATCCCGGGCGGGATCAGCCCCTCGTCGGCAAGCTGGCTGAGGATGTTGGCCAATCTATACCCGTCGCCGCTCGGCTGCGGCTGCGTCTCCTGCCAGCCGGCCCGCGCCTTGAGCCAGAAGATGGCGGCCGTCACCGATTTGGGATCGTCGCCGGTGGCCTTGCGGTAGAGGCTCTCCACCACCCGGGCATTGGCCTTGATCGCCCCCTGGGCCAGCTCGCGGCGATAGGTGCGTTCCAGGAAGGCGGTGTCGGTGTCGAGCGCGATGGCGATGGCCTTGGAGGTGAAGCCGTAGCCGGCCATGGTCTCGACCTGCCTTGCGTGGCTGAGATCGGTGGCGGTGCCGTTAGTCATCGGTCTTCGCTTCGATCAGCGGCGGCCCGTCGCGGGAGGGGGCGGCGATGGCCTTGCTCTCGTCGGCACTCATCCAGCGCACCAGCAGGCTGGTCGGCGCCGTCTCGTCCTCGAGCGGCCGGGCCTCTCGCCAGCCGGCCCGGGTCTTCAGCCAGAAGATGGCGGCGGTGACCGATTGCGGGCCGTCGCCGGTCGCCTTCTTGAACAGCACCTCGGCCACTCGGGCGTTGGCCTTCACATGGCCAGTGTCGAGTTCGTCCCGGTAGTGCTTGCGCAGGGTCTTGGGGTCGATACCGATGACCCGGGCGATGTCGGCCTCGGGAATGCCATAGGCGGCCATGGCCTCGACCTGGCGGCGCTCGCCCGGCTCGGGCATGTGCGGCGGCCGGGCCATCAGGGTTCGCCCCCGGCCTTGCGGACAGTGAAGCGCCTGCCCTGCCCGTCCACCGCCGCCTTGCCGGTGAAGGCCTGCCAGCGCTCGATGGCGACGTCGCAATAGGCGGTATCGAGTTCGATGGAGTGGACCGACCGCCCGGTCATCTCGCCGGCGATGAGGGTGGTGCCGGAGCCGCTGAACGGCTCGTAGACGGCCTGCCCCGGTGCGGAGTTGTTCTCGATCGGCCGGCGCATCGCCGCCACCGGCTTCTGGGTGCCGTGCACGGTCGCCGCGTCCTGGTCGCGGGCGCTGAGCTTCCACACCGTGGTCTGTTTGCGGTCGCCCGACCAGTGGCTCTTGCCCCGCACCGCGTACCAGCAGGGCTCGTGCTGCCAGTGGTAGTCCCCGCGACCGAGCACCAGGCGCTCCTTGGCCCAGACGATCTGAGCCCGGATCACGAAGCCCGAGGCGAGCAGGCTCTCGGCCACGGTGGTGGCGTGCAGGGCGCCATGCCACACGTAAGCGACGTCGCCGGGGAACAGATCCCAGGCCTCACGCCAGTCGGCCCGGTCGTCGTTGCGCACCGCCCCCGTCCGCCGGGTCCGCGACACCCCGGCCCGGTTCCGCCAGCCTGGGTCGTAGGCAACGCCATAAGGCGGGTCGGTGACCATGAGATGGGGCAGCACGCCGTCGAGGCAGCGCTCGACCGCTTTCCTGTCCGTGGCATCGCCGCAGACCAGGCGATGACGGCCCAAACTCCAGACATCCCCCGGGCGGGTGACCGGATCGGCGGGCGTCTCGGGAACTGTGTCGGGATCGGTGAGCCCGGCCGTGCCGGTGTTGATCAGGTCAACGATCTCATCCTCGCCGAAGCCGGTCAGCGAGAGATCGAAGCCCAGATCCTGCAGGGCGCCGAGTTCGAGGCCGAGCAGTTCGGTGTCCCAGCCAGCGGTCAGCGCCAGCTTGTTGTCGGCGATCACATAGGCCCGCTTCTCGGCCTCGCTCATGCCGGCCAGTTCGATCACCGGCACTTCGGTCAGGCCCAGCTTGCGGGCGGCCAGCAGCCTTCCATGCCCGGCGATCACGCCGTTCTCGCCATCGACCAGGAGCGGGTTGGTCCAGCCGAAGGCCCGGATCGAGCCGGCGATCTCGGCCACCTGGGCGTCGGAATGGGTGCGGGCGTTGTTGGCATAGGGCACCAGGCTCGCTACCGGCCGGTAGCTGACCTTCAACTTGGGGGCAATCGCGCTCATCGGGGCAGCATCCGGGTCGGTGACGGGATGCTTCCATTCTACATCGCCCCGTCTGGCCGCGCACTGACACGCAACTGCGAAAGACTTCGCTCTACTACGATGGCGGCAGTAACGGGCGTCTCAGATCGAGTATACCGCGCCCGATTGACCGACTCTGTACTTCCGGAATGCCCCGTAATCGCTCCTGGAGGGGTGCTGTGGGCGCGTTTGGAGATTTCTGGTGGGTGGGTAGCCGACGGACGCTCTCGGGCGTTCTGGAGGCATCTGAGGCGCTTACAGAGTCAGGCCGGTTTTCGGGCCATGCTGCCAGGCCCGAGTCAGGTTGACAGAGACGGATTGTAGAGCCGGCTGGCTGATCGTGCCGCACATGCCGCAGATGCGGAGTGAGATTTCCCGAGTTGACAGTATCGGCATCCGGTCATGGCCAGGTGCCACGGAGAGCGTATGCGCAGGCCACCCACCTGACCACGACATGCCGGGGATCGCGACCCATCACTAATGGGCGGTGACGTGGGTGTTGTGGGTGACGTGAATTCCAATAAACCCCTAAATGCGCATCAGGTTGTATAGGCCCTATATTCTATACAACCCAAACCGCTAAAACAGAGTTGCATGGGAATTTACGTCACCCACAACACCCTTCCGCTCCGGAATGAGTGGCTGGATGACATCTGAATGCCTCTAATGCTCTGACATGGAATGATATTTTGGAGCCGCCGTTTGGGTCGACGGGACAGGCCGAGGGGTGACGTGAATACGGGCACAACACCCGTTCGCTTTTAGCTCTCTCACCCAGAGCGGGTGCTGATGGTCAGGACCTGCGGTGACGCGTGGACTCCCGTTCGTCACTCAGGCGGGAACCACGGCACGCCACGCTTGGTTCGTTTGCCGCTGCGCCAGCCGAGGTTGCTGAGAATATCCCGAACGCGCAGCTGAGCAGCCTTGTCGTGGCGCGCAGCTTCGATCTCCAAGGCTCCCGTCAGGATGTCGGCTACGAAGACCCGGTCCGAGTTCCGCCGGTCGAGCCACTGCGAGATGGAGGCTGTCCAGACATCCTCGGCGAAGCGAGCCTCCTGTTCCTTACGGGCGACGGCCTCGGTCTCCCTGGAGAGCCACCAGCGCTCGCCGTTTCGATAGCGCGATACCGCCTCTGCCCAGATCTGGTCGCGATCGCGCCTGAGCGCGGCCAGATCGAAGCGCGTCACCGCTACCGGCCAGAACCGGCGATTGCCGGTGGCGTCGCGGAGGAAGTCGGAACGGTTGGAGGTGCCGGCGAACACGCACTGGCGCCGATAGGTGATCTCGCAGCGCGCATAGGCCGGACGAAAGTGCTCCTCTCGGCGCGAGATGAACGCCTTGATCGCCTCGGTGTCGGCCCGTTTCATCGCCGCCAGTTCGGAGATCTCGACGATGAGCCGG
>JAVKFF010000164.1:0-14705 GCA_040226215.1 Azospirillaceae bacterium
TGTGGTGCGGTTGGCCATCCGTGGAAATCCCCCCGAAGACTGAGTGGTCCGCCCTGCCGGCGGTCGCGCGTGGCGGTCGCTCAGGCGCCCGGCGGTAGCGGCGGCGGTGCCGCGCTGGCGAACAGGCTCTGCAGCTGCGCCACCTGGGCGGCGGCGGTCCAGGCCGCCATGCCCTGGGTCCAGACCAGGCTGTCGCGGTTGAGCCTGCCGGCGGCAAGCTCTCCGCGCAGGCCGTTCAGGTCGAACGGGCCGGTCTGCTGCCCGTTGACCGCGACGTAGAAGGCGACCTGCTGCGGCAAGGGCGGCGGCGCGGCACCACCGGCGGCGCCGTTCTGGGTCGCGGCCTGCTGCTGGTTGAGCGCGCCGGCCATCTGGTTGGCCATGGCGAAGCCCATGCCCATGCCCATGCCGCCGGCCGCCATGCCGCCCGGGTTCTCCGCCGCCGCGGTGATCGCCTCGGCGGTCTGGTACTGGGTGTATTTCGACAGGTCGCCGATCACGCCCATGGAGGTGCGGCGGTCCAGCGCCTCCTCCACCGCCGGCGGCAGCGAGATGTTCTCGATCAGCAGCTTGGGAATGTCGAGCCCGTAGGCCTCGAACTCAGGCTTGATGCGCTCGCGGATGAACTCGCCCAGCTGGTCGTAATTGCCGGCCAGGTCCAGGACCGGGATGCGGCTGCCGCCGATGATCGTGGCGAATCGGCTGACGATCAGGTTGCGCAGCTGGTTGGTGATCTCGTCGGTGGTGAAGTGCCCGTCGGTGCCGACGATCTCGCGGATCAGCGTCGGCGCGTCGTGCGCCTGCACGGTATAGGTGCCAAAGGCGCGCAGCCGTACCGGCCCGAATTCCGGGTCGCGCAGCATGATCGGGTTCTTCGTGCCCCATTTCAGGTCGGTGAACCGCCTGGTGGTGACGAAGTAGACCTCGGCCTTGAAGGGGCTGGAGAAGCCGTATTTCCAGCCCTGCAGGGTGGACAGGATCGGCAGGTTCTCGGTCTTCAACTCGTACATGCCGGGCGCGAAGACGTCGGCGATCTCGCCCTCGTTGACGAAGACCGCGGACTGGCCGGGCCGCACCGTCAGCTTGGCGCCGTTCTTGATCTCGTTCCCGTACCGCTCGAAGCGGTAGACCATCGTGTCCTGGCTGTCGTCCAGCCATTCGATGATGTCGATAAACTCGCCGCGGATCTTGTTCCAGATCATCGCCCGTTCCGTCGTGCCAGAGGGGTTGACGCGCTCCGGCCGCGCCGCGGTCGGATCAGGACCCTAAACTGCCCCAGCGGCACGTTGGAATCAATCGACCCGCGCCTTCCGTGACGGCGATCACAGCGCGTCTTCGCGGCGGTCGTGGCCGGGCCATGAAAAAGGCGGCCGCCTCGAGAGCGACCGCCTCGGAACTGGCTCGGATCTGGCTCTGATCTGGCTCGAGGGCGCCCGGCTCAGCAGTAGGGCGCGCCGCGGCCGTAACCCGACCGGTCGGTGATCGTGCCGGTGTCGGAATCGTTGATGCCGGTCCACACCCCGCCATAGCCGCGCGGGCAGTCGCCCCGGTCGCGCCAGCTGCCGCTGTCGACGTCGGCGGCGGCGAGGGCCGGCTGCTGCTCGCCCGTCACCGCCAGGGCGACGCCGCCGGCGGCGGCCGCCAGGGCGCCTCGCAGAATGCCACGGCGGGTCGAGCGCCGGGTCGTGATGTCCTCGTTGGCCAGCGTGGGCCGATCCTTATCGTGCTTGTTGGTCATTGCCTCTCTCCTCATCCCAAACCCGCAACAATCATGCGCGAATGGGCGGCCCAGGCGAAGATCAGCAAAGAGTGAGGAAACTGCACCCAATGCGTGTGCGGCGGCTCGCGAATTCCGCTATGCGCCGTCGCGCAGTTCCCGTCGGATGATCTTGCCGGTCGCCGTCATCGGCAGGGCGTCGCGGAACTCCACCAGGCGCGGATATTCGTGCGCCGCCAGGCGGGTCCGCACGAAGGCGCGGATCTCCTCGGCAAGATTGTCGTCGGCGACCACGCCCGGCTTCGGCACGATGACCGCCTTCACCACCTCGGTCCTGACCGGATCGGGCACGCCCACCGCCGCGGCCATGGCGACGGCCGGATGGCGCAGGAGGCAGTCCTCGATCTCCCCGGGACCGATGCGATAGCCGGCCGAGGTGATGACGTCGTCGTCGCGCCCGACGAACCACAGATAGCCATCCGCGTCGGCCCGCCCGGTGTCGCCCGTCGCCATCCACTGGCCGCCGGGCCAGCGATCGCTGGGGCCGAGAAACTTCGCCGCCGTCGCCGCCTCGTTGTTCCAGTAGCCAAGGAACATCACCGGGTCGCCGCGCCGGACCGCGATCTGCCCGGCCTCGCCCGGCGGCAGCACCCGGCCTTCGCCATCCACCACCGCCACGTCGTGGCCGGGGATGGGCCGGCCCATGGAGCCGGGGCGGGCGGTGAACAGGTCGTCGCAATTGCCGACGATCAGGTTGCACTCGGTCTGGCCGTAGAACTCGTTGATCGTCAGCCCGAAGGTGCGCCGTCCCCAGTCGAGCAGTTCCGCGCCCAGGGTTTCGCCGCCCGACCCGATGGAGCGCAGGCCGGCGACCGGCGCGATCTCGGCCTGGCGCATCAGCTTCAGCGCGGTCGGCGGCAGGAAGGCGTGGCGCACCTGGTGGTCGCCGATCAGGCGCGCCGCCGCCTCGGGATCGAACTTCGCCTTGCCCTGGGCCAGCACGGGCACGCCGTGAAACCAGGCGGGCAGCAGCACGTCCAGCAGGCCGCCGATCCAGGCCCAGTCCGCCGGGGTCCAGAAATGCGCGGCTTGCTGCCGCTCGCGGTCGAGATGGAAGAAGCGGTGTGGCAGTTCCACGCCGGGCAGGTGACCCAGCAGCACCCGGTGGGCGTGCAGCGCGCCCTTGGGCTGGCCGGTGGTGCCGGAGGTGTAGATGATCAGCGCCGGGTCATCGGGCGCGGTGTCGATGGCCGTGAAGTCGTCCCGCGCCCGCGCCAGCGCCGCCCAGAGGTCGATGGTGCCGTCCCCGGGATCACCGTCGGCGCCGTCCGCCAGGTACACCGTCTCGAGATCCGGCAGCCGGTCGCGGACCGGTGCCAGCTTCGCCGCATTCTCCGCGTCGGTGACCAGGAAGCGGGCGCCGGAATCGGCGAGGCGGTATTCCAGCGCCTCCGGCCCGAACAGGGTGAACAGCGGCAGTGCGATCAGGCCCGCCTTGTAGGCGGCGATGTGGGCGATGCCGGCGCCCACGCCCTGGCTCAACAGGATGCCGACCCGGTCGCCGCGCCGCGCCCCGCGATCGACCAGCAGGTTGGCGAAGCGGTTGGACAGCCGCTTCAGGTCGTCGAAGGAATAGCGGCGCACGGCGCCATCGGCGCCGATATCGGTCAGCGCCAGCCGGCCGCTGCCGTCGGCATGGGCGTCGATCGCCGCCGTGCCGATGTTGAAGCGCGCCGGGATCCGCCAGCGGAAGCGCCGCACCAGCGCCGCGTAGCCGTCGCTGCCCGGATCCGGCAGCATCGGCTCAGCCGAGGAGCATGTGCGCGACGGCGAAGACCAGGAAGCCGACCAGGATGTAGCCGCCGTCGATCACGATCAGGCTGGGGTTGCGTCCGCCGAACATCACCGACATGACCTGCGGCAGCATGGCGCCGCCGAGCCAGACGAGGCCGGACAGGAGCAGGAGCGCGCCCGGGCTGACGATGCCGATCCACTGCACCAGCAGGCCGTAGACGAAGGCGGCGATCAGCCACATGACCAGGGAGGCCGCCATCGCCTGGGCGGCCATGGCGGTCTCGCCGGGCTTCAGGCCGACCGCGGCCATCCACTGCCGGGCGAACAGCAGCGGCGAATACCAGAGCGCGCCGATGACATAGGCGACGACGAAGCCGACGCCGCTGGCCAGCCAGGGATAGGTGGAGAGCTCAATCATGGGGGGTCACGTGTCCTGCCAGGGGTCGGCGCTCCACGACCACGCGTTGATAGGCGCCGACCGCCACGGCGATGGCGATGCCGATGAGGTCGGTGATCCAGCCGCCGGAGATCAGCATCAGCGCACCCACCAGCAGGACGCCGCGCAGCAGCGGGTTGAGCCGACCCATGAACCAGGCCTGTACCGAGGCCGACAGCAGGTAGATGCCGATCGAGGCGGTGATGAAGATGTGCACGATGTCGCCCCAGGGCGCCACCACCCGCTCGCCGTCGGCATAGGTGAAGATCAGCATCCCCTCATTGTAGAAGAACATGAACGGCACGATGAAGGCGGCGAGGCCGAACTTGAACGAGGTGACCGAGGTGCGCATCGGGTCCGAACCTGAGATGCCGGCCGCGGCGTAGGAGGCGAGCGCCACCGGCGGCGTGATGGCCGAGATCACCGCGAAGTAGAAGACGAAGAAATGGGCGATCAGCGGCTGGATGCCGAGCTGGATGAGGCCGGGCGCCACCACCGAGGCGGCGACCGCGTAGGCCGCCGTCGTCGGCATGCCCATGCCCAGGATGATGGCGATACACATGGCGAAGATCATCGCCAGCAGCATGCCGATCTGCTCCGGAAAGATCGGCGCGTCGGCGACCGACAGCAGCAGGGAGGAGAAACGGGCGCCGACGCCGGTCAGCGAGATGACGCCGACGATGATGCCGGCGCAGGCGCACACGGCGATGATCTGGATCGACATCTTCGCCGCCAGTTCCAGCGCCCGCACGATCTGCCAGGGTCCCATGCGATGGGGTGTGAGCCAGCTGACCATGGCCGCGGTGCCGGTGGCCAGCGTGCCCGCCCGGATGACCGAGTAGCCGGAGAACAGCGCGCCGATCAGGATGATGATCGGGATGAAGAGGTAGACCTGCTTCAAGAGCTCCTTGAAGACCGGCAGCTCCTCGCGCCGCATCCCGCGCATGCCCATGCGCACCGCCTCGAGATCGACGTTGAAGTAGATCGAGGCGAAGTAGAGCACCGCCGGGATGATCGCGGCGATCACCAGGTCGGTGTAGGGAATGCCCGTGATCTCGGCCATGATGAAGGCGCCGGCGCCCATGATCGGCGGCATGATCTGGCCGCCGGTGGATGCCGCCGCCTCGATCGCCCCGGCGGAACGGGCGGGATAGCCGACCTTCTTCATCAGCGGGATGGTGAGCGAGCCGGTGGCGACCACGTTGCCGGCAGAGGTGCCGTTGATCATGCCCATCAGGCCGGAGGAGAACACCGCGACCTTGGCCGGGCCGCCGCGCGCCCGACCGGCGGTCGCGAAGGCGAAGTTGACGAAGTAGTCGCCGACCCTGGAGGCCTGCAGGAAGGCCGCGAAGATGATGAACAGGATGATATAGGTCGAGGAGACAGCCGTGGTCGGGCCGAGAATGCCGTTGTCGGTGTAGAGATAGGTGAAGAACCGGTCGATGGCGTAGCCCTGATGGGTCAGGAAACCCGGCAGCCAGGGACCGAGGAAGGAGTAGGCGACGAAGATCGCCGCGATCACGACCAGCGCCAGCCCGGCAACGCGCCGGGTCAGTTCGAGGATCAGGAGCGAACCGGCGAGGGTCACCCAGAAATCCTGCTGCTGCGTGAAGGGCGTGCCCGCGCTCATCCGCACGCGGTCGAGCTGGGGCACCAGATAGGCGGCCACCATCAGCGAGGCGACGACCAGCACCCAGTCGAACCAGGGCACCGAGAAGCGGTTGCCGCGGAAGGCCCAGCTCGCGACGATCGAAACCACCACGGCGACCAGCAGCGCCAGGCCGAACAGCGAGACCGAGGCGAAACCGAAGTCGATGCTGCCGAACAGCCAGGCCGGCGGATTGGCTGTGCCGGCGAACAGCACGCCGGCCAGGAAGTAGAGGATGCAGAAACCGGAATAGGCGAGGGCGACCAGCACGACCAGCAGGACCGGCCATTCCGCTGCCGTCACGCCGCCGGTCTCACGCGACCGGTCGAGCGACCAGGACGACATCAGCGCAAAGCCGATCGCCAGGGCGCCGGCGACATGGACGATGCGGAAGGTCCAGGTCTCGAGCGGCGCGATGTTGAGCGTATAGAGATGGAAGAGCGAGTAGAAGGTGCCGGCGATGAACACCGCCCAGCCGATCCAGCTCTGCAGCAGGCGCTGATTGGCGGCGGCGGGCTCCTCGTCGACGCCCTGGGCCTTGACCTGCTCGATCACGTCCACGGACGTGTCCTGCTGGCTCATCTCCGTCTTCCCTGTTCATGTCGCCCTGCTTCGGCGGGGCCGTGGCCGGCCGCCGGCAAGGTCTGATTCATTCCGCCTCGGCATCGGGCCGGCACGGGATCGCTGTCGATTAGGCAATGAAGAACGGGCCCTGTCCACGACTATGGTGAACAGGGCCCTTTCCGGTCCCGTCAGTCCGACCTTGGAAAGACGTCAGCCTTCCAGGTCGTCCGGGATGTCGTAGCCGTGCTCCTCGAACCAGCGCACCGCGCCCGGATGCCAGGGCATGAAGGTGTTGCGGTCGAAGTATTCCGGCAGCGTCTCGCGCGCGGCGCCGTGGATCTGCAGCATCCGCTCGTTATCGGACATCACGATATCGACGATGTTGTAGACCAGGCACTCCGGAACGTCGGCGCGGGTGATGGCGAAGTTCCACATCGACACCGCCTGAATGTCTTCCTCCACGCTGGTGTAGAGGTCGGCCGGGATGGTGAAGGGCGACACCGGGAACGCGCTGGTCAGGATCTCCAGCTCCTCCGGCGTGAAGCCGAAGATGTTGACGTCGACCTGCGCCTCCAGCTGGCTGAAGGCGGAAATCGGCACGCCGGCGGCGAAGGCGAAGACGTCGATCAGGCCGTCCTGCAACTGGCCGGCCAGGTCCGAGGCGCCGCCGTTCTGCCGTTCGACAGTGGCGCCGAGCGCGGCCAGCATCTCCGGGAAGTAGGCATCCGAAGTGCCGCCCGCCGGGCCGACGCCGACCGTGGCGCCGTCGGGGATGTCCGAGACGCTCTCGATACCGCTGGAGGCCAGCGTGATGATCGAGAACGGCGTCTGGTACATCGGGAACATGGCCCGAACGTTCTCGTGCATCAGGCCGGGGGCCAGCGGGCTGTTGCCATCCAGCGCCTGGCGGGCCGGACCCATGGTGGTCATGCCGAACTCGACCTCGCCGGTCTCGACCAGCGCCAGGTTCTGCACCGGACCACCGGTGACCTCGCCGCCGCCGTTCAGGCCGAGCACCTCGCCGGCCAGATTGGCCCAGCCGGAGCCGTAGATGAAGAAGGTGCCGCCCTGGCTGGCCGTGCCGACGGTGAAGCTGGACGGCCAGTCCGACCGGTCGCAGCTCTCGTCGAGGGCGAGGGCCGGGGTGGAGAGAAGCGCGGCGCCGGCGACGCCTGCCAGTAGCAGCTTGGATGCGATGGTCATCTATTGACCTCCCAGTTTCCGTTTCATTGTCGGCGATCCATCATTGATCGTCATAGTGGATCGTGCCGCGTGTTATACACGGTCTCGCGCCCTGGCAATGCCAATAACGTGCAGCAACGCCGTGCACCCCTCGGTCCACGCATCCCTCGGATCCGTGCCGTCCGCCGGCCGGCGGCCCGCCACCGGTTCGCGCCCGGCGGCGGCGCTGGGGCACATTCGCTCGTGCTCGCCTCGCGAATGCGCGAAAATGGGCCTCGCCCCTCCGATTCGCCGCCGGTCACCGAAACCGCCTGTCATGAGCTTCAGCGAACAGAGCCTTCCCGAACCCGCCAACCAGCCGGGCCTGCCGCCGCCCCATGTGGTGGTGGTCGGCAATGAGAAGGGCGGCACCGGCAAGTCCACCACGGCCATGCACATCGCCACCGGGCTGATGCGCGACGGCTACGAGGTGGCGATCATCGACCTCGACGCACGCCAGGGCACCACCACCGGCTTCTTCCGGCGCCGGCGGGAGACCGCGGAACGGCTGGGCGTGAACCTGCCGATGGCGGAGGTCGAGGCGATCCAGCGTTCCGGCCTGCCCGACCGGCTGCAGGCCGAGCGCGCCGAGACCGAGGCGGTGGAGGCGGCGATCGCGCGCCTGGCGAAGCAGGTCGACGTGATCGTGATCGACACGCCGGGCAACGACACCGCGCTCAGCCGCGCCGCCCATGCGCGGGCCGACACGCTGATCACGCCCCTCAACGACAGCTTCATCGACCTCGACGTGCTGGCGCAGGTCGACCCGGACACGCTGGAGATCGTCCGGCCCAGCTTCTACGCCGAGATGGTCTGGGAACAGCGCAAGCGCCGGGCAATCGCCGACCGCGGCTCGATCGACTGGATCGTCATGCGCAACAGGCTGAGCCAGCTCGACGCCCGCAACAAGCGCGATGTCGGCCAGATCCTGGAGAAACTGGCCCGGCGCATCGGCTTCCGCCTGCTCGACGGCTTCGGCGAGCGGGTGATCTTCCGCGAGCTTTACCTCCAGGGCCTCACCCTGATGGACCTCAAGGAAAGCGGCGTGACCATGACGCTGAGCCATGTCGCGGCGCGCCAGGAGGTGCGGTCCCTGCTCGACAGTATCGACCTCGACGGCGTGCATCGCGGCCGGCGCTCCTATCTGTCGCAATCGCGCGGCTGAATTCCGGACGGGATCACCCTACATTCTCCATCATGGGAGATCGCAAGCCGACGCCACCGACCACGGGAACCGCCGCCGACACCGATGTCTCGGCCTTTCTCGAACAGCTATCGCGCACGCCCGCGGCCCGCACCCAGGGCGGCAAGCGGGCGCGGCTGATTTTCGCGCTCGACGCCACGGCCAGCCGGGAGCCGACCTGGGACCGCGCCTGCCACCTGCAGGGCGAGATGTTCGAGGCGACGGCGCAGATCGGCGGTCTCGACGTGCAGCTCGTCTTCTATCGCGGCTTCCGCGAATGCAAGGCCACGCCCTTCGTCTCCGACGCCAGGGCGCTGGCCGAGCGCATGACGAAGGTGCAGTGCCGGGGCGGGCACACCCAGATCCGGCGCGTGCTGCAGCATGCGCTCAACACCAACGCCAAGGAGCCGGTTCAGGCGGTGGTCTTCGTCGGCGACGCCTTCGAGGAGCCGGTCGACGATGTCTGCCACCTGGCCGGCCAGGTCGGTCTCGCCGGCGTGCCCATGTTCATGTTCCACGAGGGTGGCGACCCGGTGGTGGCCCGTGTGTTCAAGGAGATTGCCCGGCTCACCCGCGGCGCCTATTTCCCCTTCAACGCCGCCTCGGCCAACCGGCTCGGCGATCTGCTCGGCGCCGTCGCCGCCTATGCGGCAGGCGGGCTCAAGGCGCTGGGTCATTTCGGCGAGGGCAGCCGCGATGCCGGTCGGATCGAGGCCGCGCGCCAACTCACCGATCAGATGACCCGGCGGGGTGGTGGCCGATGATCCAGGCCTTCCTGCTCGGCGCCGGCCTGCTCGTCGCCTTGCTGATCGGCGGCTTCTGGTTCGCCAACTCGGAGCCCAGGCAGGTGATCCGCGTCGGTCGCATTGTCGGCGCGCTGGTGCTGATCGGCATCGCCGGGCTGCTGCTGATCAGCGGCCGGCTGCCCATGGCGCTTGCCGCGCTCGCCTTCGCGCTGCCGATGCTGATGCGCCTGCGCGCGCTGCGCAACTACGCCCGGTCCGCCTTCGGACCGGCGCGCGGCCAGCGCTCGGCGCTCAGGACCCGCTATCTCGACGTCTCGCTCGATCACGACACGGGCGAGATGGACGGTTACGTCACCGATGGCCCGTTCGAGGGGCGCCGGCTGTCGGAGATGGACCTGGAGGCGCTTCGGGAACTTGGCAGGGCGATCGAGGAGGACCCGCAATCGGCGCAGATCCTGCTCGCCTATCTGCAGCGACGGTTCGGCGCGGAGGCCGGGGGCGAGGAGCAGGCCGGGTCTTCGGGCGGCGCCGGATCCGGCGGTGCTGCTGCCGCCAGCACATCGGCGATGACCGAGGCGGAGGCCTGGCAGATTCTCGGCCTCGAACCCGGAGCGAGTGCCGGCGAGATCAAGTCGGCGCACCGCCGCCTGATGCGGCAATTCCATCCCGACCAGGGCGGCTCGGCCTATTTCGCGGCTAAACTTAATCAAGCACGCGACCTGCTTATGGGTCGGCGAAAGGGCTAGCGATCGGGTAAGACTGCGGCCGAGCAGCCGCCCGAGGCGCTCCCGAGTCGCTCCCGGATCGCCTTCCCGGTCCGGCAGGCAATCCAGACGCACGAACCAGACGCACGAACCAGACGCACGAAGAGGTACCCCGCATGTCCAAACCGGTTCGCAAGGCCGTCTTTCCCGTCGCCGGTCTAGGCACCCGTTCGCTGCCGGCGACCAAGGCGGTGCCGAAGGAAATGCTGACCGTGGTCGACAAGCCGGTGCTGCAGTACGCCGTGGAGGAGGCGATCGAGGCCGGGATCGAGGTCTTCGTCTTCGTCACCTCGCGCGGCAAGACCGCGCTGGAGGATCATTTCGACCAGCATTTCGAGCTCTACGAGACGTTGCGCAAGCGCGGCAAGGAGGCGCAGCTCAAGCAGAGCCAGGACGCCGAGCTGCCGGTGGGCAAGTATCTGTTCGTGCGCCAGCCGGTACCGCTGGGCCTCGGCCACGCCGTCTGGTGCGCCAAGGAGGCGATCGGCGACGAACCCTGCGCGGTGCTGCTGCCCGACGAGGTGTTCCGCCACACGCCCAACGTGCTGTCCCAGATGCTCAAGGCCTATGGGGAGCGCGGCGGCAACCTGGTGGCGGTGCGCGAGGTTCCGCAGGCGGACACCGCCAAATACGGCATCCTCGACGTCGAGGCGGATGACGGCACGGTGGCCACCATGAAGGGCATGGTCGAGAAACCGAAGCCCGAGGAGGCGCCCTCCAACCTCTCCATCGTCGGCCGCTACGTGCTGCAGCCGGAGATCTTCGCGGCCATCGAGAAGCAGGGGCCGGGCGCGGGCAACGAGATCCAGCTGACCGACGCCATGGCGCAGCTCATCGGCCACCAGCCCTTCGCCGGCGTCCGCTTCGAGGGCGACCGCTTCGACTGCGGCGACAAGGCGGGCTTCGTGACCGCCAACATCGCCTTCGCGCTCGGCCGCGACGATCTGGCCCCGAAGGTGCGCGAGGAGATCGCCAGATACTTGTGATTGACCATTGCCATTCTGAGCAAACGGGACGATACCGCCGGCGCGCACGATCGCTGGTGCGCCAAACGAGGAGCGTCATGCGATGAAGATCGCGATTATCGGTACCGGTTATGTCGGCCTGGTTTCGGGCGCCTGTTTTGCCGAGTTCGGCACCGATGTCGTCTGCGTCGACAAGGATGCGCGCAAGATCGAGCGGCTGAAGGCCGGCGAGATCCCGATCTACGAGCCGGGGCTCGACGCCATGGTCCTGCGCAACAGCGCCGCCGGTCGGCTCACCTTCACCACGGAGCTCGCGGGCGCGATCGATGGTGCGGCGGCGGTCTTCATCGCGGTCGGCACGCCCTCCAGGCGCGGTGACGGCCATGCCGACCTCACTTACGTCTTCGGCGCGGCGGCGGAAGTGGCGGACGCGCTCGGCCACGAAACGGTCATCGTCACCAAGTCGACGGTCCCGGTCGGCACCGGGCGCCGCATCCTCGAGATCGTGCGTGAACGCCGTCCCGATCTGGACATTTCCGTCGCCTCGAACCCGGAGTTCCTGCGCGAGGGTTCGGCCATCACCGATTTCATGACGCCCGACCGGGTCGTCATCGGCACCCAGGACGAGAAGGCCGAGGAGGTGCTGCGCGCGCTCTACCGGCCGCTCTACCTGATCGAGACGCCGATCGTGGTGACCGGGCTGGAGACGGCGGAGCTGACCAAATACGCCGCCAACGCCTTCCTGGCGGTGAAGATCACCTTCATCAACGAGATCGCCGATCTCTGCGAGAAGGTCGGCGGCGACATCCACGACGTCGCCCGGGCGATGGGGCTGGACAAGCGCATCGGCGCGAAGTTCCTGCATCCGGGGCCCGGCTATGGCGGCTCCTGCTTCCCCAAGGACACGCGCGCGCTGGTCGCCACGGCCGACGAATACGCCTCGCCGCAGCGCATCGTCTCGGAGGTGGTCGCCATCAACGATGCCCGCAAGGTGGCCATGGTCGACCGCGTGGTGGCGGCCTGCAACGGCTCCGTCGACGGGCTGACGATCGGCGTCCTGGGTCTCGCCTTCAAGCAGAACACCGACGACATGCGCGAGGCGCCGAGCCTCGACATCATCCCGCGCCTGCAGCAGCAGGGCGCCACCATCAAGGCCTTCGACCCGGCGGCGATGGGCGAGGCGAAGCACCTGCTCTCCGACATCGCCTATTGCGAGGATGCCTACGCGGCGATGGAGGACGTGGACTGCCTGGTCGTGCTGACGGAGTGGAACCAGTTCCGCGCGATCGCGCCGTCACGCATCGCCAAGATGATGCGGGGCAGGGTCGTCGTCGACCTGCGCAACGTCTATGATCCGCAGGAGATGGCGGCGGCGGGGCTGACCTATCACTCGGTCGGCCGGCCGGCGGTCTCTGGGGCCAAGCAGACCCTACTCAAAGCAGCAGGAGCGTGAGTTCCCATGTGCGCAGCCTACACCTTCGACCCCAGCATTCTGCGCGAATACGATATCCGCGGAATCGTCGGCCGGACGCTCAACGAGAGCGACGCCCGGGCTGTCGGCCATGCCTTCGGCACGATGATCGCGCGCGATGGCGGCAGCCGGATCGCCGTGGGCTATGACGGCCGGGCGAGTTCGCCGGGCCTCGCCGCGGCGATGGCCGAAGGGCTCATGGCGGCCGGCATCAAGGTCACCGAGATCGGCCTCGGGCCGACGCCGATGCTCTACTTCACGCACAAGCATCTCGGCCTCGACGCCGGCGTGCAGATCACCGGCTCGCACAATCCGCCGGAATACAACGGCATCAAGATGGTGTCGTCGAAGGGCCCTGTCTTCGGCAGCCAGATCCAGGAGATCGGCCGTCTTTCCGCCGCTGGCGACCTGGCGAACGGGCAGGGCTCCAGCGAAGCCATCGACATCCGCGAGGCCTATGTCGACAGACTGTTGCGCGACTACACGGGCAGCCGGGACCTGACCATCGCCTGGGACTCCGGCAACGGCGCGGCGGGCGAGATCCTGCGCCGCATGACCGCCAGGCTGCCGGGCCGGCACATCCTGCTCTATGACGAGATCGACGGCAGCTTCCCCAACCACCATCCGGATCCGACGGTGGCGGAGAACCTGGTCGACTTGCAGAAGGCGGTGGCGGAGCACGGCTGCGACATCGGCATCGGCTTCGACGGCGACGGCGACCGCATCGGCGCCGTCGACGAGAAGGGCCGCATCGTCTGGGGCGACCAGCTGCTCGCGATCTACGCCGCCGACGTGCTCAAGGACCACCAGGGCGAGACCATCATCGCCGACGTGAAGGCGAGCCAGGCGCTGTTCGACGCCATCGAGAAGGCCGGCGGCAAGCCGCTGATGTGGAAGACCGGCCACTCGCTGCTGAAGGCGAAGATGGCCGAGACCGGCTCGCCCCTGGCCGGCGAGATGTCGGGCCATATCTTCTTCAACGACAAGTGGTACGGCTTCGACGACGCGCTTTATTGCGGCATCCGCCTCGCCGATCTTGTCAGCCGGGGCAGCGAGCCGCTGTCGGCCTACAAGGACCGCCTGCCGGACATGCTGAACACGCCGGAAGTGCGCTTCCAGGTGGACGAGGTGCGCAAGTTCGCGATCGTCGACGAGGTGAAGCAGCGGCTGGCGAAAACCGACGCGCAGGTCAACGCCATCGACGGCGTGCGGGTGACCAACGAGGACGGCTGGTGGCTCCTGCGCGCCTCAAACACCCAGGACGTGCTGGTCGCCCGGGCGGAGGCGAACTCAGCCGAGGGCCTGGAGCGCCTGAAGGCGCAGATCATCGCCGAGCTGGCCAAGAGCGGCGTGGAAGCATCCGACGTCTTCGACCGGCCTTCCGCCGGGCACTGACGCCGGGTCTGGCCGTCCGGGCGTCGGCGACCAGGGGAGGGGCACCCATGAAATTCTCCGTCAGCCACGCCGACGGCAGCGCCTTCGAGGGCGACGGCCTGCGCGGCTATTTCGAGTATCGCGAACTCGGCATCCGCGAGGCCACCGGCGGCAAGGTCGGCGCACACGTCATCCGCGCCGTGCCCGGCCGTCACGCCAGCGGGGAGACGCACAGCCACGGCCTCGACTTCCAGATGGTCTATGTGCTGAAGGGCTGGGTGCGCTTCTGGTACGAAGGCCAGGGCGAGATCTTGCTGCGCGCCGGCTCCTGCGTCCACCAGCCGCCCGGGATCCGCCACCGGGAGATCGAGCATTCCGACGACGTCGAGATGCTGGAGATCACCCTGCCGGCGGCATTCGCGACCACGCCCGCCTGAGCGGCGACCTCCCGGCCCGGCCGCGCGAGGTTCCGGCTCTCCCTTCCGGTCGGCCGGAACGACGGCGGTGGGGTTTGTGTGAAAACCTCACCGTCGTTCCGCACGAAGCGCAGCGGAGATGCGGAACCTCGAGCCCGTCTTCGCTACTGTAACAGCAGCCCAGCCGCGCGAGGTTCCGGCTCTCCCTTCCGGTCGGCCGGAACGACGGGGTTGGTTGCGCTGAACAATCCAACGTCGTTCCGCACGGAGCGCAGCGGAGATGCGGAACCTCGAGCCCGTCTTCGCCAACGTCGACAATGGCTAGGACTATCGGCCGGTCCCGGATCTCCGCTCCGCTGCGTCCGGGTCGACACAAGAATTTGATATCACTGTAGAAAAAGTTTAG
>JAVKFF010000165.1:0-2571 GCA_040226215.1 Azospirillaceae bacterium
ACCCGCTGCACCGCCGCCCGGTCGGTGACGTCCAGGGCGCGCGCCTCGGCCGCGCAGCCGCCAGCGGTCAACGCCCCGGCTGTCGCCTCGGCCGCCGCGGCGTCGACGTCGAGGATGCTGACAGCCACGCCCTCCAGGGCCAGGCTGCGGGCGATGGCCGCGCCGATGCCCTTGCCGGCACCGGTGACGACGGCCCTGCGGCCGGCGATGCCGAGATCCATCCGCCGGTTCTCCCTCAGTCGATGGGCAGCGCGAAGACCCGCGCCGCGGTGGTCCGGAACACAGCCTGCAGCTCGCCGTCGGAGAGGACATCCAGGCAGTCGAGCAGGGCCGTGAGCTGCGCCTCGGCGGCGCCCATTACCGTCTCGACCGGATAGTTCGACCCCCACATCACCCGGCCGGCACCGAACAGGGCCAGCGTCTCCTCGACGAAGGGCCGGATCGCGTCCGTCCGCCAGTCGCGGTCGATGGGAAAGAGCATGGAGAGCTTCACGGTGACGTTCGGGCAGGCGGCGAGGCGGCGCATGTAGTCCCGCCACTCAGCGAAGCTGTCGTGTCCGGCGGCGATGCGCGGCCAGCCCAGATGGTTCAGCACGAGAGCGGTATCGGGAAAGTCCCGGGCCAGACGCTCCCCCTCCCCGGCCTGGGGCGGGTAGAGGCTGAGCTCGAACAGCCGTCCGGTCTCGGCCAGCACCGCGAAAGCGCGCCGGAAGTCCGGCTCGTCGGCGATGCCGCCGCGTCCGGCGATCTTCGGATCGGCGTTGAGGCGCATGCGGAAGCCGCGCACGACATCGTGTTGCGCTAGATCGCGGATGCTCGGGCCGGCGTCATCCGCCGTCATGTCGACCCGGGCGACATGCACCAGGGGGAAGCCGGCCGCCGCCGCCACGCGCTCGATCCACGCCGTCTCCGCCGCCGGATCGGCGCAGCCGGCCTCGACATGCACGCCGCCGGCGAGATCGACGAGACGGCCGATCTCGGACCGGTGATTGGCAAGCGTGAAATCGCGCATCAGCGGCCGGTGGTCGCCAAGCGCCGGCGCCGGGCTGTCGTCGGCCAGCCAGGGATAGGGGTTCTCGCCCCGGCGCCACAGGTGGAAATGCGCGTCGACGACGGGGAAGCCGAGCAGATACGCGTTGCGGGTCATGGTCGCGAAGCGGGGCCGGCGGATGAGGCCGGCCCCGGTCCTTGCTCATGGGCCTGCCGGTGCTACTCGATGGCCTGGATCTGATCGACCATGCCCTCGCTCCACCAGTCCGCCGTGCCCTCCAGCTCGCGCGCCCTTGCCAGCGCCCCCTCGCGCAGCATCTCGTAGGCAGCCTCTGGGAACAGCACCACCCGGTCCTCGCCGATCTCCGCGGCGATCGCGTCCAGGTTCTCCTGCCGGTGCGAGGTGTAGGTGCCGCCGCCCTCCTCCAGCATCCGCGTGACCGCCTCGTGGTCGAGCTGGCTGGCCCGCTCGGCGAGCCAGACCATGCTGTCGTCCATCACGGCGTGCAGTTCCTCGCGCTCCGCTTCCGACAGCGACTGGTAGCGGTCCTCGTTCATGAACCAGGCATGGATGCCGAACATGTCCTCCAGCGCCGTGATGTGCGGCGCGGCGAGGTGCCACTGGTTGGCGATGACGTCGGCCGGCAGACCGTGCCCGGCCTCGACCAGGCCGGTCTGCAGGGCGAGGAAGACCTCGTTCCAGTTCACCGGTGTCGGATTGGCGCCCAGCGCCTGGTAGGACTCGATCCAGACGTTGAGCTGGGGCGAGCGGATCTTCAGATCGGCGAAGTCGCTTTCGTCGGCCAGAGGGTCGATGGAGAAGAAGGTGCGCGCCGGCAGCACGCCCAGCGCCAGGATGCGGATGCCGAACTCCTCGGCCACCTGCTCCTCGACCGTGGCCATCAGCTCGCTGTCGAAGACCCGCTGCATGTGGTCCTCGCCGCGGAAGACGAAGGCGAAGGACGTGGTCTTCAGGAAATCCGAATAGGGCGTCAGCCAGGCCGCGTCGAAGCCGGCGATGTCGAGGCTGCCGTCGATCACCTGATCGGTGATCTGGGCGGCGTTGCCCAGCACCGGCCCCTCGATGTGCTGCACGCGCAGCTCGCCGGCGCGCTCCTCCAGCTGGTCGCGCACCCAGTTGCCGAGCTGGTTGCGCAGCGAGCCGATGGCGTCGCCCGTCGCCATGGTCAGCGAGGTCTGCGCCGGCACGGGCGCCGACAGGACGATGGCGATGGCGCCCGCCGCGACGCCGGTGATCAGGTTGAAGCGCTTGAACATCTCAGTTTCCTCCCAGGGTTGTCATGGCACGTCTTGACGATGGCCGGTCACCACAACCCGGTGCCCAGATAGGAGGGCACCAGGGTCGAGATGGCCGGGATGAAGGTGAGCAGCAGCAGGACGACGAGCAGCGGGACGTAGAACGGCATCACCGCCCGGACCATGGCGCCCAGCGACGATTTGGTGATGTCCATCATGACGAAGAGCAGCACGCCGAAAGGCGGAGTGAGCGCGCCGATCAGCAGGTTGACGATGATCACCATGGCGGCATGGATCGGGTTCAGCCCGGCCAGCAGCATCACC
>JAVKFF010000166.1:0-4978 GCA_040226215.1 Azospirillaceae bacterium
ATCTGGTGGGCTCGCCACCAGTTGGGGGCAGATGTCCGTGGCTCCGCGCAAAGCCGCCACCAGTTCCAGACCAGCCATTCCGCGGCATGGTAGCCGGAAACCAGAGGACCGGCGCGGTAGCCATTGGTGTAGCTATCGAAACCCTCAGTCAGTAGCGCAGCGCCGGCACGAATACTGAACAGCCCGAAACAGGCCCGCTCCTCCGGTGACCCTTCTTCGAGACGCTCCGGCGCCAGCACGATCTCTAGCGTTTCGGGCATCTCAGCTTCCATTCCTCCAGGATGTAGGCGCGCTGCCTATCGTCTGCGCCAAGGCGATAGCCGTGATAGTCGGTCTCATGGTCCGATTTGGTCTTCGCCTCGTAGACCTCACCCGATTTATCGACCACCCAAATATACTTGGGCACTCCATCGGGTGAGAAGGCACTCACCATCCCGCACCTCACGCCTAGCGCGAACAATCTTCGCGCCTCCCGCCGAAGCACGGACCGAACTTTGTCACAGGGCGACTTCGAGGGACGCGGATTGTGCGACGGGACGAAGCCGTAGTCTCCCGGCCGCAGCTTGTGAAACGCGCTGCCGCGATACCTTACCCGCTTCAACACCGCCTCAAGTTCCTCCGCAGAGACCGTTCCAGCGGCGGCCACCCTGCGATCGGGCCGATTTCCCTGGCGCTTGCTCACGCGGCGCGCCTGAGGATGTAGTGGGATCCGCCATCTGTTGTCGCGGCATAGCCCATCCGCGCCAGCGCTGCCAAGGTTGCCGCAATGCGGACCTCGACGGTCTTGCCTCGGCGGTACTGCCTCGCAATAGCTGCGACGTCCACGGCCGCCGGGGCATCGACAAGGGCTGCCATGACCGCTGCGGTCTGGGCCATGTCATCCGCCGGAAAGGATGGTTTGCGGACCGCTTTCGGTAAGGCGGCTACCAACTCGGCCGCCATTTGCCCGCTGCCTTCGGCAGACCGGCCGAACCGCGGCTGCTGGTAGTCAGGCCGCAACCACCGAACCGAGCCGCGCGCCTCCTCGGCCACACGCTCGCGATTCAACTGAACCAGGCGGGCAAGTATCTCTTCCTCCGGAAGATCCACGTCCCAGCCATAGGCGGCGGCGACGGCAACATCGAGGCGGTCGTGGAGTTCGCCCAGGATGGCAACCAGACCCTGATCGTAGATCTGCCGCTCTTTCGGCGCCAACCGGTCCGGCGCAATGCCTTCGCGCAGCCGCTCCAGGACATTGTACATACCGGTCAATGTCAGGTCGGGATGGTCCGCCTGACGCGCCTTGCGATGCGCGTCCAGGTCCTCGGCTGCCTGCCGAATAGCTCCGGCTTGCTTATCGCTGGCTAGCGGGAATGGAAAAGGATCGAAGCAGCGTGTCTTTGCATAGACTGAGTCGTTTCCGACCCCCAACCAACCACCCGCACGCATGGCCCAGGTAACATGAAAGCGTGATGATAATACGCCAAGATGCACCGCTTTTTCGGTGCCCCATACCAACAGTTTATTGTCAGGCAATATTGAACCCTCCAGGAACTGGAAAATTCGATACTTGGCCGTCTCAACGGTTGCGATATACCGATGCAGCTCCGACAGCGCCGGACGGAGTTCACGGCGGGGTTCACCAAAGATCCACCAGTTGTCGCGATAGCTCGGGCGATTGTTCTTGTCGCGCTCCGGTTTCACCCTCGTCAGGAGATGTTGGTACGCCTCGGGAAACCGCCGCCGGACATCTTCTGCATCCAGCCCCAACATGTCGATCACCATCACACCGCGCGGGCGAGCGGTCAGGTCGCGGCCATTGCGGTAGGGGCGGATATGCCGCTCCAGCCCCGGCTGCCTGTGCAGACCCAGCCTGGCCGCTTCGTCCTCCGTGACGATGAAACCGGAGCCGTGAAGCTTCACGCCAGGGCTGCACAACCCCTCGTTCGCAAGCAGCGGCACGGCTGCCGTCACGTCCACGCCGACTGTCAGGTCCGAGAAGATCATCCCGGTCCGGTCGCTCAGCACGACGTGCGGTGTGTCGGTCTGCAGCCCGCTCTCGTGCAGGACTTCGTGCAGAACCCCTTCCCTGGCGCCATTTTCCACGACCGTCATGGCAATCCTGACCGCAGCGGCGTCCGGGCTTGCCCGGGTCCAGGGATGATCCGGGATCGCCATCACGATCGACACCGGCCGCGCGGACTTCAGATGGCGTTCCGTCACCCGGCGCTGGAACACCTGGGAGATCGAGTTCGTGGTGACGAACCCGAAGCGGCGCAGCACGCTGCCGGTGGCGGCCAGCAGTTCCGCGGCCCGGTCCCACCAGTACATGACGAAGTCGGCGCTGTCGTTCATCTGCGGGTGCGCCGCCCACAAGGCTGCGACATAGTCGTCCCCGAAGCGCGCCCGCAGATCCTTGCCGCCGATGAAGGGCGGATTGCCGACAATGAACTCGGCCTCCGGCCAGGCCGGCCGGGTCGGGTTGCGATAGCTGTAGCGCTCGACCGGCCGGCCGTCCGGCCCGGCTTGCGTCACCGGGCGGCCCCGCTCGTCCCGCACCAACTGGCTGTCGGGCGTCAGAACGGCGTCGCCCGCCTGGATGTTCTGGAAGGCGCGCAGGATAGGTTCGCCGGGTGGCCCGCCCTTGGTGCGGAAATGCCATTGCAGATGCCCGATCCACAGCACCAGCTCGGCGATCGCCGCAGCCCGCGGGTTCACCTCCATCCCCAGGAACTGGTGGGGATCCACGGTATGGCCTTCCAGTCCCTTGATCGCTTCCTGCCCGCCCAGGTCGGCCAGGGCTTCCAGGACCTCGCCTTCCAGCCGCTTCAGCAGCTCCAATGCCACATACAGAAAGTTCCCGGTGCCGCAGGCAGGGTCCAGCACCCGGGTCCGGCAGAGGCTGTCGTGGAACCGCCGGACAGTGGCACCTGCCTGTTCGGTGCGGCCCTCCATGTGCTGGCGTTCGGCCGTGGACAGCACCGCCGCCCAGTCCCGATGCAGCGGCTCCATCACCGTGGCCGCAACCAGACGCTCGACATAGGCACGCGGGGTGTAGTGGGCGCCAAGCCGCCGGCGTTCGGCCGGGTCCAGGGCCTGCTCCAGCAGGGTCCCGAAGATGGCGGGCTCCACGTCGCACCAGTCATGCGCCGCAGCTTCCAGCAGCTCGGCGATCTGGCCAGAGGCCAGAGGCAGCACGGTCTTGCGGCGGAAGAACTCGCCGTTGAAGCGCCGGACATTCGCTTCGATGGCATAGGCGAAGCCGCCTCTGTCCATCGCCTCCCAGAGCTGCCCGACCAGCGGCACGAACTTGTCGGGCTCTGCCACGCAGCGTTCCAGGACGGACATGAAGCTGCGCTCCGGCAGCAGGCCGACATCCTCCGCGAACATCGTGAAGATGGTGCGCATGAGGAACATCGCGACCTCTTCCGGCGGATGGTGGCCCTCTTCGAGCGACTTCGACACCGAAGCCAGGCGCTCGGCTATGGCGCGGGTCACCCGAGCAGAATGCCGCGCCGGATCGAGGGAAAGCGGGTCCGTCCAAAGGGCCGTCAG
Organism: Azospirillaceae bacterium; assembly: GCA_040226215.1. Taxonomy (GTDB): domain Bacteria; phylum Pseudomonadota; class Alphaproteobacteria; order DSM-16000; family Inquilinaceae; genus JAVKFF01. The sequence goes on from JAVKFF010000166.1 coordinate 3,535, forward strand.
TCGCGCGCGGATATCGGGCTGGCGCAACTCCTCGAGATAGACACGGAAGCCGCGCCGATCCGGGAACTGGTCGTATGCCTTTCCATCGCGGCGGAAGTTTGCATAAACCTCCAGGCAATGCCCGACATCGCAGACGATGACGAAGGGCGGCGGTTCGTGCCCATCGGGCAGGAGGCGCACATAATTCTCCGCCTGCCTGCGGGCATTCATCATCAGGACATCCCAGGCCCGATTGGCAGTGGCCCGGCGGCCGCGGACGTCCGCACTATCGTCTGCGGGCATCAATGCCGACTGCGGCGGGCCCTCGATTTCCTTTGTGCCCCCCTTCTGGCGACTTTGCTTCGCCTCCAGCACGAAGCAATCCCGCTTGTAGAGGTCGATCCGGCGGGACGAAACCGCGCCGTCGCGCGCGATCTCCTTGACGACCCGTTCGAAGACATAGTCATTGCCTTCGCTGGTGGCATCGGCAGGGTCGGGCCGGGAAACCTGCAGCAAGTCGCACAGTTCCGACAGGAAAAGCGCGTAGTTCGCCCGCTCCTGGCCGCCCTCCCGTCCCTGCCAGCGTTCGATAAAGCCTTCGACGCGGTCGTCGTCTTCGCTCACCGCCACGCCCCACCCGCTCGCCAAGTCCCGCCATTGGATATCGCAACCTTATGGACGCCACGTGCAGTCGGCAATGCGCCCGGTCAGGACAGATCGACCTTACGGCTCTCCCTGCGCAGGCGCGCCAGGTCGAGATCCGCGTCCACCAGCGGCGAGCGGCGCAGGGCGGTCAGGATGCCCCCCGTCCGAGGCGGCTCGCCGGCGACTGCCATCTTTACGGCCGCCCGGACCCGCTCCGTTTCCGGCCCGTCCTCGGACAGGCGGCGGGCAAGCGTCCGGATCAGGTCGCGGTCGGCAGCGAGCGCCAAGACCTCGAAGCGCGCGAAACCGCGCTGCCGAAGGCGCACACGGTAGCTCTGGGGCGCTCGCTTCCGTGTCGCACTACCCAAGATCGCCCTCCTTCCATTCCTGGATATACACGCGAAACCTGCATTTCCGCACAGGATCCGACCCTTCAGATAGGGTCCCCGGCACTTTCCTGGCAGAATTGCCCCGCCACCAGGAAACTGCAGTAGGGAGGGATCGGGATGTCGCGCGACTGGGCAGAGATCGTCAGCGAACTGGAGCGGCTGTTGAAGCTGCGCAGCGTCCCGTTCGGCATGAAGCTGTTCGCCGACCGGGCGGAGATGGAGGCGATCCCGCGGATCCGCCGGCCGGACAAGATCCACACCCTGGACCAGGCGGTGGCGCAGGCCGCGCGGCTGGGCTGGACCGTCGGCATTACGGCCGACGACCTGATCGGTGCGCAGTGCCGCGCGGTGGTCGGCCTGGGCAATGCCAAGGACGCCGCCTGGCGGTCCGGCCAGCACATGGTCGGCGTCTGGTTCGAGACGGTCGAGGA
>JAVKFF010000167.1:0-62953 GCA_040226215.1 Azospirillaceae bacterium
CGGCGGCCGGGTGCTGTAGCTACCCGGTCGCCCCGGCACGGCGGGTCTGCGCGGCAAGGCGTTGTGGCCGCACCAGGGCGAGCGCGTTGCCGGTCAGCACCAGCGCCAGGCCGGCAATGGCCGAGGGTGTCCAGGTGAAGCGCGCCATGGGGGATGCCGCCACCGGCATGCGCCAGCAGGCGGGCGGCGCGCAGCACGAGATTGTCGTCGGCGGCCATGCCGCGATCATCGGCCAGGGCCCCGGCGAAGGGGCCGTCGATACGCAGCGACAGGTGATGGTCGGGGGAGACGGCGAGCGTGTCGCCGACCGAGGCGAAGACGACGGTGCTGTCGAGCAGGTGGTAGCCGTCAGCGCGTCGGCCGGTAATCCTGAGCGAGAGGTTGACTTTCGCCGGCGCGGGCTCGTGCGCCGCGGACGGGTTTGCCCAGGGTTCGGGCGCCCAGGGTTCGGACGCCCAGGGCTCGGGCACCCTGGAGTCGGTCGCGGCCAGGGCTATGGATCCTCGCTGCCCCGGGGCTCGCCCTCGATGGCCAGATCGCCCGTGAAGCCTGACAGGATACCCGGTTCCGTCAGGCCTTCGGCCAGCTTGCGCTCGATGGAGAGGATGCGATCGTCGTCCTCCGGTTCCGCGAAGGACAGCGCGCGCTGCCACTGGAAGCGCGCCTCCAGCCGGCGGCCGACCATCCAGTAGGCGTCGCCCAGATGATCGTTGATCTCCGGGTCGTCGGGCAGCAGGGCGACGGCGCGCTCCAGCCAGTCCACCGCCTCGTCCAGCCGGCCCGTGCGGTAGTAGACCCAGCCGACGCTGTCGACGATGTAGCCGTTGTTCGGCTCGAGCTCGTTGGCGCGCAGGATCATCTCCTCCGCCCGCTCGATGTTGATGCCGCGATCGGCCCAGGAATAGCCGAGATAGTTCAGCAGGTGCGGATAGTCGGGGTTGAGCACCAGCGCCGCCAGGAAGTCCGCTTCCGCCTCCTCGAAGCGGTCGAGGCGCTCCAGCGCGATGGCCCGCCGGTAGAGGAAGGTCCAGTCGTCCTCCGCCAGGGTGGGGTCGATCGCCGCCGCCCGGTCATAGGCCTCCACCGCGCGGGCATATTCCTCCTGCGCGCGCAGCAGGTCGGCCAGCTGAAGCTCCGCCTGGGTGATGTTCGGCCGGCGCTCGGCAAGGTCGCGCAGGATCGCCTCCGCCTCCTCGTAGCGCTCCAGGCCAGCCAGCAGGCCGGCTTGCTCGATACCCGCGACATAGCCGTGCGGCGTCGCCCGGTCGATGACGTCGAAGGTGGCAAGCGCGGCACGCGGCATGCCGGCGCCGTCGAGCGTGCGGCCAAGCAGCAGTTGGACCGGCAGGGCGTCCGGGCGCAGGAAGGCCGCGAGGCGGGTGTAGATCAGGGCGAGTTCGTCCGCTCCCTCCTCGGCCAGCGCGTTGCCGAGCTGGTAGAGCGCCTCTCCCAGCCCGTCCGCTTCGCTGCCGATCGGCCGACCCATCGGCTCGCCCGCATCCAGCCGCTCGCGCGCCTGCTGGATGCTCTCCGCCGTTGGGTGATCGGCCAGATAATCGTCGAACAGGACCGCCGCCCGCTCGATCATGCCCTGGCGGGCGAAATAGCTGCCCGCCGCCTCGATCAGCAGTTCGGTAGTGCCGCCAGCGGCCAGCGCGCCGTCGTAGTAGTCACCGGCCGCCGGCATCTCCAAAAGGTCGGCGATCAGGGCGACATGCATCAGATAGAGGCTCTCGAAGCCGGGCAGGGTTTCCAGCGGTTCCAGCGCCGCCAGCGCCGCCTCGCCATCGCCCAGGCCGGTGTAGATCCAGGCCTCGGCGAAGGGCATGACGTATTGCAGCACGCCGGTCGGCGTCAGGCCGTCGGCGAGTTCCATCGCCGCCACGAAGTCCCGCCGGCGAAAGTCGTCGGCGAGGATCGCCAGCCTGGCCGCCGTCGCCGAGGCGTCGACCTCGGCCAGCCTGTCGGCGTAGGGCAGCGCCTCGATCACGCCGCGCGACTGGATCGTCGTCATGAAGGCGCGCTGCAGCAGGTTCGGGTTGCGGGTGTCGCGCGCCAGCGCCTGGCCGTAATAGACCGAGGCGGCGGCCAGGTCGTCGACGTCGTCGGCGATGCGCGCCGAGAGATAGGCGCCGGTGAGCGTGCCCGAGGGCGGCAGGTGCCCCTGTTGCGCCACGGCCGCCGATGCGGTCACCGCAAACGCGGCCGCCGTCGCCAGCAGCGCGGCGCGAAGTATCTTCGCCATTCCCCTCTCCAAACCTGCGGCGGTCAATGCCGCCATCTTCCGCATGGCCCGATCGGCGTGCCCCGGTCTGACTGCCTTGTCGAACGGCGCCACATCCAGCCGTGCGGCGCGAAGCGATGGTAGAATCCCGGGCAATAACGTCGCAAGTGCGGCGGCGCGTGGCGGTGCGGAATGTGGGTGATCGCCGCCGTCGAACACGCCGTCACACATGCCGGCTCACATGTTCGGGTAGTTGGGCCCGCCGCCGCCCTCCGGCACGGTCCAGACGATGTTCTGGGCCGGATCCTTGATGTCGCAGGTCTTGCAGTGGATGCAGTTCTGCGCGTTGATCACGAAGCGCGGGTTCGAGCCGTCGTCCTCGCGCACCACCTCGTAGACGCCGACCGGGCAGTAGCGCTGCGCCGGCTCGTCGTAGAGCGGCAGGTTGTCGCGGATCGGCACCTCGGGATCCGTCAGCTTCAGGTGCGAGGGCTGGTTCTCCTCGTGGTTGGTGTTCGACAGGAAGACCGAGGAGGGCTTGTCGAAGGTCAGCACGCCGTCGGGCCTGGGATAGTCGATCCGCTTCGCCTTGTCGGCCGGTTTCAGGGTCTCGTGGTCGTGGTGGCGGTGGTGCAGGGTCCAGGGCGTTCGGCCGCGCAGCCAGAGCTCGATGCCGGAGAACAGCGTGCCGCGGATCAGCCCCCAGCGATAGGCCGGCCGGCAGTTGCGCACGGTCTTCAGTTCCTTCCACACCCAGCTCGCCTCGAGCGCCTCGGGATAGGCCGTCACCTCGTCGCCCGCGCGACCCGCGGCAATCGCCTCGAACACCGCCTCGGCGGCCAGCATGCCGGTCTTCATGGCCGTGTGGTTGCCCTTGATCTTGGGCACGTTCACGAAACCGCCGGCGCAGCCGATGATCGCCGCGCCGGGCATCACCAGCTTCGGCACCGACTGCAGCCCGCCCTCGTTGATCGCCCGCGCGCCATAGGCGACGCGCTTGCCGCCCGCCAGCACCTCGGCGATCAGCGGGTGGGTCTTGTAGCGCTGGAACTCGTCGAACAGGGAGAGGTGCGGATTGGTGTAGTCGAGGCCGATGACATAGCCGACCGAGACCTGGTTGCCGGCCATGTGGTAGAGCCAGCCGCCGCCATAGGTCTTGCGGTCCATCGGCCAGCCGAAGCCGTGCACGACCTTGCCGGCCTGGTGCTTCTCCGGATCGATCTCCCAGATCTCCTTGAAGCCGAGACCGTAGGTCTGCGGATCGCAGTCCGCACGCAGGCCGAACCGCTCGAACAGGCCCTTGGTCAGCGAGCCGCGCGCGCCTTCCGCGAACAGCGTGTATTTGGCGTGCAGCTCCATGCCCGGCGTGTAGTTGGCTGTCCTCTCGCCGTCCTTGCCGATGCCCATGTCACCGGTCGCCACGCCCTTGACCGAGCCGTCCTCGTTGTAGAGCACCTCCGCCGCGGCGAAGCCCGGATAGATCTCCACGCCCAGCGCCTCGGCCTCGCTCGCCAGCCAGCGGCAGACATTGCCCATGGAGACGACGTAGTTGCCCTTGTTGTGCTGCTCGGGCGGCAGCAGCAGATTGGGGATGCGGAATGTCGAGACCGCGGTGAACAGGTGGAACTCGTCCCGCGTCACCGGCGTGTCGAGCGGCGTGTCCTTCTCCCGCCAGTCGGGGATCAGCTCGTCCAGCGCGCACGGCTCCAGCACCGCGCCGGAGAGGATGTGGGCACCGACCTCCGAGCCCTTCTCGATGACGACGACGGAGAGTTCCTGACCCTGCGCCTCGGCCAGTTGCCTGAGACGGATGGCGGCGGCGAGTCCGGACGGTCCCGCGCCGACGATCACCACGTCGAACTCCATCGCTTCGCGTTCCATCGTGCCCGTCTCTCCCTCCAGTCCCATGACCCGTCATCCGCCACCGCCGCCCGGCCCTTCAGGACTTGTCACAGCAGCCGATTGCGGGCTTGATCGTTCAACCATGGCGAACGCCGCACATCAACAGATAGTCTCGATCCTGGAATGGTACGAGGCGATGGGCGTCGACGAGACCGTCGGCGATGCGCCGGTCGACTTCCGTGCGCTCGGCAGGCGTCCGGCGGCACCGGCGGCCGACCAGGCCCGTCCGCAGCCGTCAGCGACGCCGGACCAGCCAGCGGCGTCCACTGTCGCGCCGACCGTCGCACCGGCCACGCGCGCCCCGGCACCAGCCACCGCTCCGCTCGGTGTCAGCGAGGCGCAGAAATCCGCCGACCGCGAGGCGCACGCCGCCGGCACGCTGGCGGAATTGCGGGCCACCCTGGAGGCCTTCGAGGGCTGCGCGCTGAAGGCGACGGCGACGAACCTGGTGTTCGCCGACGGCCATGCCGACGCGCCGCTGATGGTGATCGGCGAGGCCCCCGGCGCCGACGAGGACCGCCAGGGCCTGCCCTTCGTCGGCGCCTCGGGCAAGCTGCTCGACCGCATGCTGGCGGCGATCGGCCTCGACCGCCATGCCGAGCAGGCGGAGGCTGGCGCCTACATCACCAACATCCTGCCCTGGCGGCCGCCCGGCAACCGCCAGCCCAATGCCGGCGAGGTGGCGGTCTGCCTGCCCTTCCTGTGGCGTCACATCGCCCTGAAGAAGCCGCGCGTGGTGATGATGGCGGGCGGCGTCTCGGCCAAGACCCTGCTCAACACCGATCGCGGCATCATGCGCCTGCGCGGCCAGTGGTTCGATCTGACCGTTCCGGGCCTCGACCGGCCAATCCCGGCCATCGCCACCTTCCATCCCGCCTATCTGCTGCGCCAGCCGGCGCAGAAGCGCGAGGTCTGGCGCGACCTGCTCGCGGTGCGCGCGCGGCTGGATGCCACCGGGACGGGCTGAGCCGGTCCGCGGCCACGCCCGGCGGTTGCCGGAAAGTCACATTTCGATTGCCCTCTTTCACCCGTTCCGCTAAGTCGTCTAGCCGTGATGGGGAGTATTTCACGTCGTGCCGGATGGCTGGCGGCAGCGGTCGCTATGGCCGTTGCGGGCTGGTCCGGCACCGCCGAACAGAGCCGCGCGCAAGACGCGGCGCCGCGCATCGGCGCCTTCGATCCGGACACCCCGGGACCGTCCGGGATGTCGGCCGGCGCGTGGTCGGACGACCCGCTGCGGGAGCTGGCCCAGATCCGGCTGATCCCGACCATCGACCTCGACGCGCTGGAGAATGCTCCCGGGCTGCTGCTCGACCCGGCGGATGTCGAGCGCTACGGCCGCATCTTCGACCTGCAGGAGGCCGGGATGTGGGCGGTGGCGGATGGCGAGATCGCCCAGCTCGCCGACACCAGGCTGATGGGTCACGTGCTGTTCCAGCGCTACTTCCATCCCGACGCCTACACCTCCAGCTTCGCCGAGCTCCGAGACTGGCTGGCCGCCTATTCCGACCTGCCGCAGGCTGCCCGGGTCTACGAGCTCGCACAGCAGCGGCGACCCGCCGGCGCCGCCGCGCCGCAGCGCCCGACCGGCGACGAGATCACCGGCAGCTTCGGCTGGCTCTACGGCTTCCAGCGCTGCGGCTTCGACAGCCCCGGCGGCACGGCGCGCGAAGTGCGCAACCGGCTGCGCGACTTCTTCCGCGACGACGCGCCGAGCCGGGCGCTCGACCATCTCGAAGGCCGGCGCGGCGCCCTGTCGGCGGTCGACTTCGACGCCCTGCTCGCCGAAGTCTCGGCCAGCTACTATTTCGAGGGTGTCTACGACCGCGCCTTCGAGGTGGCGGCGCGCGCCGTGGACGGCTCGGGCGACCAGATCTACCGCGGCAACTGGATCGCCGGCCTTGCGGCCTGGCGCCGTGGCGACTGGGCGGAGGCGGCCGGCCGCTTCGCCGCCGTCGCCGACGAGCCCTGCGCCTCGCCCTGGTGGCGCTCGGGCGGCGCCTACTGGGCCGCGCGGGCCGATATCCGCTCCGGCAATCCGGCGGCGGTCAGCGGCCATCTCCGGCAGGCGTCGGCCTATCCGCATACCTTCTACGGGCTGATCGCGCTGCGTGCCCTGGGCGCCGAGCCCGACTTCAATTTCTCAAGCCCCGCCATGGGCCAGCAGCACTGGAGCACGCTGACCCGCCACCAGGGTGCCAGGCGGGCGATCGCGCTGATCCAGGTCGGTCGGCCGGACCTGGCGGAGCAGGAACTGCTGCGCCTGCCGGCGGACCATGACGACGTGCTGGGAGAAGCGCTGGTGGCGCTGGCGGCGGAGGCCAACCTGCCGGAGCTCGGCATCACCGTCGGCACCATTTTCGAGCGCGACAACCGGCCGCTCTACGACAGCGCCCTCTATCCGCTGGCGCACTGGCAGCCGACCGGCGGCTGGCGCATCGACCAGGCCCTGGTGCACGCGATCATCCGCAACGAGAGCCGGTTCGAGACCGACGCCGTCTCCTATGCCGGTGCGGTCGGCCTGATGCAGATCATTCCGTCGACAGCCCGCGCCGTCGCCGGCTACACCGTCAGCCGGGAGGAGCTCAACACGCCGGCGGTCAACCTGTCGCTGGGCCAGGACTACATCGCCGACCTGCTCGACTATCCGACGACGGCGCGCAGCCTCTTCCACCTGCTGATCGGCTACAACGCAGGGGCCGGCAATCTCGAGCGCTGGCTCGACCAGACCGACATGCAGGACGACCCGCTGCTGCTGGTCGAGAGCATCCCTTCGACCGAGACCCGCGCCTATCTGGAACGGGTGAGCGCGGACTACTGGATCTATCGCCTGCGCCTCGGCCAGGCGACACCGTCGCTCGATGATGTTGTCGCCGGCCAGTGGCCTCGCTATGTCTCGCAGGACAGGCGAGCGAGCGAGGTGGCGCTGCATGGGACGGATTGACGACAGCCGGCCCTTCATCCCGGTGAACATCGCGGTGCTGACCGTGTCCGACACCCGCGAGGCGGCGACGGACCGGTCGGGCGACTATCTGGTCGGTGCCCTGACCGGGTGCGGGCACGCCCTGGCCGCGCGCGCCATCGTGCGTGACGAACAGGCGGCGATCGAGAACCAGCTCCGGCGCTGGATCGCCGATCCCGGCATCGACGTGGTGATCGCCACCGGTGGCACCGGGGTGACCGGCCGCGACGTCACGCCGGAGGCCTTTCACGCCGTCTACGAGAAGGAGGTCGCCGGCTTTGGCGAGCTCTTCCGCATGCTCTCCTATGCCAGCATCGGCACCTCGACCCTGCAGAGCCGGGCAACGGCCGGCGTCGCGGGCGGCACCTATCTTTTCGCCCTGCCCGGCTCCACCGGCGCCTGCCGCGACGGCTGGGAGAAGATCCTCAAGGACCAACTCGATAACCGTCACCGCCCCTGCAACTTCGTCGAACTGCTGCCCCGGCTGACGGAGAGCTAGCCCCGGAGAGGGGGCACCGTACGTCGGCTGGGCGAGGACGGTCCTGGGATCCCGGCTCTCCGCTGCGCTCCGGCCGGGATGACGCAGTTTCTATTCAGTCAGCGAGGATTTCGTCATCCCGGGCGCGGTGCGGCGCGAAGTGCCGCTCCGCAGACCCGGGATCTTCCGCCCATCCTCTCCGGCGAAGAAAATGTTCTTGTTATGTTCTTTCGCCTGCCCTACCCTCGACCCATGGCACCGTGGACAGAGCAGCAGGACGATCCCAACCGGCGCGTCAGGCGCGGCCGGGGCGCGGTGTCGAACCGCGACGGGCGCTTCGAGCACCATGCCCACGCGCTTGAGGACGATGGCTGGTCGTCGCTCGACGAGGTTCTGGCGGCCGACCGGGTGGCGACCCTGGTCGGCGAGGAGGCGACGCGGGAGATCATCGCCCGCAACGACAGCCCCGACGTGCCCTTCGACCAGTCGATCAACCCCTATCGCGGGTGCGAGCACGGCTGCATCTACTGCTTCGCCCGGCCCAGCCACGCCTATCTCGGCCTCTCGCCGGGCCTGGACTTTGAGACCCGGCTCTACGCCAAGTCGGACGCCGCGGCCAGGCTGGAGCGGGCGCTTCGGCGCAAGGGCTACAAGGTGTCGCCGCTGGCGATCGGCGCCAATACCGACCCCTACCAGCCGATCGAGAAGGAACGCCGGATCACCCGCGCGCTGATCGGGGTGATGGACCGTTTCAACCATCCCTTCGGCATCATCACCAAGTCGGACCGCGTCTGCCGGGACATCGACCTGCTGGCGCCGATGGCGGCGCGCGGCCTGGTGCAGGTGGCGCTGTCGATCACCACGCTCGATGCCGGGCTGGCCCGGGTGATGGAGCCGCGCGCGGCGACGCCGGCCCGGCGGATCGAGGCGGTCAGACGATTGAGTGCCGCCGGTATACCCGTGTCGGTCCTGGTCTCGCCGATCATCCCGGCGATCAACGACCACGAAATCGAAGCGGTGCTGGAAGCGGCGGCCACCGCCGGCGCCGGCTCAGCGTCGACGATCCTCCTGCGGCTGCCGCTGGAGATCGCCGACCTGTTCCGCGAATGGCTGGAAACGCATTTCCCCGACCGGGCGGAGCGGGTGCTGAGCCTGATCCGCCAGTCGCGCGGCGACAGGCTCTACGACCCGCGCTTCGGTCACCGCATGAAGGGCAGCGGCCCCTATGCCGAGATGCTGCGCGCCCGTTTCGAACGGGCCAAGCGCCGGCTGGGCCTCGACCAGCGCCGGCTGGCGCTCGACACCAGCCAGTTCGCCGTGCCCCTGGAGACCTGCGGGGACGGCCGCCAGGGCGAACTGTTCGCGCCCTGACGAAACGTCTGTCCCCGCTGAACCGGGTCAGCGCTTGCGGAAGCGCAGGATGCCCCAGGCGAGATAGCCCTGATCGGCGGCGTTCACCCAGTTCTCCAGGCCGACCAGCATGCGGTCGATATAGGCCTGGCTGGTGCCGCTGGTCAGCTCCTCGCGGTGCGCCTCAAGTTCCTGGCGCACGCGGAAGTAGTGGGAACGGAGGTTGTGCGTAAGGTCGACCTGGTCCAGCACCTCGAAGCCCAGCTTCTTGGCCACCCGGGCGTAGTAGCCGAAGGAGCCCAGGCTCTGCAGGTGGATGCGGTCGTAGACCGGCTGCAGCACGCCCTCCGGGCAGTCGTCGGCCTGCATCGGGTCGGTCATGATGAATTCGCCGCCGCGCTTGAGCACGCGATGGACCTCGCGGAACACCATTTCGCGGTTGCCGCTGTGCAGCACCGCGTCCTGCGACCAGACCAGATCATAGGCCTCGTCCGGCTCCGGAATGTCCTCGAAGCTGCCATGCGCGACGCTGACCAGGTCGTCCAGTCCCTGGGCCTTGTTGATCTCCCGGTTCCGCTTGTTCTGCACCTCGGAGATGTTGAGGCAGTGCACCGAGCAGCCGATCGCGCGGGCGAGGTGGCGGGCGGAGCCGCCATAGCCGGCGCCGATATCCAGGACGTGGCTCTTGTCGTTCAGCCAGGGCACCATCGAGGCCATGCGTTCGACGGTGGTGTGGCTGGCGGTCTTCACGTCGTCGGTCTCCTCGTAGAGCCCGACATGGATGTCCTCGCCGCCCCAGATGCTGAAATAGAAGTTATCGGCGTCGGTGCTGTCGTAATAGTCCTCGGTGACGTAGCGCACCTTGTCGGCCTCGCTGCTGTCGTCACGCCGCTTCAGCCGCTCGCCTGCGACCAGGGACTTCTCGGCCACGTGGATGAAGAAGTCCGGTTCGGAGTCGTTGTAGGTATCCTGGAAATCGCCGTAGGTGTGGATCTGCTGGAACCCGGCCTCCTGCATCAGGCGCCTTGTATAGGCCTTGCGCAGCGGGAACATGTTGAGCGTGTATTCGCTCTTGTCCGGGAAGCGATAGACGAAGCGGGCCAGCCCCTCGTCCATATAGGCCGGCTCCGCCGTCACCTTGTCGCCGCAATAGTAGAACTTGTGCTTGGAGGAGTAGCCCTCGTCCAGGATCGAATCGTAGTTGCGCTGGTCGAGGATCAGGATGCCGTCATGCTTCAGGGCGGCGTAGAACTCCGCCAGGACGCGCCGGCGATCCATCTCGTCGTGCAGGTGCGTGAAGGAATTGCCCAGGCAGATGATGGCGTCGAACTTGCCCTGGATACTCTCGTTCAGCGAACGCCAGTCCGCCTGCACCGTCTTCAGGATCAGGCCGCGCTTCTGACCGTTCTCGAAGGCCTTGGCGATCATCGCGGCGCTACCGTCGGCGCTGGTGACGTCGAAACCGGCCTGCAGCAGCCGCACCGAATGGAAGCCGGTGCCGGCGGCAACATCGAGAATCTTGCGCTTGCCGCGCGAGCGCAGCACGTCGATGAAGAAGCTGCCCTCGCTCTCGGCGCGGGCCTCCCAGTCGATCAACTCGTCCCAGCGCTCGACGAAAGTCTTGATGTACTCCATGCGGTACTGGTCGGTCTCGCGCACCGACAGGGGATCGTCGCCGTAGGACTGCTCCGTCGCTGTCAGATCGGTGTTTCCTTTGGCATTGATGGTCGAGGTCATCGCGTAATCCGTGACATTGGTGGGCAGACACGAAACCGGGCCGACCGCCACGCCATGCAGGCGACGACGGATCCGGTTCCGGCCGTGAGGCGGTCGGTGCGTCGGTCGATGCCCGTGTCGGCACCGCGATTGCGATAGCGATGGCGGCAATCCCGGTCCGGGAAGACCGGGGCGAACGCACTTTCGCTGCCGCGGGACCGCGTGCGGGCGTTCGCCCTCCGGTCCGCACCGAATTCCGATGTGATGCCTCAAACAATAAGCCCTCATCATCATAAGTCAAAACCTTCATTCATGAATTTTTTGGACCAATCTCATGATTTATGTCTGAGAAATAACGTCCTTATATTTTACTTCACAATGAATATGAATTCAGTAAATGCGACTTCAATACTATATTCTTATCCGGCATCATCCAGACATACTCTCGTGGCTCCGGATTTACGACTTGATTTCTCGAAAAGGTCCCGGAGCCGAGCGAATTCGATTGGTCAGCCTGACGGCAACCGGCGAAAGCCTTTTTCAGCTTGGCTTCCGGCTGCCTTCCCGAGCAATCCGAGTGCCGCCGGCCCGGGCCGCCTACTGGACGCCCGCAAAAGAATCGGTAATCTGCCGGCCAAGTAATCCGGGGCCGGACAAGCAGTCCCCCTCGAACCATCCCTGCAGGGCGGCGGAACCATTCCCGATCTCGATCTCGAACGACGCCATGGCCATCCGGGCAGCCTCGTCGCAGGCCTGGACGAGGCCGGCCGCGGGCCGCTGGCGGGGCCGGTCTGCGCCGCCGCGGTGATCCTCCCGGCCCGGCTGCAGCGCGGCTGGCGGCAGCTCGACGACAGCAAGAAGCTGCCCGCCGAGCGCCGCGAGGCGTTCGCGCAATCGCTGCAACGTCACGCCCTGGTCGGCATCGGCTGGGCCAGCGTGGCGGAAATCGACCGGCTGAACATCCTGCACGCATCCCTGCTGGCCATGTGCCGGGCGATCGAGGCGCTGCCCTGCCGGCCGGTGATGGCGCTGGTCGACGGCAACCGCTGCCCGCCGGACCTGCCCTGCGACAGCCTGCCGGTGGTCGGTGGCGACGGGCTGTCGCTGTCCATCGCCGCCGCCTCGATCGTCGCCAAGGCGGCGCGCGACGCCGCCATGGCGCGCCTGCACGCCGACTATCCGGCCTATGGCTGGATCACCAACCAAGGTTACGGCACGGCCGCCCATTGCGCAGCGCTCGACCGGCACGGTCCGACGCCGCATCACCGGCGGTCTTTTTCCCCGGTTGCCAGGGGCCTTGCGAAGCGGTTATCCACAGAGCTGGATGCGGTCGGCGGAATCTGAGCATCGAGGTCAGTTTCTCCATTGAGTCGCATGATATCAAAGGAAGAATCCCATTGAGCTAACCTTCCGCTCAAGGGCTCGTCGAATCCCGTTAAAACCGTGACGAGAATCGACTTATCCACAAGACGTATGGTAGTGGCGCCCCGCAGAAAGCTGATTCCGCTGCGAGAATCACCCTTCGTCGAGATACCGGTTGAGGCATTAAAAAGAAGCATCTGAATCCTCAAAAGGATTGACGCCGATTCGCCTAGGACTCATGGTTTGCGCCCATGAGCGAGGCGGTGAAACACGACCGGGCGGGGGCGGGCAGATTCCCTTTCGACACCATCCTGCTGGGCGACAGCACGGCGGAGATGAATGCCCTGCCCGAGGGCTCGGTGGACTGTGTCTTCGCCGATCCACCATACAACCTGCAGTTGGGCGGCGAGCTGTATCGGCCGAACAACACCCGCGTCGACGGCGTCGATGACGCCTGGGACCGCTTCGACGACTTCTCCGCCTACGACGCCTTCACGCGCGACTGGCTGAGCGCCGCCCGGCGGGTGCTGAAGAATGACGGCACGCTCTGGGTCATCGGCAGCTACCACAACATCTTCCGCGTCGGTGCGCTGTTGCAGGATCTGGGCTTCTGGATCCTCAACGACGTCGTCTGGCGCAAGACCAACCCGATGCCGAACTTTCGCGGCACCCGCTTCACCAATGCCCACGAGACCCTGATCTGGGCGGCGAAATCGCCCAAGGCGCGCTACACCTTCAACTACGAGGCCATGAAGAACCTCAACGAGGACCTTCAGATGCGCTCCGACTGGGTGCTGCCGATCTGTGTCGGTCCGGAGCGCCTGCGCGATGCCGAGGGCAACAAGCTGCACCCGACGCAGAAGCCGGAATCCCTGCTCTACCGCGTCGTCGTCGCCTCGACCGACCCGGGCGACGTGATCCTCGACCCCTTCTTCGGCTCCGGCACTACCGGCGCTGTCGCCAAGAAGCTCGGCCGGCACTTCGTCGGCATCGAGCGCGACCCCGACTACGTCGCCCATGCCAGCAAGCGGCTCGAGGCGATCGCCGGACCGATCGATCCCGAGGCCATCCGCCTCCGGCCCAGGCGCCAGGAGCCGCGGGTGCCATTCGGCCTCGTCGTCGAACGGGGGTTGCTGGCACCCGGCACCGCGCTGTTCGACCAGCGCCGGCGCTACCGCGCCCAGATCCGCGCCGACGGCTCGCTGGTCGCGCACCGCCAGGGCAGCGTCTATTCGGGCTCCATCCACAAGGTCGGTGCGGCGCTGCAGGGCGCGCCCAGCTGCAATGGCTGGACCTTCTGGCACTTCCAGCCGCGGCGCGGCCAGCTCGCCCCCATCGACCTGCTGCGCCAGCGCATCCGGGCGGAACTCGGCTGATCCCGTGACGCGGCCCCCGCTCCGGGACCGGCTCATGCCAGCATGGCGGAGCCCGGCCTTGAGGGAGTGCCGGCGGGCGTGCTAGGGCTCGGCCCCATGCATGACAGCAAGCTAACCCAGGCTGGCTGGCCTGCCGCGCCGGACGCCGAGGCCGGAGCGCGCGGCCCCGACCGCCCGACCCACTCGGCCCGCCCCGCCGCCCGGCACGGCCTCGCCCGCGACGGCGTGCGCCACCTCTTCGTGCGCGACCTCGTGGTGCCGGCCCGCATCGGCATCTACGACCGCGAGAAGCAGGCGACCCAGCGCGTCGCCATCGATCTCGACCTGGAGGTCGAGGACCGGATCGACGCTCACGGCATCGCCGACGTGGTCTCCTACGAGCCCTTCGTGGTCACGGCCCGGCAGATGGCGCTGGAGACGCACACCGCGCTGGTCGAGACGCTGGCCGAGCGCCTCGCCGCCTTCTGCCTGCAGGACACCCGCGTCTTCTCGGTCCGGGTCCGGGTCGAGAAGCTCGACGTCTTCCCGGACGCCGCCGGTGTCGGCGTGGAGATCCTGCGCCGCCGCGGCTGAGATCTTTCCCTCAGGCCGAGGCTTCCCTGACCGCCTTGATCCCGGCCCGCGCCAGCGCGTCGGCGCGTTCGTTCTCCGCGTGGCCGGCATGGCCCTTGATCCAGTGCCAGGAGACGTCGTGCCGGCTGGCCGCCGCGTCGAGGCGTTCCCAGAGGTCGGCATTCTTCACCGGCTTCCTGGCCGCCGTCTTCCAGCCGCGCGCCTTCCAGCCGGCCAGCCACTCGGTGATGCCCTTCATGACGTATTCGCTGTCGGTGGTCAGGCGCACCCTGACCGGCCGCTTCAGGCTCTCCAGCGCCTGGATGGCGGCCATCAGTTCCATACGGTTGTTGGTCGTCAGCGGCTCGCCGCCGGACAGCTCCCGCTCGTGCCCGCGCCAGCGCAGCACCGCCCCCCAGCCGCCGGGACCCGGATTGCCCGAACAGGCCCCGTCGGTGAACACCTCCACCGCATCGCTCATGCCTCGAGCCCGTAGGCGCCGGGACCGCCGACGCCCTGGTGGAAGCGCAGCTTCTTCCAGTATTCCAGCGGGTCCTTCTTCTTCACGAAGGCGCCCTCGGGCGTGTGGATCCAGTCGTAGAGCCGGGTCAGGAGGAAGCGCAGGGCAGCACCACGGGCGAGGATCGGCAGGGCGGCGAGCTCGTGACGGGAGACCGCGCGCTCGGCGGTGTAGCTGCGCAGCAGCAGCCGCGCCTTGGTGACGTTGAAGGAATGGTCGCTCTCGAAGCACCAGGCATTGAGGCAGACCGCCAGGTCGTAGGCGAAATCATCGGTGCAGGCGAAGTAGAAGTCGATCAGCCCGGTCAGCCGGTCGTGCTGGAAGAACACGTTGTCGGGGAAGAGGTCGGCATGGATCAGCCCGCGCGGCAGCCCCGACGGCCAGTTGGCCTCCAGGAAATCGAGCTCGCGGTAGAGCGCGGCGGCCAGATCGGGCATCACCCCCTCGGCCCCGGCGGCGGACTTGTCGAGCAGCGGCCGCCAGCCCTCATGGCCGAGATCGTTCGGCCGCGTCATCGGGAAGTCGAGACCGGCGAGATGCATGCGGGCGAGTGCCGCGCCCAGCCCGGCGCAGTGCGCCGGCCGGATCTTGCGCGGCCACAGACCCTTCAGGAAGGTGATGATGGCGGCGGGGCGACCGGCCAGCCGGCCCAGCGCCTCCCCGTCCGGACGCTTCAGCGGCACCGGGCAGGGCACGCCGCGGCCGGCCAGGTGGTCCATCACGCCGATGAAGAAGGGCAGATCCTTCGGGTTCACCCGCTTCTCGTAGAGGGTGAGGATGTACTGTCCCTCGGCGGTGACCAGGAGATAGTTGGAATTCTCCACCCCCTCGGCGATGCCCTTGAGGCCGGTGACCTCCCCCAGGCCATAGGCATGGGCGAAGGCCTCGACCTCCTCGTCGGAAACTTCGGTGTAGACAGCCATGACGCTCTGGGCAAAGGCGGGCTTGGATAAGGCGGGCGTGTATCAGGCGGCGGGGAACGGGTCGAGCCCGAGATCGAGCGGCACCTTACCCGATCCGTCCGGCGGATCGAAAATGTAAGTGGGCAGCGCCAGGCCGGAAAGCGTGCGGCGCAGCCGCGCCATGATCGCCCTCCCCTCGGCCACGCTGGTGCGGAAATGGCTCGTTCCCGGCGCCAGGTCCGCCTGGTGCAGGTAGTAGGGCTTCACGCCCAGCTCGACCAGGCGGCGGAACAGCGTGGCCAGCGTCTCGGCATCGTCGTTGACCCCGCGCAGCAGCACGGTCTGGCTCACCAGGTTCACCCCCGCCCTGCGCAGCCGGCCGATGGCGACCTCGGCCCGCGGCGTGAGTTCGCGCACGTGGTTGGTGTGGATGGCGAGCCACAGCGACTGGCGGGCACCGGCCAGCGCTGCCGCCATCGCACTGTCCAGGCGGTCCGGGTCGACCACCGGCACGCGGCTATGGATGCGCACCACCCGGACGTGGTCGATGGCGCCCAGCCGGCCGAGCAGGTGGTCCACGCGGCGCGGCGACAGCACCAGCGGATCGCCGCCGGTCAGGATGACCTCCCAGATCGCCGGGCCGGCGGCGATGTAGGCCAGTGCCGCGTCGAGTTCCGGGCCCGACAGCCCCTCGCCGCCCGGCCCCACCATCTCGCGTCGGAAGCAGAAGCGGCAGTAGACCGGGCAGGCGTGCACCGCCTTCAGCAGCACCCGGTCGGGATAGCGATGCACCACGCCCTTGACCGGGCTCATGGCGCTGTCGGCGATGGGGTCGTCCAGTTCCTCCGGCCGCCGGTCCAGTTCCGCCGGCGTCGGTACGAACTGCCGGGCGATCGGGTCGGCCGGGTCGTCGCGGTCGATCAGCGACGCCATCTCCGGCGTGATCGCGATGGCGTAGCGTGCGGCGACCGGTGCCAGGGCGTCGTGCTGGCCCGGCGACGTCAGGCCGGCCCGCGCCAGATCGTCCAGGCTGCGAAGCGCGGCAGGATTGGCAATCCGGCTCATCATGCCTCGATCAGGGCCCGGGGCAGCTTGAAGGTGATGTGCTCGTCGCGGATCGACACCTCCTCGACCGTCAGCTCGAAGCGCTCGCGGCAGGCCTCAATCACCTCGTCGACCAGCACCTCCGGGGCCGAGGCGCCCGCCGTCAGGCCGAGCGTGCGCACGCCGGCGAGCCAGGCCCAGTCGATATCCCGGGCGCGTTGCACCAGGATCGCCTTGTCGCAGCCGGCTCCGGCAGCGACCTCGACCAGACGACGGGAGTTGGAGGAGTTGGGCGCGCCGATCACCAGCAGCGCGTCGCAGCGGGGCGCGATGGCCTTGACCGCCTCCTGCCGGTTGGTGGTGGCGTAGCAGATGTCTTCCTTTTTCGGCGCCTCCACCGTCGGGAAGCGGGCCCTGAGCGCCCGGACGATCCCGGCGGTGTCGTCCACCGAGAGCGTGGTCTGGGTCACGAAGGCCAGACCGACGCCCGTCGGCGGGTCGATGCGGGCGACGTCGTCGACGTTCTCGACCAGCGTCACGGCACCCTCGGGAAGCTGGCCCAGCGTGCCGACGACCTCCGGATGGCCGGCATGACCGATCAGCACGATGTGGTGGCCGAGGCGGTGGTGACGCTCGGCCTCCCGGTGCACCTTGCTGACCAGCGGGCAGGTGGCATCGAGAAAGAAGAGCTGGCGGCGCTCGGCCTCCGCCGGCACCGATTTGGGCACGCCGTGGGCGGAGAAGACGACCGGCACGTCGTCGGGCACCTGCTCCAGTTCGTCGACGAAGACCGCGCCCTTGGCCTCCAGGTTTTCCACCACGAAGCGGTTGTGCACGATCTCGTGGCGCACATAGATCGGCGGCCCGTACCTGGCCAGCGCCTGCTCGACGATCTGGATCGCCCGGTCCACGCCGGCGCAGAAGCCGCGCGGTCCGGCCAGCAGGATGGTCAGCGGGTCCCTGGCGATGTCGCGGTCGATGTCGCGCTGGTTCATGGTCGATCCAATCCGGTGCCCTCCGGATGCCGGGCGCCGTGCTCGTCGGTTCTCGTCCTCATGACGTCACGCGCCCCATATAGGCGATCGGAGCGCATTCGTCGCCCCCACGTTTC
Source organism: Azospirillaceae bacterium (assembly GCA_040226215.1). Classification (GTDB taxonomy): domain Bacteria; phylum Pseudomonadota; class Alphaproteobacteria; order DSM-16000; family Inquilinaceae; genus JAVKFF01. The sequence continues at coordinate 17,500 of JAVKFF010000167.1, forward strand.
GTCACGGTGCGGTGCGCGAAGAAGCGAGCGCGGGTGACGGCTCCGCGCTGGGGCGTTGACTCTTTCGCGCGGCCCCTTACCCTAGATCTCAAGCCTACGACCCCTGCGGGAGAGTGCGGATGCGATTCGGACCGGCATGGCCTGGCCCGGATCGATCACCGCCGCCGAAGGAGCAACCGCCCCGGAAACTCTCAGGCAAACGGACCGCTGGGGGAGGCCCTCTGGAAAGGGTCGGCGCGATCGGCGCCGGCACACCGACGGAGTAAACCCAACGGCCGGGCACAAGGCCGACCCGGGTGAATCTCTCAGGTCTACCGACAGAGCGGGGTTGCGATCCGTAACCACCCCGGCCACGGGGCGCGGACCTCTGTCGGACAGGCCTGGCCAGCAAGACATGCGGATCGCCCAGGCCGGAAGCTTGAGGAGGACGATCCGTTGGCTGGCGAAGGCGAGACCGAGACCTTGAAACGGACGCCGCTGCACGCCCTGCATGTCGCGCTGGGCGGACGCATGGTGTCGTTCGCCGGCTACGACATGCCGGTGCAGTTCCCGGCCGGCATCCTGAAGGAACACCAGCACACGCGGTCCCGGGCCGGGTTGTTCGACGTCTCGCATATGGGCCAGGCGAGCCTGTCCGGAAACGGCGTGGCGTCGGCGATCGAGCGGTTGCTGCCGGGCGACATTCAGGCCCTGGCCCCAGGCCAGATGCGCTACACCCAGCTGACCAACAAAAAGGGCGGCATCCTCGACGACCTGATGGTCACGAGGCTCTCGGACGACCGGCTGTGGCTGGTCGTCAACGCTGCCTGCAAGGAGGCCGATTTCGCGCTGATCGAGCGTGGACTGGACGGCGTCGCGACCCTGGCGCGCGCGGAAGACCGGGCGCTGCTCGCCCTGCAGGGACCGCAAGCGGCCGCCGTCATCGCCCGCTTTGCGCCCGACCTCGCCACGCTGCCCTTCATGGCCATGACCGAGGCCACGATCGACGGCGTGCCCGCCCTCGTCTCCCGCTCCGGCTACACCGGCGAGGACGGCTACGAGATCTCCGTGCCGGCCGGCGAGGCGGAGCGGATCGCCCGCCTGCTGCTGGCCGAGGAGGAGGTGCTGCCCATCGGCCTCGGCGCCCGCGACAGCCTGCGCCTGGAAGCCGGCTTGTGCCTTTACGGCCACGACATCGACGAGACCACGACGCCGGTGGAGGCGGCCCTGACCTGGTCGATCTCCAGGCGGCGGCGCGAGGAGGGCGGCTTTCCCGGCGCCGACGTGGTGCGGCGGCAGCTGGCCGAGGGCGTGACGCGCAAGCGCGTCGGCATCCTGCCGGACGGCCGCGCCCCGGCCCGGGAGGGGACCGCCATCACCGTCGATGGCGGGACCGTCGGCACGGTCACCAGCGGGGGCTTCGGCCCAAGCTTCGGCGGCCCCGTTGCGATGGGCTATGTGGCCACCGAGCACGCCAAACCCGACACGGCCCTCACGCTCACGGTGCGCGGCCGGGACCTGCCGGCCCGGACCGCCAGGATGCCCTTCGTGCCGCAGCGCTACTACCGGGGGTGAGCCATCGAAAGCGGGAGACAGAAGATGACCTTGCGGCCTTTGCGCCACGCTGCCGTCGGCGGCGCGGCCCTGGCGCTGGCGTCCTGCGCCTCGCCGTTCGAGCCCGACCCCGGCAGCTTCGCGGTCTCCCTGGTCGAGGAGGGCTGCCTGCCGGCGTTGCAGTCGGGCATCTCGCTGGCCGCCCTGGCCGCCGACCGGGGGCTTGAGGAGTCGCTCTATCTCGGCATCCCCGGCCTGGCACGGCCGACCGCTGCCTGGGCGCGCGAGGTCCGCGGCAGCACTGTCCGCCTGGTCGACGCGCCCGGTTTCTGCGCGGTGGTCGTCGAGGACACCGACACCACGGAGATCGCCGGGATGGTGGAAAGCCGGATCGGCGGGCTGACACAGGCCTCGACCGGCATGCCGGTGGTGCGCATCCCCGGCCTGCTCGACTTCGCGGTCAGGAGCTACGTGACCACCGGCAGCGCGCCGCGCCGTATCACGGTCACCAGCCTCGGCACGGCAGCCGATGCGGGATTCGGAGACAACACGCTGATCACGGTGGAATGAAGAGACCGCGCCGGCGACGAGGTTCGGCCCGCGCGCGGTCAGGGGAAAACGAACAGACGAGGACAGGTGAGGCATGAGCACGGTTCGCTTCTCGGAAGACCACGAATGGGTTCGGCTTGACGGCGATATCGCCACCGTCGGCATCACCCACCACGCCCAGGAACAGCTTGGCGACATCGTCTATGTCGAACTGCCGGAGAGCGGCCGCACGGTCGATCGCGGCGAAGAGTTCGCGGTCGTGGAGTCGGTCAAGGCGGCGAGCGAGGTCTACGCCCCTGTGGCCGGCGAGATCGTCGAGTTGAACGATGCCATCGTCGAGGATCCGAGCCTGATCAACGCCTCGGCCGACAAGGACGGCTGGTTCGTCAGGATCAAGGTCTCCGGGCCCGAGGCGCTTGAGGGCCTGATGGACGAGGCCGCCTACAAGGCCTTCGCCGAGGAGAACAGTTGATGCGCTACCTGCCCCACACCGACGCCGACCGCCAGGCAATGCTGCAGGCGATCGGCGTCGGCGCCATCGACGAGTTGTTCCGCGACGTGCCCGAGGGCCTGCTCCTCGAGGGCCCGGTCGACGGGCTGCCGAACCACCAGCCGGAGATGGAGGTCGAACGGCATCTGGGGAGGCTGGCGGCCCGGAACGTGCCGGCGGGCTCGGTCCCGTCCTTCCTCGGCGCCGGCGCCTACCGGCACCACGTGCCGGCCGCCGTCGACCACCTGATCCAGCGCGGCGAGTTCCTCACCGCCTACACGCCCTACCAGCCCGAGGTCAGCCAGGGCACGCTGCAGGCGCTGTTCGAGTTCCAGACCCAGGTCGCGCTGATCACCGGCATGGAGGTCGCCAACGCCTCGATGTATGACGGCGCGACGGCCTGCGCGGAGGCGGTGATGATGGCCTTCCGCGTCACCCGGCGCCGCAAGGCGGCCTTCTCCGGCGGCGTCCACCCGCACTATCGCGACGTCACCCGCAACCTGGTGCAGTTCACCGGCGGCACGCTGGAGGAGCACGACCCCGATCCGCGCGGCTCGGAGGGGCTGAGCGACAGCCTCGACGGGGAGACGGCCTGCGTCGTCGTCCAGAACCCGACGCTGTTCGGGCATGTGGCCGATCTAGCGCCCCTGGCCGAGGCGGCGCACGCCGCCGGCACCCTGCTGATCGTCGTCGTCACCGAGGCGGTGTCGCTGGGCCTGCTGCCCTCGCCCGGCTCCATGGGTGCGGACATCGTGGTGGCGGAGGGCCAGTCGATCGGCAATTCGCTCAACTTCGGCGGCCCCCATGTCGGACTGTTCGCCACGCGGCAGAAATTCGTGCGACAGATGCCGGGCCGGCTCTGCGGCCAGACGGTCGACGCCGACGGCCAGCGCGGCTTCGTGCTGACGCTGTCCACGCGCGAGCAGCACATCCGCCGCGAGAAGGCGACCAGCAACATCTGCACCAATTCCGGGCTCTGCGCGCTCGCATTCACCATCCACATGGCGCTGCTCGGCGAGAGCGGCTTCACCCGGCTCGCCCGTCTCAACCACGCCCGCGCCGTGGCGCTGGCCGACCGGCTGGGCGGGATCGAGGGCGTGCGGCTGCTCAACGAGGGCTTCTTCAACGAGTTCACGCTGGAACTGCCGGGCAATGCCGCGGAGATCGTCGAGCGGCTGGCCGGCCGCGGCGTGCTCGCCGGCGTTCCCGTCAGCCGTCTCTACCGCGACCGCCCGGCGCTCGACGACCTGCTGCTGGTGGCGGCGACCGAGACCACCAGCCAGGCGGATATCGACGCCTTCGCGTCGGCCCTCGCCGAGGAGATCGCCCGATGAGCAAGCAGACGATGAATCGTCAGGGCCGGCCAAGCCAGGCCGGATCGAGCGACGCCCTGGAGACGGAGACGATCCGCACCCACACCGGCGACCGCGCCCTGATGGTCGAGGAGAAGCTGATCTTCGAGATGGGCAATCCCGGGTCCTGCGGTGTCGACCTGCCCGATCCCGGCGCATTCCAGCCCCGGCTGGGCGGGCTCGCGCCGCGCGGCGAGATCGGCCTGCCGGACCTGGCGGAGCCGACCGTGGTGCGCCACTACACCCGGCTCAGCCAGAAGAACATGGGCATCGACACCACGATGTACCCTCTCGGTTCCTGCACCATGAAGCACAATCCGCGCCTCAACGAGAAGCTGGCGCGGCTGCCGGGCTTCGCCGACATCCACCCGCTGCAGCCGGTCTCCACCGTGCAGGGCGCGCTGGAACTGATCGAGGAACTGGCCCACTGGCTGCGGACGCTGACCGGCATGCCGGCCGTCGCCATGTCGCCCGGTGCCGGGGCCCATGGCGAGCTTTGCGGCATGATGGCGATCCGGGCTGCGCTGGAGGCACGCGGCGAGAAGCGGACCCGGGTTCTGGTGCCCGAATCGGCGCATGGCACGAACCCGGCCACGGCGGCGGCGCTGGGCTACGCCGTCGACGCCATCCCGGGCACCGAGGACGGCCGCATGGACCTCGACGCCTTCAAGGCCAAGCTTGGGCCGGACGTGGCGGCGATCATGCTGACCAATCCGAACACCTGCGGCCTGTTCGAGCGCGACGTGAAGGCGGTCGCCGACGCCATCCATGCGGCCGGTGGCTTCTTCTATTGCGACGGCGCGAACTTCAACGCCATCGTCGGCAAGGTGCGGCCGGGCGATCTCGGCATCGATGCCATGCACATCAACCTCCACAAGACCTTCTCCACGCCCCATGGCGGTGGCGGTCCCGGCTCCGGCCCGGTGGTGCTGTCCGAAGCGCTGGCACCCTTCGCGCCCCTGCCGTTCATCGTCGCCGGCGCGGACGGGCTGACGCTGATCGAGCATGTCGGCCAGGACGGACACGGCGAGCAGAGCTTCGGCCGCATGAAGGGCTTCCACGGCCAGATGGGCATGTTCGTGCGCGCGCTGACCTATATGCTCTCCCACGGCGTCGACGGCATGCGCCAGGCCTCCGAGGACGCGGTGCTCAACGCCAACTACATCCTGTCCCGGCTCGATGGCACGCTCAGCGCCCCCTATCCGGGACCCTGCATGCACGAGGCACTGTTCGACGACCGCTTCCTCAAGGACACCGGCGTCGGCACGCTCGACATCGCCAAGGGGTTGATCGACGAAGGCTTCCACCCGATGACCATGTACTTCCCGCTGGTCGTGCACGGCGCCCTCCTGATCGAGCCGACGGAGAGCGAGACCAGGCAGACACTCGATCGCTTCATCGAGACGCTGGCGGCGCTGGCGGTCGAGGCGAAGACCAAGGACGGCGCCAGGCGCATCGCCGGCGCCCCCTACTTCACGCCGCGTCGCCGCCTGGACGAGACCCAGGCCGCCCGCAACCCGGTGCTGCGCTGGACCCCCGAGCCGGGCATGGCGGAGGCGGCGGAGTAAGTCGCGAGCCCCGGCGAAGACGGGCGAGGGATCCCGGCTCTCCGCTACGCTTCGGCCGGGATGACGGTCGGTGTTGTCGTCATCCCGGGCAAGGCGAAGCCGCAGATCCGGGATCTCCATCCCGTCTTCGCCACACCTCCCGACTCGCCCCCTTGACGGCAGACATAAAGCCAGCTTTATATTCATCCAGCGCCGATTTGAGCCTCAGCTTGCGGGCGCTTAACAAATGCCGCTAAAGCGACGGACCGATCGCATTGGTCACCGCCGGCTCACCTTTGGTCCGGCGGTTTTTCTTTGGGTCATCCGCGCCATTGAGGCCGCCTCGATCGACGCGGAGGATGACACCATGGCAAGCGCCCTCAATCAACCGGTAAGGGCGAGCGTGCGGACACTGGGGCCAGGAACGGCCCAGGCCCGGTCGGGCCGTCACCGCTGGCTCATGACCGGCTCTCGCGTGTGCGGTTCAAGCGGGGATGATGGGGACGCCGGCGTCCCGCCGCCGGCGCATTTTCTCGCCGCCGCGATCGCCTGGCATGAGGCGAGCTATCAGGCGCTCGCCGCCGAGTTCGGCATCACGGTGCATTGCGTGCACGTCGATGCGCGCCTCGATCAACAGGACGACGCGCCCATCACCTCGCCGCCGGAGAGGGGGCCAAGGTGCCGCATCCACCTGGCCGTGACAGTGGAGAGCCCGGCCAGCCTGGCGGAGATCGCCCGGCTGCGCGCCGCCGTCATGGCCCGCTGCCCGGCGATCGGCTTCCTGCGCGCCGGCGCGGCGCTGTCGGTCGGACTGGAGCACGTCATTCCGCTGGGCCGAAAGGCGGCGGCCTGAAGAAATGGACCGGCGCCGAAGGCCCCTCAAGCAGATGTGTAGCAGCGCCAGGGCCAACATGCGGTGTGTCCGGATTCTCGATGGGCATGCGCTCCCGCGTTAGCCTGCGAGGGCGTCTCTATCTCCTATCGTCCCTCAACGGACCATCGTGACGTTCGACACCAGCGCGGTCACACATGTTTCACGGCGGCATATGATAGGCGGGAAAGGTGGCTGGCGTATGCCGCCACCTGTTCACAAGCGACAGGAACGTGACCTTGCGTGAACGGTCGCCCGGTCGTCCCGAATGGGTCAATGTGACGGCGTCGTTCCCTTGGCGGTGACGAACTCGCCGGGGATGCCATAGCTCCCATCTTCTTGCCTGAACGCGGCAATTGAAGCGAGGAACTCCTTCTTCACCTCCTCCCAGGTGTCATCGCTGAACCGCTTGACGGCAAGTGCGACCGGGCCGCCAAGCAGAACGGCGCCCACCACGTCATCATCCGAGGCGTAGGCCAGCGTCTCGAATTGCCGATGCTCCTCCACCTGTTCGAGTCCGGCATTCCGGAACAGGTGCTGCAGCGCGCCGGGCGCGCCGGTTCCGAAGAACATCGGGCAGACCTCGGAATCCACACGGGCGTCGACGATGGGGAATACCTCCGACCAGCCGCAATTCCGGCGTTCGCCCCAGACCGTCGCGGCGACCGTCCCGCCCAGCACCACGACCCGCGCCATTTCGGCAACCGCTGCGGCCGGATCGGGTGTGTACATCAGCCCCAATGCGCAAATCGCCGCTTCGTATGTGTTGTCTGGCACGTCGAGGTGCTCGGCAGCCATCCGTGCGGCGTCGACATGCGCAAACCGGGTTCCGTTCAAGCGGGACAGCAGGTCGTCGATCATTCCCTGCGAAAGATCCGTCGCGAGCAGATGACCGGAGGGGCTTATTTGCTCCGCCAGTCGCTTTGTCACCAGGCCGCTTCCACATGCGACCTCGATCACCTGCTTCCCACGAACAGGTTCCATCATTTTCAGGATCTGGTCGTGGGCCGGACGCAACTGGGCTTCCCAACCCTTATGGTAATGCGTGGCGGCGGCGTCCCAGCCATAACGCTGGACGCGGGTCTGCAAGCGCGCCTTCATCACGCGACCTCGGCGGTTATGGTGAGCGCGGTGAGGACCGGTTGCGCGTCCCGGAAGGCCAGGAACCACGGGTCCGTCGAAATCGCTCGGTCGACCATCCCGCGCACCTGCGCCTCCGCTTCCGGACTTGCGATCTCGATGGCGATCCGCGTGTCGCCGGGAACTGGGCTCGCACCCTCCATGGCGAGCAACCCGCGATGGTCCCAGTCCTGCTCGATCCCGACGCGCACCGCGTCGAGATGCAGGTTCTCCCGCGCCGCCGTCATCTTGATCCCGATGGCAAGGCAGCCGCAGATCGCCGCGCGTCCAAAAAAGCCCGGAGACGGCCCCTCCTCGCTGCCGCCGACCGCTCTTGGCATGTCCAGGGAGATCCGATGTCCGTCCTGCTCGTAGATGCAGCTCAGCCCGTCGCGCACTTCCGCTGTGCCGGTATCGACGACCCGTGCACGATCCGGTCGTTTCGAATAGACGGAGATGGTACGCAGCTGCGCCTCCCTTGCGTGGACGTTCCTGTCCATACCTGATCCTCCGGGTGATATTCTGGATTGGTGTCGGCCGGACCGTCCCGCGGGACGGTCCGGCCAGCGCCGGCGCTCAGGCGGCGGCCATCGCCTTGACGGCCTCGGCGCTGAGCGGATTGCCGCCAATGCCCCAGTGACCGCTGCGGACCTCCTTGATCCGCACCCAGGTCACCTGGCGCATGTTCTCGCCCTCGATCTCGACCATCGCATCAGTCAGCTTCTCGATCATTTTCGCCTTCTGTTCGTCGTCGAAGACGCCTTCGATCACTTCGATGTCCACGAGCGGCATGATTGAACTCCTTCGTTTGCTGCTTCGGTGAATGGAAGCTCGCATGAGCATTTCGCGCCGTTCCAGTTCAGCGAATGGAGCAAAACCGCTACAGCATCTGAAGTGGACAGACATCCGGCCGGAGTGTTTGAGTGCAGCGGAGGTGCCGAGATGTCAGATTCGAACTATCCGAGGTTCTGTCCCGTCGTGATGGCGGCGAGCCTGCTGGAGCCGCGCTGGACGATGCTGCTGCTCACCGAGATGTGGTCCGGCTCCACCCGGTTTAACGAGATTCAACGAGGCGTGCCCGGTATGTCGCCGGGCCTGCTGTCGAAACGCCTGAAGGAATTGGAGGCCAACGGTCTCGTGCGCAAAAGGACGAACGGCGCGGGGGGCCACACGGAATATCTCACCACGCCTGTCGCCGACGAGGCCGAGCCGCTTATCCGGGGATTGGGTGAATGGGCCCACAGGAACATCGACAGCGACGTCTCGCTTCAGGACCTCGATGCGCAGCTTTTGATGTGGAACATCCGGCGGAAGGTCGACCAGCTGGAACTCCCGAGGCGGAAATGCGTGATCCAGTTCGTGCTCGAGAATCCGCCGGACGATACGGCGAACTACTGGCTGTTATCCAAGCCCGGAGAAGAGACCGATCTCTGCTTCACGGATCCGAAGCACGAGGTGGACCTGTTCGTGGTCAGCGACCTTCGGGCGCTCACCGCAGCCTGGATGGGGCATTCGACATTCGAGGCGGAGATCGCGGCCGGCAGGATCTACCTCACCGGTGACGAGCGGATGTCCCGGACGCTGACCAGGTGGCTCGTGCGGAGCAGCTACGCCGACATCGCGGATGGCGCTTCGCTTGAGGTCCGACGGAACGCTGTTTAGCTTCATCGACACGATGGATAATGGTTCCATCGCGGAAACTGGCATCCACGCTGCAGCGTAGACGGCCCGAAGCGGACCGGCCCCGCCGTCTCCGGCAACACAACGGTCACAATCCCTCGATCTCTGAGGCGACCGGTTTGGGCTCATGGCGGTCAAGGGGACTGTTGACGATCACACGCGTATCGGGACGCAATCCTCAACACTAATGGTAAGGGCCGGCCCCGAGGGACCGGCCCAATCGTCGCCAGATTACTGAGAGCAGGTGGCGATCAGGGGGAATGGCTTTGGCGGTTTCACCTGATCGGCTGAATCTGCTTTGCTCATAAGGACGGAGCGTCGCGCCGTCAGTGTAGCTTGCCGGACAGGCCCTCGATGGACTGGTCGATCAGCCGGTTGGCGTCCTGGTCCTTGAGCTGCTTGGCGATGATCTCGCGGGTCGCGGCGATGGCAACGTCGACGGCCATGCCGCGGACTTCCGCGGTGGCGTTGACCTCCGCCTGGGCGATGCGGTCCATGGCCTGCGCCTCGCGCCGCTTGAGCGACTGGTCGAGATCGGCCATCGCCTGGGTCTTGATGCGTCCGGCCTCCTCGCGGGCATGGGCGATGATCTGCTCCGCCTCCTCGATGGCGTCGCGCTGCTTGCGCTGGTAGCTGGCCAGCGCCGCCTGTGCCTCCTCGCGCAGCTTCTGCGCCTCGTCCAGATCGTGACGGATCTGGTCGGCCCGCTTGTCGAGCATCGCCGTGATCGCCCGGGCGGCGGGCCGGAAGACGATCACCACCAGGATGATCAGCGCCGCGGCGACCCACGTCTCGGCGAGTTCGAAGAAGCCCTCCGCATGGGCGGCGTCCTCCGCCTCGTCGACCTCGGCGATCAGCCCCTCGCCGGGGGAGTCGCCGGGGGAGTCGCCGGGGACAGCGTCCTCGCCCTGCTGAGTGTCCTGCGCGGGAAGGTACAAGAAGGGTGACGGACCGTCGGCGTCGACAAGGACGCCATCGAGGAAACCGGTTCTCAGCATGTCACGCGGCCCCCTTGAACTGGTTCTCGACCGCCTTGGCGGCGTCGCCTTCCTTGACCTTGAGGCCGGTCAGCTTGGCCGTGACCTCGACCGAGACCTCCTTGGCAATGCCCTTGACCTCGGCCAGTGCCGCGGTCTTGGCCTCGGTGATGCGCTGCTCCGCCGCCTCCACCTTCTTCGACAGCTCGGCATTGAAGGCCGCCTGCCGCTTCTGGCTCTCCTCGGAGATCGCGTCGTTGGCCTTGGCGATGGCCGCGTGCGCTTCGTCGCGGGCCTTCGACAGCGCCGCCTCGTAGGCCGCGATCACGTCTTCCGCCTCGCGCCGCAACGTCTCGGCACGTTCCAGGTCGTTGGCGATGCGCTCCGAGCGCTCCTCCAGCACGTCGCTGATCTTCGGGATGACCAGGCGGGTCAACAGCACGTAGAGCAGGACGAAGGTAACGACCAGCCAGAAGATCTGGCTGGCGTAGCTGGACGGATCGAATTGCGGCATTGCGCTGCTCCCTTCTCAGAAGGCGGCGGCGGCCGTCCGGCCACCGCCATCGAACCGGGAAGGCCTCAGCCGAACAGCGCCAGGAGGCCGATGATCAGCGCGAACAGCGCGATGGCCTCGGTCACCGCGAAGCCGATCCAGATATTGGCGCCGATATCGTCCTTGGCCGCCGGATTGCGGGCGAGCGCCGAGATGTAGCTGGCCCAGACATTGCCCACGCCGATACCGGCACCGATCATGCCGATGGCGGCGAGGCCAGCACCGACGAGCCTTGCAGCTTCCGCTTCCATGGGATCTTCCTTTCTTGACGACGAACAGGTTGGTTGGCGTGTGAAGGGATGTCTGACGGCCGCCCGGTCAGTGCATGTGCAGGGCGTCGTGCAGGTAGATGCAGGTCAGGATCGTGAAGACGTAGGCCTGCAGGACGGCGATGAACAGCTCCAGGGCCGTCAGCGCCACGAGGAAGCCGAGCGGGAAGATGCCGGCGACACCAAGCGCCACGACGAAGCCGGCGATGACCTTCAGGAGAACGTGGCCGACCGTCATGTTGGCGAACAGACGCACCGAGAGGCTGATCGGCCGCGAGAGATAGGAGACGAGTTCGACCGGCACCAGGATCACCGCGGTCCACAGGGGCGCGCCGTGCGGGAAGAACATCCGGAGATAGCCCAGGCCGTGGCGCGCGAAGCCGAGAATGGTGACGGCGACGAAGACGACGGCGGCGAGCGTGAAGGTGACGATGAGGTGGCTGGTCACCGTGAAGGCGATCGGGATCATGCCGAGCAGGTTGGCGAACAGCACGAAGATGAACAGCGTGAAGATGAACGGGAAGTACCGGCGCCCGTCCCTGCCGACATTGTCGCGTATCATGTTCGCGACGATCTCGTAGAGCATTTCCGCCAGCGACTGCATGCGGTTGGGCACCAGAGCCCGTCCGCGGATGCCGATCGACAGCACCAGCGTCGACAGGACGACGGCGATGACCATCCAGAGGGAGGAATTGGTGAAGGAGAGATCGACGCCCCCCACCTCGATGGGAAGGATCGGATGGATCTCGAACTGCTCGATCGGCGACGCCATGGTCCCTCGTTCCGTTCCTCGTCTCTAGCGGGGGCGCTGCTGCTTGGCAGCCTCGGCCCGGCGTTCCTTCTGGCGGCGGTCCAGTTCCTGGGCCGTCCTGTAGACCTGCAAAAACCCCGCCGTGGCCCCGATCAGGATGAACACGAGCATCAGCCACGGCCTCGTACCCAACCAGCGATCGAGCCCGTAGCCGATCGCCGTACCGACAACAATCGCCGCGGACAGTTCCACGGCGATCCGCAAGCCTACCGCCATCCCCTCGCGATTCGCCGCCTCCTCGGGAGTCCGCTCGCCCCGCTTGCGGCGCGAGCGCACCGCGTCGAGGCGCCGGCCCAAGCGCTCCAGCGAGCCGTCACCATCGGGTTCGTTGTCGCTCACCCGCGCGGTTGTCCCGTCATGACGCGTCTCCAGCCTCCATTCAGCCGTTCAGCGGGCGGACCCGTGAACGGACGGCGGAAGGCCGAAACAGGGGGCTGTCGGCAGGCATCCACCCGCCGGCAAGCGCGGCGCACCATAAGTAGCCCCCGGGGGGCTGTCAAGGCGATGTGAGCGGTTGCGAAAAGGCGCGGAAAACCGCGCTTTGGCCCGCACTCAGGAGGGCCGGCACCGGTCTCTCCAATCAGGCCGTGCGACGGATGTCGGCCGCCTGGCGCAAATCGACCGAGACCAGTTGCGAGACGCCCTTTTCCGGCATGGTGACGCCGAACAGGCGGTCGACGCGGGCCATGGTCATGCGGTGATGGGTGATCAGCAGGAAGCGGGTGAGGCCGTCGCGGGCGAGTTCCTCCACCAGGCTGCAGAAGCGGTCCACATTGGCGTCGTCGAGCGGGGCGTCCACTTCGTCGAGCACGCAGATCGGCGCCGGATTGGTCATGAACACCGCGAACAGCACCGAAATCGCGGTCAGCGCCTGCTCACCGCCGGATAGCAGCGACAGGTGCTGCAGCTTCTTGCCGGGCGGGCTGGCGAAGATGTCGAGGCCGGCATTGAGCGGATCCTCCTGGTCGGTCAGCGCGAGATGGGCACGGCCACCGCCGAACAGGCGGACGAAAAGCTCCTGAAAATGGGTATTCACCGTCTCGAAGGAGCCGAGAAGCCGTTCCTTGGCTTCGCGGTTGAGCTGGGCGATGCCGCGGCGCAGCCGGTCGATGGCGGCGATCAGGTCGTCGCGCTCGTTGACCATGCCGGCGATCTGCTGGGCCAGTTCCTCGGCCTCCTGCTCGGCGCGCAGATTGACCGGGCCGATGCGTTCGCGCTCGCCCAGCAGCCGCTCGAGCCGGCTCTCCAGCGCCGCCGGATCAGGCGGCGCACCCTCGGGATCGATGCCGGCCAGCGCCGCCGTGCCCTCCGGACGCACCTTGATGCGCTCGCCGATCCGCTGCACCACCTGGTCGAGCGCCGCCTTGGCGCTCGCCACGCCGGCGTCGGCGCGCACCCGCGCCTCCCGCGTCTCCGCCAGCGCCGATTCCGCCGCCTTCAGCGATCGGTCGGCCTCGGCCTTCGCCGTCTCGGCCTGGGCCAGTCGGTCGGCGGCCTGCTGCCGGCCCCGCGTCGCCTGGTCGATCTCCTCGGCCAGCTTGCCGCGCCTGTCAGCCAGTTCGCCCGGCTGGCGCTCCAGGCCGTCCAGCCGATCCCTGGTGGCGGCATGCCGGCTTTCCAGCTCGGCGATGCGCTCGCCGGCCCCGCTGGAGCGCCGCTGCCAGACATCGCGCTCGCGTGCGATCGCCTGCAGCCGTTCCCGGCGGGCCGCCGCCTCCCGGCCGATCCGGTCGCGCTCGGCCTGGGCCTCTGCCAGCACCGTTCGCGACTCGGCCACCAGGGCGCGGGCCTCGGCCAGCCGCGTGCGTCCGGCAGCCGGATCGGCCAGACCGGCGAGACGCGTCTCAGCCTCTCCGCCCTCCGCCTTCGCCTGTACGTGGTCTTCCTCCAGCGAGCGCAGGAGGTCCCGCGCGGCGTCAAGACGCGCCTGGGACTGGCTCAGCGACTGGGTCCGGCGGGCGACCTCGCCCTGGGCCTCCGACAGGCCGCGTAGCGCCTGTTCCTGCGCCTGGCGGGCCTCCCGTTCCGCAGCCTGGGCCGCCTGCAGCGCCGCCATCGCCGAGGCGTGCGCCGTAGCGGCTTCCGACCGCTTGTGCGCGCCTTCGGCCAGCATGCGTTCCAGTTCGGCCAGCCGGTTGCGTTGTTCCAGCCGGGCGGCGGCGGCGGTCGGCGTGCCGTCGGCGGCGCTGTATCCATCCCAGCGCCAGACGCCGCCCTCGCGGCTGATCAGCACCTGACCGGGCGCCAGGTCCGGGGCCAGCCGCCTGCCTTCCGCCTCGCCGTCCACCAGGCCGACATGCTGCAGCCGCCGGGCCAGCGCCGCCGGCGCCTTGACGTGCCGGGCCAGCGGCTCCGCACCGGCGGGAAGTGGTGCCGCATCCTCGTAGGCCGGCAGGGTCCGCCAATGTACCGGCGCCGCCTCGTCGAGCGGCGCGGCGATCGCGTCGCCGAGCGCCGCGGCGAAGGCGGTCTCGAAGCCTCGGGCTACCTTGACGGCGTCGACCAGCGGCGGGAACAGGTCGTCATCGCCGCCGGCGAGCAGCGCGCGCAGGCCGTCCGATTCGGCCTTCAGGCCACGCTGCGCCCCATCGACCTCCTGCAGGATTTCGCGGGCGTTCTGCTCGGCCGCCTCGGCCTCGCCGCGTTCGCCCCCGGCCCGCTCCAGGCTCGTGCGTGCCCGGTCGAGGGCTGACTGGGCCTCGCCGACCGCATCCTCGGCGGCGGCGATGCCCGGCACCGCGGCAATGCGCTCGGCCAGCTCGGCGATCTCGCGCTTCGTCTGCTCGATCCGCCCGCCGATGCTCGCGCCGCGATCGCGGAGTGCCTGGATCTGGCGGTCGAGCGCCGCCCGCTCGGCCTCGAGATGGGCGACAGCTTCGGTCGCCTCGCCGAGATCGGCCTCGAGATCGACGAGTTGCTGGCGGGCGTCGCCCAGCGCGCGTTCCGCCATCTCGGCCGCCGGCCCTTCACCGGCCTGGGCCTCGACGATGGCCGCTTCCTCCTCGGCGAGCCGTTCCAGCGCTTCGCCAGCATCGCCGGCCAGGGCGCGCTCGCGGTCGATGTCGCGCTCGATCTGGGCCTGCTGGCTGCGCGCTTCCTCGACCGCGCGTGCGAGCTGGCGCTCCTGCTCCTCCAGCCCCTCGCGGGCGATGATCAGGCGCTGCAAGCCGGCGGCCGCCTCGGCCTCGGCCTGGCGCAGCGGCGGCAGGGCTTCGGCGGCCTCGCTCTGCACCGTGGTGGCGCGGCTGACCGCCAGGGTGCGCTCGCGCACTGCCTCCTCCGCCGCGTTCAGAGCTTCGCGGGCCGTCACCAGTTCGGCCTTGGCGGCGACCCAGCGCAGGTGCAGCACCCCCGCCTCGGCTGCACGGATCCGTTCGGAGATCGAACGGTAGCGCGCCGCCTGCCGGGCCTGCTTCTTCAGGCCCTGAAGCTGCGCGTCCATCGTCGTGATGACGTCATCGAGGCGGTCGAGATTGTCCTCCGCCGCTTTCAGTCGCAGCTCCGCCTCGTGCCGCCTGGAATGCAGCCCCATGATGCCCGCCGCCTCCTCCAGCAACAGGCGGCGCTCGGTCGGCTTGGCGTTGATCAGCGCGCCGACCCGGCCCTGGCTGACCAGCGCCGGGGAGTTGGCGCCGGAGGAGTTGTCCTGGAACAGCAGCTGGATGTCGCGGGCGCGAACGGACTTGCCGTTGATGCGGTAGTCCGAGCCGCGCGTCCGTTCGATCCGGCGGCTGACCTCCAGGAATTCTTCATGGTTGAACTGCGCCGGCGCGGTGCGGTCGGCGTTGTCGAGCTCCAGCACCACCTCGGCCAGGTTTCGCGCCGGCCGGTCGTCGGTGCCGCCGAAGATGACGTCGTCCATCTCCGAGCCGCGCATGCGCCGGGCGGAATTCTCGCCCATCACCCAGCGCAGCGCCTCGACGAGGTTCGACTTGCCGCAGCCGTTTGGCCCGACGATTCCGGTCACCCCGTCGGCGATCACCAGCTCGGTCGGATCGACGAAGGATTTGAAGCCGGTCAGGCGGAGCTTGGCGAACTGGACCAAGGTGGATCGGGCGGCGGAACCGAGGCCGAACCGGCGTCAGACGCGGCCGAGCAGACGGTCGACCAGCTCCTGCCAGTACTCGATCGGCCGGTTGCCGGCATGCATCTCGCCGTTCACGATGAAGGACGGCGTCGCCTGCACGTTATAGCGATCGATGCCTTCCTGGCGCTCCTCGACGATGCTCTCCGCCAGCGCGATGTCGTTCATGCAGGCGTCGAAATCCGCCTGCGACAAGCCGGCGATGGTGCCGATATTGCCGAGCGCGGCGAGCGGATCCTGCGCCCTCGCCCATTGTGCCTGGGTCTCGAACAGGGCGCCGACGACGTTGAAGTAGGAATCGCCGCCGATACATTCCGCCATCATGCTGGCACGCAAGGCCAGGCCGTCCAGCGGGAAGTCGCGGAACACCATGCGCACTTCGCCGGTGTCGATGAAGCGGGTCTTGAACTCCGGCAGCACGTCGTTGTGGAAGGCCGCGCAATGCGGGCAGGTGAAGGACGCATACTCCACCATGGTGACCGGCGCGTCGGGATCGCCGAGAACGAATTCGTCCTCGCCTATCTCGACGTCGAGATCCTGGGCATGCGCCAGACGGGCGAGACGCGGCCCGCCAAGGCCGATCGCTCCGATTCCGGCTGCGCCTCCAACAATTAGTGTCCTGCGATGCATGATGCCTGTCCTTCATACAAGATATTGCGACTATAGGCGGTCGTCCCGCGGCCTGCCAAGGGGTGGCGAACGCGCCCCGTCACCCGTCCTCGCCGGCGTCGCGGTCCGTCTCCGATCGTCGGTAAAGGGAACGCCCCAACAGGGCCAAACTGTGACGCAGTTCGGGGCTTCCGGCCTCGCCCAGCGCACGCGCGACCTCGCCCTCGATCTCGCGCTCCAGCGCCGCTTCCGCCGCCGCGCCCAGCGTCGCTTCCGGCCGCCGCCGTTGCGCCGGGTCGGGCAGCCGGTGTGGCGCCTGTACCAGGCGGACCCGCGCGATCAGGGCGTGGCCGACATGCCGGTTGATGCGTTCGAGCAGCCGGTCGAGGTCGTGCTGCAGTTCCAGCGCGTCGGCGGGGTCGGTGCGCAGCGTCAACGTGCCTCCCTCGCCCTTGCCCTTGGGGAAGCTGATTCCGTCCGGCCGCGCCCGGCCGGCAGCCCCTTCCCCGGCCACGGTCGGCCAGTCGCGGATCAGCACGGCGAGCCCCAGCGCCTTGCGCCCGACCACGCGGGCGGCGAGCGTTCGGGTCAACTGGCCGATCGGTCGCGGGATACTCATGGTGCCGCCCCGGCCGACCTGCTAAGCGAAGGGGCTCGAGACACGCCGCCCACAGCCCGTTTGATGCTCTCGCCGATGTCCATCCGGCCGACCCGCGACACCGTCGTCCCGGCCCTGCTCGCCTGGTACGACCGGCACCGGCGCGCCCTGCCTTGGCGGGCGGCGCCGGGCGCGCGGCCGGATGCGTATCGGGTCTGGCTCAGCGAGATCATGTTGCAGCAAACCACGGTGGCGACGGTCGGTCCCTATTTTCGCGCGTTCATCACGCGTTGGCCATCGGTTCGTGATCTCGCCGCCGCGGACCGGGAGGACGTGCTGCGCGCCTGGGCCGGCCTCGGCTACTACGCGCGGGCGCGCAATCTGCATGCCTGCGCCCGCGCCGTCGCCGAGACGTGCGGCGGCGTCTTCCCCGACACCGAGCAGGCGCTGCTGGCCCTGCCCGGTATCGGCGCCTACACCGCGGCGGCGATCGCCGCCATCGCCTTCGACCGGCCTGCGACGGTGGTGGACGGCAATGTCGAACGCGTCGTCGCCCGTCTGTTCGCGCTCTCCGACCCGCTGCCCGACGTCAAGCCGGCGATCCGCGCGGCCGCCGCGACACTGACACCCGCCACGCGTCCCGGCGATTTCGCCCAGGCGATGATGGATCTGGGCGCCACCATCTGCACGCCACGCCAACCGAAATGTCTCGCCTGCCCCGTCGCCGGCGCCTGCCACGCGCGCATGGCCGGCAGCGCCGCCGATCTGCCCCGGAGGCGGGCCAAGACGGCCAAGCCGGTGCGCCGCGCGGTGATCTTCGTGATCGGCGATGGCAGCGGCGCCGTCCTGGTCCGCTCGCGGCCCGATGAGGGCCTGCTGGGTGGCATGACCGAATTTCCGAGCACGCCGTGGGCGGCCGCCGACCCGCCCCCGCTCGCATCGGCCGCAAGGCACGCACCGGTGGCGGCGGCGTGGCGGGAGACGCCGGGCGTGGTGCGCCACGTCTTCACCCATTTCGCCCTGGAACTGACCGTCGTGCTCGGCCGCAGCCATGAGGTCGCCGCACCGCCCGGCCACCGCTGGATCCCCCTCGACCAGCTCGGAAGCGAGGCGCTGCCGACCGTCATGGCCAAGGTTGCCCGCCACGCCCAGAAGCACGGGGAGTGAAGACCTTCGGGCCATTGAAACGTGGCGATCTGCCCTGTCATCCCCGCGAAAGCGGGGACCCAGGCCGGCAGTGCAGGCGGCACCGTCTCCTCGATCCCCAATCGAGTTGGGGGTGACAACGGAGAGTGGACACGGCCCGGTAATCCGTTGAATTAATCAACCTTCTTGTCATCCCCGCGAAAGCGGGGATCCAGGCCGGCAGTGCAGGCGGCACCGTCTCCTGGATCCCCAATCGAGTCGGGGATGACAAGGGTGGCTGCAATTGCGCCAAGAAGCCGGATCGCGACTCCGGCCGCTGCGTCCTACAGCCGCCCCAGGACGTACTCCGCGCTCGACACCTGGAAGGCGCCCGGCTCCTCGACCAGCACCTCGGTGACCACACCGTCGTCGACGATCAGCGCGAAGCGCCGGGAGCGGGTGCCCAGGCCGTTGGCCGAGGCGTCCATCTCCAGGCCCAGCGCCTTGGCGAAGACAGCGGAACCGTCCGGGATCATCTCGACCTTGCCCTCTGCGCCCTGGTCCTTGGCCCAGGCCTTCATCACGAAGGGATCGTTGACGGAAAGGCAGTAGACCGCGTCGACGCCCTTGGCGCGCAGCTGGTCGATATTGTTGACGAAGCCCGGCATATGCTTGGCCGAGCAGGTCGGCGTGAAGGCGCCGGGGACGGAGAACAGGACCGCCTTCTTGCCGGCGAACAGCGCGGCGGTATCGAATTCCTCCATGCCGTCCGGGCCGAGGCGCCGCAGCGTCACCGATGGGATGTTGTCACCGACCTGGATGGCCATCTCGATCACCTCGCTGATTGGTCGTGGGGGTCGGGCGGCGGGGAGTGCCGTCCGTGCATTGCCAAACCGAATGTGGCGCGCTCAGCCGCCGCGGTCCAGCCCGGCATCGGCAAGGACCGTCGCATCGAGACCAGCCGCCTCCAGCGCCTCGACCACGGCCGCGCGGCTCAGCAGCTCGGGCAGGGCGATGCCGTCGGGCGCGGCCGGTCCGTAGACGATGTTGAAGGGAATGCCGTAGCGGCCGTGCCGGGCGAGATAGGCGGCGATCGCGTCGTCGGGCCGGGTCCAGTCGGCCTGCATCGGCACAACGTTGTCGCCGGCCAGCAGACTCGCCACCGGCTCGACGTCGAGGACCAGCGACTTGTTGGCGAGGCAGGTGATGCACCAGTCGGCGGTGACGTCGACCAGGACCACCTCCCCCGCCGCCACGCGCGTCGCGATCGCCTGCTCGTCGAAGGCCACCCAGCCGGTCGGGTCGGCTGTGGCGGCCGCCTGGTCGCGGGGCAGTGTCGCCGGCAGCACGAAGGCAGCCATAGCGACCGCCGCGACCGTACCGGCCAGCACGAGACGCGAGCCCCCGGCGGCCAGACGGCGCAGCCAGAGAACCGCCAGGATCACCACCATGAGCCCGCCAACGAGGCTGGCGGCAAGGCTGGAGACCTGCGCGGCGAGCACCGTGAGCAGCCAGGCGGCCGTTCCCGCCAGCGCCAGGGCCAGCAGCCGCTTCACCCAAATCATCCAGGCGCCCGGGCGCGGCAGCCGGCGTGCCACGGAGGGAAACACGGCGACCAGCACATAGGGCGCGGCAAGCCCGAGACCCATGGCCGCGAAGATCGTGACGATGGCGGCGCTGCCCTGGCTGAAGGCGAAGCCCAGCGCGGTGCCGACGAAGGGCGCGGAGCAGGGCGTGGCGAGCAGCGTGGCGAACATGCCGGTGCCAAAATCGCCCGCCAGCGTGCCGCCATTGCCGACCCGCGCCGCCCGGTCGCCGACCACGCCCGGCAGGCGGATCTCGAACAGGCCCGCCATGTTGGCGGTGAACAGGGTCAGCAGCACCACCATGAAGACGAGGAACAGAGGCTGCTGGAACTGCACACCCCAGGCCACCGTCGCGCCCAGCGACCGGGCGCCGATCGCGGCACCGGCCAGCAGCAGGAAGGAAAAGACGATGCCGGCCGCCGAGGCCACGAAGCCGCGGCGGATCGCCGCCCGGTCCGACCGGCCGTGGTTCAGCACGCCGAACAGCTTGATCGACAGCACCGGCAGCACGCAGGGCATGACGTTGAGGATCAGGCCGCCGAGAAAGGCGGTGAGCAGGATGGCCCAGGTGACGGCCGGACCGCCGGCGGCGGGTGCCGCCGCAGGGCTGCCGGCGCCGCCCGCCGCGCCGATCACCGCCTGGAACTCCGCCGCCCGGTTGCCGTCCGCGATGGTGACCGTCGCCTCCGCCCCGTCGAGCGGTCCCGGCTGGCTTGGCATCTGGCTTGCCGGAATGGTGGCGACGAGCCGGCGGCCATCCTCCGACAGCGCCACGTCGGGCGCGCCGAAGGCCCAGAAAGGCTGGAACTCGACGAAGACATCCGGAGCGGCCAGCGGCTCGCGCGCCGTCGCCTCCAGGCGCAGCGCCGGCACCGTCTCGCCGTCGATCACCGTCTCGGTCGAGACCAGGCGTTCCAGTGCGAGGCCCGACGCACCACCGGCATCCGGCACGATCGAGCGGTAGCGGTTGATCAGGTTGGCGGTCCGGCCGTCTGGCGCGCCCGGGCCCTCGCCCAGCGCCAGCCCGAGCGTGCCGATCGCCGGTACGCAGATATCCGAGCACACCAGCAGATTGGTTTCGGCTGTGGCCCGCAGCGGGGCACCCGGCTCCGCCACCGCGATGTCGATCGGGAAGACGACCTCGCTCTCATAGCCGTAGGTATCGAGACCGAACAGCGAGAAGCGGTGCGGCACCGGATAGAGGAGTTCGGTGTCGGCGACGTTCTGCGATCCGGCGAAGTCGAGGCTCGGCGGCAGGCCCGCGTCGCCCGGCGAGCGCCAATAGGTCTTCCAACCGTCGGGCAGCACCACGTGCAGCCCCGCGGGGACCGTCTCGAGATTGCCGACATCGTCGACGGCGGAGACGAGCCGCATGGAGACGAAGACGTTCGGCCCCAGTTCGACATCCACCCAGTCGCCCGTCGCCGCCGGGGTGCCCGAGGCGGCGACAAGGGCGACAAGCCCGGCCATGACTGCGATAATGCGGCGCACAATTCCCTCTTGCGGACCCGGCGGACCTGACAACAATGTTCGGGTGATTATATTGGGAGAGTGTGGCGCGCAAGCCGGTCACAAATATGTCAGCCTGTGCCGACAAGATGACGCGGTCCCGTCGATGACGGCTCATGGACCAGGGAACGCGACCGGCGCGGCGGCGTTGAGGTTGGAAAGAAAGGGCGATTGGACCCCAGGAACGTGGCGGATTTCGAGAGCACATTCACAGGCAGAGGCAGCATCAACGGCGGTCACCGCGACGACGGCTACCTGACCGGCCAGTTCCTCATCGCCATGCCGTCCATGGAGGACGGCCGGTTCTCCAAGACCGTGATCTACATGTGCGCCCATTCGGACGACGGCGCCATGGGCCTGGTGATCAACAAGCGCATGCCCTCGCTGGAGGCGAGCGACCTTCTCGAGCAGCTCGGCATCGACGATCCCAGCCGACCCGACGCGCTGCACATCCATTTCGGCGGACCGGTGGAGAGCGGACGCGGCTTCGTGCTGCACTCGGCCGATTTCGTGCGCGAGGGTTCGCTGATCGTCGACGAGGCGCTGGCCGACGGCGTGGCGCTGACGGCGACGCTCGATATCCTGCGCGCCATCGCCGACGGCCGCGGACCGCGCGACCACATCCTGGCGCTCGGCTACGCCGGCTGGGGGCCGGGCCAGCTCGACGAGGAGATACAGTCGAACGGCTGGCTGCACGTGGAGGCCGACCCCGCCATCCTGTTCGACCGGGATCTGTCGACGAAGTGGGAGCGCGCGATCGGCAAGCTCGGCTTCGACCCGGCCCACCTCACCACCCATTCCGGCCACGCCTGAGCCCACCGCGGCGTCGACGCCGGCGACGACGGGCGGGAGATCCCGGATCTCGCTGACGCTCGTCCGGGACGACGGACCATTTTTCTGTTCTCACGGGGGCTGTCCCGGCCGCCGCGAAGCTGCGCCGTGGCATGCCTTCCCACCATCGTCATCCCGGCCGGAGCGAAACGGAGAGCCGGGATCTCCCAGACGTCATCGCCGCCATCGACGCCAGGTGGTGCCTGCCCCCTGGAGCGGATCATACCTTGACGGAGCCGAGGCCGGCTCCGTCATGCCGTGATCCTGTCTAGCGCGAGCTCACCGCCACCGTGGCGCCGGCGCCGATCAGCAGCGTGCCGCCGACCCGGTTGACGGTGCCGACGACGCGTGGGTTGCGCACCAGGCGGCCGGCACGGGCGGCGGCGAAGGCGTAGACCAGCACATTGGCGAAGGCGAGGCCGACGAAGGTCGCCTCGAGGATTATCACCTGCACCAGGAAGTTACCGGCGGGGTCGATGAACTGCGGCACGAAGGCCAGGAAGAAGGTCAGGCCCTTCGGGTTGAGCGTGGTGACCAGCCAGGCGTGACCCAGCATCCGCCGGGCCGGCGTGGCGGTGGTCCGGGCTCGTGCGTCGAGTCTGGAACCGGCCCGCCACAGGCTGATGCCGAGCCAGACAAGATAGGCGGCACCGATCCATTTCAGGGCGGTGAACAGGGTCGCCGAGGTGGCGAGCAGCGCCCCGAGCCCCACCATGGACAAGGTCATCGCGGTGAAATCGCCCAGCGCCACGCCGCAGGCCATGGGAAAGGCCGTCCGCCAGCCCTGGCCGAGTCCGTAGGAGACAACGAGCAGGATGGTCGGGCCGGGGATCAGCAGCACGACCAAGGAGGCCAAGGCGAAGGCCAGCCACAGTTCGAGAAGCATGGTGGTTGTCCTGGGTGTCGGCTGGACCGATGGCGCTCAGTCGTCGCCGGTGCTGATCACCGGGTGCGGCTGATCGAAGCGGTCGAAATCCTCGCGCACCAGGCCGAACAGGACATGGTCCTGCCACTGCCCGTTGATGCGCAGATAGTTGCGGGCGAAGCCTTCCTCGCTGAAGCCGACGCGCGTCAGCAGGCGCTGGCTCGGCTCGTTGTGCGGCAGACAGGCGGCCTCGATCCGGTGCAGGCCGATCTGGCGGAAGCCGAAGGTCAGCACGGCCTTCACCGCCTCGGTCATGATGCCGCGGTTGGCGAAGGCCTCGCCCACCCAGTAGCCGAGCGAGGCGACCTGGGCGACGCCGCGACGCACGGCGGTCAGGTTCACCCCGCCCATCAGGTCTTCCGTGGAGCGGTCGAAGATCAGCAGGGCGTAACCGCGGTCGGCGCGCCAGTCGGCGATCTGCCGGCGCAGGCGGCGCATGAAGGTGCGGCGCGAGAAGGCGTCGGTCGGCCAGGTCGGCTCCCACGGCGTCAGGAAGGCGCGGCTGGTCTGGCGGATGCCGGCCCAGGCCTTCCAGTCCTTCATGCGTGGCGGGCGAAGGTAGAGGCGCTGGGTGTCGAGGCGCAGTTGGGGCGCCGTCACCATGCCGGCGCGCAGAAGCCCGATCAGCCGGTCCTTGGCGTCGGGAAGAACGGCATCAGCCCAGTCGCGCCGCGATCCGATCATAGGGCTCCAATGCTCCCGTCTGTCCCAGGGCGGCCAAGGTCGGCCTGCCCGAGAATATGCGCCCCGCGACGCGCCTCACCGCCTCGCAGTCCACCGCCTCCACCTTGGCGGTAAGTTCCGCCGTCGACAAGGGGCGACCGAAGATCAGCATCTGATTTCCAAGCTGTTCGGCCCGCCCGGTCGTCGACTCCATGCCCATCAGCAGGCTGGCCTTGAGCTGGGCGCGGGCGCGGGCGACCTCCTCCTCGCTCACAGTGTCGACGAGCTTGTTGATCTCGTCCGCCAGCACGGGCACCAGTTCGCGTGCATCCTCGCCCCCGGTGCCGACATAGATGCCGAGCAGGCCGGAATCTGCGAAGGCGGCAAGGAAGGTATAGACCGAGTAGACGAGGCCCCGCTTCTCGCGGATCTCCTGGAACAGGCGCGATGACATGCCGCCGCCGAACAGGGTCGAGAACACGGTGGCCGCCTGATAGTCCTCGTCGTGATAGGTCACGGCGGGGAAGCCCAGGATCAGGTGCAGCTGCTCCAGATCACGTTTCTCGCGGTATTCGCCCCCCGCATAGGCCGCATCGCCCGCCACCGGCGGGGTGACCGGCCGGATGGCGGCGAACTGTCGCCGGGCCTCCGCCACCAGCCAGTCGTGATCGATCCGGCCGGCCGCCGACAGCACCATGGTCGGCGCGCCGTAGTAGCGGCCCATATAGTCGGTGAGGTGCCGCCGGCCGAGGCCGCGCACGCTCTCCACCGTGCCCAGCACCGGCCGGCCCAGCGGCTGGTCGGGATAGGCGGTCGACTGGAAGTGGTCGAAGATGATGTCGTCCGGCGTGTCGTGCGCCTGGCCGATCTCCTGCAGGACGACGGTGCGCTCGCGCCCGAGTTCCTCCTCGTCCATGGCCGGGTTGAGCAGGATGTCGGCGATGATGTCGAGCGCCAGGCCGGCGTCATCGCTCAGCACCTTGGCGTAGTAGGCGGTCGACTCGCGGCTGGTATAGGCGTTGAGATGGCCGCCTACCGCCTCGATCTCCTCGGCGATGGCCTGGGCATCGCGGCGCGCGGTGCCCTTGAAGGCCATG
The DNA here is from genome assembly GCA_040226215.1 of Azospirillaceae bacterium. Lineage (GTDB taxonomy): Bacteria > Pseudomonadota > Alphaproteobacteria > DSM-16000 > Inquilinaceae > JAVKFF01. Next base: position 42,278 of record JAVKFF010000167.1, read on the forward strand.
TGTTCCAGGAGGTGGGCGACGCCGTTATCCGCCGCCGCCTCCGCACGCGTGCCGGCTCCCACCCAGATGCCGAGCGAGACGCTTGCGGCGTGTGGCATGTGCGCGCTGACCACGCGCAGGCCGTTGTCGAGCTCGGTGACGCGGGTGTTGTCGGGTGTGTCGATGTGTTCGGTGGTCATGGGGTTCAATATGGGGTCGGTCAGGCCGCGCGGTCCACCCGGCGCGCATGCGCCAGCACGTGGGCCTGCAGTGCCGCCACGTCGTTGGGCAGGTCGACCAGGCGTTCCGGCGCCTCCATCAGGTGCTCCAGATGCGGCGGCAGGGCGGGGCGGAATCCGACCGCCCGCTCCACGGCATCGGCGAACTTGGCCGGGTGGGCGGTCGCCAGCGACACCACCGGCACCCGGGCGCAGCGATGGGCCTGTCGGGCGTGGCGGGCGGCGGCGACGCCGATCGCGGTGTGCGGGTCGATCACCTCGCCCGTCTCGCGATGCACGCGGGCGATCTCTGCCACCGTGCCCGCGTCGTCCAGGCGGAAGCTGGTGAACAGGGCTTTCGCCTCGCCCAGCTGATTGTCGGTGACGCTGAAGCGGCCGGTCCGGCGAAAGGCCGTCATCTCCTCCGCCAGGCGCCGACCGTCACGGTCGTAGAGGTCGAACAGCAGGCGCTCGAAATTGCTCGACACCTGGATGTCCATGGACGGGCTCAGCGTCGGCTCGACGCCCTCGATCGCCATCTCGCCCGATTCCAGGAAGCGGTGCAGGATGTCGTTTGTATTGGTGCCGACGACGAGCTGGCGGATGGGGAAGCCCATCTGGCGCGCGGCGTAGCCGGCGAAGACGTTGCCGAAATTGCCGGTCGGCACGGCGAAGGAGATCTCGCGGTCGGGCGCGCCAAGCGCGATGGCGGCGTGGGCGTAGTAGACGATCTGCGCCATCACCCGGGCCCAGTTGATGGAGTTGACCGCCGACAGGTTGACCCGGTCGCGGAAGTCCTCGTCGGCGAACAGCGCCTTAACCAGGTCCTGGCAATCGTCGAAGGTGCCCTCGACGGCGATATTGTGGACGTTCGGCGCTTCGACCGTGGTCATCTGCCGCCGCTGCACCTCGGATACCCGGCCCCTGGGATGCAGGATGAAGATGTCGACCGCGTCGGACCCCCGGCAGGCCTCGATGGCGGCCGAGCCGGTGTCGCCCGAAGTCGCGCCGACGATGGTGATGCGCTCGCCCCGCTTGGCCAGCACGTGGTCGAACAGCCGGCCGACCAGCTGCAGGGCGTAGTCCTTGAAGGCGATGGTGGGGCCGTGGAACAGTTCCATCAGCCAGTGCTCGGGCGCGAGCTGCTTCAAGGGCGCGACCGCGGCGTGGTCGAATCCCGCATAGGTCTCGCGCAGCATGGTCGACAGCGCCTCGGGCTCGATCGTCGAGCCGATGAAGGGCTGCACGATCTCGAAGGCGAGGTCGGCGTAGGAAAGCCCGCGCAGGGTGCGCATGTCGCGATCGGTGAAGCGCGGCCAGCCGGCGGGGACGTAGAGCCCGCCGTCCCGGGCGAGGCCGGCCAGGAGAACGTCGTCGAAGGCCAGGCTGGGCGCGGTTCCCCGCGTGCTCACATATCGCACTGTGCTGCCGATCCCGATTGTCGTGCCTGTGGTCATGCCGATCGGGGGGCCGCCGCCGACGGGCACGGCCGGCACCCTAAGCGTCGGGCCGCGCGCTTCGCAAGCCCGCGCGTCGTAAGGCCTGCCCTGCGTTTCGCGAGCTTCGCCGCGGGGATCTTTCCTCAGCGCAGATGCGCCGGGATTCCGGTCCAGCCGGGACCGCCGCGATAGGGACGGCAGGTGAGCCGGCCGCCGCGCAGCGGATCCACGGAATCGATGACCATCGACCGGTCGTCGCGGAAGGCCGACAGCCCCATGCTCAGGCGGTCGCAGGGAAAGCCCGGCTCGTCGTCGAAGGCGTCTTCCTCGCAGAGCTCCACGGCGCCGAAGCGGTCGAGGGTGACCCAGACGCCGGTGTCGGAGAAGGCGAAGCGCGAGCCGGAGACGCCGACGCGTCGGCTCTCGCCGGAGACCAGGGTGACGCCGTCGGGATCGAAATACTGCCGGTCGCTGCCGGGTGCCGGCGCGATCTCGCACCACAGGATGTCACCGTATCCGGCGCGCTGATAGAGGTCGATCAGCCGGTTGCGCTCGGCGAGCGCGGCGGCCTCCGCCTCCCGGGCACGCTGCGCGGCCTGGGCGCGGCGCAGTTCGGCGTCGGCCAGTCGGGCCTCGTGCTGCTGCTGGGGCGTCAGGCGCAGCCACTCCTCCTCGCTCATGCCCAGCGGGTAGCGGGCACAGGCGGCGGCAAGCGCCAGCATGGCGAGCAGGATCAGGTGGCGCGCACGGATCATGGCGGATCTCCCCCGGTCCCGACCGGAACCAGGGTCAATGGCTAGTCAGCGAAGATGGCGAGGGAGTGGCCGCCCGCCCCGCGACGCCGGCAGGCGCTCAGCAGTAGATATCCACGCCATACGCGCAGAGCCGGTCGCGGCGCCGCTCGACGGCCTGCACCCATTCGATCTCGGCCTGGCGCTGCTCGTAGCGCAGCCGCCTGGCCTCCTGGCGCAGGGCCTCCTGCTCGGCCGGCGTGTAGGCGTCCCATTCCGCCTGGGTCATGTTCAGGGGATAGGGCGGCCCGCCGGCGCAGGCGGCAAGCGCCAGGGCCGCGACAGCGGCGAGGAGGAGCCGCCTGAAGCCGGGTGCTGTCTTTTCCATAGACCGAATGTGGGTATGATCGCCGGTGGAATCCAGCGCCCGGCCTCCGCGCCTCAGAACACCGCCCCGAACAGGTCCCGCCGCGCGCCCAGCGCCAGGCCCAGGAGGACGAGCACGATGATGATCGTGGCGATGAGAGAGCGGCGGCGGCGCATTGCCCGGGCGCCTCAGTCCTCGCCCAGATAGCGTTCGCGCAGATGGCCGAGATAGTCGTCGGCGTCCCAGGAGCGCCCGGTGGCCCGCGTCAGCAGTTCGTCCGAGGTCATCAGGCTGGCCAGGCCGTGGACCTCGCGGCCGAGCCAGTCGATGAGCGGCTGGAAGCGGCCGGCCTCGATGTCCGCCTCCAGTCCCGGCTGGGCCTCCCGGGCGGCGCGGTAGAGCTGGGCGGCGGCGATGGCGCCCAGCGTGTAGGTCGGGAAGTAGCCGATGGCGCCGCCGGGCCAGTGGATATCCTGCAGGCAGCCCAGCGTGTCGCTCGGCGGCGTGATGCCGAGCAGCGCCGTCATGCCCTCGTTCCAGGCCCCGGACAGATCGGCCATGGCGAGGTCGCCCGAGAGCAGCGCCTGCTCCAGCCGGAAGCGCAGCACGATGTGTGCCGGATAGGTCACCTCGTCGGCGTCCACGCGGATGAAACCGGGCCGAACACGGGTGTAGAGCCGCACCAGGTTGTCGTGCGCGAAGGCCGGGTCGCCGGTGCGGCCGAAGGCCTCGACGATCTTCCCGCGGGCGAAGGCGAGAAAGGGCGCGGAGCGCGAGACCTGCATCTCGACCAGCAGCGACTGGCTCTCGTGCAGCCCGAGCCCGCGCGACGCGCCGACCGGCTGGCGCGACCACTCGGCCGGCAGGCCGAGCTCGTAGAGCGCGTGGCCTGTCTCGTGCAGGGTGCCCATCATCGCCGAGGTGAAGTCGGCCTCGTCGTAGCGGGTTGTGATGCGCACGTCGTCGCGCGCGCCACCGGAAAAGGGATGGGCGGAGATGTCGAGCCGCCCGCGCTGGAAATCGAAGCCGAGCGCGCGCATCAGCGCCTCGCCCAGCCCTTTCTGGCGGTCGACCGGGAAGGGTCCGGCGGGTCGGACCGGCGCCGGCTCGCGCGCCTGCCGCTCCGTCACCGCGGCGACCAGCGGCGGGATCTCCTCTGCCAGCCTACCGAACAGCGGGTCCAGGCGCTCAAGGCCGATGCCGGGCTCATACCGGTCCACCAGTGCGTCATAGACCGAAAGGCCCAGCCGCTCGCCCAGCGCCTCGCCGGTTTCGCGGGTCAGCCGGAAGACCTTCTCCAGGAGCGGAGCCAGCAGGGCGAAGTCGTCGTCGCGCCGGGCGCGCCGCCAGGCCAGATTGGCGGCGTTGGTCTCCCGACTCACCGCCTCGACCAGATCCTCCGGCACCGCGGTGTTGGCGATCAGGCCGCGCTCGATCTCGCGCAGATTGGCGGCGGTCCAGGCGTCGTGGACGTGATCGCGCGCCCGGGCGACCAGGTCGGGCAGGGCCGGATCGTTCCAGGCCTGGTGCTTCAGAACCGACAGCGTGGCGATGGTGTCGGCCCGGGCGCCGGCGGCGCCGTCGGGCATCATCACCTCCTGGTCCCAGTCCAGCATGCCCAGGGCATCCTCGAGGCCGGCGATACGGGTCATGCGCGTCTCGAGCGTCCGGTAGGCTGTTTCCGGCGTGGTCATGGGTGCCTTTGTCTCAGACGGAACCGCCCCGCCTGCGACGCGGCTGGCGCATGGCGAACAGTGTGTAGATCACGGCCAGGACACCGGCCAGCGCGAACCAGGTGACGGCGTATTGCAGATGGTTGTTCGGCACGTCGACCACTGTGCCGACGGGCTGCGGCGGCGGCGCCCAGGGCACCGACTCGCCGCCGACTGCCAGCAGCATCTGCATGGGCTGGCGCACTTCCGCCGCCTCGGCCATGGCGGCGAGGTCGGTCCAGAACCAGCGGTTGCCGGCGACGTCGTTGTCGGGGGTGAACCAGCCTGGCTCGCCCGGCAGGCGCAGGGTCCCGGTCAGCGTCACCTCGTCCACCGGCAGATGCTCGCGCGGGTCGGCATCGGCCATCTCGAAGGGTACCCAGCCGAGGTCGGCGAGGATCGTCGCCCCGTTCTGCTGCACCACCGGGGCGATCCAGTGCACGCCGGACTGACCCTCCAGCGTGCGGTTGGCCAGCACCAGTACACGCGACCGGTCGATGACGCCGGTCAGCGTTACCCGGCGGAACTCCCAGTGTTCCGGGTCGTCGATCGCCATCGGCAGGGCCATCGGTTCCTCGGCCATGCGCTCCTCGATCTCGGCGATCAGCTGGTTCTTCCAGACCCGGCGTTCGACCTGCCAGACGCCGAGGCCCAAGAGGACGATCAGCATCAGCGTGGTCAGGAGCGTGGGGACGAGGGGAAGACGTCGCATGGGTCCGGTTTTCGGGCAAGGAAGTGGCGGCCATGTGGCCGACCGATCTAGCTTTCCTCGAAATCGGACCGGCGATGGCGGTACTGCAAGGCCATCACATAGGCCTTGGCAGGCCGTATCATGAGCAGCGTTAGGCCGGTGATCAAGCCCGCGGCGACGAGGCCATGTACCCAGACCGGCGGCGCGTAGGCGGATTCCAGCCACAGCGCGGCCAGCACCGCGATCACCGAAATGATGAAAATCAGGAAGACCGCCGGGCCGTCGCCACTGTCATGCCGGGCCAGTTCCAGACCGCAGCGATCGCAGCGCTCGGCGACCTTGAGGAAGCCGTCGAACAGCCGCCCCTCGCCGCAGCGCGGGCAGGTGCAGGCGAGCGCGCTTTTCAGCGGCGGGACGGGCGGGTAGCGGCGGTGTTGGCTCATCCCCTACCCGTCCCGGCCGCGGAAGTCTCCGGCGAGCCCGATCGTCACCCGGTTCAGTGGGCCGGCGGCGTCGCGCCCGCGCCCCACCAGTAGATCACGGTGAACAGGAACAGCCAGACCACGTCGACGAAATGCCAGTACCAGGCCGCTGCCTCGAAGCCGAAATGGCTGTCCGGCGTGAAGTGCCCCTTGGTCGTGCGCCACCAGCAGACCGCCAGGAAGCAGGTGCCGATGAAGACGTGGAAGCCGTGGAAGCCCGTCGCCATGAAGAAGGCCGAGGGGAAGACCCCGTCGGTGAAGGCGTAGGGCGCGTGATTGTACTCGTAGACCTGCAGGCACAGGAAGGCGACGCCGAGACCGACGGTGATGCCGAGCGCGTTGGCCGCCTCCTTGATGTGCCCCTCGCGAAGGGCGTGGTGTGCCCAGGTGACCGTGGTGCCCGACAGCAGCAGGATCATGGTCATCAGGAAGGGCAGGCCGAAGGGCGGGATGGTGTACATGCCCTCTGGTGGCCAGGCGTCGCCGGTATAGGCGAGCCGCTCGTACTGCCGGGTGTCGCCGAAGCCCAGCGCCGGATCGAAATAGCCCCAGAAGAAGGCGACGAAGAACATCACCTCCGAGGCGATGAACAGCAGCATGCCGTAGCGCATGCCGATCTTGGTGATCAGGCTGTGCGCCTTCTCGACCACCGATTCCTTGATCACGTCCCGCCACCACAGGAACATGGTCAGGAGGATCAGCACGACGCCGATGGGCACCAGCCACCAGCCGCCGTCATGCATGCCGATGACCATGCCGGTGGTGAAGACGCCGCCGGCGAAGGCGCCCATCAGCGGCCAGGGGCTGGGATTCACCAGGTGATAGGGATGGGGTATGCCGGGCTCGTCGTCGCCCGCATGCTGCCGTCCCTGGTTCGCCGTCGCGTCGCTCATGGTCTGTTCGCCTGGCCGTCTTCGCTGCGTTGTCCGTGATGCCGCCGGTTCGATCGCTCGTCCTGCTGGCTCGGTTGACTGGTCAGTTGGTTACCGTGTCGGCGGGCCCGCTGTCCAGCGCCGCCGTGGGCTGGTTGGCCTCCTCCACCGAGCGGTAGTAGTCCTCGATCGCCCGGTCGAGCGCCTCGGACTCGGTGGGGAAGAAGGTGTAGGAAAGGGTGATCGAGCGGATGTCGTCCATTGCCCGGTCGTTATCCATCGCCGCGTCCACGTAGAAGTAGACCGGGAAGTCCACCTCCTCGCCCGGCATCAGGATCTGCTCGTCGAAGCAGAAGCACTGCACCTTGTAGAAGTAGATACCGGTGCGGCCCGGCGAGACGTTGTAGACCGCCGTCGCCGCCACCGGCTCGTCGGAGTTGTTGCGCGCGGAGTAGTAGACGAGGCGCGGCTCGCCGAGCCGGACCTCGACCTCTCGTGTCTCCACCTCGAAGTCCCAGGGCAGGGCCTGGTCGGCATCGGCGGTGAAGCGCACCGCCACCGTGCGGTCGATCACCTCCTGCCCCAGGTCGTCCGCCGTCTGCGTGGTGCCGCCGAAGCCGGTGACCGCGCAGAAGAGATTGTAGAGCGGCACGGCGGCGAAACTGACGCCGACCATGGCGAAGACCATCGAGAGGGCGATCGTCATCACCCGGCGGTTCTTGGCGCGCAGCCGGGCCTGGCGCTCCTCGGGCGTCTGCGGCATGCGATCCCCGTCCATCAGGCACCACCCATGCGCACGATGGCGACGACATAGATGATCACCACGAAGGCGATCAGGGCGAACAGCACGGCGAGGTTGCGTCCGCGCAGGCGGCGGCGTGCCTCCTCGCTGCGTGTGCGATCCCGATCCATCGCCGCCTAGCCCGCCGCGCCCGGCAAGACCGGCCGGTCGACCATGATCAGCGCGAACAGCGCGAAGAGGTAGAAGATGGAGAAGCCGAACATCTGCCGGGCGGCCCGCCAGCGGGTCGCCTCGCCGTCCTCGCGCAGCACCCGGACGGCGCAGAGCACGAACAGCGCGCCCAGCACCACCGCGCCGGCGAAGTAGACCCAACCGGCCGCGCCCAGCACGGTCGGCAGCAGGGCGAGCGGAAACAGGATGACGGCATAGGCCAGCATCTGCCGCTTGGTGGACGCGTGGCCGGCGACCACCGGCATCATCGGCACGCCCGCCTTCTCGTACTCGCCGGTCTTGTAAAGGGCGAGCGCCCAGAAATGCGGCGGCGTCCAGAAGAAGATCAGCGCGAACAGCACGATGGAGGCAAGGCTGACATCGCCTGTCACCGCCGCCCAGCCGATCATCGGCGGGAAGGCGCCGGCGGCGCCGCCGATGACGATGTTCTGCGGCGTGCGGCGCTTCAGCCAGATGGTGTAGACGAAGATGTAGAAGGCCGAGGCCAGGGCCAGCAGCGCGGCGGCCACCCAGTTGACCGCCAGTCCCATGATGGCGACCGCGCCGGCGGTCAGGATGACGCCGAATTCCAGCGCGCTTTCAGGGCTTACCCGTCCGGTGACGATGGGCCGACCGGCGGTGCGCGCCATGACCGCGTCGATGTCGCGGTCGTACCACATGTTCACCGCGCCCGCGGCGCCGGCGCCGATGGCGATGCACAATATGGCGACCGCCGCCAGGATGGGGTGCAGTTCGCCGGGTGCGGCCATCAGGCCGGCGATCGCGGTGAACACCACCAGCGTCATGACCCGTGGCTTCAGCAGCTCCACAAAGTCGCGCCAGGTGGCCGCCTCGGCGGTCGCCTTGCCGACTGAGCTGTCCGTTGCCGTCCAGTCACTCATCGATCAATCCGCTCGTTCCCGGTGCTAGGTGGCCGCCGCCTGCCGCCATCCCCGCGTCCTCTTGATGCAATGCCGGCCGGTGCCTCACCCTGGGGCAACCGCACCGCCGGCACTTCCGTTCCCTCGCCATGCGGATCGCTCTGCCGTCCCGCCCGGCGTCACCGCGCCGCCCCCTGGGGTCCGCCGTCAGCGAATCCGCGGCAGCGTCTCGAACTGGTGGAAGGGCGGCGGCGAGGTCACCGTCCATTCCAGCGTCGTCGCCCCCTCGCCCCAGTAGTTCGACGAGACGCGCTTGCCGGCCAGGATGGTGTAGAGCGCGATGAAGACGAACAGGATGGTCGAGGCGAAGGCGATATAGGTGCCGATCGAGGACACCATGTGCCAGCCGTGGAAGGCGTCCGGATAGTCCGGATAGCGCCGCGGCATGCCGGCCAGGCCCAGGAAGTGCATGGGGAAGAAGATCAGGTTGACGCTGATGAAGGTCGTCCAGAAATGGATCTTGCCCCACAGCTCCGGATACTGGCGTCCCGACATCTTGCCGATCCAGTAGTAGAACCCGGCGAAGATGGCGAACACCGCGCCCAGCGACAGCACGTAGTGGAAGTGACCGACCACGTAGTAGGTGTCGTGCATGGCGATATCGATGCCGGCATTGGCCAGCACCACGCCGGTCACGCCGCCGACCGTGAACAGGAAGATGAAGCCGATCGCCCACAGCATCGGCGTCTTGAATTCGATCGAGCCGCCCCACATGGTGGCGATCCAGCTGAAGATCTTGATGCCCGTCGGCACGGCGATGATCATCGTCGCGGCCGTGAAGTAGGCCTTGGTGTCGACGTCGAGGCCGACCGTGAACATGTGGTGCGCCCAGACGATGAAGCCCACCACGCCGATCGCCACCATGGCGTAGGCCATGCCGAGATAGCCGAAGACCGGCTTGCGGCTGAAGGTCGCCACCACGTGGCTGATCATGCCGAAGCCCGGCAGGATCATGATGTAGACCTCCGGGTGGCCGAAGAACCAGAACAGGTGCTGGAACAGCAGCGGGTCGCCGCCGCCGGCCGGGTCGAAGAAGGTGGTGCCGAAATTGCGGTCGGTCAGCAGCATGGTGATGGCGCCGCCCAGCACCGGCACGGCCAGCAGCAGCAGGAAGGCCGTCACCAGCATCGACCAGACGAATAGCGGCATCTTGTGCAGCGTCATGCCCGGCGCGCGCATGTTGAAGATGGTGGTGATGAAGTTCGCGGCGCCGAGGATCGAGGACGCGCCCGCCAGGTGCAGCGAGAAGATCGCCATGTCCACCGAGGGGCCGGTATGGGTGAACTCCGAGCCGGAGAGCGGCGGGTAGATGGTCCAGCCGGTGCCCGCCCCGGTGCCCACGAAGGCGGAGCCGAGCAGCAGCATGAAGGAGGGCACCAGCAACCAGAAGGAGATGTTGTTGAGGCGCGGGAAGGCCATGTCCGGCGCGCCGATCATCAACGGCACGAACCAGTTGCCGAAGCCGCCGATCATCGCCGGCATGACCACGAAGAAGACCATGATCAGGCCGTGGGCGGTGATGAACACGTTCCACTGCTGGCCGTCGCTGACCAGTTGCAGGCCAGGATCCTGCAGCTCGATACGCATCAGCAGCGAGAACAGGCCGCCGATCAGGCCCGCGATCACGGCGAACACGAGGTAGAGGGTGCCGATGTCCTTGTGGTTGGTCGAAAACAGCCAGCGCCGGAAAAAGCCCGGCTTGTGATCGTGGTGGTCGGCGTGTGCTCCGGCGTGAGCCATGACGGTGGTCCCTACTTCCTGACGTCTAGCGACGGCGATCCCTTGGCGGTCGCGTCGTGTTCACTCCGCGGCGGCGACCTGCTGCTCGCGGCTCGCCATCGCCTCCTCCCAGGTCATGGTGAGGAGCTGCGGCGGGTTCTCCGGGTCGATCTCGGCATCGCCGATCTGCTCCAACACCCAGGCGTCGAACGCCTCGCGGCTGACCGCGTGGATCTCGATCGGCATGTAGGCATGACCGGTGCCGCAGATCTCCGAGCACTGGCCGTAATAGACACCTTCGCGCTCGATATGCGCCCAGGTCTCGTTGTGGCGGCCCGAGACGGCATCGGTCTTGATCAGGAAGGACGGCACCGCCCAGCTGTGCAGCACGTCCTCCGCGGTGACCAGGATCTGGATGTCGGTGTCGACCGGCAGCACGACCGGATTGTCGACCGACAGGTTGCGGATCTGGCCGGCGGACGGGTCGATGTCCTCGTCCGGGATCATGTAGCTGGAATACTCCGGGATCTGCTGGTCCGGGAACTCGTAGCCCCAGTACCACTGGTAGCCGTGGACGATCAGCGTCATCTCCGGCTCCTCGGCCCGCTCCACGTAGTAGAGCAGGCGGAAGGACGGAATGGCGATGACCACCAGGATCAGCACCGGCACCACGGTCCACAGCACCTCGATCAGCGTGTTGTGGGTGGTCTTGGACGGAGTCGGGTTGCGCTTGGCGTTGAAGCGGATCATCACGTAGACCAGCAGCGCCAGCACGAACAGCGTGATGGCGGTGATGATGACCAGCAACAGGTCATGGAAGTAGTATGCCTCGCGCGCCGAGGTTGTGGCTGCGGGCTGGAAGCCGAGCTGCCAGTTGTGCGGCTGGCCGATCACTTCCAACTGGCCGCCGTCCTGCGCCCGGGCCGGCGGCGCGAACAGCGTCATCGCCAATCCGGCCCAAACCAGTCCAGTCCAGACCGGTCCGGTCCAGAAAGCCTTCATCTTGTCCATGATCCCGCTCAGCATGCCTGATCGATCTCTCACCTGTGCCCCTGCGTCGGGCGGTATTTCGGGACGCCATGCCCGATCACCGCGCGACATCGGGATCCGATCGCGAACGCCACCTCTGGCGCGGGCTTATAGCGGTCCTCGCAGGTACTGAAAAGCCCGCAATTCGCCACAATGTGACGCAACCCGGTGCGTCGGCACGGCCGGTCCGGCCCATGGCGTTCTCCCTGAGCGATAGTAGGGCGTCAGCCCCCGCAAAGGCTAGATGCGCGAAATGTCGCTGCCCGGCGCAACCGTCCTGCCTGCGGCGCCGATATGCCCTGCCGGACGCGTGTGCCGACTTGTCTCGCGGGCCCGCGCCCCTCACCTTAGGAGACGACTCCTCCCGGCCCGCCGGCGCCGGATCCCGCCGAAACACCAGGACCGTGCCCATGAACCTGTTCGACCGCACCGATCTCGACCCCGCGCGGGTCGCCGCCATCACGGGCGAGGCCCTGCTCGATGCCGATGACGGCGAGTTGTTCGTCGAGCTCAGCCAATCCGAATCGCTGGTCTGGGACGACGGCCGGCTGCGCTCGGCCAGTTTCGACACCGCGCATGGCTTCGGTCTGCGCGCGGTGGCCGGCGAGGCGACCGGGTTCGCGCACTCCACCGACGTCTCGGAGGCCTCGCTCAAGCGCGCCGCGGCGACGGTCTCGGCGGTGGCGCGTGGACATGCCGGCACGCTCGACCTGACGCCCACCGGCAGCAACCGGCGGCTCTATGTCGCCGACAACCCGCTCGGCGGCGTGCCGTTCGAGGCCAAGGTCGCGGTCCTGAAGGAGATCGACGCCTATGCCAGGGCCCGGGACCCCCGCGTCCATCAGGTCACGGCGTCCATCGCCGGCTCCTGGCAGCAGGTGGCGATCATCCGTCCCGACGGCCGGATGGTGGAGGATGTGCGCCCGCTGGTGCGCGTCAACGTCGCCGTTGTCTGCCGCGAGGGCGACCGTATGGAATCGGGCAGCTACGGTTCGGGCGGCCGCACGCGCTACGACGCCTATATCGACGCCGCGCACTGGCGCAATGCGGTCGACGAGGCGGTGCGCGAGGCGACGGTGAAGCTGGAGTCGGTGGCGGCCCCGGCTGGCGAGATGACGGTCGTGCTGGGTCCCGGCTGGCCCGGCGTGCTGCTGCACGAGGCGGTCGGCCACGGCCTGGAGGGCGACTTCAACCGCAAGAAGACCTCCGCCTTCGCCGGGCTGATGGGCAGCCAGGTCGCGGCCAGGGGCGTGACCGTGGTCGACGAGGGCGACATGCCCGACCGGCGCGGCAGCCTGACCGTCGACGACGAGGGCACGCCGACCGGGCGTACCGTGCTGATCGAGGACGGCAAGCTTGTCGGCTACATGCAGGACCGCATGAACGCGCGGCTGATGGGCATGAAGCCGACCGGCAACGGCAGGCGGGAGAGCTTCGCCCACGCCCCCATGCCGCGCATGACCAACACCTACATGATGGGCGGCGACCGGACGAGGGAGGAGATCCTCGCCAGCGTCAAGAAGGGCCTCTACGCGGTCAATTTCGGCGGTGGCCAGGTGGACATCACCAACGGCAAGTTCGTCTTCGCCGCCACCGAGGCCTATCTGATCGAGGACGGCCGGGTGACGGCGCCGGTCAAGGGCGCCACGATCATCGGCAACGGCCCCGACGCGCTGACCAAGGTCACCATGGTCGGCGACGACATGGCCCTCGACCCCGGCGTGGGCGTCTGCGGCAAGGACGGCCAGGGCGTCCCCGTCGGCGTCGGCCAGCCGACGCTCAGGATCGACGGCCTGACGGTCGGCGGGACGGCGGTCTGATCAGGGCGCGCCATCAGCCGATCGTCGTCGTCTGCTCGATCTCGACCCCGCAGTCGTTCTGGCCCGGGCCGGGCTTCAGGTTTGTGTAGGTGACGAAGGAGGTGCTGTCGCCAATCACCTCCTCCGCGAGCGGGAAGCCCGCCAGTCCGGCCACGCAGTCCGCGAAGGGAGACAATCCGTCGCCGCCGAGCGAGCAGGCGTTGTCGAGCGCTTCCGGCGTGACGATCGCGCCGAGCGGCGTGCCGGCGGACTGCGGATAGCCGACGCCGCCGGCGAAGTAGGCCGCATTGATGTCCAGCTGGAAATCCATCCCGAAGGGAGCGTCACCCGGGCCGCAGCCGAAATCAGTGCCGACCGCGCCCGGTGCCGCTGAGGACGCCCACATTGGCGTTGGCTCGACCGGGATGAACGGACTGCCGGTCGCCAGGTTGCGTCGGACCTCGGCGACGCGCTCGTAGCGTGGGACGTCGCCGCCATCGTCACGGCCATCGTCGAAGGTGATGGTGAGGCCGACCTCGCCCCTGAGTTCGGCGTCGTCGTGGAAGTTGTCGTAGGTCAGGCCGACACCGGCGAAGAGGTGCGAGCCAACGGGCAGAACGTCCTCCAGGTCGTAGTACCGGTAGGCGACGTCAAGCGCGCCGCCGTAATACGCCTCCGCGGTGTCGGTGTCGGTGTAGTAGAAGCCGGTCAGCGTGGTTTCCAGTCGCTGGAAGTCCCAGTCGGTGCCCAGGCCGGTGTAGAGATCGCCGCCGAGCTGTGGTGCGCGGGCGGGCAGCGTCTCCGTGTAGTCCTCGAAGGGCAGGTAGAGATTGCCGCCGAGATGCCAGCTGTCGCTCTCGCCCTCCGCCTCGTCCGGCCACACCGTCTCGGTCTCGAAGCCAAGCGAGAGCTGGCTCATGGACTGCTCGCCATACTCGCCGAGGTCCACGAAGACGTTGATGCCCGCCGCGGTCTGCTGCGTCATCGCTCGCCGGTAGATGGCGCCGAGCGTTGCGGCGTAGTGGTCGTTGCCGAAGGCGTCGTCGTCGAACGAGAAGTCGAGCTCTCCGTGCAGCATCAGGTACCAGTCGCGCTCCTGGAGGACGGGCAGGCGTCCGAACAGGCGTCCGGCCATCTCATGCTCGGTGCCGGTGATGCGGCCATTGACGTCCCCGGCGACGCCACGTCCGGCATCGGGCATCAGGTGCTCCGGGCTGAGCAGGCGCAGGTCGAGGTCAAGCCTCGGGCGCCTCGCCGGCGAGGTCGAGATCGCCGTCCTGCGCCACCGCCGCCCCGGCGAGGCCGGCTGCGAGGAGCGCCGTGAGGGAAATGTCGCGCGCCCAACCATGCGCCATCTTCCCGACGCGTTGGGATCGTTCGCAGGGCTCGAAATGCATCAATCCTCCCTACGCACCACGGTGTGCTGCTCACTCCGAGTGCATTCGGGTCAAATCAGCGAAGGGGTCAAATCAGCCAGTAATTCATCCAGGTGCGGCCGGACCCGAATTCTAGCCACCACCCGAGAAATCAATCTCCGGAATACAAATCGGGGGAGGCATGGCATTTAGTGTATTGGAGAATGTGAAGGTGCCGCCGGTTACAAGCACTTGGTCGTTAAATGCCGAAAGCGTCGCGATACAGTCCGAGAAACCAAGACACTCTCGTGTTATTGCACTGAGCAACACAAGGTCACCAAGCGTCTCACCCATGTTGATAATTTCGTTGCCAATATCGATCAGATCAGCATCGGTAAAGCCCATGCTCAGCCCAAGAAGTCCGCCACTGACAGGCCCGTAGTTCCCGGGGCCACAGCCGAGGTCCGCGCTGGACGAACCGGCCGCCGCCGTCGACCACATCGGCGTCGGCTCGACCGGAATGAACGGGCTCCCGGTCGCGATGTTGCGGCGGACCTCGGCGACGCGCTCGTAGCGCGGCACGTCTGACGGGCCGTCGCGGCCGTCGTCGAAGGTGATCGTCAGGCCCACTTCGCCGCGGAACTCGGCGTCCTCGTGGAAATTGTCGTAAGTGACGCCGACGCCGGCGAACAGGTGCGAGCCGACGGGCAGCACGTCCTCGAGGTCGTAGTAGCGGTAGCCGAGATCCAGCGCGCCACCGTAGTAGTCCTCCGCGGTGTCGGTATGGTTGTAGAAGAAGCCGGTGAGCGTCGCCTCCAGGCGCTGGAAGTCCCAGTCGTAGCCGGTACCGGTGTAGAGGTCGCCGCCGAGACGCGGTGCGCGCGCCGGCAGATCGGCCGTGTAGTCCTCGAACGGGAAATAGAAATTCCCGCCCATGAACCAGCTGTCGGTGTCCCCGGCAGCCTCGTCCGGCCAGACGGTCTCCACCTCGAAGCCGAGCGAGACCTGCCCCTGGCTCTCATCGCCATATTCGCCGATATCGGTGAAGACGTTGAAGCCGACCGCCGTCCGCTCGGTCAGTGCCCGGCGGTAGATGCCGCCGATGGTCGCGGCGTAGTGGTCGTTGCCGAACTCGTCGCCGTCGAGCGAGAAGTCGAGCTCGCCGTGCAGCATCAGGTACCAGTCACGCTCGTCTATGACCGGCAGGCGGGCGAAGAGGCGGCCGGCGACCTCGTCCTCGGTGCCGGTGATGCGCCCGTTGACGTCGCCCGCCACCCGGTTGCCCTGGTCGGGCATCAGGTGCTCAGGGCTGAGCAGGCGCAGGTCGAGATCGGGCGCCGGCGCATCGCCGACGCTCGTCTCCGACTGCGCCAGCGCCGCCCCGGCCGCGCCGGCGATCAGCAGTGCGACCAGCGATAGACCGCGCCTGAGCCCTACCGTTAAGGGCTTGCCGTTCAGGGAGCCGCCCGTTCCTTCGGCCATACCCGGTCCTCCATAGGACTGTACCACGAATCGATAACTTTCGTGTGCATACCTATGGCGTTAATTGGGCTGACCACGCAAGTCGAAATGAATGAAATTCAATGACGTATGCGTGATTTCTCACATTTTTAATGAGAAAATGGTTGAACCGGGACTCGCAAGCCGACAGCGATCGCCCCTGGAAATAGAGTCCTTTCAGGGTATTTCGCGCCAATCACGATACAGCACCACAGGGTGATCCCGCCGGAGCTTGCGGCCGAACCGCTAACCCTTGCGGTACCCTGGCGAGTCGAGAGGTCCGACTGCGTCGATCAGTAGGCGTATTCGCGGAAGACGGGGGTGACATCGCCACCCCACGCGCCCTCATAGCGGCGCAGCAGCTCCTCCGCCGGGGTGATGCCGGACTCGGCGATTTCCTCCAGGGCGGAGAGGAAATGGGCCTCGCTGTCGCCGAAGCCATCGCGCCTTGCCCGGGCCTCCAGCCCCTGGCGGGCGATGGCGAGGACACGGCGGGCCACCGTCTGCAGGCTCTCGCCGCGGATCTCGGTCTTCAGCGCCTGGCGCGGCACCTCGGCGCGCAGATGGGCGCGATCCTCGGCGGTCCACGCCTTGACCTCGTCCCAGGCGGCGTCGAGCGCGCCGTCGTCGTAGAGCAGGCCGACCCAGAGGGCCGGCAGGGCGCAAATCCGCCGCCACGGCCCGCCATCGGCCCCGCGCATCTCCATGTAGCGCTTCAGGCGCACCTCGGGAAAGGCGGTGGTGACGTGGTCGGACCAGTCGCCCATGGTCGGCGTCTCGCCCGGCAGGGCCGGCAGCCTTCCATCGAGGAAGTCGCGAAAGCTCTGGCCGGCGGCGTCGACATAGCCGTCGCGGTAGACGAAGTACATCGGCACGTCGAGCATGTAGTCGACATAGGCCTCGAAGCCGAAACCGTCCTCGAACACGAAGGGCAGGTCGCCGGTGCGGCCCGCATCGGTATCGGTCCAGATGTGGCTGCGCAGCGACAGGAACCCGTTGGGCTTGCCTTCGGTGAAGGGGGAGTTGGCGAACAGCGCCGTGGCCAGCGGCTGCAGCGCCAGCGAGACCCTGAACTTCTTCACCATGTCGGCCTCCGAGCCGACGTCGAGATTGGTCTGAATGGTGCAGGTGCGCAGCATCATGTCGAGGCCGAGCGAGCCGACCTTGGGCATGTAGTCGCGCATGATCTTGTAGCGGCCCTTGGGCATCCACGGCATCTGGGAGCGTCTCGCCGTCGGGTGGAAGCCGAGGCCGAGCATGCCGAGCCCCAGCCGCTCGTCCACCGCGCGCACTTGGCGCAGGTGCTCGTGCACCTCGTCGCAGGTCTGGTGGATGGTCTCCAGGGGCGCGCCGGAGAGTTCCAGCTGGCCCCCGGGCTCCAGCGAGACCGAGGCGCCGGTCGCGTCCTTCAGCCCGATCAGCGTCTCGCCTTCCCGGACCGGCTGCCAGCCATAGGCGCACAGGCCCTCGAGCAGGGCCTTGATGCCGGAGGGCTCGTCATAGGAAGGTGCGGCGTGATCCTGGAGCCGGAAGGCGAACTTCTCGTGCTCCGTGCCGATCCGCCAGGCCTCGCGCGGCTTGCAGCCGCCCTCGAACCATTCGACGAGCTGGGCCTTGCTCTCGATGGGTGTCGCGTTGACTTCACCGGGACCGGACATGGGCGCGCTCTTCTTGAGGGTCGTTCTGCTGGCGGGTTGGAGACTAGCGTCGAAGGTCGAGCAGGCTGAAATCGAGAGTTGTCAAGGCAGCGTCCCTCTAACGTCCGGGTGGACGGTCGGCGCCGTCGCCGGCGACCGCCTGCCAGATGGCCAGCGCTGCCAGCGCCGCCGTCTCCGCCCGCAGGATGCGGGGTCCGAGGCCGGCCGTGACGGCGGTCTCGAGCGCGCGCAGCTCGTCGAGCTCGTCGGCCGCGAAGCCGCCCTCCGGTCCGACCAGCAGGGCAATCGGCAGATCGCCATAGGTGGCGGCGAAATAGGTCAGCGGCTGAACCTTGCCGTGCTCGGCCAGCACGACCAGACCGCGCGTCTTCGGCCAGTCCGCCAGCAGCCCGGCCAGCGGCACCGGATCGTCGACGACGGGCACGTCCAGCCGCTCGCACTGCTCCGCCGCCTCCACGGCCTGGGCCGTCAGCCGCTCGACATTGACGCGGGCGACGTCGGTGTGGCGGGTGATGACCGGCCGGAAACGGGTGACGCCGAGTTCCGTCGCGCCGGCGATCAGGGTGTCGAGCGCGTCCTTCTTGAGCGGCGCGAAGCAGAGCCACAGCTCCTCCGTCCCCGCCGCCGGCGGCCGCAGGCGCCGCTCCGGCACCGCCGTCACCACTTGTCTGTCCAGCCGGTCGAGGCGTGCCAGCCACTCCCCGTCCCGGGCACTGAACAGGCGCACGCCGTCGCCAGGGCCGAGGCGCAGCACCGTGCGCAGGCGATGCGCGGCACGCTCGCCCAACGTCACCGGCGTGTTCCTGGCCAGGCGCTCCCCGACATGCAGCCGCGTGCGGGGCAGTCTGTCGCTTTCTCGCGTCGTCATGTGCGCGGGTCTAGCCCAGTCCGGGCATCCGGGGCCACAGGTTTGCGCGCATCGCCAGCCCCCGCCCGCCGGTCTTGAACCGCCGCCCGATATTCCCATGGCTGGTCCATGGTTGGCTCCGGCGCCAAACTGGCCTATCTGCAACACCATGACGGTTTCCGCCAGCGACATCCCCAGGGGGAACTGGATCGACCGGCTCCTGCCGGCGGCCAGCCGCCCCTATGCGCGCCTGATGCGGCTCGACCGGCCGATCGGCACCTGGCTGCTGCTGCTGCCCTGCTGGTGGGGCCTGGCCGCCGCGCCGCGCCCGGACGGCTTCGCCTGGGTCGACCTGTGGTCGGCGGCGCTGTTCGGCGTCGGCGCCATCGTCATGCGCGGCGCGGGCTGCGTGGTCAACGACATCATCGACGCCGACTACGATGCGCTCGTCGCGCGGACCGCCGACCGGCCGATCCCGTCCGGCGCCGTCAGCCGGCGGCAGGCAGCCGGTTTCCTGGTGCTGCTGCTGCTGGTCGGCCTCGCCATCCTGGTGCAGTTCAACTGGACCACGGTCTGGCTCGGCATCGCCTCGCTCGCCCTGGTCTTCCCCTACCCGCTGATGAAACGCATCACCTGGTGGCCGCAGGCGTGGCTCGGCCTGACCTTCAACTGGGGTCTCTGGCTCGGCTGGGCCGCGGTGACGGGAGACGTCCTTGTCGCCGCCGCCCTGCCGGCCCTCGTGCTCTACCTCGCCGGCATCTCCTGGACGCTGGCCTACGATACGATCTACGCCCACCAGGACAAGGTGGACGATGCCCTGATCGGCGTGAAGTCGACGGCGCGGCGCCTGGGCGAGGCCAGCCGGCCCTGGGTCATGGGCTTCTTCATCGCCGCCGTCGTGCTGATCGGCCTGGCCATGCTCCTGCTCGACGTCGCCCAGCCGGCGAGCTGGGTGTTCCTGGCACTGGCGGCGGCACAGGCGGCCAGGCAGGTCGCCACCTGGTCGATGGACGACCCGCATGACTGCCTCGCCAAGTTCCGGTCGAACCGCTGGTTCGGCCTGCTGATCGTCGCCGCGCTGGCCTTCGGGCACTACTGACGGTTCACGCCGCCCGGCCACATGTCAGGCCGCCCATCAGGGCGCGGGCATCTCCGGCGTCATGATGGCGAACACCGCGCCGGTCGGATCCTTGACCGTGGCGAAGCGTCCGATCGAGGGAACGTGCATGATCTCGGTCAGCATCTCCCCGCCATTCTGCTTCACCGCCGCCGCGGCGGCGTCGACATCGCCGACCCAGACATAGCCGCACCACTGCGAGGGCATGCCGGGGTGCGGCACGGCCATCAGGCCGGCGACCTGCCTGTCGGCCATGCGGGCGATGGTGTAGGCGCCGGTGCCCATGTCGACCTCCTCGTAGGTCCAGCCGGCCACGGCGGACATGAAGGCCTTGCTCTTGTCCAGGTCGCTCGACAGAAGCTCGTTCCAAATGAAGGCGCCCTGAACCGGCATGGGCGGAGATTGCGACTGATCGCCGTCGGACATCGTGGTGGCTCCCTGCTAGAGTGCTTTTCGTTGACTACTGCCGGCGACGGGGTTCCGCCCCGGGGCCGCGGCTCGGAACATTACGTGAACGCATCATATGACGCGATTGACGCTTTCGTGATCGCCCATACGGAGGTTATCGCCTGCCCCGCCGTTCGGGAGATCCGCCTGCACGTCGCGACCGCGGTCACCTCGCTCTGGCAGGCGACGGAGGCTTTCCTGGAGGAGAACGGCGTCGACCCGCCCTACTGGGCCTTCCCCTGGCCGGGGGGCATGGCGCTGGCCCGCCACCTTCTGGACCATCCCGACCTGGTGCACGGCCGCCGCGTGCTTGATCTGGGCAGCGGCAGCGGCCTGACGGCGATCGCCGCGGCGCTGGCGGGTGCCCGCGTTGTGGTGGCAAACGATATCGATCCCGTCGCCTGCCGGGCGGCGCGGCTGAACGCAGCGCTGAACGGCGTCGAGATCGCCGTCGACGACAGCGACTGGCTGGCCGGCGAGGGCACGCCGGAGGGCGCGCGCTTCGACGTCATCCTGGCCGGCGACATCTGCTACGAGAAGCCGATGGCGGAACGCGCGGTCGGCTGGCTGCGGCGCGAGGCCGCGCGCGGCAGCCGGGTCCTGCTGGCCGATCCCGGCCGTGCCTACCTGCCGGGATCGGGCCTCGCGCCGATCGCCCGCCTGACCGTGCCGACCACGCGCGACCTCGAGGACCGGGAGAGCCGCGAGGTGACGGTCTACGTCCTGGCGCCGGGAGCCTGAGCGGCCCTCCGAGCGCGCGCGCTCAGCCGGCGCCCTGCAGCAGCGCCTGGCACTGCGCCGGCAGGGGTGGCGGCGGCGGC
>JAVKFF010000168.1:0-19807 GCA_040226215.1 Azospirillaceae bacterium
CGCCTTTCCCCCGGCCGGGGCCCCACCGCCGGCCTGGCGTGGCATGGGGCGCATGCATGTCGACGTCTTCCCCGCCCTGCCGCCGCGCCTCGATCCGGCTGACGACTGACTCCATCGGGATGTCGGGAAAGCGAAAGGGGCGGCCCGTCGGGACCGCCCCTTCCAACTGGCCTGTCCGGTTGCCGGCCCGGGTTCTCCCCGGGGGTTCCCCTGGGGGCCGGCCGTTCCGGGAAGCCTTACCAGGCCGCCGTCGCACCCATCAGGAAGACCACGCCGTCCGCGGACTGGGTGGGGCTCCGGTCGTTCTGGTAGAAGACGACTTCGCCGTAGGGCGTGAGGCCCGGGAACAGCGCGTACTCGGCACCCACGCCGGCGGCATAGCCTTCCTGGTCCAGCGGCGCGCCACCGATCGTACGGCTGTCCTGGTAGCCCAGCGCGTTGGCGCCGACCGTCAGGCCGTCGATCGAGTAGGTGGCACCCGCACCGTAGATCTCGTACGACCCACCCGTACCGACGGTGCCGCCGGAGTCGGTGTTGTCGCCGTAGAAGCCACCAACGCTGAAGCCGCCGAAATTGGCCCTGACCGAGATGATGTACGCGAACAGGTCGTTCGCCGTCGCCGAGGTGGCATCGGCGAACGAGACGCCGCCGCCGATGATGAAACTGCCGCCCTCGAAGCTGAAGGTATAGTTGCCGGCGATGTCGACGCGGTTCTCGTAGGTGGTGAACGCGTTCGACAGGTCCGGATCGCCGTGGCGCTCCTCGTCGTTCGGCGCGAAGGATACGCCGACATCGGCATCGCCGAACTCACCGATATAGGTGATGCGGGTGCCGTCGGTGAAGCCCTGGATGACGGCGGTCGAGTTGCCGCCCGGCGCGCTGAAGGCGTAGCTGCCGAAGTCGCCGTCGGCGATGCCCGAGCCGGTCGACGGCACGCCGAACGAGCCGAGGGTCGTGGTCACGCCTTCCTTGCCGCCGAGGCGGACCTCGCCGAAATCGCCGGAGACGTAGATCCAGCTCTCGTCGATCAGGAAAGTGGAGTCGCCGGTCTGGTTGCAGCTCGAGTTGATGGTCACGTCATCGACATCGGCGGGATTGAAATCCGGATTGATGCCGCCCGCGCCATCGGACAGCGGATCGCCGTCCTGGTCCACAACGGTCGAGGCCGTGGCACTCGAGGTGCCGCAGCGGTTGCCGTCGGTATCGTCGATGTTGACGCGGAAGCCGTATTCCAGGCCGTTGTCCGACAGACCGTTGCCGTTCAGGTTCAGGGTCGTGTCGACGCGGCCGCCATACTCGCGGGCATTGCCGCCCGGCTCGTTGTCGTCGTCGACGAAGCCGAAGTTGACGTCCACCGAGCCGGTGATGTTGAGATCGATCTGGCCGTAGGCAGGGGCGGCGAGACCGAGAGCGACGAGCGCGCTGGTCCCAAGCAGAACCTTCTTCATGTCCTCACTTCCTCCACGAGGTTGGCCGGATCGGGCTGCCGTTCCGTTCGGCGTCCGCGCCGGCCGCATTGCGTCGATCAAGCGACCGGCCCGGCACGTCCCGAAGGACGGCGCCGGATCCGGTCTGAACTTGGAGTGGGATAGGTCGGCCGATCGGCTGGCCTGCCCCGTTCGCCTCCGGTCTGCGCTCCATCAGCGAACGACCGGAGAATACGGGCGGCGACGGCAAATCGGCAATCGTACGAAGAAGTCAAAATCTGTGTGAAGGAAGTATAGTTGCGGAAATAGCACAGTATCTTAAGAATTTATCGCCTACTGACTTTTAAAAGTATTAACATTTGTTAATTATCACTACTCTCACGGACAGACGGAATAGCGTGGCGATCGAGTAAATCGCCCTGCACACGATCGATTGTCCAGTTGATGCGCATATGGGTAGGCGATCATGCGAACGCGCCTCGCCGGCCGCGATGCAGCCGTCGGGCCGAGGCCGCCGCCTCGAGGGATGCTGGAGATCCCTGACTGGAATCGGTAAGGCGCCCGGCGCGCACGCAGGCGCCGACTTGGGTCGCTGGAGCGCGTCTCGGGCGCGCATGCCGGAGCCATCGCGCGGCCGCCGGCGCCGAGGCGCCCACAGGGCTTCCCTGGTGGAGCCGTTCCGGAGAGTGGGCAAGGCATAGGTTCCGGAATGATGCGGATGTGGGGTCCGCACCCACGGTCCACCAGGGAAGAGGCCGGTGGTCAGCCGCCGATCGTCAGCGCCAGGGCGAAGATCAGGGCCACCACGCCAAAGGCGATGAGACTGGACAGCGGCGACATCGCCTTCTGTAGGCTTTCACGCCAGAGCGTTTCCGAAGCCGATTCACATTCCCGTCTCATTTGCGTATTCCTTCCATCCGGCTTGGCATGGGCAAGATGACGGTTGATGCATTTCGGCGATGTAGGATTCCCCACAGTTCGGCAGATTTCCGTGGTGCCGGCGCCTCGACGGGCCGGGAGGTGCCGGCGATGAGCGCGCTGCCGCCTTTTCTCGACCGGCTGGCGGATCGCGACCGCCAAACCCTGGTGGACCGCCTGAGCGTGCGCACCTATCAGCGCAACGAGTCGATCATCGAGCTCGCCGATGGCGGCGTCGACGTCTTCTTCGTCCTCGAGGGCCGGGCGCAGGTCATCATCTATTCCAGCGAGGGCAAGGTCGTCGGCTACCGGACCATCGGCCCCGGCGACATCTTCGGCGAGCTCGCCGCCATCGACGGACGTCCGCGCTCCGCCAGCGTCGTGGCACAGGACAGGAGCCGAGTCGGCCGGCTCGGCCGCGCGGCGTTCCGCGAGCTCGTCGAATCCGCCAACGGCCTCGCCTGGGTGATGATGGAGCACCTCTCCACGCAGATCCGCAACCTGACCGGCCGCATCTTCGAGTACAGCACGCTGATGGTACGCGAGCGGGTGGTGCGCGAGGTCCTGCGGCTGGCCGAGGCCGGATCGGGCCTGTCCAGTGGCGGCAACCAGGCACGCATCCACCCCGCTCCCACCCATTCCGACCTGGCGGCCCAGATCAGCACCCACCGCGAGGCGGTGTCGCGGGAGATGAGCGCGCTGGCCAAGCGGGGTCTGATCGAGAAGCGCGCGGGCGCGCTGATCCTGCACGACCTGGCGGCGCTGCGCGCGCTCTGTCCGGAGGATTGAGGGGAGAAGGCCGCGATCAGCCGCCGGCGCGCAGGCGCCGCCAGCAGGCGATCATCGCATCGACCGCCCGGTCCGCCGCCGCCAGATCGCTGAGATGGGAGATGACCGAGATGCGCATCACCCATTCCGCGCCCCAATCAGAGCCGGCAACGAAGCAGGCTTCGCTCTCCTGAACGGCCGCGATCACGGCGGCGGTTGTCTTCTTACGCCGCTCCCGGTCGCCGTCGCCGAACTGCACGATGACCTGGTTCAGCACCACCTCGTTGAGCACGCGCACGCCGGACTCCGCGGACAGCCGGGCGGCCATGTGGCGGGCGAGCCGGCAGTGCCGGCCCACCATCTCCGCCACGCCGTCGCGGCCGAGATGGCGCAGCATCGCCCAGACCGGCAGACCGCGGGCGCGCCGGGAAAGCTCCGGCACCAGGGCGGAGGGTACGCGGTCGCCGCCGGCGATCTCCGGCAGATAGCTCGCATGGATGGTCATCGCCCGGCGATGATCCTCGCGGTGGCGCACGATGGCGAAGCCGGTATCGAAGGGCGTCTGCAGCCATTTGTGCGCGTCCATCGACCAGGAGTCGCAAAGCTCGATGCCCTCGGTCAGGAAACTTGTGTCCGGGCAGGCGCGGGCCCACAGGCCGAAGGCGCCGTCCACATGCACCCAGGCGCCATGCGCCCGCGCGATCCGGCAGATCGCCGGGAAGGGATCGAAGGCGCCGGTGTTGATCTGGCCCGACTGGGCGATGACGATCATCGGCCCGCTCCGCGCCGCCATCTCCCGCGCCAGGGCCTCGGGGTACATCCGTCCCTGGGTGTCGGCGGGAACGGTCACCACGCGGCGGTGGCCGAAACCCAGATACTGCAGTCCGGCGAAAACGGTCTGGTGCGCCTCGGCGCCGATGAAGACGTGCACCGGCGGCGCCCCGAACAGGCCGTCGGCATCGGGATCCCAGCCATGGGCGCGAAGCTGCTGGCCCCGCGCGGCGGCCAGGCAAACGAAGCTCGACACCGTGGCACCGGTGCAGAAGCCGATGGACGATTCGCGGGGCAGGTCGAGGAGGTCGAGCAGCCAGGCTTCCGCCACCTCCTCGATCGCGGCGGTGCCGGGCGTGGGCGTGTGATAGGCGCTGTTCTGCCCCCAGGCGCTGGCCAGCCAGTCCGCGGCGACGCCGACCGGGTGCGAGGCGCCCAGTACCCAGCCGAAGAAGCCGGCCGCCGGCATCGCCATCAGCCCGGGCTCGACCGAGGCCGCGAGGTCGTCGATCACCTCCGCGCCCTCCAGCCCGCGCTCGGGCAGCGGACGCATGAGGGCGTCGCGCATTTGGCGGTAGTCGAGCCGGGGCCGGTGCGGCCGGTCGGCGAGCGAGCGGCGGAAGGCGGCTGCGTGGGTGAAGGCCTGGCGCAGCGCGGAGAGCGCCGCCTCTTCGGCATGATCGTCGCGGGAGGGGACGACGATGGCTCCGTCGGGCATGGCACTCTCCGTCGCTGGCAGGGCGCATGCCGGCAACCGGCCGGCATGTCCCCTTGTCCTACACCGTCGAGGTTTCAGCCCGATCGCGCGACAGGCGGTGATTTGTTTCAGCGGTGTTTCCGTGCCGGCCGGTCAGCGAAAACCGCTGGCAACGCCGTCGCGCACCATGGCGCCGATATCCCGCAGGCGCCGCAGCGCCGCCTTCAGCCGCCCGCGCTCGGGCGCCATGACCTCCGTCCCGACGGTATTGCCGGCTGCCCGGCCGGCGGCGATGTCGGCGATCTGCTGGCGTACGATCAGCCTCATGAACAGCTCCTGGGAGGCGGCCAGCACCTCGGCATCCTCCCGGCCGATGGCGTCGCGCTCCCGCAGCGCGGCCAGCCGCTCCGCCGTCGCCGTCGCGCCGATGCCGTGCGCCAGCGCCATGGTCCGCGCGCCCGCCACGATGGGGAACAGGCCGGCGATCTTCAGGTCGAGGCGCCCCTCGCTGAGGCGCAGGCCACCCAGCAGTCCCAGGGGCGGCTGATAGCGCTCGACCTCGAGCGACATCAGCTTGAGGAAATCGAAGGCCTCCGCGGCCCGTCCGACCGCGTGCCCGCGCAGCGCCGTCGCCAATGTCTCGTCGCCCTCGACCACGGCTAAGTCGAAGAAGATGTCGACGTTCAGCAGGTCCTCGGGGGCCTGCTTGGCGATCCAGGCGTCGACCTGACCGCGCCAGCCGGCCACGTCGTGGCGCCAGGTCTTGTTGCGCGCCATCACCCCGCCTTGGCAGAAGGGCACGCCGGCGGCGTCGAGCAGGGCGTTCATCCGTTCACCGAAGGCGGCGAACCAGGCGTCGTCCGCCGGCGTGCCGTCGTGGATCAGCGCATTGTCCTGGTCGGGGGCGAGCAGGCTCTCGCCCCGGCCGCCGGAACCGAGAACCAGAACGGCATGGCGGGCCGGGGCGGCCCCGTGCGCGCGGATGGTTTCCGACAGCGCCAGCTCCGCCGCCCGCCGCGTGGTCTGGCGCATGATCTCCGAGATCACCCCGGCGACTTCACGCGCGGAGAGATCCTCGGCCAGCAGCGCGGCCGCCAGGTCCGGCAGCTGGTCACGCAGCCGCCGCATGGTCTGGGCATCAGGGGCAGCGGCCAGGCCGTCGCCGATGGCCAGCCTGGCGCCGGCCCGCACCTTCAGCAGCGTGCGCGCCGTGATGATGCCGACGACCGCGCCGCCCTCGCCGGTCACCACGAGATGGCGGATACCCAGTCGGTCCATGCGGCCGATCGCCTGGAAGATCAGGGCCGTCGCCGGCAGGCTCTCGAGCGGGCCCGACCCCACCGCGCCGAGCGGCCGGCCGAGCGCCTCTCCACCGGAGGCCGCCACGGCGCGCAGCACGTCGCGCTCCGTCACGATCGCCTCGGGGTGCTGACGGTCGCCGCCGACCAGGACGGAGCTGATGCGCCGGGCGTTCATCAGCGCCACGGCCTCGGCCAGCGGCGTCTCCGGCGGCAGCACGACCGGGTCGGACGTCATCAATTCGCCCAGGCGATGCCGGTAGGCGAAGCCGTCGACGCCGCCGGCGAAGTTGCCGTCGCCACTCCGGCTCACGGATACCATCCCGCCTGGCGCTGCTGGGCGATCAGGCCGCGGGCCCGGGCGGCGAAGGCCTTGGCCTCGCCGAAGGTCGCGATGCCGCGGTCGGCCAGCAGGGCGAACTGGCGCGCCAGAACCTCCGCCGCCACCAGCGCGTCGCCCAGCGCCGTGTGCCGGCCGCGCGGCTCCACGCCATAGCGCCCCGCCAGCGTCTCGAGGTTGAGGTCGCTCAGCCGCGGCTCCAGGGCCGAGGCGAGATGGCCCGAGTCGAGCAGTGGCAGTGCCGGCAGGGCGACCCCGACTTCCGCCGCCTGGCGGCGCAGGATGGCCCGGTCGAAGCCGATATTGTGGCCGGCCAGCACCGTCCCCTCGGCGAGCGTGACGAGCCGGGCTACCCCCTCGCCGATCCCGGGGGCACCCGCCACCATGGCGTCGTCGATGCCGTGCACGGCACTGGAAGCGGCCGGGATGGGTCGCCCCGGGTCGATCAGCATGTCGATCGATTCGTGCGGAAACAGGCGTCCGCCATGCAGGCGCACCGCGCCGATCGACACGACGCGGTCGCGGGCGACATCGAGGCCGGTGGTCTCGGTGTCGAGCACGGTGACCGGCAGGTCGTGGAGGGGCAGATCGTCGGCGAGAGG
Source organism: Azospirillaceae bacterium (assembly GCA_040226215.1). Taxonomy (GTDB): domain Bacteria; phylum Pseudomonadota; class Alphaproteobacteria; order DSM-16000; family Inquilinaceae; genus JAVKFF01. The sequence goes on from JAVKFF010000168.1 coordinate 6,822, forward strand.
CGGCGGCGGCGGCGGACGGTCGTGCAGTTCGAGGGCGTGGGCGACGGCACCGCGCCTGGCGAGCGTTCGCGCCGGCAGCACCATGACCGCCCCGCCAAGCCCAGCCGGCACGGTCAGCCTTGCCTGTATGGTCGAGCCGTCGGTCAGCCGCAGCGCGACGGACAGCGGGCCGCCCGCCTCACGGGCGCGGGCCCAGGCGTCGGTCAGGTCGTGGCGCTCCAGCGCGGCGAAGACCGACGTGCCGACGGCGACGCGCTCCCGGCCCAGCGCCTCGGCCGCTGCCGGGCTGACCAGGCTGACCAGGCCGGCCTCGGTGACGGCGAGAAGGCCTTCCTCGACCACCTCCAGGATGGCCGACCAGCGCTGCTGCGGCACTGCCAGCGCCGCCGCCTGGCGCGCGGCATAGCCCTCCAACGCGCCGGCCAGCGCCGCCACCTCGCTGCCCGCCTCCCCGGCGAGCTTCGCCGGCAGGACAGGCCGGGCGGGGTCGAGGGCGATAACCGTCCGGCGCAGGCGTTCCAGATCGTCGCAATGGCCGTCGACCTGGATCACCAGGCTCCACAGACCGACAAGGGCGAACGCGGTTCCGGCGATCAGCGCCCAGGCCGCGAGATTGGGCCCGCCGGCGAAGGATGGCGTGCCCAGCAGGGCCGAACCGGCGACCAGCAGCACGCCCGCCGCCGCGGCCACGACCGCCAGATAGAGGCCGTGCCGCAGGCTCGCCAATGTCACCTAGCGCGCTCCCCGCCGGCCGAGCGACGCCACCGAGACGGCCAGCGCGGCGTGATCGGCCGTCCGGTCGAAATCCTCGGCGATGCGCACCAGGTGGAAGCGCAGGTTGTTCTGCACCATCGGGAAATCCTCGCCGCGCAGCGAGGCGTGGATCGGCAGGTAGCGAAAGACGGTGCGGCCGGCCTCCCGCCCGATGTCCTGCGCCAATCTGGGTGCGGCCAATTGGGCCTGCTCGAGCCGGCCGCGAATCACCTCGATCCAGCCCTGCCAGCCGTCGGGCAGCGCCGCCGGCTTGCCGTGCGCGGTGACACAGTCGGCCACCAGCAGCATCAGACCCGGCACCAGGTCGGGTATCTCTTCGGACCTCCCCGCGTTCTCCAGAGGCGGCCGCAGCTTCGCTTCCATCAGCACCGCGAGATCCGCCAGGCAGGCGGCATAGGCCTCCCAGCGGCAGCGCTCCATCGCGGCCAGAAAGTCCTTTTCCAGGAACAGCTTGGACCACATCAGCCCGGCCCGGACCCGGCAGTATTCGACCACGCCCTTTTGCGACATGAAGGCGGCGCGGCTGTCCAGGAAGCGCGCCAGGTCGCCGGCATCCGCCAGCATTTCCTTGCGCCGCAAGCTCGCGAAGAGGCCCATTCGGGGGTTCCACAGTTAGGGAAATATTTGTTCTTGCCGGATGCAAGTCTGTGCTAATGTCTACTTTAGCACGTCAAAGCCGAAATCAAAAAAGACTCCACGCTTTAATCCAATTGTAACGGCATCCCGACCGGGTCTTCGCCTTGGCACCGGGAGTCCGGCATGACGTGTAGGGGGAGGAGACGCGAGAGGCCCGTTCCGCCTGGAAGCCGGTCCACCGCGCCGCCTCTGTGGTCTGTGAACCTTGCCGTTACGGCGGTCCATCCAGGGTCTGCGGTAACGCGCGGTATCTAGAGAGGCTCGACGGTATGGCTGCTCGTTCCGACACGACACCGGAAATGGCAGCGGCTCACTGGGCGAAGACAAAGGCGCTCATGTGGACCTGCCTGATCATCTGGTTCATCTTCGGCTTCGCGATCCACCTGTTCGTGGACGCGCTCAACGAAATCGTCATCATCGGATTCCCGCTGGGCTGGTACGTCGCCGCCCAGGGATCGCTGATCGTCTTCGTCGTCCTGTGCTTCTGGTTCGCCTCGAGGCAGAACCGGATCGACGAAGAGTTCGGCATGTCCGGTCACGAGGAATAGGAGACGCGTCATGGCGAACGGTCGCGACTTCACCTCCAATCTCGGCAGGATCTACGGCTTCTACACCGGTGGCTTCATCGGCTTCGTGATCCTGCTGGCCATCCTCGAGCAGATCGGCGTTCCCAACAACGTCATCGGCTATCTGTTCATCTTCTTCACCATCGCGGTCTATGCCGGCATCGGCATCATGAGCCGCACCATGCAGGTGTCGGAGTACTACGTGGCGGGCCGCAAGGTACCGGCGTTCTACAACGGCATGGCGACGGCGGCGGACTGGATGTCCGCGGCGTCCTTCCTGGCCATGGCCGGCGGGCTCTACGCCCAGGGCTATTCCTACATGGCCTTCGTGCTGGGCTGGACCGGCGGCTACGTGCTGGTGGCGGTGCTGATCGCGCCGTACTTGCGCAAGTTCGGCGCCTACACGGTGCCCGATTTCCTCGGCTCCCGCTACGGCGGCAATGTCGCCCGCTTCATCGGCATCATCGTCCTGTTCTGCTGCTCCTTCACCTACATCGTGGCGCAGGTCACGGGCGCGGGGCTGGTGGCGTCGCGGTTCCTGGCGATCCAGTTCGAGATCGCGGTGTTCGTCGGCCTCGTGGGCATCCTGGTCTGCTCGATGCTGGGCGGCATGCGGGCGGTGACCTGGACGCAGGTGGCGCAGTACATCGTGCTGATCATCGCCTACCTGATCCCGGTCATCATCCTGTCGACCCAGGTCACCGGCATACCGCTCCCGCAGCTGATGTATGGCGAGGTGCTGCAGCAGATCCAGGAACTGGAGGCGACCTCTCCGGCCCTGGAAGGCGCAAGAGCGTTCATGCAGACGCCGCAGACCTTCACCCAGGGTCTCAACTTCTTCGCCCTGATCGCCTGCCTGATGATCGGCACGGCCTCGCTGCCGCACGTCCTGATGCGCTTCTTCACCACCCCGTCGGTGCGTGAGGCGCGCAAGTCCGTGGCCTGGTCGCTGCTGTTCATCTTCATGCTCTACTTCACCGCGCCGGCCTACGCCTCGTTCGCGAAGCTGGAAGTCTACTCCAACGTGCTGGGCGCGGATCTCGGCTCGCTGGAGGCGGTGCAGGGCCTGCCCGAGTGGATCTTCATCTACGGTCCGCTCGAACTGGTCCGGATCTGCGGCGTCTTCGCGACCGACGCACAGGCGGTGTTCGATGCCTGCACGGCGGCCGGGATTACCTCGCTCAGCCACGGCCAGTTCGCCATCGCCTCAGACACGGTGGTCATCGCCACGCCGGAGATCGCCGGCCTGCCCTATGTCATCGCCGGCCTGGTGGCCGCCGGTGGTCTGGCGGCGGCGCTGTCGACGGCGGACGGGCTGCTGCTGGCCATCGCCAACGCGCTCAGCCACGACATCTACTACAGGATGATCGATCCGCGCGCCTCGACCCGCCGACGGCTGATGGTGGCCCGCGTGCTGCTCATCCTGGTCGCCTTGCTGGCCGCGGTCGTCGCATCGACAAGACCGGGGCAGATCCTGGCGATGGTCGCCTGGGCGTTCTCGCTCGCCGCGGCCGGCCTGTTCCCGGCCCTGGTGATGGGCGTGTGGTGGAAACGCACGACCAAGCAGGGCGCCATCTGGGGCATGATCTCCGGCTTCTGCGTCACGCTCTTCTACCTGATCATCACGCGGTACTTCCCGGAGACCGGCGTCAGCTACTTCCTGATGTCGCCCTTCGGCGAGCAGATCACCGCCAGTGGTGTCGGCTGGTTCGGCGTGAACAACATCTCCGCCGGGCTGTTCGGTATCCCGGTCGCCTTCATCGTGACCTACCTGGTCTCGAAGGGCACGCCGGAGCCGAGCGCGGAGATGCAGGCGTTCATCGACGAGCTGCGCCTGCCGAGCGGCAAGGTCATGATGGAAGAGAAGTCGTAAAGCCGCGACCGATCGTCGGTTGACTTTGAAGGGCGGAGCCCGCGCGGCTCCGCCCTTTTTCTTGCCGGGCTCCTTTTTCCTGCCGGGTCGTCCTCCGCTGTTGCGGTCCGCGACCCGGCCTTGCGATAGTCGGGCCAGGTGCGCGTGAGAAGGCTGGACGAGGGCAGGCGGCGGTGAGCAATCCGTTCTGGGATCTCTGGTATTTCCACATTCCCAACTACCTGCTGGCGGCGCTGTTCTACACCATGATCGCGCGCTTCGGCATGGGCCTGTTCATCCCCCATGACTGGCCCAACTACATCTGGCGCTGGTTCCTCAGGGTCACCGACCCGGTGGTGCGCGCGACCGCGCTGGTGACGCCAGGCTTCGTCCAGGGCGCCTACCTGCCGCTGTTCGCGCTCATCTGGATCGCCCTCATGCGCATCGGCCTGTTCCTCGTCATGCTGTCGACCGGCGCCATACCCTCCCTGCGCGATCTGCTCGTCACCGGGTGAACCGTGCCGGGGGCGCAAGCGGACATTCCCGCCGCGCAGGAATATCCGCGCGCGGGACTTGGCGCGGTCACGGCACGTCACCAATATCTAGCTATGCGCTGAGGAACGACGCCGGACGCTCCCCTTGGAAAAGATCCGCCTCGCTGCTGAGCATTCCACCCGGCGCGGCCTCGGCTTCGCCGCATTGGCCATCGTCGTCACCATGCTGGGCCTGAGCTTCTACCCGGCCCTGGCGCTGAAGACCGGCGCCGCCCTGCTGCTGATCACCGCGGCGATCCTCTACTTCAAGGCCCATATCGCGCCCGGCCGCAACGTCCGCGACACCGAGGTCTGGCTGATGATCGGCGACCGCATCGACATGCCGGCGGAGGCCGCCCAGCGGGTCATCGGCCGGGTGCTGCAGGAGCTCTACCGGCGCTACGCCGCCTGGACGGTGGCCGCCGCCGGCGCCACCTGGCTCTGCGGCCTGGTCGCCGGGGTGGTGTTCGAGCCACAGGCGTTGTGAAGCGCTGTGCGCCTCGGCGCACCCCGCCGAACGATGGCCACCCCTAGGGCAGATTGTCTGCGCCCGTTGGGGCGCAGGATGCGCTAGCCCAGAGTCCAGGTCAGCCCGCACAGCGCCAGGCAGGAGCCTGTCCAGACGATCATCGTGATGTCGTCGTCGCGGGGCCGCTCGGCGACGCGCTGGAAGACGGCCGCCGGCAGCCCGCTCACCACCACGAGGCCGAAGCCGATCAGCAGGGTGTGCAGGAAGATCAGCACCCGGGGCGCGGCCAGCACCACTTCAGGCAACAGGAAGGGTGTCCAGATCAGCATGGCCTGGAAGATCGGCGATTCGACCGCCGTGACGAGGGCGATGCCGGACAGCACGAGGAACCAGATGCGCGGCTCCATGGCGAGGCGCCCCTTGCCTATTCCGCCGCCGCACGGCGCGCGAGATCGGCGAGACAGTCGTCCGGCAGGGTCTCGATCGGCGCGAAGTCGCGATGGGCGATCCATTCGGGCCGCTGGAAGTTACGGATGTGGTTCTCAACGTGGCAGAGCGAGAGGTAGACGATGGTGCGTCCGAACGGGCTGATATTGGGCGGGCTGGCGTGCACCAGCAGCGAGGAGAACATCAGCACGCTGCCGGCCGGTCCGGTCGGCGCCACGCAGCCGCCCTCCTCCGCCAGCCGCGTGACCGTCTCGCGGTCCAGCGTCCACAGGGGATAGCTGGTCGTCTCCAGGTCGTGCCCGGCGGCGACCACGCCCTGCTTGTGGCTGCCCGGGATGAACAGCAGCGGCCCGTTGGCCGCCGTGACATCGTCGAGGAAGACGGCGATGTTCATGGCGCGCGGCTCCGGCATCCCGTCGTCGCGTTTCCAGGTGCCGTAGTCCTGGTGCCACTGCCAGACCTCGCCGTCGAAGGCCGCCTTGGCGTTGACCTTGTACTGGTGCATGTAGACTGGCCCGTCGAGCAGCTGGCGCACCGGTTCGACGAGGCGCGGGTGCCGGCCGAGCCGGCGGAAGGCCTCGTTGTAGGTGTGGGCGGCGAAGGCGGTGCGGGCGACGCCGGAGCTCTCGCGCCAGACTTCCTTCCGGTCGGTGGCGTAGACCTCCTCGGAGGCCGCCTTCAGGACCGCCGTTTCTTCCGGCGTGAAGCGGCTCTCCAAGAAGATGTAGCCCTCGCGGTCGAAGGCCTCGAGCAGGTCGTTGCTGAGCTTCATCGTCACATCCTCCCCAGCGCGCCGGACGCGCCGCAACCGGTTGGCATATGCTAGCGCCAGACCGCAGCGAAATCACGCACGGAGAAAGCGCCGGGCATTGTCCTCGGCGACCCGCTGGCGGATCCCGGCGTCGAGCCGTCCGAGCCCGGCCATCGCCCTGCGGGCGGAGAACACGGGCCAGTCGCTGCCCAGGACGACGGCGTCCGGGCTCAGCGCCGCGATCGCGAGATCGATCGCCGCCGTGTCGAAGGAGGCGCAGTCGACCACCAGCCGGCCTGCCAGGCGCGCGGGCTCGGGCCGCGGCAGTCCACGCGTCTCCGCCACGTGGTCGATACGGGAGAGGAGGAAGGGGAAACTGCCGCCGAGATTGGCGACGTGCACCCGGAGATCGGGGAGGTCGTCCATCAGGCCGCCCATCAGCAGCGTGACCATCACCTCGCTCAGCCGGTGCTGCACGGCGAGGCTGATATGCCGCTGCCCGGCATTGTCGGCGGGATCGGCGGTGTCAGCCGCGATCGCCTCTCTGGGCCGCGCGCCTGGCAGGGGGCCGGGGTGGATGAAGGCGTAGACGCCAAGCCGCGCGATCGCCCGCAGCACGGGTTCGATGCGCTCGGCCGCATGCCGCGTCCGGAAGGCATCCGCCGGCAGGATGGCGCCGGCCGCACCATCGCGCGCGACCGCGTCGTCCAGAACGGCGACCGAGCGCTCGATGTCCGCCAGCGGCAGCGCGGCGAGCGCCCGGAACCGGTCGGGCTCCCCGGCGGCGAGATCGGCCGCCGCGCGGTTGTAGAGGGCGAGCAGCGGCTCGGCCTCCGGTGCCGGCAGGCTGTCGATGCCGAACAGGCCGGGCAGGGAGATCACCTGCCGATCGACGCCGTCCGCCCGCATCGCCGCCAGCCGCCGGTCGGGATCGCTGTAGTCGGCGCCGAAGGCGAGCCGCTCGTTCGGGATGACCAGCCAGCGCGACCCGTCAGCGTCGGTCACGATGCGCGGCGGCGCCGTCCGGTCGGCGAGCCTCTCGGCCAGTGCTGGCGGCAGCCAGTGGCAGTGCATGTCGATCGCCATGGCCGGCGGCCGTCAGACGAGCATCGCCAGGACCATCAGCGGGACAGCCGGATTGACGGCGATGACGGTGAGCACAATGGCGATTGTCCAGAAGGATATCACGGCCATGGCGTGGAACTCCCGTGGTCAGAAAAGCAGGCCCGGCAGCCAGGTGGCCAGCGCCGGGAACAGCAGCAGGAGGACGATCAGCGCGGCGTCGGCCCCCAGGAAGGGCACGATGCCGCGATAGAGCGTGGCGAGCGGCATGTCCGGTTGCTGGGCCCGGATCACGAACAGGTTCATGCCCACCGGCGGGGTGATCAGGCCGACCTCCACCACGACCACGACGAGGACACCGAACCAGATGGGATCGAAGCCGAGCGCGATGACCAGCGGCAGGAACACGGGCACGGTGATCAGGATCATGCCCAGCGCGTCGAGAAAGCAGCCGAGGATCAGGTAGAAGCCGATCAGCAGCAGGATGACGATCATGGCGGAGAAGCCCATCTCCTGCACCCATTCGACCAGCCCCTGCGGCAGCCGGGTCAGCACCAGGAAATAGGCGAAATAATAGGCCATGATGACGATGAAGAAGAGCATCGCCGCGGTGCGCACGGTCTCCACCACCGCCTCCATGGCGCCCTTCGGCGTGAGCCGGCCGGTGGCGAAGCCGAGCGCGATCGCCAGCGCCGCCCCGATTGACGCGGCCTCGGTCGGGCTGAACAGGCCGATATAGATGCCGCCGATCGAGACCAGGAAGAGGACCAGCATCTCCCACATGCGCGCCACCTCCGCCAGGCGCGCCAGGCCGCGGATGCGCGGCGTCGGCGGCGCCCAGTCGGGCCGCAATCGGCAGATCAGCCAGACCACCACGATGTGCAGGAAGGCCAGCACGAGGCCCGGGATCAGCCCGGCGGCGAACAGCTCCTCCACCGGCGTCTGGGCGATGATGGCGTAGACGATCAGGATCACCGAGGGCGGGATCAGGATGCCCAGCGTGCCGCCCGAGGCGACGGCGCCGGTCGACAGCCGGTCGTGATAGCCGTAGCGCTGCATCTCCGGAATGGCGATGCGCGACATGGTGGCGGCGGTGGCGAGCGAGGAGCCGCTGACCGCGCCGAAGCCGGCGCAGGCGCCGATCGAGGCCATGGCGAGCGTGCCGCGCCGGCCGGTGAACAGGGCGTTGGCGGCCCGGAACAGGTCCCGGCTCATGCCCGAGCGCGCCGCCACCGCGCCCATCAGCAGGAACAGCGGTACCACGGTCAGCGAATAGCCGTTCGACAGTTCGAACGGCGTGTTGCCCAGCCGGTTGAGCGCGCGGTGCCAGCCATCGAGGCCGGCATAGCCGACGAGCCCCGCCACGCCCATGGCGACGCCGACCGGTATGCGCAGGAGGACGAGGGCGATCAGGCCGACGACGCTGATGAGGCCGATGATCTCCGGGCTCATGCCTGGCGCCGCGGTCCGCGGACGAGCCGCCAGATGACGGCGAGCATGGCCAGCGCGGCGAGACCCATGCCGAAGATGATCGGCACCCAGTACCAGATCAGCGAGATGCGCAAGTCCATGGTGGCGTCACCGAAGTCCAGCGTGTCGAGCGCGGGCTGCACGCCGCGCCAGGTGATCAGCGCCAGGAGCGCGAAGGACAGGATGGCGGCCACCAGACGCAGGAAGCCGACGACCGGGACCGGCACCACCTGGTCGATCACGTCCACCGTCACCTGCTCGTCCTTCAGGAAGGTCTCCGCCATGGCGAAGTAGACGGTGAGCACCAGCAGGAACTTGACGATCTCCACCTTGCCGAAGAGCGGCGCGTTCCAGATCAGGCGCAGGAGAACGTCCAGCACCATGATCCCCATCATGGCGACCAGGAAGACGCAGGCGAGCAGCGTGAAGGCGCGGGTGATCCAGGCCATGGTCCGCCCCCTCGCCGCGCCTTCCCCGAGAGCCGCTGCCGCCGCCTATCGGTACTGCTCGGCCAGTTCCAGCATGCGCTCGTAGAATTCGCGCGCCGGCAGACCCATGGCCTCGGTGGCCTCGATGCGCGCCTCGATCACGCCGGCGGCGGCCTCGGTGAAGGCCTGCTGCTCCGCCTCGCTCAGCTCGATGACCTCCACGCCCTCGGCCTCCATGTACGCCCGGCCTTCGACCTCGACCGCGTCCCAGCGCTCGCCGGCGATCTCCGCCGCGACCCGGCCCGTCGTCTCGTCGATCAGCTGCTGCAGGTCCTCCGGCAGGGCTTCGTAGCTGTCCGGGTTCATCACCACCGCGAATGTGGCGATGTAGCTGTCGAGCTCGGTCGTGTAGCCGAGCAGGTTGCCGAGTCGGAAGCCATAGACGCCGTCATAGGGCATCACCAGCCCGTCGATGACGCCGGTGTCCAGGCTCTCGGCGATCTGGTCGGGCGGCAGGCCCTGCGGCGTGGCGCCCCAGGCCTCCAGCACCTCGCTGACCACGGCGGAGGGGTGGCGGATGCGCAGGCCGGCGAGATCGCCCGGTTCGCGGATCGGCGTCTCGCGGGTGTGCACATGGCCCGGCGCGTGCGACAGCAGATAGAGGATGCGCACGCCGCGATGCTCCTCGGCCAAATATTCGTCGACCAGGTCCATCAGCACCATGTTCGCCTGGGAGGCGCTGTCTAAGATGCCCGGCAGGTGGGTCAGTTCCATCAGCGGGAAGCGCCCCGCCGGCAGGCCGTGCAACACGAAGGCGATGTCGGCGTCGCCGCGGCGGGCGAGATTGTACTGCTCGGCAACCGGCCCCATCTGGCCGGCCGGGAACAGCTCGAGCTGCAGCCGCCCGTCGGAACGCTCGGCCAGTTCGGCCTGCCATTCAATGAAGGTCAGCGCGTGCTGCTGGTGCACCGGCGGCAGGAAGCTGCTGAGGCGCAGCGTGTAGGTGTCCTGCGCGGCCGCGCCGTTGGCGGCCGCCAGGATGGCGGTGCCCGACAGCAGGCCCGTCAACATTCTCCGCATCGATTTCTCCTCCCGTTCGACGTCCGGGCCGCCGTTCCGGTAGCGGGGCGGGCCCATGGAATCTCCTGTTCCGAGGCGGCTTTCCCGCCTTGGTGCCAAGTCTAGCGCAGTGCGGGGAGATGCCAACCGGCTTTTCGGTCGCGCGCCCAGCGGTTCCGCCATCGCCGCCGCCGCGTGAGGGCCGGCCGAAAACCCGTCAGCGCACCTACTTTGTGCGGTTTATCACGGATCGGGCGTGGTCGGGCCACTACTCTTGAAATAGTCTTTCAGGTAATTTCTCGCATTCGGGTCGAATAGTCTGGGGAGTGAGAGGATGGCTGTCGCCGGTGAGTTGCAAGCCCTGCCCTTCGGCTCGCTGATCGGCGGGCCGCTCGACGCCGCGATCGAGGCGCAGGCCCGCGCGGCCATGTCATCGGTCAACTTCATCAAGCAGATCGGCTTCCAGGAGGGAGAGGGCGAGGCGGCTGACCAGATCCGCAACATCGCCTTCGTGGTGCGGAAGGGCGAGACCGAGACCCGGATCGAGGTGCCGCTTCTGACCATCGTGCCGATCCCGTTCATCCGCATCGACGAGATGACGATCGACTTCAAGGCCAACATCACCTCCACCACGGAACGCGAGGACAAGACCGTCGAGTCGACCTCGGCCGGCGGCAAGGTGAACGCCAGCGCCCGCTACCTCTTCTTCAAGGCGGAACTGGAGGCATCCTTCTCCTCAAAGAAGGATTCCGAATCGACGAAAAGCTCGCGCTATGCCGTGGAGACCACCATCGACGTCCACGTCCACGCCTGCCAGGACGAGTTGCCCGCAGGGCTCTCCAAGATGCTGAACATCCTCGCCGACACCATCCAGGCGCCGCAGCCGACGGCACCGCCGGCCGGTGGGGAGGACGAGGTCGACACCACCAACAACAACCGTCGCCGCCGCAACCAGCCCTCCGGCGAGTAGGCGCGCAGCGTCGTGGCGGACCTGCAGCAGATCGTCGGCGCCATCCTGCGCGACCTCGCCAAGGCCCGCTTCAGCGCCGACCTCTACTCCCGCTCGATCTCGCGCTACTACGAGGGCGACGCGCTGCTGCGCAAGTTTCCGGTGCCGCGCGGCGAGATCGAGGAGGTCGAGCTCGACCTGAAGTTCACCATCGCCGAGGTCAGCGCCAGCCACGTCGATGGCGGGACCCGGGAAGCCAATACCGCGGTCGTCCTGGAACGCGGGGTGGAGCGCCTCGTCGCCACCTTCATGGACGTGGCGCGGGAATTCACCGATTCCAGCGACAACACGGGCATGCGCGATCGGCTGCACGACGTGCTCGGCCGGGGCTTCAACTCGACCGTGCTGCGCGTCGAACTGCGCCAGCAGCTGATGCGCTTCTTCATCGACAACTACCCGCAGCTGATCGACGACGAGGGCCGATTCGCCGCCGCCGATGCCCTCTCGGGCATGGCGCGGCCGATGGGCTGGGCCTTCGCCGACCACCGGCGCGAGGGCTATTCGGCGGACGATGTCGGCGAGGCGATGGCGCCGGTCTTCGACCATGTGCTGGGCGACGACCGCTTCCGGTCGGCGCTGGAGGCGCTTGGCGAGCCGATCGCCGCCGTCTGGCGGGACTATTCCGACACCCGCCTCGACGTCGCCGTCGACGGGCCGACGCTGTCGGAGCTGGCTGACAGCGCCGTCTCGACGCTGAAGATCAAGGCGTCGGTGCGCAACATGGTGTGGGCGGAGGTGAAGGTGGACGAGCACACCTACCGCTACACGCTGACCGGCGAGTGAACGGGGAGCGATCGCGATGGCCGACAATGTCGAGAACGGCGGCGGAGGCGACGGCGGCGGCAATGGCGGCGCGCCGAGCCGGGCAGCGCCGCTCCCCGGCCAGCAGGGCGAGATCCTTTCGCTCTCCCAGCTCATCGGCGCGCCGATCCACGCCCTGGTCGAGGCCGAATCGCACGCCGCCATGGCGACGGCGCGCTTCATCCGCGATGTCGGCTTCACCGGCGGCAGCGGCCGGCTGGACGATCTCGGCGACCTGCAGATGGCGCGTTTCAGCCGTACGCTGCTCAACCGCGATGGCGAGGAGGAGCGCGTCGAGGTCGAGATCCCGCTGATCACCATGCTGCCGATACCGGCCCTGCAGGTGAAGGACGCCCAGCTCGACTACACGGTCAAGATCGTGCAGGCGGAATCGATGCCCCGCGAACGACGGCAGCTCGACACGTTCGACCATGACGTCGCCCGTGATCTCGATCCCCCGGCGACGCTGCGCGCCACCTTCGCGCGCGAGCCATCGGGCCGCAGCCGGCGTTCCGTCGACATGCTGGTGCGCATGAAGGTCAGGGTCGAGCAGGCGGACATGCCGGCCGGCCTCTCCCAGCTCCTCAACGTCGCCGGCGGCATGGCACGCCAGGAAGCGACGCCGATCGCGCCACCGGAGACCGACGAGGAATGAGCGGACGGACGGCTGTCCCCGTCACGGGCCGATGACCCGGGTTGCCGGCAGCGCGCGGCCGACACCGGCCGGCGGCATCCCCTGCCCCGAATGCGGCAGCTTCATCGTCATCGAGGTCGGAGCGGTGCTGGCCGGGCGGGCCATCCCTTGCGTTGCCTGCGGCACCACGCTGACCGTCGACATGGCGCGCTCGGCGAAGGCCGTCGAGGCGCTGGGCCGCTGGGTGGACGGCACCGGGCAGGCAAAACGGTTCGGCCAGGAGCCGGACGAGGCGGGCCCGCCGCTGGTGCGCCGCCGCGGCCGCCGCCCGCGCCCTGCCCGCAAACGATGACCCGCGGCCCGGCGGTCGCCTATTTCCGGCCCCGCCTCGACACCCCGCCGCCCGCGCCACAGCCCGCCTTTCCCCACGTCGCCGCCGCCTGGCGCGAGGTGGCCGACGCCGCCGCCGCCGCGGTGGCGGACGAGGTCCGGGGC
>JAVKFF010000169.1:0-6611 GCA_040226215.1 Azospirillaceae bacterium
CCCTCGAAGTCGATGACGCCCATGACCTCCTTGCCGGTCGCCTCGTTGTATTCCACGACCGCCGGCATCTCGTCGGTCAGCACGTACATGTGCTCCATGGCCAGCACCGGCAGCTCCAGGCCGACCATGCGGCCGACCTCGCGCGCCCACAGCCCGCCGGCATTGACCACGTGCTCGGCATGGATCGTGCCCTTTGGCGTGACGACGTCCCAGCTCCCGTCGGAACGCTGGGAGAGGGCGGTCACCGGCGTCTCCCGATAGACCTCGGCGCCGTAGTGGCGGGCCGATTTGGCATAGGCATGGGTCACGCCCGAGGGGTCGAGATGCCCCTCGACCGGGTCGTAGAGCGCACCGACGACATAGGACTTGTCCAGAAGCGGCATCATCGCCTCTGCCTCGTCGGGACCGATCAGCTCCGTCTGCATGCCCAGATAGCGGCCCTTGGCGTGGGCGACCTTGAGGAAGTCCATGCGCTCGGGCGTGCCGGCGATCATCAGGCCGCCGGGCAGGTGCAGGCCGCAGGACTGGCCCGACAGCTCCTCGATCTCGCGATAGAGGTCGATGGTGTAGGCTTGCAGCTTGGCGACGTTGGGATCGCCGTTGAGGGTGTGGAAGCCGCCGGCCGCGTGCCAGGTGGAGCCGGAGGTCAGCTCCGAGCGCTCCAGCAGAACCACGTCGGTCCAGCCGTGCCTGGCCAGGTGATAGAGCACCGAACAGCCGACGACCCCGCCGCCGATCACCGCCACCCGCGTCGTCGTCTTCATGACCCTGACCTCGCCTGTTTCCCGGGATCGCCGGAAAACCCTAGGCGGAGGCGTTCGCCGCGATCAAGCACGCAGGCCGTCGGAGCGCGGAGTCACATCGCCGTCCAGCCGCCGTCGACCATCAGCGCCGATCCGGTGACCAGCGACGAAGCGTCGGAGGCCAGGAACACGACCGGTCCCATGATCTCCGCAAGCTCGCCCAACCGGCCGAGCGCGATGTTCGAGACCACGAAGTTCCGGAAATCCGGATCGGCCAGCGAGGAACGGTTGAGCGGTGTCTCGATGAAGGTGGGGCAGATCGTGTTCACGCGGATGCCGGACGGGCCCCACTCCCAGGCCATCGCCTTGGTCATGCCTTCCAGCGCGTGCTTGGAGGCGCTGTAGACCGCCCGCTTCGGCGCGCCGACATGGCCCATCTGGGACGAGACGTTGATGATCGAGCCGGGCAGCCCGGTCGCCTGCAAACCTCTGGCCACGGCGCTGGCGACGAAGAAGGCGGCGCGGGTGTTGACCGCCATCACGGCATCGAAATCCGCCGGCGTGGTGTCGACGGCGAGGGCCGGACGGATGGCGCCGGCATTGTTGAAGAGCACCTGGAAGGGTCCGTTGGCGGCGATGAAGGCCGCCATTGTCGCCTGGTCGGTGACGTCGAGCACGGCCGCCTCGGCCTTGCCGCCCGCCTGACCTATCGCTGCCGCCGCCGCGGTGACCTCCGACTCGCCCCGGGCGACCAACGTCACCGCGGCGCCGTGATCGGCCAGCGCCGCCGCGGCGGCGAGGCCGAGCCCCCTGCTCCCGCCGGTGACCAGCGCGCGCCGGCCGTCGAGCCGGAAGGAGGGCATGGTGGGGAGGTGCATGACAGATGGTCTCCGGCTGGTGTGATCGCTTCCGTCCGGGGACGAGTGTGCGCCATCGAAGCATGTCGGCGAAAGACTTCCGCGGTCAGGCAATGGTCAGGTCGCGGCGGTGCCGTTCGTCACACCGCTGCCGTGATGATGGCTTTAGAATCCTCGCGCACTACCGTCCTACGAAGGAGAGGTGCCGTCATGGTCGAGGGCAAGCGCGCAATCACGGTGGCGGCGGCATTGGCCGTGCTCCCGATCCTTGGCGGTCTGTCATCGCCCGCCTGGGCCGACTTCGGCGACTGCGCCGCGCCTGGCTATCTCGCCCCCGTGGAGGATCGGGCCCCGGCCGGCGGCATCGACTGCGACGAGGACGAGCGCTTCACAATCACCACGCCGGAAGGCCCGCGCGAGGTGCGCATCGTCGTCGACGCCACCACACCGCCGACCAACCGGGTGGCGCTGGTCGGCCAGCTGCGCCGGGGCATCGAGGCATCGGCTGCGGCGCTCATGGCGATCGGCGAGGGCGCGCCCGACGACGTAACCGTGTGGGCGGCCGACCTTTCCGGCGTGCGCGGGGCGTTCGAAGACAATGCCCAGGCGGTGAGGAGCCCGGACGGCTGCCAGATCGCCTTCTACGCCCAGACGCCGGGGCCGGGGGGCCCGCCCTTCACCATCGCCCACGAGTTCTTCCACTGCGTGCAGTTCGCCGCCCATGGCGAGAACGTCTACCGCGATGCCTCCGCCTGGTGGGTCGAGGGTACGGCCGAGTGGTTCGCCAACGTCGCCATCCCGGGCAGTAGCGCCAGCGCCGGCTATGTCGCCGCCTTCGACGCCGTGTCGCCGGACACCGCGCTGACCGCGATGGAGACCGAGAGCGTGGTCTTCTTCTTCTGGCTGTCCGAGGAGTTCGGGCTGTCCATGCCCTTCGGCCTGATGCGCGCCATGCCGACCACCGGCGGGGAGAGCGCCCAGCGCGCCGCGCTTGCCAGCTTCCTGGCGCCCGACGACTTCCAGCGCTTCGCCGAGGACTATATGGACCGCGACATCCACCTGCCGGGTGGCGGCCCGGCCGGGGTCAACCCGTTTCCCGGCAACACCTATGTCTGGCGCCAGAGCCGCGAGCACGAGATGGAGAGCGACTCTTTCGTGCTGCACCGGGCGAACCTGGAGTTCCAGTGCGGCAACTGGGAGATCACGAGGCATGAAGAGCAGGGCACCTGGCATGTCAGCCGCGACGAGGGCCCGTGGGAGGAAATGCCCGAAGAGGTCAGTTCCGATGGCGAGACCCTGATCGAGTACCGGCTCGCCGCCTTCAGCGTGAAGCCGGACGGCCTGCGCCTGCGTCTCGAGGCCGAGCGCGACGCCTGCCACATCTGTCCCGCCACGGTGGCGCCCGAGGATCCGGCCTACTGCCTGGTCGGCACCTGGACGCTCGCCTCGGGCGGCATGGGTGCCCAGATCGGCGAGATGCTGCGCGGCACGGGCCTCTACGAGACCATGAACTACCCCGATCTCGACGCCACCACCGTGTTCGGCGCCGACGGCACCTTCAGCCAGTCCGCCGGGGCCGCCGGAGGCGAGAGCGCCTTCGACCTCTCCGTGCGCAGTCCCGACGGCGAGGTGCATCAGGGCTTCGGCACGCTGGGCATGGAGCGCAGCGGTTGGTGGGAGGTCGACGGCGAGACGCTGCACCTGTGCTTCGCGGAGAACCGGGTCCGCATCAACGAGACCATCGTCCCGCCCGACGGCCCGGCGCAGACCATCGACGCCGAAGGCGGCCCCGATCCTGGCGGCCTGACCAGCCACCGCCAGTTCACCTGCGACGGCGGCACGTTGACCATGGTGGAGAGCCTGCCCATGGCCCCGACCATCGAGTGGATCTACACCCGCGGCGGTGGATAGGCGGTGTCGGCGAGGACGGGGGGAAGATCCCGGGTCGGCGAAGCGGCACTATCGCGCCGCATCGCGCACGGGATGACGGTATGACTTTGCGGTCGGAAATCACGCTGTCATCCCGGCCGGAGCGTAGCGGAGAGCCGGGATCTCTCGATCGGCCTTTCTCCCTCCTCCGCCCCTGCCCGCACAAGAAAAAGCCGGCCCCAGTTTCCCGGAGCCGGCTTTTCGGTGACCTCGTCGGTCCGCGCGGTTACGCGGCCCTGAGGTTGCCTGCCGAGGTCTTGTTGCGCTTGGGATCGCGCACGAGCTCGTAGGACACCTTCTGGCCTTCGTTCAGCGTGGACATGCCGGCCTGCTCGACGGCGCTGATGTGCACGAAGACGTCGGCGCCGCCGTCCTCCGGCTCGATGAAGCCGTAGCCCTTGGTGGGGTTGAACCATTTAACGGTACCCGTTGCCATGTCTTAACTCCTTTTCTGGCGTTGGGGTGAAAGTGGGGAGACATCCGGTCGTCGGCGGGTGCCAGGCCGTGCGTCGCCCCGTGATCGCGGCGTGCGTCAGGCCATAGTGACGGGCTCGGCGAGCCGGCCGGCCACGAACGCGACGATGTCGTGAGTGGAGGGGGAATGCCCGGAGGCACCGGTCAGGCCGGAGCACGGACCGGTGCTCGACGGCCGCTCGGCATTGCCGAGGTCTTCGCGATGTGTCAACTGCGTCGTTCTATCGTCCGGGGAAGGTAGGCTCCGGGACGTTGCCGCCCCGTCGATCCTTGTCCTCTCCTGCCGGAGTGCCTCTTCTTTCCTGACGGCTGTCCGCGCTCCGGGTAGCCGTTGCATTCCAAGTCTATGAACGTTCGGCGGAAAGGACTCCCCTGAGGGCGACCCACGAAACGCGGCCGGGACGCTCATGCGTGTCCGGGCAGATAGTCACGCCATGGCCCGCGCGTCAATCAATTCCGCACGACCGGCACCCATGCGATTTCGTCTTACGCCGCCCGGCCCGGCCAGGCCGCGCCCGACTCAGCTGAATTTCTGCGTGATCCCGCCGTCGACGACGAGTTCGATGCCGGTGACATAGCGGGCCTCGTCGCTGGCCAGATAGACCGCCGCCCAGGCCACGTCCCAGGCGTCGCCCATATGGCCCATCGGCACCTGGGCGTCACGGATCGCCCACATCGCCTCGACGTCGCCCTCGGAATAGGTGTCGGCCAGGCCGGCGGAACGCTCCACCATGGGCGTCTTCATCAGCCCCGGCAGGATGGCGTTGACCCGTACCCTGTCGCGCGCGTGCTCCACCGCGGTGGTGCGGGTGAGTTGGCTGAGCGCCGCCTTCGTGGCGTAGTAGGTGGCGTAGGGGATGCCGGTCCAGCGGATGGCGGCGATCGAGGATATGTTGATCACCGCGCCGCCGCCCTGGCGCTGCATCACCGGGATGACGTGCTTCATGCCGAACACGGCGCTCTTCAGGTTGACCGCCAGGACCTTGTCCCAGGTCGCCTCGTCGAGCCCAGTGACACCGCCCACCTCGGCGATGCCGACATTGTTGTCGAGCACGTGGATCGCCCCGAAGGCGTCGAGCGTGCGGGCGACCACGGTGGCCACCTGATCTTCCGAGGCGGCGTTGGCGGCAAGCGCGATCGCCTCTCCGCCCTCTCCCCGAATGATCTCCGCCGTCTCCTCCGCCGCTTCCCGGTTCAGGTCGACGCAGGCGACGCGCGCGCCCTCTCGGGCGAAGGCGACGGCCGTCGCCTTGCCGTTGCCCCAGCCGGGGCCGATCGACCCGGCGCCGACGACGAGGGCGGCCTTGCCCGCCAGGCGACCCGGCATCGTTCCGCTCCGCCTCAGGCCTGAACGGTGCGCTGGTGCTGCTCGCCCAGCCCCTCGATGGCCAGGCGCATCTCCTGCCCGGCCTTCAGGAAGACCTGCGGCTTCAGCCCCATGCCGACCCCGGGCGGGGTACCGGTGGTGATGATGTCGCCGGGCTCCAGCGTCATGAACTGGCTGAGATAGCTCACCAGATGCTTCACGCCGTAGACCATGGTCCGGGTGCTGCCGTCCTGATAGCGGTGGCCATCGACCTCCAGCCACATGGCAAGGTTCTGCGGGTCGGCTATTTCGTCCCTGGTGACCAGCCAGGGCCCGATCGGCCCGAAGGTATCGTGGCTCTTGCCCTTCACCCACTGGCCGGCGCGTTCGATCTGGAAGGCGCGTTCGGAGACGTCGTTGACCACGCAGTAGCCGGCGACGTGATCGAGCGCGTCGTCCTCGGCAACGTACTTCGCCCGGCTGCCGATCACCACGCCGAGTTCGACCTCCCAGTCGGTCTTCGTCGAGCCACGCGGGATCTCGACGTCGTCATAGGGTCCGCAGATGCAACTCGTCGCCTTGAAGAAGACGACCGGCTCCGGTGGCACCGCCTGGCCGGTCTCCGCGGCATGGTCGGCGTAGTTGAGGCCGATGGCGATCATCTTGCCGACGCCGCCGACGCAGGCCCCGATCCGCTGGCCCTCGGGAATCGCCGGCAGGCTGGCGAGACCGAGACCGCGCAGCGGCTCCAGACCGGAGGGGGTGAGCACCTCGCCGGCGATGTCGCGCACCACGCCCGAGAGGTCGCGGATCACGCCGCTCCCGTCGAGAATGGCGGGCTTCTCCCGTCCGGCCGGACCGACACGCATCAGCTTCATGGTATTTCCTCGTATCTGCCTGTTTCGTTCTCGCATCCGGGAAGCGGCATCGGTGCCGCCTCCGCCGCCTCAGACCACGGTGACCTCGAGGTCGCCGACACCGTCGACATGGCCCTTGAGGTGGTCGCCCCTGGCGACCGGGCCGACGCCGGCCGGCGTGCCGGTCATGATCAGGTCGCCCGGCGCCAGGCGGAACAGCCGCGAGAGATGGGCGATCACCTCCGGCACCTTCCAGATCAACTGCTCGAGATCGCCGGTCTGCACCCTCCGGCCGTTCACCTCAAGCCAGATCGCCCCCCGGGCCGGGTGGCCGATCCTGGACGCCGGCACCACCGGGCCGCAGGGTGCCGATTGCTCGAACGCCTTGCCGACCTCCCAGGGCCGGCCCTGCTTCTTCATCTCCGACTGCAGGTCGCGGCGCGTC
>JAVKFF010000170.1:0-23518 GCA_040226215.1 Azospirillaceae bacterium
GGCGGTCCTGGCGACCGCCGCTCACGGGTAAAGCTTCTCCGTGCGCCAGCCGTCCGGTGTCTCGACATAGACCAGACGGTCGTGCAGCCGGAAGGGCATTTCCTGCCAGAATTCGATGCGCCGGTGGGCGAGCCGGAAGCCGGACCAGTGCGGCGGCCGCGGCACCGCCCCACCCGCGAAACGCTCGGTGAACGCGGCAATCCGGTCCTCGAAGGCCGCGCGGCCGGGCAGTGGCGCCGACTGGATCGAAGCCCAGGCGCCGATCTGCGAGCCCCGCGGCCGGCTGGCGAAGTAGGCGTCGGCCTCGTCGTCGTCCACCGGCGCGACGTCTCCCTCGACTCGGACCTGACGGCGCCGGCTTTTCCAGTGGAAGTTCAGCGCCGCCCTGGCCGTGGCCAGCAGGTCGCGTCCCTTGCGGCTCTCGAAATTGGTGTAGAAGGCGAAGCCGCGCCCGTCGAAGCCCTTCAGGAGAACCACCCGCAGCGAGGGCAGACCGTCGGCGGAGACCGTCGCCAGGGTCATGGCGTTGGGGTCGTTGATCTCGGTCTCGCACGCCTCGTCGTACCAGTCGCTGAACTGCGCCAACGGGTCGGGACGGGCAGACAGAGGGGCGGGCGTTTCGGAGGTGTCGGTCATGGCTCGGTAAGCGCGGTCGGCGCCTTTGGTGATCATCGACCGGCGGCACGAAGCGCCGGCGCGGCACGGCCGTGCGAAACGCCGCTCTCCCCTTCTCGGACGTCAGTCCCCCAGTTGCAAGGGGGTAACGTTGTCGCGGCCACGCTCGGCGAACAGGGTCGCCAGCGATATCGACAGCGCCTGCGTCCGCGCCGCCTCGCTCTTCGCCGTGAGTTCGCCCAGCACGTCCTGCCAGCCGCCGCCGATGCGCGGGATGCGTCCGACCGGGCCGCTCAGCCCGATCCCCAGGGCCGAGATCAGGTCGGCGAGCGAGGCGGTGTGCAGGTCGCGGGTCAGCACCCAGCGGTCGTCGTCCGTGCGGTTGACGAAGCGCGCCTGGCGCAGCTGGTCGAGCATCTCGTCGACGGCCGACACGCCGACCGGCACCCGGCGTTGCAACTCGTCCCGGCTCATGGTCTCGCCCAGGCGGCTAGAACCGCTGAGCGCGGCCAGGATGCCGGCGGCGATGGTCAGGCGCGGCCCGGAAGCCATGTTGTGCAGGCTGGTGCCGATCACCTTGCCGGAGCGCCAGTCCGGCAGCGCCGCGGCGATCACGGCGCCGAACAGGGCGATCGACCAGGCGAGGTAGAGCCAGACCAGGAAGATCGGCACCGTCGCCAGGGCGCCATAGAGCGTCTGGTAGACCGGGAAGGCCTGAAGATAGAGCGAGAAGCCCCACTTCGAGAACTCGAACAGCACGCCGGCGACCAGGCCGCCGATCGCCGCGTCCGACCACTTCACGCTGCGGTTCGGGATGATCCAGTAGAGCAGGCCGAACCCGACCACCTGGATGACGATGGGCAGCAGGACGCGGACCGCGTCGATGATCCAGGTTCCGCCCCCGAGAATCGCCGCCCGGTCGAGCAGCGCGGAGCCGATCGAGATCGAGGCGCCGAAGAGCAGCGGGGTCAACGTGAGCACCGCCCAGAAGGTGAGCAGGCGAATAAGCCAGGATCGCGATTCCTTGACATGCCAGATGGCGTTGAAGGAGCTCTCGATGGTCGCCAGCATAAGGATCGAGGTGACCAGGAGGCCGATGACGCCCAGCGCGGTCAGCCCGCTTGCATTGATCGCGAAGCCTTCCAGATGCTCCGCCACGGTCTCGCCCACCTCGGGCACGAAGTTGTCGATGATCAGCTGCCGGGCGGTGTCCTGCAGTTCCTGGAAGGCGGGAAAGGCCGTGAAGATGGCGACGATGATCGCCGTCAGCGGGACCAGCGCCAGCAGTACGGTGTAGGTGAGCGAGGCGGCCGCCTGGGTGCAGTCGTCGTAGTAGAATCGCAGCGCCGCATATTTGGTGAAGCCGACGACTTCGCCGACGCGATGCAGGAACCCATGCCTGGGCGTATCGGTCATTTCTGCTCCCATGCGGCCTCGTTGACCGGCATTCCCAATCGTGTACGATCCCGGCCCCGAAGCAAATCACCCGCAAGTATAGACGAGAGGACCCTTCATGTCTGGAAATGCTCAGCTCATGGCTGGAAAGCGTGGTCTGATCATGGGGGTCGCCAACGATCGCTCGCTTGCCTGGGGCATCGCCAAGGCCTGCGCGGCGCAGGGAGCGGAACTCGCCTTCACCTACCAGGTCGAGCCATTGCTGCGCCGGGTGCAGCCGCTGGCCGCGGAGGCCGGCTCGGACTTCGTCGTGCCTTGCGACGTCGGCGACGACGCCAGTCTGAAATCCGTCTTCGACGCCATCGCGGAGCGGTGGGGCGGGCTCGACTTCGTGGTCCACGCCGTCGCCTATTCCGACAAATCTGAGCTCGACGGCGAATATTTGAAGACCACGCGGGGCAATTTCCTGCGCTCGATGGATATCTCCTGCTACTCCTTCACCGCGGTCGCCCAGCACGCCGTGCCGCTGATGAACGAGGGCGGCAGCCTGCTCACGCTCACCTATTTCGGGGCCGAGAAGGTGATGCCGCACTACAACGTCATGGGCGTCGCCAAGGCGGCGCTGGAGGCCAGCGTGCGCTATCTCGCCGCCGATCTGGGCGGCCGCAACATCCGCGTCAACGCGATCTCCGCCGGGCCGATCAAGACCCTGGCGGCGAGCGGCATCGGCGACCTGCGCTTCATCCTGAAGTGGAATCAGTACAACGCACCCCTGAAGCGCAACGTGACCATCGACCAGGTCGGCGCCTCGGGCGTCTATCTGCTGTCCGACCTCGCCTCCGGGGTGACTGGCGAGATCCACCACGTCGACGCCGGCTACAACACGGTCGGCATGATCGCGGTCGACGGTATTGCGGACACGGCGGCACTGCTGAAGAGCATGCTGCCAAAAGAGCAGCCGGGCGACTGAACCGGCGAGCGAACGCCCGTGCACCTACCCCCGGTCCAGCCGCCGATTCACATCGAGCCGGTCGCCACGCCGTCGCTGTGCCGGGCGGTGGTGCCCGTCTTCGCCGAGATGCTGGTGCACTATCACCGCACGGCGGAGGATGCCGGGGCGATCGAACGCTTTCTCGGCCACCATCTGCTCGTCCCGAAACGCACGGTTGAGATGCTGGCAGCCCGAGCAGCGGACGGCGCCGTCATGGGCTTCGCCAGCTATGCCGTCGTCATTCCGGGCGGCGGTCTGGCGACGGAGCTGTTCCTGAAGGAACTGTACACCGCCGAGGCTCACCGCGGCCGGGGCGTGGCCCGGGCGCTGATGCGTGCACTCGCCCTGATCGCCCGCGACCTGGGCTGCGGGCGCATGCGCTGGACCACAGGGCGGGAGGACAGCTATAAAGCCGCACGCCGCCTCTACGACAGCCTTGGCGGTCGCGTCCAGGAAGATGCCATCCTCTACGCCATGCCGCGGGAGGCGATTGACGCCCTGGCCGATTCGGCGATGTAGGAAATCTGGGAAAGCGGCGTCCGCGCATGGCCAGCAACAGTTTCGGCACCCTTTTCCGCTTCACCACCTGGGGTGAAAGTCACGGCCCCGCGCTGGGCGTGGTGGTCGATGGCGTGCCGCCGCTGCTCCCGCTCGCCGAGGCGGACATCCAGCCCTTTCTCGACCGCCGGCGGCCGGGCCAGTCCCGCTATACCACCCAGCGGCGCGAACTCGACGAGGTGAAGATCCTTTCCGGCGTCTTCGAGGGCCAGACGACGGGTACGCCGATCAGCCTGATCATCGAGAACACCGACCAGCGCTCCAAGGACTATTCGGAGATCGCCAACTCCTTCCGGCCCGGCCATGCCGACCTCACCTACTGGAAGAAGTACGGCATCCGCGACTATCGCGGCGGCGGCCGGGCCTCTGCCCGGGAGACCGCGGCCAGGGTCGCCGCCGGCGCCATCGCCCGCAAGATCCTGGGCCCGGCCGTGACGATCCGCGGCGCGCTGGTGCAGATGGGCGACCGCGCAGTCGATCGCGACCGCTGGAACTGGGCGGAGGTCGACCGGAATCCGTTCTTCTGTCCCGACCCGGTGATGGCCGGGCAATGGGCGGACTATCTCGACGCCATCCGCAAGCGGGGCTCGTCCATCGGCGCGGTGGTGGAGGTGCGGGCGAGCGGCGTTCCCGTCGGCTGGGGTGAGCCGGTCTATGGCAAGCTCGACAGCGACCTCGCCCAGGCTATGATGTCGATCAACGCCGTGAAGGGTGTCGAGATCGGCGACGGTTTTGCCACCGCCGCCCTGCATGGCGAGGAAAACGCGGATGAGATGCGGCTTGCGGACGACGGCACGGTGACCTTCCTGTCCAATCACGCCGGTGGCATCCTGGGCGGCATTTCGACCGGCCAGGACGTAGTCGTCCGCTTTGCCGTCAAGCCGACAAGCTCGATCATGACCCCGCGCCGCACGGTCACCCGGACGGGCGAGGAAACCGACGTGCAGACCAAGGGGCGCCACGACCCCTGCGTGGGCATCCGCGCGGTACCCATCGGCGAGGCGATGATGGCCTGCGTCCTGGCCGACCAGATGATGCGGCATCGCGGCCAATGCGGCGGCTGAGCGCCAGCGCCTGCGCCCTGCTCCTGACGGTTCCACCCGCCTTCGTGGCTGCGCAGAGCCTTTGGGACACCCCGCCCTTCGGCGGCATCTTCGTGGTCGTCGACGCCAGGCCGATCGACGGCACCGGAGGCGGGGCCGTGGATTTCCTGGGCGAGGAGGTGATCTTCGCCAACCAGCTCGAATGGCTGGGCGAGCGGCGTTGCGAAACCTGGAACGCCGAGCAGAACGTCGATCTCGGCTGGGCCCGCGAGGATCCGGCGATGATCGACCTGTTTCCGCCGAGCGCGCGGGCGGCGCCCGACGACGACCCCATCGTGTCGGTCGAGGGCAACATGTGGCTGTCCTGCGACGGCAGCCCCCTTGCCGCCCTGATCCGTGTCGACAACCGGGTGCTCGTGCTCGTCGACCAGGACCGGGGCACCTTCTGGCTGCTCGAGCGCCCGGTCCATGACGAGGACGCCAGGCCGATCCAGCGGGCTCTCAACGAGGCAGGTTACGACGCCGGCCCGGTCGACGGCGACCTGGGTCCGCGCACCCGCACCGCCATTGCCGCCTATCTCGCCGATCGCCTGGAGCTGGGCGCGCCGCCCGGCCAGGGCGTGGTGACCGAGCGCCTGATGAGCGAATTGATCCGGCCGCCGGCGGAGTAGCGGCAGCCGCCGGCACCGCCGCGCCCACCGACGAGGAAGAGCGCCATGCCCCAGCCCGATCACATCATGGACCTGCCCGTGCCCGGGATCGACGCGGTCGATGCGGACACCCGGGCCTATTTCGACAAATGCGTGGAGAAGCTGGGCCTCGTGCCCTACGTGCTGCGTGCCTACGCGGCCCGGCCGAGGAAGCTGCAGGCCTTCATCCAGACCTATAACGAGCTGATGCTGGGGGACAGCGGTCTCAGCAAGCTCGAGCGCGAGATGGTCGCCGTCGTCGTTTCCTCGGCCAACCACTGCTACTACTGCCTGGTGGCGCACGGTCAGGCGGTGCGGCGCATCTCGGGCGACCCGCAACTGGGCGAGATGTTGGTGATGAACTACCGGGTGGCGGATCTGGCGCCGCGCCAGCGCGCCATGCTGGACTTCGCCTGGAAACTGACCACCACGCCCCATCTGGTGGACGACGCCGACCGTCGGGCGCTGCGCGATGCCGGCCTGGGCGACGAGGAGATTTTCGATCTGGCCGACACCGTTGGCTTCTTCAACATGTCGAACCGCGTCGCCACCGCCCTCGACATGATGCCCAACCCCGAATACCACGCGATGGATCGCTGACCCGGGGCATCATCCCAACGACGACGGGACCGGCCAACATCCGGTCCCGTCCAGGGATCACTCCAGGGATCACTGCCGAGTGTCCTCGGCTTCCTCCAACGCGATCTTGTCGCTGTCCTCGTCCTTCACCGCGTCGCACCACAGGTTGAGCAGCGACGCCAGGAACTCGGCCCAGTTGGTGGTCGGTTTCATGACAGGCCTCCTCAGCTTCCGGGTATCAGGACGCCCGGCACCGTCGGGATCACGGGATTGGGCAGCACGGGGCCGGGATCGACCGGCAGGACCTCGCCGGCGAGCTCGGGCGTGAAGCCCGGGGGCAGCGGGGCGGGACCGAGCGGGCCGGGCGCATCGGGCTTATCCGTCGCGGCGCCGCCATCCTGGCTCAGGATCAGCGCCAGGCCGATCGCCGCGCCCATCATGTCGGCGCCATCGATCTGGCCATCCATCAGGCCGTTCATCGGTACCGCCAGGCCGCTGCCGCCCTCGACGCAGGCGAATTCGCCCGTCGGCGTCAACCCGCATTGCGGCTGGGCGAAGGCCGGTCCGGCGGCAAGTGCCAGGACCAGGCCGGCGATCGGTGCTTTCAGCTTGCTCATCGTCTCTCTCCCCTCCTCCTGGCCGGGCCTCGCCGACCGTCAGGCAGAGAATGCGCGCGCCATTGCCGACCGTCTGTGATTGGCGGCACACGGGACGATTATTTTCGCGTTATTCGCGATTGCGGCCGGCGATCAGGAATTCCGTGTTTCCCTCGGGGCCCTTGATCGGGCTTTCGCAGATCCCGGTCACGGTCCAGCCCGGCCGGCTCGCCAGCCAGTCGCCGACCTCATCGCAGACCCGGGCGTGCACCGTCGGATCGCGGATCACCCCACCCTTGCCCACCTCGCCAGGCCCGGCCTCGAACTGCGGCTTGATCAGCGCCACCAGACGCGCGCCCGGCGCGGCCAGCGCCAGCGGCGCCTCCAGCACCTTGGCAAGGCCGATGAAGCTGGCGTCGCAGACGATCAGGTCCACCGGCTCCGGCACCTCTGCCGCTGTCAGGTGACGGGCATTGGTGCGTTCCAGGACCACGACGCGCGCGTCCTGTCGCAGCTTCCAGGCGAGCTGGCCATGGCCGACATCCACCGCGTAGACGCGGGCCGCACCGCGGCTCAGCAGCACGTCGGTGAAACCGCCGGTCGAGGCGCCGACATCGAGGCAGACCAGCCCGCCCGGATCGACGCCGAAGGCGTCAAGGCCCTTGACCAGCTTCAGGCCGCCGCGGCTGACCCAGGGATGATCCTGCCCCCTGACGGTGAGATCGGCGTCGGCGGCCAGCGTCTCGCCGGGCTTCGCCACCTTGCGGGTGCCGGCCAGCACCTGGCCCGCCATCACCAGTGCCTGCGCCTTGCTGCGGCTCTCGGCCAGGCCACGCTCGACGAGGAGCTGGTCGACCCGGCGTTTGGGCACCTTGCTCATGCGCCGGCCTGAGCGTCGGTAGGCGCGGCGTCGGCCGGCCGGGCGTCGACGAAGGTGCCGGCGCGCACGGCGCGACGATCGTTCACGCGAGCCAATCCCCGGCTGGCGGGATCACCAGGTGCCGGTGTTCTCCATCGACGCCCAGGGCTCCCGCTTCGGCAGCGCCTCGCCCTTCTGCAGCAGCTCGATGGAGATGTCGTCGGGGGTGCGCACGAAGGCCATGCGCCCGTCGCGCGGCGGCCGGTTGATGGTGATGCCATGGTCGGCCAGCTTCTGGCACATGGCATAGATGTCGTCGACCTCGTAGGCCAGGTGGCCGAAATTGCGGCCGCCGTCGTATTCCTCAGGGTCGTAGTTGTAGGTCAGCTCCACCTTGGCGTCCTCCTGGCCGGGCGCGGCCATGAAGACAAGCGTGTAGCGGCCCTCGGGCCGATCGATCCGGCGCACTTCCTCGAGCCCGAGCAGCTGGAAGAACCTGACCGTCTCCTCGATGTCGGAGACGCGGATCATGGTGTGCAGGTAGCGGGTCATCGAACTCCCCCAACGGTCTTGGGCTGCGGACCGGCCGGATGGTCGGCCGGCCGGGAACGGTAGCGGATGGTCGGAACCGACAGTGCCAGATCGGCATCGCCGCAGCCAGGGTCAAGCCGGGGCCGAGGGCCAGGTCCGGCTCAGCTCCGGCCCGAGCGGGCGCCAGGGTCAGGCCCTGGCGGCGGCCTCGATGGCCGGCGGCACGCCCAGCGCGTTCAGCGCCTGCGCCACGATCGCCGCGGCGTCCAGGCCGGCCCGGGCGTATTGCCGTTCCGGCTTGTCATGGTCGAGGAAGACGTCGGGCAGGGTCATGGTGCGCACCCGAAGGCCGTGGTCGAGCAGGCCGCTGGCGGCCAGATGGTGCAGGACATAGGCGCCGAAGCCGCCCATCGCCCCCTCCTCGACGGTGATCAGCACTTCATGTTCGCGCACCAGCCGGCCGATCAGATCGTGGTCCAGCGGCTTGGCGAAGCGGGCATCGGCGACGGTGGTGCTGAGCCCGTGAGCGACGAGCTCGTCGGCCGCCGCCAGGCATTCCTGCAGCCTGCCGCCATAACTCAGCAGCGCGACCTTGGTCCCCTCGCGCAGCACACGGCCGCGGCCGATCGCGAGCGGTGTGCCGAATTCCGGCAGGTCGATGCCGACCCCCTCGCCGCGCGGATAGCGCAGCGCGATCGGTCCCTCGTCATGGGCAGCGGCGGTCGCCACCATGTGGCGCAGCTCGGCCTCGTCGGCCGCCGCCATCAGCGTGAAGCCCGGCAGGCAGCCCAGATAGGCGATGTCGAAGGCCCCGGCATGGGTGGCGCCGTCGGCACCGACCAGCCCGGCCCGGTCGATGGCGAAGCGCACCGGCAGGCCCTGGATGGCCACGTCGTGTACCACCTGGTCATAGGCCCGCTGCAAGAAGGTGGAGTAGATCGCCGCGAACGGCTTGTACCCCTCACTGGCCAATCCCGCGCAGAATGTCACCGCGTGCTGTTCGGCGATGCCGACATCGAAGGTGCGTTCGGGGAAGCGCTCAGCCATCAGGTTCAGCCCGGTGCCCGACGGCATGGCCGCGGTCACCGCCACGATGCGCTCGTCGCGTCCGGCCTCGGCGACCAGGCTCTCGGCGAAGACCCTGGTATAGGCCGGCGCGTTCGCCTTGGCCTTGACCTGGGCGCCGGTGACCACGTCGAAACGGCCGACCCCGTGATACTTGTCGGCGGCGTTTTCCGCCGGCTCGTAGCCCTTGCCCTTCTGGGTCACGCAGTGGACCAGGATCGGCCCTTCCTTGGCCGCCTTGACGTTGCGCAGGACCGGCAGCAGGTGGTCCAGGTTGTGGCCGTCGATCGGCCCGATATAGAAGAAGCCCAGCTCCTCGAACAGCGTGCCGCCGGTCACCATGCCGCGGGCGTACTCCTCCGCCCGCTCCGCCGCCTTCTTCAGCGGCCGCGGGAACTTCGCCGCCAGGTCGCGCATGACGTTGCGCAGCGACCGGTAGGTGCGCGAGGAGATCAGCCGCGAGAGATAGGCGCTCATGGCGCCGACCGGCGGGGCGATCGACATGTCGTTGTCGTTGAGGATGACGATCAGCCGGCTGTCCGTCGCGCCCGCGTTGTTCATCGCCTCGTAGGCCATGCCGGCACTCATCGCACCGTCGCCGATCACGCAGACGACGTGATTGTCGCGGCCCTCCAGGTCGCGCGCGACGGCCATGCCGAGACCGGCCGAGACGGAGGTCGAGGAATGCGCCGCGCCGAACGGGTCGTAGGCACTCTCCGCCCGCCTGGTGAAACCCGACAGTCCGCCGCCCTGGCGCAGGGTTCGGATGCGCTCGCGCCGCCCGGTCAGGATCTTGTGCGGATAGCACTGGTGGCCGACATCCCAGACCAGCCGGTCGGACGGCGTGTCGAAGACGTGGTGCAGGGCCACGGTCAGTTCGACCACGCCCAGCCCGGCGCCGAGATGGCCACCGGTGATCGACACGGCGTCGATCGTCTCCGCCCGCAACTCGTCAGCCAGCTGGCGCAGCTGGCGCGCGTCCAGCCGCTTCAGATCGGCGGGACTGCCGACGGTATCGAGCAGGGGAGTTTCGACGGTCATGCTGTTGGCCCTGGTATCGCTCTCTCCCGACGCAACCGGCGCTCAGTGCCGACGCTCGATAACAAAACGCGCGATTTGCCTCAAAGTATCGGCACGCTCGTCGAAGATTTCCAGGTGCCTTATCGCCTGATCGGCCAGAAGCGACGCCTGGTCGCGGGCACGTTCGACACCCAAAATCGAAACGAAAGTCGCCTTTCCCGCGATCCGGTCCTTGTCGACCTTCTTGCCGGTCTCTTCCTCGCGGCCGGTCACGTCCAGGAGATCGTCGGCGATCTGGAAGGCCAGCCCGAGGTCGTGGGCGAAGGCGTGCAGCGCGTGCCGACGGGTGGAGTCGACGCGGGCCAGGATCGCTCCCGCCTCGCAGGCGAAGGCAAACAGCTCGCCGGTCTTCAGGCGCTGCAGCCGGGTGACGCCGCCGATGTCGACGCTGCGCTGCTCGGCCTCGAGATCGATCATCTGCCCGGCGACCATGCCGTTCGGGCCGGCGGCACGGGCCAGCCGCGCGACCAGCTCGCAGCGCACCTTCGGGTCGGGATGCGTCTCCTGATCGGCGAGGATCTCGAAGGCGAACGCCAGCAGCGCGTCGCCGGCAAGGATCGCCGTCGCCTCGTCGAAGGCGACGTGCACCGTCGGCCGTCCGCGGCGCAGTTCGTCGTCGTCCATCGCCGGCAGGTCGTCGTGCACGAGAGAATAGCAGTGCACGCACTCCACCGCCGCGGCGACGCGCAGTGCCGTGCGGCGGCCGACCGAGAACAGCGTGGCGGATGCCAGCACCAGGAATGGGCGCAGCCGCTTGCCGGCACCCAGCGTGGCGTAGCGCATGGCCTCGTGCAGGCGGGCTTCGCTGTCGACGGGCTTTGGCAGCAGGTGGTCGAGCGTGCGCGTGATGTCCTCGCGGGCCTCCGCCATGGCGTCGGCCAGCGGCAGGGAAACGACCTTGTTCATGAAAGGTCCGTCGGCTCTGCGCTCACGTCACCGTTCGGTCCGACGGTGATCTTCTCCACCTTCATCTGCGCTTCCCGCAGCTTGGCCTCGCAATGGGACTTGAGCTGCGCGCCGCGCTCGTAGGCGCTTATCGACTTGTCGAGATCCATCTCTCCCTGCTCAAGCTGGCGCACGATCTCCTCGAGTTCGGCGAGCGCCTGTTCGAAGGTCATCTTGGCGATGTCGGATGGGGGAGAAGTGGTCATTTGAGCGCGAAAATCCAGCGTTCGTGGGGAATCCGGGCGGCCGGCGCGGATCAGAGCGCCATCAGGGCCGTCACATGCGCCGCGGCGCTGGCCGCCAGGGCGTCGAGGTTATAGCCGCCTTCGAGGCACGACACTAGCCGTCCCGCCGCATGGCGGGCGGCACAAGCGCCGATCTTCTCGGTTGCCCAGCCATAGTCCGCCTCGTTCAGCGCCAGCTGCGCGAGGGGATCGCGCAGATGCGCATCGAAGCCGGCGGAGACGATGATCAGCTCGGGTGCGAAGCGGTCGACAGCGGGCAGAATCTGCCCGGCGAAGACGGCGCGAAACTCCGCCGAGCCGCTGCCGGCGCGCAGGGTAGCGTTCAGGATGTTGCCGTGCGCACCCGTCTCCTGCGGCCGGCCGGTGCCGGGATAGAGCGGTGCCTGGTGGGTGGAGGCGAAGAAGACGGCCGGGTCGTCCCAGAAGATATCCTGGGTGCCGTTGCCGTGATGCACGTCGAAGTCGATCACCGCCACCCGCCTGATCCCGTGCACCGCCTGGGCGTGGCGTGCGGCGACAGCGACGTTGTTGAACAGGCAGAAGCCCATCGACCGGCCGGTCTCGGCGTGATGACCCGGCGGCCGCGTGGCGCAGAAGGCGTTGCGCGCGCCGTCGGCGTCATTGTCCGCCGCCATCACCGCGTCGACCGCGGCGCAGGCCGCCCCCGCCGCGCGCAGCGCCGCCTCGCCCGAACCCGGGCTCATGAAGGTGTCCTCGTCGATCGCCAAAAAGCCCTCGCGCGGTACGCTGCTCAGGATCGTGTCCACATAGCGCTCGGGATGCACCCGGGTCAGCATGTCGCGCGTCGCCAGCGGCGCCTGGCGCCGGTCGAGGAACATGAAGGCCTCGTCCTCCAGCGCGCGCAGCACCGCGCGCAGCCGGTCGGGGCATTCGGGATGGCCGTATCCCGGATCGTGGCCGAGGCAGGCGTCGTGGCTGAACAGGACGGTATTCATGGACTCCGAAAGTGTGAGGAGGACTCCGAAACGGGGAGGACCGCCGCCGGCGAAGACCGGGCGATCGCCGACGCTTGCCTGTCCAACTGTCTAGCAGACGTGGCCGATCGGCGGAACAGTCTGAGATGCCGCGCTGTCGTTACTTGCTTTTGTTAGTGATTCCGACAACCCTCTCCTGCCGCTAGCAGGAGGAAGGTGCGTTGTCACACGTTCGTGGGATCATTGCCGCTCTCGCTGTGCTGATCGCCGTCGGGCATCACCGTCCGGCGGAGGCGCAGCCGGCCATGCCGGTCGTGGTGGATCCGGTGGTCGAGAGCGTGGAGACCGGAGTCCAGCGCATTCTCGGCCGCTTCGTCGCCCGCGACCAGGCCGATGTCGCCGCGCGCGTCTCCGGACCGGTGGCCGAGATCCTGGTGGAGATCGGCGACCGCGTGACGGCCGGCGACGTGCTGGTCCGGGTCGAGGACGCCCGCTTCGCCGCCATCCTGGAACTGCGGCAGATGGAGCTGCAGGAACTGGCCGCCGGGTTCGAGGCCGCCCTGGCGGGCCAGGCGATGGCGCAACAGGACATCGAAAGGCTGGAACGGCTGCGCGGCAGCGCGGCATTCAACCAGGCGCGGTTCGAGGACGCCCAGCAGATGCTGATCCAGGCAGCCGCCCAGGCCAACCAGGCCCAGGCCCGGCTGCGCAGCGCCGGGGTCGAGGTCGACCTGGCCGCCATCGATCTGGAGGAAACCCGAATCCTCGCGCCGTTCGACGGCGTGGTCACGTCGCGCCACATCCAGCCCGGCGAATACCTTTCCACCGGCGCGCCCGTGCTGACCCTGCTCAGCGACCGCGACATGGAGATCGAGGTGGCGGTGCCTGGCGAGCAGGTCGCGGCGCTGGAGCCCGGCATGATCGCCGGCTTCGTCCTGGGGGGCGCGGCGGAGACGTCGCCGCACGACGCGGTCATCCGCGCCATACTGCCCGTGGAGGACAGCCAGACCCGGGCCCGGGCGGTCCGCCTGACGCCGGTTCTGGCCGGTCTGCCCCGCACCCCGGCGGCGAACGAAAGCGTGACCGTGGTCCTGCCCGTCGGTTCGCCAAGGCCGATGCTGACCGTCCACAAGGATGCCGTGCTGACCCAGATCGAGGGGCAGTTCGTCTATATCGTGGTGGACGGTCTGGCGACGCTCAGGCCGGTCAGCCTTGGCGCGGCCGTCGGCGAGCGCTTCGAGGTGCTCGCCGGCCTGACCGCCGGCGAACTCGCCGTGATCCGCGGCAATGAGCGCCTGCGGCCCGGCCAGCCGGTGTCGATCGCAGCACCGCCCCCAGCTGCCGGCAACCAGGATGGAGACGACGGCGGGGCGGCCGGATGAACCTGATCCGCCTCGCCATCGAGCGGCCGATCGCCGTCATCGCCGGCGTCGTCATGGTGGTGATGTTCGGCTGGATGGCGCTGCAGTCCATCCCCATCCAGCTGACGCCCGACATCAGCCGCCCGGTGATCCAGGTATCGACCGGCTGGCCCGGCGCCTCGCCCTATGAGGTGGAGCGCGAGATCCTGATCCCGCAGGAAAATGCGCTGCGCGGCCTGGACGGCCTGGTGGAGATGCGCGGCGAGGCCGGTTTCGGCGGCGGCTCGATCACGCTGGAATTCGCCGTCGGCACCGAGATGGATCGCGCCCTGCTGCTCGCCAGCAACCGCCTCGACGGGGTGTCGGGCTATCCCGAGGAGGCGAGCGAGCCGTTCATCGCCACGGCCGAGGGCGGGCCGGAGGACGCCATTGTCTGGTTCATCCTGACCAGGGCGCCCGGCAACCTGACGCCGATGAACGAGTACGGCCGTTTCGTCGAGGACGTCATCGTCGAACGCATCCGCCGCGTGGACGGCGTGGCTGATGCCGGGTTCTTCGGCGGCACGACGCTCGAGATGCAGGTGATCGTCGACCCCGACCGCATGGCGCGATACGGCATCACCGTGTCGGCGCTGCTGGCCGCCCTGCGCGCGGCCGACGTCTCCCTGACCGCGGGCACGGTCGAGGAGGGCAAGCGTGCCTATGTCGTGCGCACGGACGGCGAGTTCGACAGCCTGGACCGGGTGCGCGACGTGCCCTTGCGATCCGTGGAGGACCCGGAGACGGGCGCGCTCGGCCGGGTGACGCTGACCGACGTCGCCACGGTGCGCTTCGCCTATGCCGAGCCGGAAGCGTCGATCCGCTTCCTGGGCGAGGAGGCGATCGCCATCAACGCCCAGCGCGAGACCGGCGCCAATGTCATCGCGGTCCTGCGCGATGTCGAAGTGGCGATCGCCGAGCTCAGCGCCGGTCCGATCGCCGCGGAGAACCTGCGCATCGTCACCGCCTACCGCGCCAGCGACTACATTGAATCGGCGATCGACCTGGTGCTGCAGAACATCCTGGTCGGTGGCGGCCTGGCGGCCGCCGTGCTGCTGGTCTTCCTACGCTCCGGCCGGGCGACGCTGGTGGTCTCGCTGGCCATCCCGGTCTCGGTCATCGGCTCCTTCGTGGCGATGGCGGCGCTCGGCCGCTCTCTCAACGTCATCTCGCTGGCCGGCATCGCCTTCGCCGTGGGCATGGTCGTCGACGCCGCCATCGTCGTGCTGGAGAACATCTTCCGGCTTCGCCAGGCCGGCCTGTCCGGGCGCGAGGCCGCCTATGAGGGCGCGCGGCAGGTCTGGGGTGCCGTGCTGGTCTCCGCCCTGACGACCGTGATGGTCTTCATCCCGATCCTGGTGATGGAGCTGGAAGTGGGCCAGCTGTTCCGCGACATCGCCGTCGCCATCTCCGTCTCCGTCCTGCTCTCCCTGCTGGTCGCCGTCACCCTGATCCCCGCACTGGCGTCGCGCCTGCTGGCGGGCGAGGCGGTCAGCGACACCGCCCGCCGGCTGCCCCTGCCCGTGTTCGACCAACTGGCGCGGGCGTTCGCCTGGGCGGTCACCGGCTTCGCCCGGACGATCTCCCGCTTCAAGGTCCTGGCGCTGCTCGTCGTCGGCGCCGTCGCCGCCGCCTGCGTGCTGGTGACGATCGAGCTGGCGCCGGAGCCCGACTACCTGCCGCAGGGCGACCAGAACTTCATCGCCGGCAGTCTGATCCCGCCGCCCGGCTTAAACCTGCGGACGATGACCGAAACGGCCGGACGCATCGAGGGCGCGCTGCGCCCGCTGTTCGCTGCCCCCGAAGCCGAAGATGACGGCGGTCAGCCCGCCGATGACGGCGGACCGGTCCTGATCGAGTCCTTCTTCATGGTCGTGCTCGAAGGCTTTGGTTTCATGGGCGTCACCGCCACGGACGAAAGTCGGGTCGCCGAACTTATCCCGCAACTCCAGCAGGTCGCCTTCCTGGAACCGGGAACGCTCAGCTTCTTCAGCCAGGTGTCGCTGTTCGGCGGAGGACTGGGCGGCACGCGCACCATTTCCATCGACATCGGCGGCGGCGAGCTGGAGACCATCATCGCCACCGCGCAGGAGGTCGCCGGCCGGCTCGCCACCGTCTTCCCACCTCAGGAAGGGCATCAGTTCCGGCCCGTGCCCGGGCTGGAGTTCGGCTCGCCGGAGGTCCATGTGCGGCCCGATCCGCTGCGCCTTGCCGACAACGGCGTGACCGCGCAGGAGCTTGGCCTGACCGTGGACGCCTACAATGGCGGCATGCGGGTGGCCGAGATCACTGTCGAGGGCGAGCGCCTCGACCTCATGCTGCGGGGACCGGATGGCCTGATCGCCCGCACCCAGGAGATCGGCGCCATTCCCGTGGTCACCCGGACGGGCGCCATCGTGCCCGTCTCCAGTCTGGCCGAGGTGGTCAGCGCCGCCGGTCCCACCGCGATCCGCCGGCTGGAGCGCCAGCGCACGATCAGCCTCATCCTGTTTCCGCGCGGAGATATCCCGCTGGAGGAGGCCATCGCCACCGTCGAGAGCGAGATCCTGGAGCCGATGCGGGCAGCGGGGCTGCCGCCGAGCGTGCGCTTCGACATTTCCGGCACGGCGGACGAGCTGACGCGCACCTGGGAACGCATGCAATGGGACCTGGCGCTGGCCGTGGTCATCGTCTACCTGGTGATGGCGGTGCTGTTCGAGAGCTTCGTCTACCCGCTGATCATTCTGATCTCGGTGCCGCTGGCCGCCGCCGGTGGCCTGTTCGGGCTGCACGCGCTCAACCTCTACCTGCCGGCGGGCCGCGTCCAGAACCTCGACATGCTGACCATGCTGGGCTTCGTCATCCTGGTGGGCATCGTCGTCAACAACGCCATCCTGCTGGTCCACCAGGCGCTGTTCCACCGCCGGCAGGAAGGCATGGACGTGGTCGCCGCCATCGTCGAGGCGACGCGCAACCGCATCCGGCCGATCTTCATGTCGACGCTGACCAGCATCTTCGGCATGGCGCCGCTGGTGTTCTTCCCCGGCGCCGGGTCGGAGCTCTATCGCGGCCTGGGCTCGGTCGTGCTGGGCGGTCTGGCCCTGTCCGCCGTCCTCACCCTGCTGATCGTCCCGCCCCTGCTGGCTGTGTTCATGGGGCTGATCGAGCGGGCCGGCGCCCGTCCGGCGGCGCGTCAGCAGAACCGGCTGGACGCTTTCCGGGCACCGGCGGCAGGCGAGTAGGCCTGCACGCGCGCATGCGTCACCGTCGGCGCAGGCGCAGGCGGAATTCCCCGTCGGCCTCGCCGCTCGACAGCACCTCCTGGCCCGTCTCCTGGCAGAAGGCGGCGATGTCGTCCGGCGCCTTGGGATCGGTCGCCAGCACCTGCAGGATGTCGCCCGACCGCATGGCGGCGAGCTCGCGCCGCGTCCGCAGGACCGGCATCGGACACTTCATGCCGCGGACGTCGAGCAGACGGTCCTCGCCGCCGGCCATGATGGTCAGCTGACCCGTCCCATCGTCAGGATGCCGGCGGCGACGAGCACGCCCCAGCCGGCGATCATGCCCACGCCACCGATAGGCGTCACCGCGCCCAGCAGGCGCGGCGCGCCGAAGGCCATCAGGTAGAGCGTGAGCGAGAACAGGGCGGCGCCGGCGAAGAAGGCGTAGCCCGCCACCAGCAGCAGCGTCCGGACCGTATTGTCGTCGACGGTGGCCAGGATGACGGCCACGCCCAGCAGCGCGGCGGCGTGGATCAGCTGGTAGTGCGTACCGGTCTGGATCCATTCCAGCGATTGCGGCAGCACACGGTCTTCCAGCACATGGGCGGCGAACGCGCCCAGGGCGACGGCGAGGGCGCCATGGATGCCGGCGAACAGCAGCATCAAACCCATTTCGGCCATCCTAATCTCCTGCCCCGGGGCGACGCGCCACCGGGGTCAGAGGTCGAAAGTGATGCCCTGCGCCAGCGGCAAGGCGGTCGAGTAGTTCACCGTCTGCGTCTGACGGCGCATATAGGCCTTCCAGGCGTCGGAACCGGATTCCCGGCCGCCGCCCGTCTCCTTCTCGCCACCGAAGGCGCCGCCGATCTCGGCCCCCGATGGGCCGATATTGACATTGGCGATGCCGCAATCGCTACCGGCCGCGCCGAGGAACCGCTCGGCCTCCCGCAGGTCGTTGGTGAAGATGCACGAACTCAGCCCCTGAGGCACGGCATTGTGCAGGGCGAGCGCATCGTCGAAGGAGGCGACCCTCATTATGTATAGAATGGGCGCGAAGGTCTCCGTTTCAACGATTCCCGATTGCTGCGGCATTTCGACGATGGCCGGACGGACATAGGCGCCGCCCTCGGGCACGTTCTGCGTCACGCGTCCGCCGCCATGGACCGTGCCACCCTCTGCCTTCGCGCGCACCAGTGCCGCGTCCATCGCCTCGGCGGCCGCCTCGTCGTTGAGCGGGCCGACGAGGGTGCGATGATCGAGCGGGTCGCCGATCGGGATCTTGGCATAGGCCTCCTTCAGGGCGGGCACCAGCCGGTCGTAGACGGCCTCGTGGACGAGCAGACGGCGCAGCGAGGTGCAGCGCTGACCGGCCGTGCCGACGGCGCCGAACACGATGGCGCGCACCGCCAGCGACAGGTCGGCGCTTTCGCCCACGATCATGCCGTTGTTGCCGCCCAGTTCCAGCAGGCTGCGGCCGAGGCGTCGGGCAACCCGCGGCGCCACCTCCTGGCCCATGCGCACCGACCCGGTGGCGCTGATCAGCGGCACCTCCGGGCTGTCGACCAGGCGCTCGCCGACTTCCCGGCCGCCAATGATCACCTCGTGCAGACCTTCCGGCGCATCCTCGCCGAACTTCTCCATGGCGCGGCGCAGCAGCGCGTCGCAGGCGAGCGCGGTCAGCGGCGTCTTCTCCGACGGCTTCCAGATGACCGGGTCGCCGCACACCAGCGCGATGGCCGTATTCCAGCTCCACACCGCGACGGGGAAGTTGAAGGCGCTGATCACGCCGACCGGGCCCAGCGGCTGCCAGGTCTCCGCCATCCGGTGCCCGGGACGCTCCGAGGCGATGGTCAGGCCGTAGAGCTGGCGCGAGAGACCGACCGCGAAGTCGCAGATGTCGATCATCTCCTGCACCTCGCCCAGGCCTTCCTGCACGATCTTGCCCATCTCGATGGTCACCAGGCGGCCCAGCGTGCCCTTGTTGGCGCGCAACTCCTCGCCCAGAAGGCGCACCAGTTCGCCGCGCCGCGGCGGCGGCACCTCGCGCCAGGCCTCGAAGGCGGCGCGCGAGCGGGCGATGGCGGCGTCGACCTCCTCGACCGGCGTGTCGTGAACGGCTGCGATCTCGCCGCCGTCGATCGGCGACCGCACCGGCCGGTTGCCGGTGGTTACCTTGTCGCTGCCGACGCCGAGGGCTGAAAGCAGATCCGTCGCATCCATGGCTTCACATTTCCTCTGTGCTGCGTCCTGTTCACTGCCGACACGTCGGGATCGGGTGCCGGAGCGGGCCGTCGTTTCGTTGATCGTCTGGCGAGGCATAACGGCCGCTGCGTCGGTGGCGCAAGCCCGGCCATGTCACCAGAGCCATGCAGCGCCCCGAACGCCGCTCGAATCGCCATGCGCCGCCTTGCGCAGGGGGGTCACGCACTCACCGCCGAAGGTGTAGCGGGGCAGCAGCGACGGCACCTCCTCGTAGATCTCGTCGACATTGGACATGCCGCCGCCGAGCACGATCACGTCCGGATCGACCATGGTGACGACCGCGCCCAGGCCACGGGCCAGCCGGTTCATGTAGCGGGTCATGCTGGCCTTGGCGAGCGCGTCGCCGCCCTTGGCCGCCGCCACGATTTCGGGAGAGCTCATGCGCCGCCCCGTCACCCGTTCGAAGTCCTTGGCGAAGCCGGTGCCGGAGATCCAGGTTTCCAGGCAGCCCCGCTTGCCGCAATAGCATTCCGGCCCGGGCAGTTCGCTCTCGTCCATCCAGGGCAGCTGGATGTGGCCGAATTCTCCGGCCGCTGCGTTCGGGCCGACGAGCGGATTGCGCTCAGCGGCGATGCCGGCGCCGCAGCCGGTGCCGATGATCACCGCGAAGACCGTGTGTGCCCCTTCCCCGGCACCGTCCACCGCCTCGGACACGGCCAGGCAGTTGGCGTCGTTGGCGGTGCGCAGCGGCCGGCCCCAGGCCTGTTCCAGGTCGATGTGGAAGGTGCGCCCGTTGAGCCAGGTGGAGTTGGCGTTCTTCACCCGCCCGGTCACCGGCGAGATCGCGCCCGGCATGCCGACGCCGAGCGTCGCCGCGCGACCGGCCCGCTGCTCCAGCTCCCGGGCGACGCCGATCACCGCGGCGACGGTGCCTTCATAGTTCTCCTGGGGCGTCGGCACGCGCTTGCGTGCCAGCTCGCTACCGGCCTGATCGAGGAGAATGCCCTCGATCTTGGTGCCCCCCAAATCGATCCCGATGCGCATTTTCGTCTTCTTCTTTTCTCCGGCGTTCCCATCTCCATCCGGTCGGCGATCCGGCAGCGCAGAAATCGGCTGCGCGGCACGCGTATTCCGCTATGCTGAGACGTGTTTTTTCATCCACGAATTTTGGCCAGTGGGAAGGGCGATGACATCTCAAGAGACGGTGACGACCGAAGCACAGGTGAATACGGCAATTCAGCCGCTCACGCCACCGCCGAGCGGCGATGTCGTGCCCTATGAGCGGGCGGATGCGCCGGACCGCGGGCGAATCGAGGCACTGCTGAAGGATATCGACCCGGCCGACACCGCCTCCATCATCTCCTTCGGCGCCGAGGCGCAGGGCGAGTTGCGCGACATTACCGGCCAGATGCTGGAGGGCGTGCGCAACAAGGACACCGGTCCCGCTGGCGCCGCCCTGAACGAGGTGGTGACCAGCGTCCGCGGCTTCGACGTCTCCGACCTCGGCGAGAAGCCGAACATCTTCCAGCGCCTGTTCGGTGCCGCCAAGCCGATCGCCAAGTTCTTCCAGCGCTACGAGACGGTGAAGCGGCAGATCCACGCGCTCAGGTCCCGCCTGGACGAGCACAAGGACCAGCTGATGCGCGACATCATCATGCTGGACAAGCTCTACGCGGCCTCCCTCAACTACTTCCACGAGCTCGAGCTCTACATCGCCGCCGGCGAGGAGAGAATCAAGCGCATGGACGAGGTCGACATCCCGGCCAAGCGCAAGGAGGCCGAGGGCGAGGATCCGCTGGTGGCGCAGGAACTGCAGCGCCTAATCGCCGCGCGCAACGACCTGGAACGCAAGGTCCACGACCTGAAGCTCACCCGACAGGTGACCATGCAGTCCCTGCCCTCGATCAACCTGGTGCAGGAGAACGACAAGTCCCTGATCACCAAGATCGATTCCACGGTTGTGAACACCATTCCCCTGTGGGAGATCCAGATCGCCCAGGCGGTGACCATCCACCGCTCCCGCGAGGCCGGCAAGACGGTGCGCGCCGCCAACGACCTGACCAACGAGCTGCTCGAAGCCAACGCCGCGAACCTGAAGCAGGCCAACGCCGAGATCCGCCGCGAGATCGAGCGCGGCGTCTTCGACATCGAGAGCGTGAAGAAGGCCAATGCCGACCTCATCGCGACGATCCAGGAGAGCATCCAGATCGCCGAGGAAGGCAAGCGCCAGCGCGCCGCGGCGGAGAAGGAGCTGGTCGCCTGCGAGGCCGAGCTGAAGAAGGCGCTGACCAGCGCGCGGTAGCCGGCAGCGCAGGCCGATGCGGGAGGACGGCGCGGCGGCTCAGTTCACCCGCACCCGCCGGGTCAGCAGCCGGTCGAAGGCGCCGATCTGGCGCTGCGCCAGGCCGTAGATCGTGTCCTCCGGGTAGTGTCCCTCGGGGTCGGCGGTTCCCGCCTGCATTCCGGTCAGCAGGAACAGCGCGTCCTCGATCGTGTCCATGACGTGGACATGGAAGCGGCCGGCCTCGATGGCCTCGCCGACCTCGTCCATCAGCACAAGGTGGCGGGCATTGCTCGCCGGCACGATGACGCCCTGGCTGCCGTTCAGCGGGCCGCGGTCGCGGCAGACGTGGAAGAAGCCCTCCACCTTGTGGCTGACGCCGCCCACCGCCTGGGCCTGCCCGCGCTGGTTGACCGAGCCGGTGATCGCCAGGTCCTGGCGGATCGGCACCCCCGCCAGGTCCGACAGGATGGCCACAAGCTCCGCCATCGAGGCGCTGTCGCCCTCGACCCCGCCATAGGACTGCTCGAAGGTGATGGTGGCGTTGAAGCTGGGCGGGTTGAGG
The DNA here is from genome assembly GCA_040226215.1 of Azospirillaceae bacterium. Taxonomy (GTDB): domain Bacteria; phylum Pseudomonadota; class Alphaproteobacteria; order DSM-16000; family Inquilinaceae; genus JAVKFF01. The sequence continues at coordinate 21,775 of JAVKFF010000170.1, forward strand.
CGGCCGAAATGGCCCTGCAGGAAGCCCTGGATGACCAGCGCGCCCTTCTGCTGAATGGGGCCCGACATGGCCGCCTCCCGCTCGATATTGAGCACGCCGTCATGGCCGGCGGAGGTCCGCGCGGTGATGCGTGCCGGCAGACCGAAGGCGTGGTCGCCCATTTCGCGCACGGTCAGTCCGTTGACCTGGCCGATCACCGCGCCGGCGACGTCGACCATCATCGTGCCCTCGGTGATCGCCTCCCGGCTCAGATCCTCGATCCGCTCGTTTCGCGCCTGGCGGCCCTCGATGGCCTGTCGCACGCTCGCCTCGTCGATCTCGCCGCCCTGTCCGTTGCCGCGGGCAATGATCGCGGCCTCGTGGATGACGTCCTCGAACAGCTCGAACCGCGCGGTGATGCGATCGCGCCGGTCGGCCCAGCGCGCGGCCATGCCGAGAATGCGTTGCATGGCCGGGCCGGCGATGCCGATGTCCAGGTTCCGCCGGGCAACGCCGGCGATCAGGCTGCGATAGGTGCCCACGGCTTCTGGCGTCGCCGGCATCTCGGTGTCGATGTCCGCCTTGATCTTGAAGTGGGAGCGAAACTCCGGATCCACCGAGAAGAAGGTGTAGTACCAGGCCGGGGCGCCGACGATCACCACCTTGACCTTGAGCGGGATCGGCTTCGGCCGAGGCGCGTTGGCGATCGGGATGCCGGCTGCCCGATGGCGCTCCTCGAGCTCGATGCAGCCATCCCGGAGCGCCGCCTTCAGCGCCATCCAGACCCAGGCGTCGCGGGCGATGGCCTCGGCCCGCAGCACCAGAACCCCACCATTGGCCCGATGCAGCGCGCCGCCGCGGATCATGGTGAAGTCGGTGGCCAGCGTGCCCTGGATCTGGTTGTACTCGATCAGCCCGAACAGGTTCTCATAGGTCGGGTTGCCTTCCAGGATGACCGGCGTTCCCTCCGCCTCCGAATTGTCCACCAGCACGTTGACCGCGTAGCGTCGCATGGCGACGTCCAGCGTCTTGGGCTCCACGTCGGGGCGCAGCAGCGCGAGATTGTCGAGCACGTCCTGACGCATGGCGACGAGCCAGGCCCCGAGCCCCGCAACCTCGTTGAAATGCGCGGCTATCTCCTCGAACTGCGGCGCCATCGCCTGGTCGGCCGCCTCGCGCTCGTAGTCCTTCAGCCACCGGCCGAACTCGGCCTGCCGCTTGACCCGGACCAGGTTGACCGAGGCCAGCTTCTCCAGCATCTCGCGCTGCGCTGTGAGCAGGCGGTCGCGCTCCTCGTCGGACAGTTCGGGCATCTGCTGCTGCTCGGGATCGGCTCCCTTGGGGATGAAGCCCAGCGTGCCGCTCTGGCTCTGCACCAGAGCCAGGCCCCGGCCCTCCGCTTCCTTGCGGATGGCGTCGAGCTGCTGGCCGACATCCTGCTGCAGCGCCTCGCGCCGCGCCTTGACGGGCGCCTGGTACTCCTCGCTGTTGAGAAGATCGACCACGCTCTCGCGCAGCCGCGGCACCAGCGCGGACATCGCGTCACGGAAGCGTCGGCCGACACCCGCCGGCACCCGGAAGGGTCGGGGGCGGGAAGGATGGCGAAAATTGTTCAGATACAGCCAGTCGTTCGGCTTGTCCTTGCGCGCAGGCTGGCGCCGGCGTTCCAGCGACGCGGTCATGCGGCCCGACCGGTCGGGCCCGATGACGAAGATGTTGTAGCCGGGCTTGTCGGCGGCGAGGCCGAAATCGATGGCGTCGCGCG
>JAVKFF010000171.1:0-53564 GCA_040226215.1 Azospirillaceae bacterium
TGCGGACGGCGGCACGCTGATCGCCGCCGCGCGCCACGTGGCCGAAAGGCGCGAGCGCCAGGCGCTGCAGAGCGCGGCGTGACAGCGGAGCGACCCGACGACCCCGCACCAGCGACCGGCCATCAGGCCTATCGCTCGGTCCAGGCCTACCGGCGCTCGGGCGATGCCGGCCACCTGACCCGTTTCTACGCTTCGGACTACTACGGCCGCGTGCATTCCCTGCCGCCCAAGGCGAAGGTCAGGCGCAAATATCCCTTCATCGCCGCGGCGATCGGGCCGCAGGCCGGGGACATTCTCGATGTCGGCTGCGCCACCCGGATGCTGGCCCACCAGGCGCTCTCGGAAGTCGGGCGCTATCACGGTTTCGACGTGAACCCGGTGTTCCGGCCCGACTATCTCGGCGACATCCACGATATCGGCCGCGTCGTCGACCGGCGGTTCGACTGGCTGGTCTTCGCCAACACGCTCGAATTCGTGCACGATCCGGTCGCCGTGCTGCGGCAGTGCCGCGACATCGCGCCCCGGATCGCGGTCATGGTGCCGATGTGGTTCCAGCTGCAATGCCTGGCCCTGCCGCGATCCTGGCGGGCGGAACGCGACCGCTACCTGCATTCCGGCGGCGGGCGGTTCTGGCGTCGGCTGCTCCAGGCCGGCGGCTACCGGACCTATGCGCGGCGCGGCTTCGGCTACATTCCCTCCATCGCCTTCAACAGCCGGAGCCGGGCCCTGCGGGCGGTCGACGACTGGCTGGACGCGAACCGGGTCATCGGCTGGCTCGACCGCCGGGTGATGGAGCCGCTTTCGGCCTGGCCGCTGCTGCGCGGGCTGGCGCAGGAACAGCTTTTCCTCGCCGAGCGGGCATGAAAAAGGGGCCGGCGGACCGGCCCCTTCCTCGTCACGGTTGACCGCTGTCGCGGTTCCGCCTGGCGCTTACATCGCCTCGATTTCGCCGGTGACCCAGTAGTGCACCCGCGCCTCGTTGTTGGCGATGTAGTTGTCGACCGCCTCCTCATACGAGGTCGCCTGGGCGTCGTACATCGCCGCCTGCAGCTCGTCGATCGGGATGTTCATCCGCGCCAGGAAAGCCGCGGCGTCAGGCTGATCCTGATAGAAGCCCTGGCGGGCCAGCGCATGCACGCGCTCCGGGCCGCCGAGCACGCCTTCCGGATCGTCCAGATAGCGCAGATCGTAGGCGCCGAACATCCAGTGCGGGCTCCAGCCGGTGACGACGATCCACTCCTCGCGGCTGACCGCCCGGTCGAGCGCCGCGGTCATCGCCGCACCCGAGGAGGAGACGAGCTCGTAGTCGAGGCCGTACTGCTCGATGGTATCGCCGGACAGCCGCATCAGGCCGGCACCCGGGTCGATGCCCTGGATCTGGTTACCAAGCTGCTCGGCCACCTCGGCGTTGCTGAGATCGGCGATCGAGCTCAGCTGGTCCTCCGGCACGTAGTTCGGAACGACCCAGCCGAGGCGGGCGCCAGTATAGAGGATGCCGAGATTGACCACGTCGGCACCGACCTGGTCCATGTAGTCCTCGTGCGTCACCGGCAGCCAGGACATCAGCATCACGTCGATGTCGCCATTGGCCAGGCCCTGGTACTGCGGCGCGATGTCGGTCTGCACCAGCTCGACATCGAGGTCCATGCGGTCCTCCATGATCTGCTGGGCGAGCTTGGTGACGAATTCGGCGTCGGACCAGGCGGTCCAGCCGATCGTCACGTCCTGCGCCGCGGCGGTGCCGAGACCGGCGGTCGTCGCGAAGGCGCCCGCGAGAAGGGCGGTCTTCAAGGTTCTGATGGTCGTCATGATTGTCTCCTTTCGCTTCTGTTTCAAGCGATTGGAAGGCAGGAAACGGAAGAGGGATCGCCTTGGGCGAACCTCCCCGTACGTGGTGGGCGCGCCGCTAGCGGGCGCGCGCCACGGTGCCGGCCGCGTCTTCCTTGCCGCGGCCTGGCGATCGGACCCAGCGCAGGAGCAGGCGGGGCGAGAGCCCGCGCTTCTTCTCCGGCGGCTGGCCGAAACTCTGTGTCAGGCGGTCGAGGATGATCGCCAGGATCACCACGCCGATGCCACCCTCGAACCCAAGGCCGACATTGAGACGCTGGATGCCCGTCAGGACGGTGTTGCCGAGACCGCCCGCGCCGATCATCGAGGCGATGACCACCATCGACAGCGCCAGCATGATGGTCTGGTTCACACCCGCCATGATGGTCGGCAGGGCGTTGGGGATCTGCACGCGATAGAGCAGCTGACGGCGGGTGCAGCCGAAGGCGAGGCCGGCCTCGACGATCTCCTTGGGAACCTGACGGATGCCGAGGGCGGTCAGGCGCACCGCCGGCGGCATGGAGAAGATGATGGTGGCGATGGCGCCGGGCACCTTGCCGATGCCGAAGAACATCGCCGCCGGGATCAGGTAGACGAAGGGCGGCAGCGTCTGCATGAGGTCGAGGATCGGCCGCAGCACGGCCTGTACCCGGTCGCTGCGCGAGGCCCAGATGCCCAGCGGCAGGCCGATCGCCAGGCTGACGATGGTCGCGGCGGTGATCAAGGCCAGGCTCTGCATGGTCTCCCGCCACAGATCCATGCCGATCAGCAGGACCATCGACAGGATGGCGAAGATGCCAAAGCGCCAGCCGAGCTGCCAGAGACAGACCAGCACGACGACAAGGGCGAAGACCAGGGCAGGGATGCCGATCAGGATCGATTCGAAGCCCGAGACCAGCCAGTCGATGCCGGCCGCGATGCCGTCGAATATGACGGCCGCGTTGTCCTGCAGCCAGTCGACGATGAGGGCGACCCAGTCGCCAAGAGGGATGGTGAATTCCATGATGCGCGGTCCTCAGCTAGCCCGGTCCATGACGCGCAGCAGCCCGCCCTTGGAGATGACGCCGGAATAGCGGCCATCGGCGTCGACCACGGGCAGCGGGCAGCGCGCCTCCGCCACCGGGCCGAGAAGCTCGGAAAGCGGCGTGTCGGTGGCGACCGGCGACACGTCGTCGAGGAACGCGTCGGCGAGGCTGCCGGAACCCCGGTCGCGCACCGACTTGATGCTGTCGAGCGAGATCACGCCGCGATATTTGCGGTCGCGGTCGTGGACATAGGCGTAGTCGCTCTCGTTCTTCTCCAGCCGGGTGAGGGCGGAGTCGACGAGGTGGTCACCGCGCGCCACGATGGTCAGGGCGCCGCGCGAGGCGATGTCGCCGGCGCTGAACACCTGGCTGACGTCGACGCCGCGGAAGAACGCCTGGACGTAGTCGTTGGCGGGGTTGCGCACGATCTCGTCCGGCGAGCCGATCTGCACGATCTCGCCGTCCTGCATGATGGCGATGCGGTCGCCGATCCGCATGGCCTCGTCGAGGTCGTGGGAGATGAAGACGATGGTCCGCGCTTCCTGCTGCTGCAGGCGCAGAAGCTCGTTCTGCATGTCGGTGCGGATCAACGGATCGAGGGCGGAAAAGGCCTCGTCCATCAGCAGCACCGAGGGGTCGTGGGCCAGGGCGCGGGCGAGGCCGACACGCTGCTGCATGCCGCCGGACAGCTCGCTGGGCCGTGAGCGTGCATACTCGTCCAGACCGACCTTCTCCAGGGCGGCCATCGCCAACGCGCGGGCCTTGGCGGTCTCGTAGCCGCTGATGGACAGGCCGAAGGCGGCGTTGTCGAGCACGGTGAGGTGCGGCATGAGGGCGAAGGACTGGAAGACCATGCCGACATCCTTGCGGCGCAGCTGGATCAGCTCCTTCTGGCTCAGCTTGACAATGTCGCGGCCGTCGATGGTCACCTGGCCCGAGGTCGGCTCGATCAGCCGGTTGAACAGACGCACAAGGGTCGACTTGCCGGAGCCGGACAGCCCCATCACCACGAACACCTCTCCCTCCTGTACGGAGAAGGAGGCATTGTCGACGCCGAGCGTATTTCCGGTCTTTTTAAGTATATCTCCCTTGCTGACGCCTTCCTTTGCCATGGAAAGCGCCTTCTCGGGAGAGTTGCCAAAGATCTTGTAGAGATCCTTGACCTCAATTTTCTCAGCCATGCTACTTTTTTGTTGCGCTGCGCGATTGTGGCGATCTGGTGTCGCTCTGACGACCTAATCGGTAATCTTGGGGATGCAACCGCGGAGCGGCGAAATACGCCGAATTCGAAAGAATGATGCGTCGAAGTTCCGGCCGACGAATGAGGATAATCATGCCGTTCCGGGTCGGAACCAACTGGCCGCCGAATCCCTAACGGATCGGCGGCCAGAAATCGGGCGACAGGAGGGAGGTGGTTCGGCCGCTCAGGGCGTGACGAGCGTCTCGTAGGTCTCCGGACGGCGGTCGCGGAAGAACTGCCAGAGGCTGCGCACCTCGCGGACCTTCTCCATGTCCATGTCGGCGAACACCAGTTCCTCCTGATCCTCGCTGGCCTCGCACAGGAACTCCCCGCGCGGGTCGACGATATAGGACGAGCCGTAGAACTTGCCGATGTTCCAGGGCGCTTCGGTGCCGACCCGGTTGATGGCGCCGACATAGTAGCCATTGGCCACGGCCGCCGCCGGCTGCTCCAGCTTCCAGAGATACTGGCTGAGGCCCGCCACCGTCGCCGACGGGTTGACGACGTATTCCGCGCCGTTCAGCGCCAGGGCGCGCCAGCCTTCCGGGAAATGCCGGTCGTAGCAGATGTAGCAGCCGAGCTTGAGATAGGCGGTGTCGAACACCGGATAGCCGAGATTGCCGGGCTTGAAGAAGAACTTTTCCCAGAAGCCGGCGACCTGCGGGATGTGGATCTTGCGGAACTTGCCGAGATAGGTGCCGTCGGCGTCGATCACGGCTGTGGTGTTGTAGTAGACGCCGGTGATGTCCTCCTCGTAGATGGGGACGACGATCACCATGTTGTATTTCTTGGCGTATTCCTGCATCAGCCTGGTCGTCGGCCCGTCCGGGATCTTCTCCGTGGCGCCGTACCACTTGACGTCCTGGGAGGGACAGAAATAGGGCTGGGTGAAGACCTCCTGCATGCTGAGCACCTGCACGCCGTTCTGGCCCGCCTTGTCGATGAAGGGCAGGTGCGCCTCGATCATCTTGTCGCGGATCTGCTCCGGCGTGTCGCTGGTGTCGCCATGCAGCTTGGTCTGGATCAGACCGGCGCGGACGATGGTCATGTCATGCCTCTCCCGATGGTGTCATACCTGGCTGCGAAATCCTGACCGTTTGGTCAAGTATGGCGCATTTTGCCTTCCTGAAAAGTCTTTTCCACCGCCGCGAGGAGCCGGGGGTAGGCCAGCGCCAGACTGGCCGCGCGCGCCGCCATGAACACGGTGATGGCAAGCCACAGTCCGTCATTGCCCAGCCATGGCGTCAACACCCTTTCCGCGACCAGGAAGATGGCAAGGGAAGCGATCATGGCATTGCGCATCGCCGCGGTCCGGGTCGCCCCGATGAAGACGCCGTCGAGCTGGAAGCTCCAGACCGCGACGAGGGGGTGGATGATGAGCCAGATCATGTAGTCGCGGGCGAGCGCACGCACGCTCTCCAGATCCGTCATCACGTCGACGAGCAGGCCGCCGCCGACGACCGCCAGGCAGGCGAAGATCACGGCCGTTGCCGCCGCCATGGCCGTGGACGCGCGAACCGCGTCGCTGAGGCCGCGCCGGTCGCGCGCGCCGAAGCGATCGCCGACCAGGGTTTCCGCCGCATGGGCGAAGCCGTCCAGGGCATAGGCCATCAGAATGGTGACGTTGCGCAGCACGGCGTTGGCGGCCAGCGAATTCTCGCCCAGCGTACCACCGGCCCAGGTGAACCAGGCGAAGGCGGTGACCAGGCAGGCGGTGCGGATGAAGATGTCGACGTTGACCGCGACGAGCCGACGGATCCGCGCGGCGTCGAGAATCCGCGCCCGGGACCAGCCGCCCTCGACGCCGCGCAGCAGCCGGCCCACGAAGTAGAGTCCGAGCAGGGCGGCGGCGACCTCCGACAGGGCCGAGGCCGCGGCGACACCCGGTACGTCCCAGCCGAAACCGAGCACGAAGACGAGATTGAGAAGGATGTTCAGGATATTGAGGAAGAGCTGGACGACGAGTGCCGTGCCCGTGCGCTGCACACCCAGGAACCAGCCCAGCAGCACGTAATTCAACAGCGTCGCGGGCGCGCCGAGGATGCGGATCTCGACATAGCTTTGGGCATGGTAGGCGACGTCGGGGCTCTCGGCGATCAGCCCGACGCCGAAGAGGGCGATGGGCTGCTGCAGGACGACGATGACCAGGCCGAGGCCGAGGGCGAGGAGCCCGGCGCGGCCGAGGATGGCGCGCAGCTCGTCCCCCTGCGCCGCGCCGAGGGCCTGGGAGGTGAGCCCCGTGGTGCCCATGCGCAGGAAGCCGAAGCACCAGAAGACGAAGCTGAACACGGTCGCGCCGACCGCGATGGCGCCGATATAGGCGGGGTCGCCGAGATGGCCGACCACGGCGGTATCCACGATACCCAGCAGCGGGACCGTGATGTTCGCCGCCATGATCGGCAGCGCCAGCCGCCAGACACGGCGCCGCCAGTCGGGCCCGCCGAACCTGCCGCCCGGCGGCGCCACCTGCCGCGCCGTGCCCACGCGCGATGTCGTGGGCCCGCCCATCGCTTCGCCCGTCTCCCCGTGGTCGTCTGCGCACTCTCTCCGCCATCATGCATAGCGGTGGCCGCGGGGCATCGCCAGGGTGCGCGTGGCGATGGCGCGCATAGGAGCCCGCAGCGGCGTGCACTTGTCCTGCCCTGTGATACGGGTCGATGTTTCGCCCAACGGCGAAACCACGAAGCCCGAGGGACGTCATCTTGCGCATCCTGATCATCCAGAACGACGCCGGGGCGCCGCCCGGCATTCTCGGCCGGCGGATCGTGGCGCGCGGCATCGCCCACGACATCCGACAGCCGGCCGCGGGCCAGGCGGTACCGGCGGAGGTCAACGGATATGCCGGCCTGGCGGTGCTCGGTGGCCCGCAATCGGCGGCGGATTTCCAGACCTGGCCCTATCTGGCCGAGGAAGCGGCGCTGATGACACGGTTCACCGAGGCGGGCGTGCCGGTACTCGGCATCTGTCTCGGCGGACAGCTGCTGGCCCGTGCCCTGGGCGCCACGGTGCACCGCGACACCCGGGGCGAAATCGGCTACCGGGCGATCCTACCTGCGACGGAAGGCGCGGATACGCCAGGCGATCCGGTGCTCGGCGATCTGGGCGGCGCGCCGCTGCCGGAGTGGCACAATGACTGCTTCGACATCCCGCCCGGCGCCGACTGGCTGCTGCGTTCGCAGACCTGCCCGCCGCAGGCCTTCCGCGCCGGACGGTCCTACGGCGTGCAGTTCCATTGCGAGGCGGACGCCGCGATCTTCGGCGACTGGCAGGAGAAGTACGCCCACAGGCACGAGAGCCATGAGCCGGGCATCACGCGGCGCCTGGCCCGGGAGATCGAGGATCACGCGCCGCTCGCCGAGGCGATGGGATCCGCGATCGCCGACCGCTGGCTGAACCTGCTCGGCGGTTAGCTGTCGCCGGCGGCGGCGCGGGCGGCTGCCTCGAAGGGCAGGATGACGCATTCGTGCCGGCTGCGTACGGCGCGCACCGGCTCAAAGATGTCGAGTTCGGGCCAGCCCTCGGGTACCGGTCCGCCCTGGCGGATCATCCCGGCAACGGCGTCACGCACCACGGCGAGGCCGGACGCCGGCAATCCCGGCGCTTTCGCCGCCAGCAGCGCCATGGCGGCCTGGCAGAGCAGACAGCCGCGCACCTTGTGTCCCACGCGCTCGATCCGACCGTCGGCGTCGAGGTCGAACTGCACCGTGACCCGGTCGCCGCACAGCGGGTTGTCGACCATGGCCTCGGCGCTGGCATCCTCGAGCAGGACGGGCTCGCGCGCCTGTCTGGCGGCCGCCACGATGCGCGCCTGGTAGAGAGCGTCGCTCACGCCGTTTCCTTCCCTGCCGCTGCCCTGAGTTCCTCCGGCGTGTCGATGTCCAGCGCCAGGGCGTCGTCGTCCAGCGCCACCTCGTGCACGAGGTCGCCATGCTCGCCGATCAGGTGCCTGGCACCGACATCGCCGCTGAGCCCCCGCATGGCGCCGAAGAAGCGGCGGTCCCAGAGGACCGGGTTGCCGCGCTTACCGGCCACCGTCGGCACCACGATCGCCCGGCCCTCGAGCGGGGCGTAGGCGTCGATCAGCCGGCGCAGATGCGCACCGGTGACATAGGGCATGTCGCCAAGGATGATCAGCGCGGCGTCGATAACGGGTCCGAGCGCGCCGATGCCGGCGGCGACCGAGGTGGAGAGGCCGGCGGCGAAGTCCGGATTGTGCACGAACCGCGCGCCGGATCCGACCAGCGCCGCCTCGACCGCGTCGGACTCGTGGCCGGTGACGACCACGGTCTCCGCCACGCCGCTGTCCAGCGCGGCATCCACCGCGTGGCGCACCATGGCCTTCCCGCCGACGCTGGCCAGCAGCTTGTTGATGCCGCCCATGCGCCGGGACTGGCCGGCCGCCAGAACGATGGCGGCGATGCGCGGGGTCATCGAGGCCCTCGGTCGCGAGCCGGGCTGGTTGCCCGGAGCATTGCCCGGGTCGCTGCCGCGGCGCGGCTGCGGACGGCTCGGGATCTCGCTCAGCAGCCCGCCGACACCCATGGCGGTGATGTCGCGCGCACCGACCGCGATCCCAGCCATCAGCCGCTGCAGCACCCAGTCGAAGCCGTTCTCCCTGGGCGAGCGGGCGCAGCCGGGCAGGCCCAGTACCCAGGCGTCGCCCAGGCGCGCCACCAGCAGCAGGTTGCCCGGATCGACCGGCATGCCGAAATGGACGATCTCGCCACCTGCCGCCTCGACGGCAGCCGGCAGCACGTCGCGCCGGTCGGTGATGGCCGAGGCACCGGCGATAAGCACGAGGTCGTGGCCGCCGGCGACCATGCTGCGCAGTTCGCCCGCCACCGTCGGCACGGTGTGGCCACAGCGGCGTTCCCGCGACAGGCCGGCGCCGTAACGCCGCAGGCGGTCGGCGGTGGTCGTGGCGGTCTTGTCCAGCACCTTCTCCCTGGTCGAGGGAAGGCGCGTCTGGATCAGGCCGGTGCGCCGGGCGATCCAGGGAGCCACCCGGATGCCGGCGCCGGCGCCGGCCGGCAGCGCCATGCGCTCCGCGACGCTGAGCGGATGGCCGGGCGCGCTGAAGGGGATCACCTTGATGGTCGCCACCATCTGCCCCGGTTCGACGGCGACGAAGCCGGCGAGCGTGGCGACGGTCAGCGATTCATCGAGCAAGTTGATGCGGTCTATGCGCTCGCGGTCGACGACCAGGATGCCGTCCTCCTCGGCGTAGACGTTGACCCTGCCGGTGGCTGCAGTGCCCAGCCGCAGGCCCGGATCGGCCAGCGCCTCGGCCAGACGCCGGGCGGCGCGGTCCTCGTGCACGTCGCCTTCCTCCAGGCGGGCCGCGACGACGCTGCGCAGGCCTGCCGCACGGAGGCGGGCGATGTCGCCGGCATCGAGCACGCGGCCCTTCTTGAGCAGCGTGTCGCCGGCGCGGACCGCATGGGCGAGGATGGCACCCTCGGCCTCGGCGACCGGAAGCTCGCCGAAGTTCACGCCCGGCCCCGGCGCAGGACTGCCGTCATCTCCGCCATGACCGACAGCGCGATCTCGGCCGGCGAGACGGCGCCGATGTCAAGCCCGGCGGGGCCGTGGATACGGGCGATGGATTCGGCGTCGTGGCCGAGCGCGCCGAGCCGCTCGACCCGGGCGGCGTGCGTGCGACGGCTGCCGAGCGCGGCGATGTAGAAGGCGGGCGAGCGCAGGGCCACGTCCAGCGCCGGGTCGTCCAGCTTCGGGTCGTGGGTCAGGGTGACCAGGGCAGTGCGCCGGTTGATCCCGAGCGCGGTGAGCGCGTCGTCCGGCCAGTCGTCGACCAGCGTGACGCCGGGGAAACGCTCGGCGTTGGCGAAGCCGCGCCGCGGATCGACCACGGTCACGGCGTAGCCGGCGATCGCGGCGATCGGCACCAGCGCCTGGGCGATGTGCACCGCACCGACGACGATCAGCCCAAGTGGCGGATTGAAGGGCGCGACGAACAGGCGCCGCCCGTCCGCCTCGATGGTGCGGGCCTTGTCCTCGATCAGGGCGCGCTGGGCGGCGTCGCGCGAGGCCTGGTCGATCGCAGCGGCGTCGATTTCGGCCTCCTCCAGAAGTCGCTCCTCGCCGCTTTCCAGGTCGGTGACCAGGACAGCGGCGCCACCGGCTGACCGGATCGTCGCCAGGCGATCGAGTGTCGCGCGTTTCACGGCAGCGGTTCTCAGCCGTCGAGGCGTTCGACGAAGACCTCGACCTTGCCGCCGCAGGCGAGCCCGACCTCCCAGGCCTGCTCGTTGGAGACGCCGAAGGAAAGCAGGCGCGGCTTGCCCTCGGCGATGACCTGCTGGGCTTCGCGGATCACCGCGCCCTCGATGCAGCCGCCGGAGACCGAGCCCTGCATGCGCCCCTCGGCATCGATCACCATGCGGCTGCCCGCCGGGCGCGGGGAGGACCCCCAGGTCGACACCACGGTCGCCAGCGCCAGCCGGCGCCCCTCATCGGCCCATTGCCGGGCGGTGTCGACGATATCGTGGTCCATGCTCACGGGATTTCTCCTCCTCACGCCGCCAGGGCGCGCCATGACGCCATCCGGGTGCTGGTGCCGCCGGCGGAATCGCCAAGCGCATCCACAATGTCCCGGAGGCTGGCGAGGTTGTGGGCGGAACGCAATTCCGTCGCGTGACGCACCAGGATCCGGGCGCCCTTCGATTTGGGCGCGTAGCGGTCGAAGCGCAACAGCGGATTGAGCCAGATAAGGCGCCGGCAGCTCATGGCGAGGCGTTCCACCTCGGGCTCCATGGCCGCCCCCGCATCGCGGTCGAGGCCATCGGTGATCAGCAGCACGGTCGCGCCCTGGCCCAGCACCCGGCGCGACCAGTCGCGGTTGAAGATCCGCAGGCACCAGCCGATCCGGGTGCCGCCCGACCAGTCGGCAACACTTTCGCCGACCCTTGCCAGGGCTTCGTCCACGTCGCGGTGGCGCAGGGTCCGCGTGATGTTGGTCAGCCGCGTGCCGAAGACGAAGGAATGCACCCGGTCGCGGTCGGAGGTGATGGCGTGCAGGAAGTGCAGCAGCATGCGCGAATACTGGCTCATCGAGCCCGAGATGTCGCAGATCACCACCAGAGGCGGCGGGCGCCGGCGGCGGCGCCGGAAGGCGAGGTCGATCATGCCGCCCTGGCGCAGGCTCCGCCGCAGGGTGCGCCGGGGATCGGGCCGTCCGGCCGTGGCGGGATCGAAGCGACGGGTCGGGGCGTCGGGAACCGGCAGACGCAGCCGGGCGATCGCCTGCCGGGCCTCGGCGATTTCCGCCGCGGTCATCTGCTCGAAATCCTTGTGGCTCAGTTTCTCGCGGTCGGAGAAGGTGAGTCGGGCGTCGAGCTCGATCTCCGTCTCGCGCTCCCGCCGACGCTCGGCCGTGCCCTGGCCGAAGGCCTCGGCGACCCGGCGCCGGACGGGCTCGCCGCGCTGCGCCGATCCTGCTTCCGCGTCGACCTGCGGCAGCAGCATCGCCATGGCCCGCTTCAGGATGTCGGGATTGCGCCAGAACATGTGGAAGGCCTGGTCGAAGATCTCGCGCTGGTCGCGGCGGTTGACCAGGGTGGCATGCAGCGTCCAGTAGAAGTCCTGCCGGCTGCCGATGCCCACGCTTTCCACCGCCGCGATGGCGGCCAGTGTCTGGCCCGGCCCGACGGGCAGGCCGGCGGCGCGCAGGGTGCGGCAGAAATGCATGATGTTGGCCGCCAGCTGGCCGCGGCCGGCGTTCGCGGTCATCCGTCCAGCGCCTCGACCGTCGCCAGCTCGCTGCGCACTTCCTTCAGGATGTCGGCGGCCATCTGGCCGCGTACCCGCTCGATATCGTCCTGGTATTTAAGCAGCGTGCCGATGGTGTCGTCGACCGCCTGCGGGTCGAGCTCGACCGCGTCGAGGTCGCTGAGCGCCTGCACCCAGTCGATGGTCTCGGCCACGCCCGGCGCCTTGAACAGCTCGCCGTCGCGGCGCAGGCGCTGGGCGAAGGCGACCACGGCGGCGGACAGCCGGTCCGGCGCGCCGGGCGCCTTCACGGCCAGGATCTGCCGCTCGCGCTCCGCCGAGGGATAGTCGACCCAGTGGTAGAAGCAGCGCCGCTTCAGCGCGTCGTGGATCTCGCGCGTGCGGTTGGAGGTGATGACGGTGATCGGCGGGGCCGGCGCCCTGATGGTGCCGATCTCCGGGATGGTGACTTGGAAATCGGAGAGTATCTCCAGCAGGAAGGCCTCGAAGGGCTCGTCGGTGCGGTCGAGCTCGTCGATCAGCAGCACCGGCGGTCCGGCGGGGTCCGGGTCGAGCGCCTGCAGGAGCGGCCGGCGCAGCAGAAAGCGTTCGGAAAAGACGTTGCCCTCGATCTCGCCGCGATCCTCGATGCCCGCCGCCTCGGCCAGGCGGATCTCCATCATCTGGCGCGGATAGTCCCACTCGTAGACGGCCGAGGAGACGTCGAGCCCCTCATAGCACTGCAGGCGCACCAGTTTGCGGCCCAGCGTCGCCGCCAGCACCTTGGCGATCTCGGTCTTGCCGACCCCCGCCTCGCCCTCCAGGAACAGCGGCCGGCCGCGCTTCAGCGCCAGGAAGAGGACGGTGGCCAGCGCCCGGTCGCCGACATAGTCGCCGCGGGAAAGCAGGTCGAGCGTGGCGTCGACATCGGCGGGCAGGGATCGGGAAAGGGGCATCGGTGGAAACGTCATCCTGTCAGCTGATGGAAAGGCCCGGCGCGAAGAGGCGGTGGGGCAGGCCGATGCCGCGGAGCATGTGCTCGCCCATGTCCTCCAGCATGACCGGGCATGCTTCGGCGAAGGCGCTGGAGGCAAGAATTGGCCGGTCCAGCACGCGGGTCATCTGCTCCAGCCGGGAGGCCAGATTGACGGCTGGCCCGACGACGGTGAAGTCGAGCCGGTCCTCCGCACCGATATTGCCGTAGATCACGCGGCCCCGGTGCAGGGCGAAGCCGCTGGTGAAGACGGGCTTGTCCTGGGCGACGCGGCGCTCGGTCGCGGTGCGGATCGCCTTCTCGGCCTCCAGCGCGGCGATCATCGCCCGGGCGCAGGCCTCCTCGACGCTGTCGACCGTATCGAGGTTGAACACGGCCAGCAGGCCGTCGCCCATGAACTTCAGGATCTCGCCGCCGGCCCGGCGGATCGGCGGCACGATGGCGCCGAAATAGTCCGACAGAAGTTCCAGGAGGTCGGCGCGATCGAGATGCTCCGACAGGTGCGTGAAGCCGCGCATGTCTGTGAAGACGATGATGGAATCGATGGAGCGGCCGCTGCCCGCGGTGACCTGTCCTGAAAGGATGCGCTCGGCCGTGTCGTGGCCGAGATAGACCTCCAGAAGGCCGCGCCCGATCGAGCGCGTGACCATCAGCTCGGCCGTGGTCGAGAGGGCGGGCAGGATGCGCTCGATCAAGGTCAGATGGTGGTCGGTAAAACCGCCCGGCTCCTGGCTCGACATCCCGAAGCCGGCGACATAGGCGTAGCCGCCGAAGCGCAGGGGCGAGAGCGCGTAGTCTGTCGCTCCCTGCGCGCGCAGGTCTTCCAGCACGGGGAAGTCCGTCTCGCCCTCCGACAGGCGACGCCTGACCTGGGCGCCGGTGCGGTGCAGCATGCCGACCGGGCTGTGGAAATAGCTGCCGGAGACCGGGACGTTGCGGTCGATGCGGTGCTCCACCGCTGGCCCTCCCGCGGCATGCCATTCATAGGCGACGGCGTAGAGCTGGGGGTGCATCAGTGGCAGGTGGAAGGTCGCGCGCCAGAGCGGCACGCCTTGCGCAACCAGCCGGTCGCCAAGTGCCGCCAGCAGGCTGCCGGCATCCGCCAGGTGCCGGGCGTCGCCGAGCAGCCAGTCGACCAGCCGATCGGCCTCGTCGACGGGGGGCGGGTCGGCGGCTGGGGCGGCCGGGGGAGGGGGCGCGGAAATGTCCATGTCGCGGTTGAAGATGGGGCGCCGCCTCGGGCCTGCCAAGCATCCCGAACCCGGACGGTCGCGGGACCGGCCCGGGTGGCCCCGGCGGAATCTCGTTCCACCCCGGCCATCCGGGCCGTTTTCAGCCTTCTCAGGCGAGCGCCGCCACCGCGCGGGAGGCCATCACCGGGATCAGGTGCGCCCGGTACTCGGGCGAGGCGTGGATGTCGCCGTTCAGACCGTCTGCCGAGACCTTGACCGCCTTGGCCGCCTCCGGCGTCATCGACTGACCGAGCGCGGTTTCGAGCTCGGCCGACCGGAACACGCCCTCCTGGCCGGCACCGGTCACCGCGACACGCACGCCCGACCCGGTCTCCGCCACGAAGACGCCGACGATGGCGTAGCGGCTGGCCGGGTTGTCGAACTTGGCATAGGCGGCACGCTTCGGCTTGGGAAAGGCAATCGAGAGGATGATCTCGTCCTCCTCCAGCGCCGTCTCGAACAGGCTCTGGAAGAAATCGTCGGCGGCGATCTCCCGCCTGGTCGTCTTCACCGTGGCACCCAGCGCCAGCACCGCCGCCGGATAGTCGGCCGCTGGGTCGTTGTTGGCGACCGAGCCGCCGATGGTGCCGCGGTGGCGCACCTGCGGATCGCCGATTCCCGATGCGAGGCCGGCGAGCGCCGGGATGGCGGCCTTGACCGTGGCGTCCGCCGCGACCGTGGCGTGCGTGGTCATGGCCCCGATCACCAGCGCGTCGCCGGTATCCCGGATGCCCTTGAGCTCGGCCACGCCGGACAGGTCCACGAGGTCGCTGGGGCTCGCCAGGCGCTGCTTCATGGTCGGCAGAATGGTCTGACCGCCGGCCAGCAGTTTGGGATCCTCGCCGCCGGCGAGCAGGGCCTTCGCCTCGTCGAGCGTGGAGGGCTTGTGATAGTCGAATGCGTACATGGCGTGGCTGTCCTTCTACTCGGCGGCCTGCTGCATGGCGTTCAGGACCTTCATCGGCGTGGCCGGCATGTCGATGTGACGGATGCCCAGCGCGTCGCACAGCGCGTTGATCACAGCCGCCGGGGCGGCGATCGCGCCGGCCTCGCCGCAGCCCTTCACGCCGAGCGGATTGTGCGGACAGGGCGTGGTCGTGTAGCCGACCGTGAAGCTCGGCAGGTTGTCGGCGCGCGGCATGGTGTAGTCCATGTACGAGCCGGTCAGCAGTTGCCCGGTCTCCGGATCGTATTGGCAGCCCTCGTAGAGCGCCTGGCCGATCCCGTGGACCACGCCGCCATGCACCTGGCCTTCCACGATCATGGGATTGACCACTTCCCCGAAATCATCGACGGCGGTGAACTTCACCACCTCCACGAACCCGGTATCCTCGTCCACCTCGATTTCGCAGACGTGACAACCGGCGGGGTAGGTGAAGTTGGCGGGATCATAGAAGCAGCGCTCGTCGAGACCCGGTTCCAGCTCGTCGGTCGGAAAGTTGTGGCTGACATAGGAGGCCATGATGACCTCCCCCATGCTCAGCTTCCTGTCGGTTCCCGCGACAGTGAACGAACCGTCCTTGAACTCGACGTCCTCGACCGCGGACTCCATGAGATGCGCGGCGACACGCTTGGCCTTGACGATGATCTTGTCGCAGGTCTTGGCGATGGCGCTGCCGCCGACGGCGAGGGAGCGCGAGCCGTAGGTGCCGTGACCCCATTGCACCGTGCCGGTGTCGCCCTCGATCACGTCGATCTGGTCGATCGGCAGGCCCAGCCGGCTGGCGACGATCTGCGCGAAGGTCGTCTCGTGTCCCTGGCCCTGGCTTTTCGTGCCGGCGTAGACGCTGACCGCGCCTGTCGGCGCGAAACGGATCTCAGCCGTTTCGTAGAGCGCGATGCCGGCGCCGATCGCCCCGGCGACATTGGACGGCGCGAGCCCGCAGGCCTCGATATAGTTCGAGAAGCCCAGGCCGCGGCGCTTGCCACGGGCGGCCGATTCCCGCTTGCGGGTCTCGAACCCCGCGACATCGGCAACCTCGAGCGCCTTGGCGAGAACCTTCTCATAGTCGCCGCTGTCGTAGGAGAGCGCGACCGGCGTCTGATAGGGAAAGGCATCGGCCGGAACGAAGTTGCGGCGCCGCAGATCGATGCGGTCGATACCGGTCTCGGCGGCGGCGATCTCGACGATCCGTTCGACCAGGAACGTCGCCTCCGGGCGTCCCGCTCCGCGTTCGGCGTCGATCGGGCAGGTGTTGGTCAGCGCGCCCCTGACATTGCAGTGGATGGCGGGGATCACGTACTGGCCGGAGAGCAGCGTCGCGTAGAGATAGGTCGTGCTCAGCGCCCCGAAGGTCGACAGATAGGCGCCGAGATTGGCGATCGTCCTGACGCGAAGGCCGAGGAACTTGCCGTCGGCGTCGAGGGCGAGTTCGGCATGGGTGACGTGGTCGCGGCCATGGGCGTCCGACATGAAGGATTCCGCCCGCTCGGCTATCCACTTGACCGGTCGTTCGACGCGGCGGGAAGCCCAGGTGACGAGCAGCTCCTCGGGATAATGCGGGATCTTCGAGCCGAAGCCGCCGCCGACGTCCGGCGCGACGACGCGAAGTCGACCCTCGGGAATGCCCATCTCGAACGCCGCGATCAGCAGACGGGTGATGTGCGGGTTCTGGCTGGTGGTGTAGAGCGTCAGGCTGTCGGTCGCCGGCTCGTACTCCGCGACGCTCGCACGGGGCTCCATCGCGTTGGGAATCTTGCGGTTGTTGACGAGATCGAAGGCGACCACCTTGGCGGCCTTGGCGAAGGCGGCGTCCGTGGCGTCCGCATCGCCAAGGTTCCAGTCGACCGTCAGATTGCCGGGCACGTCGTCATGCAGCAGCGGCGCGCCGTCCGCCAGCGCCTTCACCGGATCCACGACCGCGGGCAGGGGGTCGTAATCGACCGCAACCGCTTCCGCCGCGTCGCGGGCTTCGTCCAGCGTCTCCGCCACGACCATGGCGACGAGATCGCCGACGAAACGGACCCGGCCCTGTGCCAGCGCCGGCCGCGTCGGCGCCTTCTGGTTCCCGCCCGTGGGCGAGAAGCCGCAGGGCACGCCGTTGACGCCGTCAGCCTTGAGATCCTCGCCCGTCAGGACGGCGACAACGCCGGGCATCGCCGACGCCGCCGCCGTGTCGAGCGACCGGATCGCCGCGTGGGCGTGAGGGCTGCGAACGAAGGCGGCATAGATTTGTCCCGGACGATTGATGTCCGCGGTATAGCGTCCCCGACCGGTCAGGAAGCGCTTGTCCTCCTTGCGCAGGGTGCGTGCGCCGATCCCGTCGTCTGGCATGATATGTCCTCCCCGAGCACTGTTCTATTCGGCCGCGACAGCCGTGCCGCGCATGGTCTGCGCCGCGTCGAGCACCGCCTTGACGATGTTGTGGTAGCCGGTGCAGCGGCAGATATTGCCCTCCAGCCACTTGCGCACGTCGTGCTCGCTCGGGTCGGGGTTGACGCGCAGCAGGTCGACCGCGCTGATCACCATGCCCGGCGTGCAGAAGCCGCACTGCAGGCCGTGATGGGTGCGGAACGCCTCCTGCATCGGGTGCAGCGTGCCGTCGGCCGCGGCAAGCCCCTCGATCGTGGTCACCTCGCTGCCCTCGCACTGGGCGGCGAGCGCGGTGCAGCTTTTCACCGAGACGCCGTCGATCAGCACGACGCAGGCGCCGCACTGGCTGGTGTCGCAGCCGACATGGGTGCCGGTGAGATTGAGCTTCTCGCGCAGGAACTGGACCAGCAGGGTTCGCGGCTCGACCTCGCGCGATACCTGCTTGCCGTTCACCGTCATCGATACGGTGATCGTCATCTTCCGATTCTCCCTCCCTGGATGGGCGTCGCGGTGCATTGCCCGCCAGCCTCGACGACCCTTGTGGGAATGAGGCTAGAGTTGACACCAGGGGTGGTCAAGGCGCCCGAGAAGCGAATGTTCGCCGCATCCCCCGGAGCCGTCCTGCCGGGAGGTCGCCGCCGCGAGCCGGCCGCTCAGGTGACGAGGTAGACGACGATCAGCACCAGCACCACCAGGCCGGCGATCCAGATCGCCGGATGAACGCCGCCGCTCTGCGGATGGCTGTCGATTTCCGGCGGCACGTCGGGTCGTTCCGGCGCGGCGCCGTAGACCTTTTCCAGCGCCTCTGCCGACTCCACGTCGACCTCCTGTCGCCTGTCCTCGGCGGGCTCCTCCCGGGATTGCCGCTCCTCGGCCTGTCGCTCCTCGGCCTGTCGATCCTCGGCCTGTCGTTCCTCTGGCTGTCTTTCCTCTGGCCGGCGCTCGGCAGGCGAGGGGCCCATCGATCCGGCCTCGGCGTTCTCCGCCGCGGGGGGCGTGGCTGCCGGTTCGGGCGCGGCGGGCGCGGGGGCGGCCTGCTGCGGCGCCACGGGCTGCGGTTCGGCCGCGGCATCGCCGCTCACCTGCTTGGCGAAGTTCGAGAAGAACTCATCGGCCATGCGCTTGGCCGTGCCGTCGATCAGACGGGCGCCGAGCTGGGCCAGCTTGCCGCCGACATTGGCCTTGGCCTCGTAGTGCAGGATCGTGCCGCCGTCGGTCTCCTCCAGGCGCACGCTGGCGCCGCCCTTGGCGAAACCGGCCGCACCGCCCTTGCCCTCGCCATTGAGGGTGTAGCTGACCGGCGGATTGCTGTCGGTGATGGTGAGCGCGCCGGTGAATTTCGCCTTCACCGGGCCCACCTTGGCGGTCAGCTTCGCCGTCATCTCGGTGTCGGAGGTCTTGACGATCTCCTCGCAGCCGGGCAACGACGCCTTGAGGATCTCCGGGTCGTTCAGGGCTTTCCAGACCGTCTCGCGATCGGCCGGGATCAGTCGATGTCCGGTCATCTCCATGACCTGTCTCCTTCACCGCACGGGCGGGCATGGCACCGCCGAAGCGATGCTGAATCGGGATGTGCCGTTGACGCCTTGAAGGCTATCCGGCTGCCGGTCGGGCCGCAAGGCGCCGGTCGGACATGATGTTGACCACCATGAATGCAACGAGAAATGCGCTGCCGGCGAGGTTGATCCACACGCTGCTGGGCCACAGCAGGGCCACGCCGATGGCGGCCATGACGAACCGCATGGGCCAGGAGATCGGCGCCTCGGCATGCCCCTCCATGGCGGCGACCAGGGCATAGATGCCGAGCATGCCGAAGGCGAAGATCGACAGCGCCACCCCGACATCGCCCGAGAGCAGCGGGGTGTAGGCGAACAGGAGCGGCACGATGTAGAGCACCTTGGAGATGCGCCAGGCGGTGATGCCCGTCGCCATCGGGTGGGTGCCGGCGATGCCGGCGGCAGCGAAGGCGGTCAGGCAGACCGGCGGCGTGACATTGGAATCCTGGCTCAGCCAGAAGATGATCATGTGCGCCGACAGGAGCGCGGCCAGCACCGCGGCCGGCGACAGCAGTTCCTCCGGCACGTTGGCGGCGATCATGGCGATGTCAGGGATGCGCATGAGCTCGACCACGGTCGCGGCCTGCTGCGCCGTCAGGGCGCCGCCAGCCTGGACCGCCGCGACGAGCTCCGCCGCCGTCTCGGGCGCGATGGTGATGCCGTAGGATTGCGCCAGCGGCACCAGCGATTCCGCGTTGAACAGCATGAACACGGTCGCCAGGCTCTGTGGCACGTCCTGGACCATCAGCGCGTCGAGCACCTGGCCGTTGACGATGAGGTCGCGCAGGGCCGGCGCCGACAATGTCGCCAGCACGATATAGGCGGCCGTCACCGGCAGGCCCATGCCGAGCAGCAGCGAAGCCACGGCCACCAGCACGATGGCGATGATCAGGCTGCCGCCCGCCCACTGCGTGATCAGCTGCGAGAAGGTGTTGCCCAGCCCCGTCGTGGTCAGCACCATGACGATGAGGCCGACGCCCAGCAGCAGCACGGCGGTCAGGATCATGTTCTTCATGCCGAAGATGATGGCCTCGGCGATCGCCGTCGGGCCCATTCGGTTCGGCGTCAGCCAACTCGACACGATGACGGAGAGGATGGCGTAACCAGCGGCGTAGACCGGCGTGAAGCCGGCGATCAGCAGGCCGATCAGCACGGCGATGGGCAGCGCGAAGGGCAGGGCGCCCAGCTTCAGCACCTCGCGCAGGCGCGGCGTCTCGTCGTCCATCGCCGTCAGCCGGTGCTTCTTGGCGACGATGCGCACATTGAAGGCGATGCCGCCGAAGAACATCAGCGCCGGCAGGACCGAGACGGCGACGATGTCGAAATAGGGAATCTCCGTCAGATTGGCCATGACGAAGGCGCCGGCCCCCATGATCGGCGGCATGAGTTGGCCGCCGGTCGATGCCGAGGCCTCCACCCCGGCGGCGAATTTCGGCGGGAAGCCGCTGCGCTTCATCAGCGGGATGGTGATCACCCCGGTTTGCACCGTGTTGGCCATGGCCGAACCGGAGATGGTGCCGGTGAGCCCGGAAGAGATCACCGCGACGAAGCCGGGGCCGCCGGTGACCCGGCCGGCGATGGCGCGGCTGAACTGGATGATGAACTCGCCCGCTCCCGAGCGCACCAGGAAGGCGCCGAACAGGATGAACATGAAGACATAGGTGGCCGAGATCGTGGCGATGGTGCCGAACATCCCGTCTTCGCCGTAGATGGAGCGCTGCAGGATGGTCTCGATCGACAGGCCGCTGAAGCCCAGCGCACCGGGGATGAACTGGCCCCACCAGAAAATGTAGCCGAGCACCACGGCGATCAGGATCGGGATGGTGATGCCGGTCGCCCGGCGGGCATATTCGAGGATCAGCAGGATGGCGGCGATCGTCACCGCGAAATCGAGCCAGCTGGTGAAGGAGCGGCCGGAAAGGTCGCGTTCGCGCACCAGGATGTAGACCGAGACGAAGATCGTCAGCAGCGCCAGGGCGATATCGATCAGCAGCACCAGGCGGTCGCGGTGGCTGGGTCGGCCCGGCCCGCCCTGCGGCCGGAGCATCGGCAGGACCAGGGCAGCCAGCACGCCGAAGGTCACGTAGTGCACGACGTTGCGCAGCAGTTCCGACACCAGGCCGATGGTGTTGGCATAGACATGCCAGCAGGCGGCCAGTATCGCGGCGACGAAGACCGCGAGCTTGAGCGCCCGCGGCATGGGCCGGGCCACGGCGGTGTAGTCGATCTCCGCCTCGGCCAGGGCCTGCTGTCCGGCGCTTGGCGTCTGGCCGGTGGAGGCGGACGGCTGGCTGGTCATTCCTCGAGAATCGGAAAGGGCCGGTGCCGCGAAGACGGTCGCGGCGCGGGATGGGACCGTCCGGTCCCGCCGCGCGCCGGCCCCGACTCCGCGGCCTCGGCGATTGCGTTCATGCCCGATCGTCCCATCGCCGTCCTACCGGAGCGGACGGCTGGCGAGACGGCGGGCGCAGACGTCAGGGACGCAGGCGGTCCGGGATCGTCAGGCCTGCTTCCTCGTAGTAACGGATCGCGCCCGGATGCAGCGGCAGCGGCAGCCCGGAGATCGCCGAATCGAGCGACATGGCGTCCGTCGCCGGGTGGATGTTCTGCAGGAAGGGCAGGTTCTCGTACATCGCCCGGGTGATCAGGTAGACCGCCTCCTCGTCGACATCCGCCCGCACCGCCAGGAAGTTCGGCTGCGCGACCGTGGTCACGTCCGCCGACAGGTTGGGATAGGTGTCGGCCGGGATGACGTACTCGTAGTAGAGCCCGTCATAGATCTGGTTGACCTCGGCCACCTGTTCCGGCGTCCAGCCGAGCAGCACCACCTCGTCGCCGACCGCCGCGGCGAGCTGGGTGTAGGCACCGACCGGCGGGCCGGCGGCGATGTTGACCGCATTCAGCTCGCCATTCTGGAAGGCGTCCACGGACGGCGCGTAGCCCATGAAGGCGAGGTTGTAGTAGCTGTCCGGATCCGCGATGCCGAGCTGCTCGATCAGGTAGCGGTTCGAGCCCTCGGTGCCCGAGTTGCGCGCGCCGATGGCGAAGCTCTCGCCTTCCATGGCCACGAAGTCGGCGATGGTGCCGGTGTCCACGAAGCTGGAACGGATGGCGAAATGCTCGACATTCGGCCAGAGCATGGAGACCGAACGCAGGTGCTCCTGCGGGCCGTCCTCGGCGATCGGACCCTCGCCGGCGGCGGCATAGGCGCCAAAGAGCCCCTGCAGGATGGCGAACTGCACCTCGTCCTCGCGCAACAGGCGGATATTCTCGCCCGACCCGGCGGAGGTGATGGCGGACATGCCGATGCCGTGCTGCGGTTCGACCCGCACGGAGATCAAGGTGGCGATGGCGACGCCGACGGGATAGTAGGTGCCGCCGGTGCCGGCGGTGGCCAGGATGAAGGACTGGTCGTCCTGCGCGCTGGCCGGCTGGCTGCCGGCAACGGCCAGACCAGTAATCAGGGCCGCCCCCATGGCGGCGCCGACGATGGGCTTCATTACGCTTCTCCCTGTCTGTTCAGTGGTGACGCAGGTCCATTCTTGCACGACCGGCCTGCGTATCCTTCCACGATACGGTATATGACGGTAATACCACTTCATGGCCAGCCCCAATGTGGCTGTTTGGTTTGATTCCAGCCTCACCAGCGGCTATATCGCCCGGTCGCCAGTCCGGGGTTGATCGGCGCGGACGCTTGGACTACGCCCAACCCACCTTCATCCCGCCGGTCCCTGCCGCAGGCGATATCGACGCGGCGAACTCGGCCTTGCCTCTGGGGAGCATTGCCTTGGCGTTAGCGCTGCGTCCGTCGATCCTGGTCCGCCTCGTCCTGGTCGCCTGTCTCGCTCTCGGGCTGCTCGCCGCTCTTGGTGGCGCCGGACCGAGCTGGGCACAGCAGACCGGTGCGGGTGAGACCGCCGCCGGGGAGGCAATCGAGGCGCCTGCCGACGACGCCGACGATCATGGCGATGCGGCCGGCCATGACGGCGAGGAAGCCCACGGCGTCGACGGCAGCCGGCTCGGCCTGATCTGGATCGTGCCCTTCGTGGGCATGCTGCTGTCGATCGCGCTGATGCCGCTGATCATCCCGAATTTCTGGCACCGCCACTTCGGCAAGGTCTCGTTCTTCTGGGCGGCCGCCTTCCTGGTGCCGTTCGCCGCTCTCTTCGGCGTCATGCTGGCGATCGAGCAACTGGCCCATGCGGCACTGCTCGAATACATCCCCTTCATCATCCTGCTCGGTTCCCTGTTCACCGTGGCCGGCGGCATCCGTGTCACCGGCACGCTGAAGGGCACGCCGGTCGTGAATGGCGGCATCCTGCTGATCGGCACGGTACTGGCCAGCTGGATGGGCACGACGGGGGCGGCCATGCTGCTGATCCGGCCGCTGCTGAATGCCAACGAGCACCGGCGCTACAAGGTCCACACGGTGGTCTTCTTCATCTTCCTGGTGGCCAATATCGGCGGCTCGCTGACGCCGCTCGGCGACCCGCCGCTGTTCCTGGGCTTCCTGCAGGGCGTTTCGTTCTTCTGGCCGACGACCCATCTGCTGCTGCCGATGATCATCGTCTCGGTGATCCTGCTGGTCGCCTATTTCGTCCTCGACACCGTGCTCTTCACCCGAGAGGGCGGCGCAGCGCGGGAATCGCTGAAGGACGATCGGGTCGAGAAGCTCGGCCTCGAGGGATCCTTCAATTTCATCCTGCTGGGTGGGATCGTTGCCTCCGTGCTGCTGAGCGGCGTCTGGCGCCCGGGGGTCGAGTTCGTGGTGCTGGGCACGCATGTCCAGTTGCAGAACCTGGCGCGCGATCTGCTGCTGATCGGCGTCGCGCTGCTGTCGCTCTATCTCACGCAGAACGAGAGCCGGCGGCGCAACGGCTTCTCCTGGTTCCCGATCGTCGAGGTGGCCAAGCTGTTTGCTGGCATCTTCGTCACCATCATCCCGGCAATCGCCATCCTGCGGTCCGGGGAGGACGGTGCGCTCGGCGCCGTCGTCTCGCTCGTCTCCTCCGGCGGGGAGCCGCACAACGCCATGTATTTCTGGCTGACCGGCATCCTGTCGAGCTTCCTCGACAACGCCCCCACCTACCTCGTCTTCTTCAACACCGCCGGCGGCAATGCCGAGGTGCTGATGAACGAGATGACGTTGACGCTGATCGCGATCTCCGCCGGCGCGGTGTTCATGGGTGCGGTCACCTATATCGGCAACGCGCCAAACTTCATGGTGCGCGCCATCGCCCAGGAGCGCGGCGTGCCCATGCCCAGCTTCTTCGGCTTCATGGTCTGGTCGATCCTGATCCTGATGCCGCTTTTCGCGCTGGTGACGCTTATCTTCTTCATCTGACGACGGCCGCGGGATGCGGCGCGCGCGCCCTCAATGCGACAGCAGAAGCGGGATCTTGGCGTTGGACAGCACCTTGTGGGTGACACCGCCCCAGACGATCTCCCGCCAGCGGGGACGCCCATAGGCGCCCATGACCAGGAGGTCGCACCGATGATCCTCGGCGTAGGAGAGGACGGTGTCGCCGATCTGGTGGTCACCGACATCGCTCAGGGGCTCGGCCTCGATGCCGTGCCGCGCCAGATAGGCGACCAGCTTGCGACCACCCTCGAAGCGGTGATGGGCCTCGTCGGCGCTGAAGACGAAGACGGCTTCGGCCTGCTGCAGGAAGTGCAGGCTGTCGCGCACCGCGCGGGCCGCTTCCTTGCAGTCCTTCCAGGCCACGAGGATGCGCTTGCCGACAGGCGGCGGGCTGGCCTCCCCCTTCGGTAGCATGAGCACCGGAGCGGTGGCGATCATCAGGAGTTCGTCCGGCTTGTGCAGGCCGATATAGTCCTCGAAGGTGATGCCATGATCCTTCGAGACGATGATCAGGTCGGCATAGTGTCCGAAGGCGGCGAGCTCCTCGTTATGGTCACCCTCGGCGATCTCCATCTGCCAGGAAACCCCCGCGGCATCGCAGGTCTCCCGTAGCCATTCCTCCACCTCGCGCGCCTTCTCGCGGGCGATCTCCGCCGCTTCGGCGAGGAAGGCGGACGAGGCACCGCGGCCGGTGATCTGCGCCGGCAGGTGGATCGGCTTGGTCATGTAGACGATATGCAGATGCGCCTCGAAGCGCCGGGCGAGGCCGAGCGCGGTATTCAGGCGGGTTTCGCGGCTGGGATCCGGCGCCATGTGCAAGAGGATGGATTTGATGGCCATGGGTTTCTGACTGGTCCTCGACCTCGGGTTCGGGCTCGGCTCTCGTGGCCCGACACTATAGGGCCTCGCCGGCGGCGGGCAATGGAGAGGTGCCGGAACCGACGCTCGGCAGCGGCGCTGCGTCAGTCGCCCAGATAGCGCGCGAGCGCGGGTCCGGCGGCGGACTGGCGGAGTTCGGCCATCGGCCCGTGAAACATCACCTTGCCGTCGTCCAGGAAGATCACGTCGATGCCCCGGTCAACCAGCTCCCCCGGCTGGTGGCTGACCAGGAGCACGGTCAGCGCGTGCTCCGCCTGCAGCGCGAAAACCAGGTCGAGCATGCGGGCGCGCAAGCCCGGGTCGAGCGCGGCGAAGGGTTCGTCCAGCAGCAGCACCGGGCGCCGCCTGGCCAGCGCGCGGGCGAGCGCCACGCGCTGGCGCTCGCCGCCGGATAGCTCGGCGGGCAGCCGCTGGCCCAGATCCGCCAGACCGACCCGTTCCAGAGCCTGGTCGAGGCGCGCCTGCTCCTCGGGCCGGAGGCGGCGGTGCCTGGTGATGCCGAGCGCCACGTTGCGCCAGACAGGCAGATGCGGGAAGAGATTGCCTTCCTGGAAGACGCTCGTCACCGGCCGCGCGCCGGGCGGCACGTCGGCCATGTCGCGGCCGAGGATGGCGATGGTGCCGGCATCCGGGCGATCGAAGCCGGCCACCAGGTTGAGCAGCGTCGACTTGCCGGCACCCGAGGGGCCGAGCACAGCAGTCACCGTGCCGGCGGCGATGCAGAGGTCGAAAACCATCTCCATCGCCTCGTAGGCATAGCGCACGCCCTTCAGCGCGATGCCGGCCGGGCCGCGGGGGTCAGCGCCGCTCACGGCCACCCACCAGCCGCTCGACGGCGACGAACAGGAGGACGCACAGGGCCAGCAGCCAGCCGGCGACCACCGCGGCCTGGTCCATGCGGTAGGCGCCCATGCGCTCGTAGAGCAGGAACGGCAGGGTGGCGGTGTCGCTGCTGCCGAACAGCGCGATCACGCCGAAATCGCCGAAGGAGAGGCAGGTCACCAGGGCCAGCGCCAGCCCGGCCGAGGCGCGGACCTCCGGCCAGTCGGCATAGACGAAGCGGTGCCAGCGCCGGAGCCCGAGACTCTCGCCGAGCCGGCCATAGCGGCGTCCGGCGCGGTCGAGCGCCGGTCCCAGGATGCGGATGATGAAGGGCAACCCCATGCCGGCATTGACGAGCACGACGAGTAGCAGGCCGGCGGCGAAGGGGTCGACCCAGTCGCGCACGGCCAGGAACAGGCCCGCACCCAGCACCATGGGCGGCACCACGAGGATCATCGAGCCGGTCAGTTCGGCGGCGCGGGCCAGACCCGGCCGGCCGTGCACCTGGCGCAGCGCCCTGGCGGCAGTGAGGATGCCCCAGCCAGCGGCGAGCGACAACAGGCCGGCGGTGGCACCGACGGCAAGGCTGCGCCCCGTCGCCGCCCACAGGGCGTAGCTCGCCAGCACGTCGATGAGCGGCCCGGCGGCGATTCGCGAGGCGAGTGCCAGCAGTGGTCCGAGAAGCAGGAGCAACGCCAGGCCGATGGCCATGGTGTCGACGAGGCGCGCCATCCCGGTGTCGGCATCGGGACGCCGCACCGCGGCGGTCGCGGCAAGGTCGCTCTCCACGGGACGGCCCAGTCGCAGGATGGCGGCGTAGACCCCGAGGCAGACGACGAGCTGGATACCGGCGAGCTGGGCGGCCCGGCCGACATCGAACTCGAAGCGCAGCGCCTGGTAGATCGCCACCTCCAGCGTCGCGTTGGGCGGCCCGCCGCCTAGGGCGAGAACGATGGCGAAGCTGGTGAAGCAGAGCAGGAAGACGATGCCGAGGATGCCCGGGATCACCTCGCGCAGCACCGGGTACTCGATCCAGCGCAGCACCTGGGAGCCCGTCAGGCCGAGCTGGCTCGCCTGGCGCCATTGCGCCTGCGGGATGGTGGCGAGGCCGGAAAGGATCAGCCGCGTGGCGAAGGGCAGGTTGAAGAAGAGGTGGGCGAGCAGGATGCCGTGCAGGCCGTAGATGTCGATGCGGCCGCCGAACCCCAGCGCCCCCCAGGCCTGGTTCAGCCAGCCCTGCCGGCCGAACAGGATTACGATGGCGATGACGCCGACGATGGTCGGCACCACCATGGGCAGGCCCATCAGCCGGACGAGGAGAGTGCGCAAGGGAAAGTCGCCACGGCGGAAAAGGGCGCGGGCCACCGGCACGGCGAGGCCGACGCTGAGCAGGGCGGAGAGCGCGCCCTGAACCAGCGAGAAGACCACCACGCCGCCGACATAGGCATCCAGGCGCAGCGTCCCCGTCGGCGCGGCGACCGACAGCAGGGCCCAGAGCCCTGTCGCCAGCACGGCGAGCAGGACGCCGATCACCGCCAGGCCGGGGGCGGTACCGGCCCAGCGGGTGCGCCATCCCGACAGGGTCAGCGGCTGAGCGCCCTGAGCCATTCGTCGACCCAGGCGCCGCGGTTGTCGTGCACCACCTCCGGCGCCGTCAGCAGGGACGGGGTCTCCGGCGGTGCGTCGAAGCCCTCCGGCAGGCCGCCCTCGGGCATCACCACGGGATACATCCAGTTGGTCGTCGGGATCGCCGCCTGCGCCTCCGGTCCGGTCAGGTAGGCGAGGAAGTCGCGGGCGAGGTCGACGTCGTCGGCACCGGCGGCGATGCCGGCGACCTCGATCTGCAGGTAGTGGCCTTCCTCGAACACCGCCGCCTGGTAGCGCTCGGTCTCTTCGGCGATGCGGTGATAGGCGGGCGAGGTGGTGTAGCTCAGCACCATCGGCGCCTCGCCCTCCAGGAACAGGCCATAGGCCTCCGACCAGCCGCTGGTGACGGTGACGATGCGGGGCGCGAGTTCGGTCCACATCGCCTCCGCCTCGTCGCCGAAGACGGACCGCATCCACAACAGCAGGCCGAGGCCTGGGGTGCTGGTGCGCGGGTCCTGGATCAGGATTTCCGCCGTGCTGTCCTCGACCAGCGCGCGCAGGCTCTCCGGCGGCTCGGCGATCGCCTGGCTGTCGTAGACGAAGGCGAAATAGCCCCAGTCGAAGGGCACGAAGTTCGGATCGGTCCAGGCGACGGGCAGATCGTAGCCGCCGGTGTCCAGGCCGTGCGGCTGGACCACGCCCTCGGCCACTGCCGCGGCGATCAGGTTGGTATCGAGGCCCAACACGACGTCGGCCGGGCTCGCCTCGCCCTCCAGGCGGAGACGCGACAGGATGGCCACCCCGTCATCGGCCGAGACGAAATCGATATCGCAGCCGCAGCGCTCCTCGAAGCCGCTCTCGATCGCCGGGCCGGGGCCCCATTCGCTGACGAAGCTGGAATAGGTGTAGATCGTGAGGTCGGCCGCCAGGGCCGGCGTCGTGGCGAGGGCGGCGACGGCGGTGAGCAGGGCGGTTCGCATGGGCGTTGTCATCACTCCTCCAGACTGGCGGAGGAGGGATCCACGGGGAACCGCATCGGGCTTTCGCGTGGACGCCTTGAACATTCCTCCGCCGGCATTAACCGGATCAGGTTCGATGGGTTTGGCGGTTCGCGACCGCCCTCTCAGCCCGGCAACACCGGACACCCCAGCAAGGCTGCCGAAGACATGGACCCGGTCGGCGCCCATGTCAACGCCGGCGATTGACCGGCTCCCATCGGTCCACTAGCTGATGGCGGACCATGGCCGCCCGACCGCTTCTCATCGGCAGCGAGATCTATCGCCGCTCCACCTACGGCTCCAAGCACCCGCTGGCGATCCCGCGGGTCTCCACGGTGCTGGACCTGGTGCGCGCCCAGGGCTGGCTGCCCGAGAAGCAGTATGTGGTGAGCCCGATGGCTACGCCGGACCAGCTCGCCCGCTTCCACGACCCGGCCTATGTGGCGGCCGTGCAGCGGGCCGAGCGCGAGCAGCGGGTCAGCCCCGCGGATGGCGAGCGCTACCAGCTGGGCCGGATGGGCAACCCGGCCTTCGGCGAGATCTTCAGCCGACCGGCGACCGCCTGCGGTGCCTCCATCCTGGCGGCCGACCTGCTGGCCGGCGGCGGCATCGTGCACAGCCCGGCCGGCGGCACCCATCACGGGCGGCGCGACCGGGCCTCGGGCTTCTGCTACTTCAACGATCCGGTGCTCGGCATCCTGGCCCTGCTCGACCGCGGCATCGCGCCCGTCGTCTACATCGACATCGACGCCCATCACGGCGACGGCGTGGAGATCGCCATGGCCGGGGAGGCCAGGGTGTGGACCGTCTCAATCCACGAGGCCGGGCGCTGGCCCGGCACCGGCCTCATTGGCGAGAATGCGTGGACCCAGGCGGTGAACCTGCCGGTGCCGCCCGGCTTCAACGACAGCGAGATGGCGCATCTGCGCGACCGCGTGGTGCTGCCCCTGGTCAGGCGCGTGCGGCCGGCGGCGATCGTGCTGCAATGCGGCGCCGACGCGCTGGCGGAGGACCCGCTCTCGAGGCTGGCGCTCTCCAACCGGGCGCACTGGGCCATGGTGGCGGCGCTGACGGGGCTGGCGCCGCGGCTGCTGGTGCTGGGCGGCGGCGGCTACAATCCCTGGTCGGTGGCGCGCTGCTGGGCTGGCGTCTGGGCGGTGCTGAACGGGCTTGACCCGACGGCCCCCCTGGCGCCGGCGGCGGAGGCGGTGCTGCGGGCGCTGAGCTGGTCGCGGTCGGCCGGCCGCAACCCGCCGGAGCACTGGTTCACCACGCTCGCCGACAGCCCGCGCGACGGGCCCGTCCGCCCCGAAATCGCCGAACTGGCCGGTATGGTGATGGCCTGATCCATGGGCTAGGATGGGCCCTCGCCATCGCCAGAAGCGGAGATACCCCGTGCGCCATTTTTTCAAGATCCTGCCGGTCTTTATCGCGGTTTTCTCATTTGCAGCGTCAGCACAGGCGCAGCCTGCCGAGCGGCCGGACTATGCCCGCGACACGCTGTGGATAGAGACCGCTGACGGCACGCGGCACGACTTCGACATCGAGCTGGCGCTGGAACCGTCCGACCAGGCTTTCGGGCTGATGTATGTGCGCGAGATGCCGGCCGACCAGGGCATGCTGTTCGTCTTCGACGAGGCGGCGCCACGGTCCTTCTGGACGATGAACACCTTCCTGTCGCTCGACATGGTGTTCATCGGCGCCGACGGGCGCATCGTCAACATCGCCGAGGAGACGCGGCCCTTCAACGCCGCGCGCGGGCCCGACACCCACCGCTCGACCGCGCCGGCGGTGGCGGTGCTGGAAATCCTCGGCGGCACGGCGGACGACCTCGGCATCGAGGCCGGCGACCTGGTCGGCCACGACCTGCTCGGCACGGGGGAGTGACCCGGGCAAGGACGACGCCCGACAGGACCGCTCAGGACGTCTCGTCGGTCAGCGCCTGGTAGGTCTCGAGCAGTTCCAGGTCGCGGCCGGCCGCCACCAGGCAGGAGCGGCCCTCGGGACTGGTCACCAGGATGGTCCAGGTGCCGCCGCTGGGATTGTTGAGGATCTCGATCAGGTCGCCATTGTTGGCCATGCCGATGGCGATCGGCGCCTCGTCATAGGCCTCCGCCAGATAGGAGATGACGCGCGAGCGGATCGGGCATTCCGAGGTGTCGACGGCCTCGGCCAGGGCAGAGACGGGGGCGGAGACGGCGGCGACGAGACAGGCGCCCGCGACCAGGCCGGACGCGGCGGAAACGGTACCCAAAAGACCCTGTGCCATGACGGCGGTTCCAAATGTCAGGAGGAGGCGTCCCGATCGCCCGCAGTATAGGCGCCCCGCCCCGAGTCGCGCCAAGCACGAACCGCTTGGCTTCCCTTCGATTTTTCGTGATCGGCGGGCCTTGCGCGGGTCGCGGTCAGTCCACGGGGCGCTTGCATGCCAGGGTCAGGCCGTCGCCCACCGGCAGCAGGGCGAGGGAGACCCGGGCGTCGCCATGCAGCTTGGCGTTGAAGGCCCGGAAGCTCTCGGTCTTGGCGCGGCGGTCGTCGGCATCGGCGACCCGGCCGCGCCACAGCGTGTTGTCGACACCGATCAGCCCGCCGGGTCGGAGCAGGGTGAGCGCCTGCTCGTAGTAGCGGTCGTAGCTCTCCTTGTCGGCGTCGATGAAGGCGAGGTCGTAGGCGCCGGCGCCGCCCGCCGCGATCAGCCGGTCGAGGCTGTCGGCCGCCGGCCCCAGGGTGAGGCGGATGCGGTCCTCCACGCCGGCCGCCGCCCAGGCCTGGCGCGCGATCGCGGTGAAGTCCTCGCTGACGTCGAAGCTCTCGACCCGGCCGTCCGGGCCGGCGGCGGCGGCCATGACCAGCGCGCTGTAGCCGGTGAAGGTGCCGATGTCGAGGATCCGCCGGGCGCCGGTCAGCTCCACCAGGAAGGCCAGGATCTGCCCCTCCTCCGGGGCGATCTGGTAGTGCGCCTGGGGCAGGGCGGTGGTGGTCTCGCGCAGGGACGCCAGCACCGGCGTCTCGCGCACGCCGACGGCCTGCATGTAGGCGTAGAGCGCGTCGGGCAGGAAGAGGGAGCGGGTGGTCATCGGCTGCTGTCGGCGGTTGCGGTCGCGGGGAGGGGATTGGCCGACAAGAGGTAGTCCGGTGGGCGGCGGAAAGGAAGGGCCCGCGCGACCGGATGGGCGCGGCGCGCGGTCCTCGCCGGCCGCCGGTGGCGACGCGTAGGCGTTGCCCCGGTCGCCGGCTCTGGTGTACATGGCGAGCCAGCCGCCGGGGAAGTCCGGCGGCACGGTCGGGGCGTAGCGCAGCCTGGTAGCGCATCTGCTTTGGGAGCAGAGGGTCGGCGGTTCGAATCCGTCCGCCCCGACCAGCCGCCGCCTGTACGGCCCGGAGACAGGGGTGACACCCCGTACCGGAGACAGGGGTGACACCCCGTACCGGAGGCAGGCAGGGATCCCCTGCCGGCTTGTCTTCACCCCCTTCCTGTGCCACATCTCAGCCTCGAGAGGGGGCGGGGCCGCCCGTCCCGCGGACGGCGAACGACGAGACCCATGCGCGC
Source organism: Azospirillaceae bacterium (assembly GCA_040226215.1). Taxonomy (GTDB): domain Bacteria; phylum Pseudomonadota; class Alphaproteobacteria; order DSM-16000; family Inquilinaceae; genus JAVKFF01. Next base: position 32,114 of record JAVKFF010000171.1, read on the forward strand.
ACGCATCTACCAGCCGAGCAAGACGGCCATGCAGTCCGGCCGGGGCAAGAGCGACCACTGGCTGCTGGAATACGAGCCCGAGACGCCGCGCCGGCCCGAGCCGCTGATGGGCTGGATCAGCTCCGGCGACACGCTCAACCAGATCCACATCCGCTTCGACACGCGCGAGGAGGCGGAGACCTTCGCCCGGCGCCGGAACATCGACTATGTCGTCGAGATGCCGCACCAGCGCCGCGTCGTGCCCCGCAACTACGCCGACAACTTCAAGCCGAGACCGCAATAACCGCCGGCCCGCCGGGCCAGTCCCCCGGGCAGTCCCCCAGGCAAGTTCCCGGGCAGCTCCCCGGGCCCAACCAGGCGCCGCGCCCTTAGCTCAGCTGGATAGAGCACCGGCCTTCTAAGCCGACGGTCGCAGGTTCGAGTCCTGCAGGGCGCGCCAGTTCCGCAAACGGCTCATCGGGTTCGCAAACATAAAACAGCGCCATGCGGGTCGGTATGTCGCCCTTGTTCCTCCCAGTCATGTTGACGCCGGCGGGCTCCACGAAGACCTGGCCGGCTCCGATGTCGACAGGTTCTCGATCGTCGAGATCAAGCGTGAAGCAACCTTCAAGCACGAAAACTGTCACCGGATGCCGGTGCGAGTGATAGGGCGTCACATCACCCGGAAGCAGCGTGGCGAACAATACCCGGACTTCCTGCTCGTTTACCGCCGGCATTCCATTCACGAGCTCTCTGTGGAGTGGCATTAGCTTGGCCAGTCCTTCGGTCTGAGCACTACGCGTCGCGCCAACTGCCAGGGCGGCGATCATGGTGTCGACATCACAAATCTCGTGCATTGGTTTCCTCCCTTTGCATAGACAGACAGGTTAGCGCCCGCCAGGCGCTGGCGGCAGCAGCGAGTCTGCAAAAGGACTGCGCAGGAGTGCATAATGGGCGCCATGTTCGACTGGAACGATCTGCGCCATCTCATCGCGGTGTCACGACACGGAAGCACGCTCGCCGCGGCCAGGGCCCTCGGCGTGAACCAGTCCACCGTTCACCGCAGGCTTCTCGAACTTGAACGATGCATCGGCTTGAGTCTCGTCAGGCGGCGACCCTCCGGATACCGCCTGTCCGAACTGGGTGAGGCGCTGATTGACAACGTCATTGCGGTTGACGCAGCCGTGGAAAATCTGGAAAGGCGGATCGGCGCATTGAAGCTCGACCTGAAAGGCTCCATTCGCTTGACCTGTCCTGAGCCGACGGTGGCCCGCATCGCCGCGAGTGGCCTACTCGACCGCTTTCACTGTCGGTACCCCGATTTGACCGTCGAGTTCCTCACTAGCGACCGATATCTCGATCTCGCCAAAGGCGAAGCGGATGTTGCCTTTCGTTCAGGTGAGCCGGTGGATGAGTGCCTTGTAGGTCGAAAGATCTGTGACTCCGTATGGGCTGTTTATGCCAGCAGGAGCTACATCCAGAAACACGGTCGGCCAACGGACATTGCTGATCTGGCGACCCACGCCATGATCGGATTCGATGGAATCATGGAGAATCACCGCGTTGCGCAGTGGCTGCCAAGTGCAGTCCCCGGCGCGCGGATCGTCACCCGCAGTTCCAGCATGCTGGGGGCCGTGGCTTCTGTGAGAGCTGGCCTCGGCGTCGCGCCGCTGCCCACAACTCTTGGTGACGCGGAGGATACCCTGATCCAGGTCGTGCCGCCTGTCGAGGCACTTACGCGCAGTTGGTACCTGCTCACTCCACCAGATCTCCGCAAGACTCCGCGAATCGCGGCGTTCGTCGACTTCGTTCTGGATGATATCCCCACGCTCAAGACGGCACTTGTCGGATAGCCCTGATCAGCCCTCTGAAATTGAGAGTGAGTAGAGTCATGTGGGGATTGTAGGTGTTCTACACTTCTACGCGTCGGACGGTCGAAATTAGGCGGTCAAGCTCGCCGAGGAACGACGCATTCCATTCGCTGGATAATCCCGACGGCGCATGGTGATGCAAGATGGACAGCTTACAATCGCGGCAGCCTCGATGACATAGCCACCATGGCAACAGGCACATAAATAAACTGTGTGAAGCGCACTGAGTACACCGCAATCGATAGGCGCCAATACTTTTCGATTTCGGTCCTTCAGGATTGGTGAAACAAGTAGCTGGTCGTCGCACACCGATCTCAATTTCGCATTGTGCTCGATCCAGGAGGCAAGTTTTTCCCAACCCCCGTTCACCCCCCCACCCCATAAGCCTCATAGCTCTTCTCCTCCACGAGCTCCGAGCCCAGCAGGTCGTTGAGTTCGCGTTTCTTGGCGGCGCGGTCGTCGTTGGTGACGTAGACGCGGCGGGCCAGCGCGATGAAGGTGGGGCCGAAGTCCTGGCGGGCCTCGCAGGCGCGGATGGCGTCCTCGGTGTCCCAGAGCGTCTCGTTGACGCGCTTCAGGCCGGCGACCAGATCCGCCACCCGGGAAGGGTGGTCGGGCGCGGCCTGAACGCCTGGTTGTGCGCCTGATCCTGCGCCTTCCCGCGCACCCGTCTCTGCGCCAGCCTGACCGTCCGCCTCCGCAATCAACCGCACACCGGTCTTGGCCAGGCCCTCGTCGCGGACGCGGGTGAGGGCGTCGAGTTCGGTGCGGACGTTGCGCCGCTTGGCCGGGTCGGCGATGCGTTCGGCCTTGATCTCCAGGATGGTGATCTTGTCGAGAAGCTCGCCCCAGGAAACGGGCACCAGGACCGCCATGACTGTCTCCGACCTGCCTTCGGCGCCGCGACCGGCCGGCCGCGGCTGACGGGGCATATTGCGCAGGCGGCGGACAATGTCTACTAGGCGACGGCCCGCGGGAACCGGCCGGGCCCGTGTCGGCCGGGCGCCGGCCCGGCGCAGGCCTGGCGTTGGGGGAACGGGCCGACGTCGCGCAAACGAGGGGAGACCGGATTGACCACGCCCACGCGCATCGCCGTCCTGGAATCGCGCGAATCGCTCGGCAACGGCGTCTACAAGCTGCCGTTCTACCGGGCGCTGCACCGCGCCTTTCCGGGCTGCGAGATCACCCTGATCGTCAGCGAGGGCACCTCGGCCGCCGGGGCGGCGAAGCCGCTGCTGGGCCCGCTGCTGGCCCGGGTGATCCAGCATGCCGGGATCGAGAAGCCGCGCCGGCGGGCGATCGCCAATATCCGCGCGCTCGGCCCCTACGACCTGGTGCTGGACACCCGCACCTCCGTCGCCAACGTGCTGCTGACCCGGCTGTTCCTGCGATGCGACCGCTACGTGACCAGCCTGCCGGGCTTCTTCCTGACCCGGCGGCCGGCCAGGCGCCCAAGGCGCAGCCGCCACTGGGTCGGCCGGGCCATGCAGCTGATCGAGGTGGCGACGGGCCGGCCGGCCGACTGGCGGGGCGCGGTCGACCTCGATCCCGGGCTGCGGGAGGTGGCGGCGGCGTTGCTGCCCGAGGGGCCGACCTATGTCGGCTTCTGCTGCGGCGCCTCGCCCTTCGGCGCGGAGGTGGGGCGGGTCTGGCCGCTCGACCGCTTCATCGAGGCCGCCCGGCAGGCCGCGGCGCGCGGCTGGACGCCGGTGTTCATGATCGGCCCGGACGAGGCGGCGCTGGTCGAGCGCCTGCGCACCGAAGTGCCGGAGGCCCTGTTTCCGGAGGTCGACCGGACCGACGGACGGCCGGAGATCCGCGGCCCCATGCTGGCCTTCGCGCTGGGCGAGCGGCTGGCGGCGGCCGTGGCCAACGACACCGGTATCGCCCATCTCCTGGCCAATGCCGGCACGCCGATGGTCAGCCTGTCGGGGCCGACCGATTCGCGCCGCTTCCTGCCCTGGGTGTCGCCGGTGAAGGCAGTGCGGGCGCGGGATTTCGGCGGCGGCGAGGACATGCGCGCGATCCCGGTCGAGGCGGTGGTGGCGGCGATCGGCGAGCTGGTCGCGGCCGGCCGCAACCATCCCTTCGACCCGGACCGGGCCCGGCTGAAGCATCCCGAGCACTAGCGGATCCGCCCGGGCGGCCCGGCCCCGGGCGGCCGGCGGCGGCAGGCCCGGATGGCGACGCCGGCCTGGACGCGGGCCGCGGCCGTCCTATCTCGACCGGTACACAGCCTGTCAGAAGGAGGGAACCGACATGACATTGCAACGACCCATCAGCCTGATCGCCATCGCCGGCCTTGCGGGGCTCGGCGCGCTCGCCACGGACCGGCCGGCCGCCGCCGAGATCGCCGGCGAGCCCTTCGTTTACGACGTCGCCGGCACGGCCTTCGAGGGCTATGTCGCACGCAACACCGATCTCGCCGAGACACGCGGCACGGTGATCCTGATCCACGACTGGGACGGGCTGACGGACTACGAGATGCGCCGGGCGGAGATGCTGGCGGCGCTGGGCTACACCGCCTTCGCCGTCGACCTCTACGGCCAGGCCGAGGACCCGCAATCGGTCGAGGAGTATCAGCAGCTCACCGGCGCGCTCTACGGCGACCGCGAGATCTTCCGCGAGCGCCTGATGGGCTCGCTCGAAGCGGCGGCGGACATCCCCGGGGCGACCGAGGACGTGGTCGTGCTCGGCTACTGCTTCGGCGGCGCGGCGGTGCTGGAGATGGCGCGCGCCGGGGCGGAGACCGCCGGCTTCGTCAGCTTCCACGGCGGCCTCGGCCTGCCGGAGGGACAGGACTACTCGGCCGTCGGCGCGCCGATGCTGCTGCTGCACGGCTCGGCCGACCCGGTCTCGGGCATGGCCGACCTGGCGGCGCTTCTCGATCACCTGACCGAGGCCGGCGTGGAGCACGACGCGCAGGTCTTCGGCGGCGCCCGGCATTCCTTCACGATCTGGGGCAGCAACGACTACGACAACGAGGCCGATCGCGGCTCCTGGGAGGCGCTTCTGGCGTTCCTGGACGAACATCTGGACTGAGGAGAAGGGGCGAGCCTTCCCAGGATCTGCGAAGGGAGGACTCGCCTCGCCGCTGCCGATCGGTCACCCTCTCCTGACAGCGAGCCGGGGCGGGATGCCCGGACGCACCGCTCCCGCCCGCCGGCCCGCGCCGCAAAGAGGGGGAGAACGAGATGCGGACACGAGATCAGCGGAGCCGTGATCCGCGGCCCGGACGCCTGGCATGCGCCATCGCGGCCGCCGGCCTGGCGCTGCCGACGGCGGCGGCGGCCGATTGCATCGCCTACGACACGCCGGACACCTGCGACATGCTCGGCACGGTGGGCGAGGGCTTCTGGATCGACGAATGGAGCGTCGATCTCGGCGTCATCCTGATGACCGTGGACGGAATGCCCTTCACGCCGCCATCGGAGCCGCCGGCGCCGGACACCATCACCATCTTCGAGCTGGGCTCCTCGCTCGGTTTCGCCAATCCGCTGATCGGCGAGGCGACGTTCCAGCCGGTCGGCGCCGGAGGCGAGCGCTGGGACTGGCCGGCCGGGCTGTTCGCGGGTGTCGAGAACCCGTCCCTGGCGGACATCGAGCTGACCGCGGGCTGCGACGGCACGGCCATGCCGCGCTGGCGGGCGCCGGTGACCAATGTCAACGGGCCTGACATGCGGCTCGACGTGGTCGCCGTCTCGCCGCGCCTGCTGTTTGGCCACCAGCATTTTCCCGGCGCCATCACGGTGGACGGACACTCGGTCACTTTCGACCGGGTGATCGTCTTCAGCCGCGACCGCTTCCCGGTGGACGATCTCGAGACCGTGGTGCTGTCGAGCGCCAGCTGCGACGTGGTCTGCGATGACGATCCCTGGCTCTGCCCAAGCCGGGACGCGGGCTGAGGCGCGCGTTCCGGGCATCCTCGGGACTGGGGTGCCGGCAATCCGACAGCGACCCGGCCAACAGCGACCCGGCCAGCAGCGACCTGGCGAGCAGCGACCCGGATTGTCGCCCGCCTCGTTTGCCCATACCCTCGGCAGACTGAGGGGTGTTGGCGGAGGCGAAGACCACGCATGGCGAAGCTCGTGTTTGCATTGAACCAGTCGCTGGACGGCTATGTCGACCACATGGCGTTTGCACCCGACCCGGTGCTCTTTCGCCATTTCATCGACGATGTGCGGGGGCTGGCGGGCAGCGTGTACGGTCGCCGCATGTACGAGGTGATGCGGTATTGGGACGAGGAGCATCAAGAGTGGGGCGAGGCGGAACGCGACTATGCCGCGGCGTGGCGCAGCAAACCGAAATGGGTGGTGTCGCGCACGCTGACCTCGGTCGGCCCGAACGCCACTCTGGTCGCGGGGGAGGTCGAGGCGGCGATACGCGGGCTGAAGGCGCAACACGACGGGGTGATCGAGGTTTCCGGACCGGAACTGGCGGCGGGCCTGGCCGAGCTGGGCCTGGTGGACGAATATCGCCTCTACCTCCATCCCGTCGTGCTCGGCGGCGGCAAGCCGTTGTTCGCCCGGCCGAGGCCGCCCTTGCGCCTGGTGGCCAGCGAACGGATCGGCGACGCGGTGATCAGGCTGACCTACGTGCCGGCGTAGGCACACCCACCGGCCCCGACGGAGTGCTGTTCACATGCAGCCGCGGTCTAGCCGCCGCCGGGTTCCGGCTCGTCGCCGGTGATCGGGGAGATGCCTTCCAGCACCGCCTGCTGGGTCGTCCAGGTGCCCAGGTAGAAGCCGGCGAAGAAGCCGATCCCGAGCCCGAATATCAGCGCCCAGACAATGATCTGTCGGTGTGACTTGATCTTGCGCTTGAGGTCGTCGGTGGTCTCGGTCATGGCGGTTCCAGGGATTGCGGGGATGGTGATCAGGCGCGCACGCGGTCGACGGCGATGGCCTTGATCATGGCGTGGATCGGCTGGCCGGGCGCGAGGGCGAGCCTGGCGGCGGAGGAGGCAGTGATGATGGCGCGCACCGGCAGGCCGAGGTCGAGGTCGAGATGCACCCGGCCCTCCGTGTCCCGCTCCAGCGCGGTCAGCACACCCGGCAGGATGTTGACGACCGAGGTGTTGCGCGGCGGTTCCGTGGCCACGGCGATATCGCGGGCGGCGAGACGCAGGCGCACCGTGCTGCCGAGCGCCAGGCCGCTGCCCATCAGCGCCAGCGCCATGGCGCCGGCGCGCGCCCTGACCAGACCGTTCACCCGGTCGATCTCGCGCACCTGCGCATCGATGACGGTTTCCTCCGCCAGGCCGGGGACGAAGCGCCTCGTGGCGGGGGCGTTCAGCACCTCCGCCACACCGCCCTCGGCCACGGCCTTGCCCTGGTCCAGCACCGTGATCGTATCGGCCAGGCGCAGCACCTCGTCGACGGCGTGGGTGACGTAGACCATCGGCATGTCGTTGGTCGCGCGCAGCCGGTCGAGATAGGGCAGCACCTCCGCCCGGCGCGGCTGGTCGAGCGAGGCCAGCGGCTCGTCGAGCAGCAGTGCCGCGGCGCCGGACAGGAGCGCGCGGCCGATCGCCACGCGCTGGCGCTCGCCGCCCGAGAGGTCGCCCGGCCGGCGCTCGAGCAGCGGGGCGAGGCCGAGCAGACCGGCTACCTCGTCGAATGGCGTGGCGGCCGGAGCCAGCCGGCGCATGCGGGCGCCGTAGGTCAGGTTGCGCCGCACCGAGAGGTGCGGAAACAGGCGGCCGTCCTGGAAGATGAGGCCCAGCGCGCGCGCCTCCGGCGGCAGGTGCAGCCGGCGGCCGCTGTCGGCCAGCCAGCGCTGTCCCAGGCGGATGCTCTGGCGCTCGCCCTTCAACAGGCCGGCGAGCAGGTTCAGCAGGGTCGACTTGCCCGACCCCGACGGACCGAAGACCGCGTGCACGCCGCCCGCCGCCACGGTGCCCTTCGCCACCAGCGCGAAATCGCCGAAGCGCTTCTCGACGTCCCAGCTCAGCATGCCCGTCTCACGGCGCCGATCCCAGACGTCGGCGCAGGCGCCGGGCCAGCAGTTCAGAGGCGGCCAGGGCGGCGATGGCGACAACGATCGAGATGATCGCCAGCCGGATCGCCGCCTCGTCGCCGCCGGGCCGCTGCAGCACGCTGTAGAGCGCCAGCGGCAGGGTGCGGGTCTCGCCCGGGATGTTGGAGACGAAGGTGATGGTGGCGCCGAATTCGCCCAGCGAGCGGGCGAAGGCGAGGATGACCCCGGTCAGGATGCCGGGTGCCATCAGCGGCAGTGTGATGGTGAGGAAGACCCGCCACGGCCTCGCCCCCAGCGTGCGGGCGGCCGATTCCAGGCCGCGGTCGACCGCTTCGAGCGACAGCCGGATGGCCCGGACCAGCAGCGGGAAGGCGACGACGGCCGAGGCGATCACCGCGCCGCGCCAGGTGAAGGCGATGGAGATGCCGAACCAGTCGTATAGCGGTCCGCCGATCAGGCCCTGGCGGCCGAACACGACCAGCAGCAGATAGCCGATCACCACGGGCGGCAGGACCAGCGGCAGATGCACGATGCCGTCGAGCAGAGTGCGGCCCGGAAAGCGCAGCCGCGCCAGCACCCAGGCGACCACGACGCCGGGGACGAGCGAGACGGCCACGCACCAGAAGGCGACCTGCAGGCTGAGCCAGAGGGCTTCCTGCTCAAGCGGGGTCAGCTGGATCACCGTCCACCGTCGAGAAGCCGTGGTCGTGGAAGATCCGCCGGGACTCGGCCGTGCCGAGGAAGTCGAGAAAGGCCTCGGCCGCCGGGCCGGCCGCAGGGGTCAGGGCGGCCGGGTAGATGATCGGTGCATGGCTGTCCGGCGGCAGGACGAAGACCACCCGGACCTCGGCGATCGCGGCGTCCGTGCGGTAGACGATACCCGCCGGTACCTCGCCGCGCTCCACCAGGGCCAGCGTGGCGCGCACGTCGGTGCCGCGCGCCGTGCGGTTCTCGATCGCTGGCCAGAGGCCTAGCGTTTCGAGGCTTTCCCTGGCGTAGATGCCGGCCGGCACGTGGTCGGGGTCGGCAATCGCCAGGCGGCCGTCGCCGATCAGCGCCGGCAGCCCGGACGCGTCCTCGAGCGTGGCGGCGGAATCCGCCGGAGTCACCACGACGAGGTCATTGCCCACGAGGTCGCGCCGGCTCTCCGGCAGGATCAGGCCTCGTTCCGCCAGATGGTCCATCCAGGCGACGTTGGCGGACAGGAACACCTCCGCCGGGGCGCCGGACTCGATCTGCCGGGCCAGAGTGGAACTGCCGGCGAAGGCGAGTGTGATCTCGTGTCCGGTCGCCATCTGGAAGCTGTCGGCCGCTTCGCCCAGCGCGTCGGTGAGGCTGGCCGCGGCGAAGACCAGAACGTCCTCGGCCTGGGCCGGCCCCGCCAGCAATCCGCTGGCGAGCAGGCCGCCGACGACAATGCGCCTGAAGACGCCCACGCCTTCAATCCCCCAGCCGCTTCAGGCCGGCGGCGAGGTCGGCCTTGAGGTCGTCGATGTCCTCCAGACCGATATGCAGGCGCAGCAGCTGGCCGTCCGCCCGCCAGCGTGTGGCCGTGCGCAGCGGGACCGGATCCTGCGGCACCAGGAGGCTTTCATAGCCGCCCCAGCTGTAGCCCAGGCCGAACAGCTCCATATGGTCGATCAGCCTCGCGATCGCCGCTTGGTCGGTGGTGTCGACGATAATGCTGAAAAGACCCGAGGCGCCGAGGAAGTCGCGCCGCCAGAGGTCGTGGGTCGGATGGTCCGGCAGGGCCGGGTGCAGCACGCGCACCACGTGGGGCTGCGATTGCAGCCAGCGCGCCATCTCCAGCGCCGCCTCCTGGTGGTGGCGCAGGCGCACGCCCATGGTGCGCAGGCCGCGCTGGGCGAGGTAGATGTCGTCGGGGCCGCTGCAATTGCCGAGATCGACGGCGGTCTGCTTGAGACGCCGCCAGTGCTCCTCGGTCGCCGCCGTGACGATGCCCATCATCACGTCGGAATGACCGACGATGTATTTGGTGGCGGCGTGGACCGAGATGTCGATGCCGTGGTCGAAGGGCCGGAAGAACAGCGGCGTGGCCCAGGTGTTGTCGATCATGGTGACGATGCCGCGCCGGCGCGCCACCTTGGCGATCGCCGGCGCGTCCTGCACCTCGAAGGTCAGCGAGCCTGGTGATTCCAGGTAGATCAGGCTGGTGTTGTCGCGCACCAGATCGGCGATGCCGGCGCCGATCAGCGGGTCGTAATAGGTCACCTCGACGCCGTAGCGGGTCATCACGTCGGAGCACCAGTGCCTCGTGGGGCCGTAGACCGTGTCGGCGACCAGGATGTGGTCGCCCGATCTGGTGAAGGCCATCACGGCCACGGCGATCGCCGCCGCGCCGGAACTGACCGAGACCGCGTTGAAGCCGCCCTCCAGCTCCGCCACCGCGCGCTCCAGCGACCAGCTGGTCGGCGTGCCGACGCGGCCATAGGTGACCCGCTCGAAGCGCTTGGCGCGGGCCTCGTGCAGCGCCTCCATGGAGGAGAAAAGGATGGTCGAGGCGTGGTAGACGGGCGGATTGACGACGCCGTGATTGGCATGCGGATCGCGTCCGGCATGGACCAGGATCGTATCGGGTCTACGTGTATTACTTGTCATCGATGCCTTCGCAGCGGCAGTTAACGGAGCGCCAAATCAACCGGATACGCCAAAAATCGCAAGGTCCTGGTTGTATCGACACAAATTTGTTTCACGACCATGACGGGGCTTGCTAGTGTTCCTCATCCGACGGCGGATAGACACATGTATCCGCTGTTTCCTTGCACTGAAGGGGTGTCGTCTCACGCCTTCGGGCGAGGGGCCGTACAACGAGACGGCCTAGAGGACCACAGGTACAGCAACGAAACACAGAACAGGGTGTTACCATGACAATCAAATGGCTCTTGGCTTCGGGTGCGGCCGTCACGGCTCTCACGGTGGGCGTCGCACAGGCCCAGACTCTCGATGCCGTGCGGGCGAACGGCGAACTCATCTGCGGTGTGAGCACTGGCCTTGCCGGCTTCTCGAACCCCGATTCCGAGGGCAACTGGTCCGGTCTCGATGTCGACGTCTGCCGCGCCCTCGCCGCCGCCGTACTTGGCGACGCGGACGCGGTCAGCTTCGTGCCGCTGACGGCGCAACAGCGCTTCACCGCCCTGCAATCCGGCGAAGTCGATCTGCTGTCGCGCAACACCACGCACACGCTGTCGCGCGATACCTCGCTCGGCCTCAACTTCGCGCCGATCACCTACTATGACGGCCAGGGCTTCATGGTGCCGCGCGATCTCGGCGTCACCTCGGCGCTGGAACTCGACGGCGCCACCGTGTGCGTGCAGCCCGGCACGACGACCGAGTTGAACCTGTCGGACTACTTCCGCGCCAACGGAATGGAATTCCAGCCGGTGGTGATCGAGTCGCTGGACGAGGTGAACGCCGCCTTCTTCGCCGGCCGCTGCGACGTCTATACCACGGACGCCTCCGGCCTCGCCTCGATCCGCGCCACGGTCGCGCCGAACCCGGCCGACTATGCGATCCTGCCGGAAATCATCTCCAAGGAGCCTCTCGGCCCGGCGGTGCGCCATGGCGACGACCAGTGGTTCGACATCGTCTCCTGGACGGTTCGTGCCCTGATCGAGGCCGAGGAACTCGGCATCACCTCGGAGAACGTCGACAGCTTCGCCGACACGACCAACCCCTCGATCCAGCGTCTGTTGGGCATCACCGCGGGCATGGGCGAGGCGCTCGGACTCGAGGAGAGCTGGGCCCACGACGCCATCGCGCAGGTCGGCAATTACGGCGAGATCTTCGAGCGTAATGTCGGTGTCAATACGCCGCTGGGTCTCGAGCGCGGCCTGAATGCGCAATGGACCGATGGCGGCCTCATGTACGCCGCACCGGCGCGTTGACCGGCCGGGCGACGACTGTCGCGTGACGGGATGGGGGCTCGGCCGACCGCCGGGTCCCCAACCGCCGCCACTGACACATTTGACATCAACGCGTCCCGGGGCGGTATCACGTCCCGGAGACCGCTAGCGCTGGAGGCCCGCCGTCATGGCCATCCAAACGCAGGATTCTGCGCAAACGCGTGCCGCGATTTGGAACGACCCCCGTGCCCGGGCCATCTTCTGGCAGATCGTCGTCGTCATCCTGGTCGTCGCCGGTCTCTGGTACCTGATCGGCAACGTCATCGAGAACCGCAACGACCAGGGCATCGCCAGCGGCTATGGCTTCCTGGAACGTGAAGCCGGCTTCGAGATCTCCGAGAGCATCATCTCCTACGGCGCCGCCAACACCTATGGCCGCGCCTTCCTCGTCGGCATCCTCAATACCTTCATCGTCGGCGCGCTGGGCATCGTCGCCGCGACCATCATCGGCACCATCATGGGTATCGCCCGGCTGTCGAAGAACTGGCTGATCGCCAAGGTCGCCTCGGCCTATGTCGAGACGGTGCGCAACATCCCCCTGCTGCTCCAGCTCTTCGTCTGGTACGCGGTCATCACCGAAAGCATGCCCAATCCGCAGGACGAGGGCGGCCCGCTGTCGATCCTCGGCATCGCCTACCTCTCCAACCGCGGCTTCGACATCGCCGCACCGGTGCCCGACCCGGCCTTCGTCTGGATGGGCGTGGCCGTGGTTATCGCCGTGATCGGCATCATCTTCCTGCGCCGGTATGCCGAGAAGCAGCAGGCCGCCACAGGCGAGCGCCTGCCGGTGCTGCTCTACTCGCTCGTCCTGCTCATCGGTCTGCCGCTGATCGTCTGGCTGGTCTCTGGCATGCCGACGGACTGGGACGTGCCGCTGCCGCCAGGCCATCCCGACGGCAACCGATTCCGCTTCGTCGGCGGCGCCAACGTCTCGCCGGAGTTCATGGCGCTGTTCCTCGGCCTGTCGATCTACACCGCAGGCTTCATCGCCGAGATCGTGCGCTCGGGCATCCAGGCGGTGCCGTGGGGCCAGACCGAGGCCGCCTCCGCACTCGGTCTCAGGCGCGGGCTCGTGCTCCGCCTCGTGGTGCTGCCGCAGGCGCTGCGGATCATCATCCCGCCGACCACCAGCCAGTATCTGAACCTGGTGAAGAACAGCTCGCTCGCCGTGGCCATCGGCTATCCGGACCTGGTCTCCGTGGGCAACACGACGTTGAACCAGACCGGCCAGGCGCTGGAGGCGATCAGCCTGTTCATGGCCGTCTACCTGATCATCTCGCTGGCCATCTCGGCCTTCATGAACTGGTACAACACCCACATCAAGCTGGTGGAGCGATAGGCCATGACCGATCAGACCGCCGGCGCCGCGACCCCGCCGCCCAGCCGCCCGCCACCGGGCCTCTCGGTCGGCCCGCTGGCCTGGATCAAGCACAACCTCTTCAACTCGGTCCTGTCCTCGATCGGCACGCTTGTGGTCGGCGCCGTCATCGTCTGGCTCGTCTGGACGGTGTTCGACTGGATCGTGCTGAACGGCATCTGGGAGGCCGGTCCCGAGGGCGAGGAGAGCGCCACCTGCCGGCAGCAATACGGCTACTGCTTCCCCTTCCTGCAGGATATGTGGGGCACCATCCTGTTCGGGACCTATCCCGGTTCCGAGCGCTGGCGCCCGGCCATGGCAGTGTTGCTGATCATCCTGATGCTGGTGATGAGCGCGCTGCGCGTGAACTGGCGGCCCCACCTGCTGCTGGCCTGGTATGTCGCCGCGGTACTGGCGGGTATCCTGATGTTCGGCGGCGTGCTCAGCCTCGCCACGATCTTCTGGATCGTCATGCTGGGCGCGCCCCTCGTTCGCCGAGTCATGCCGGAACTCGGCAGCGGCGTCGGACAAGAGATCCCCGGCAACCCGGTGACCGACCGGCTGGGGCTGTTCTGGACGGTCTGGCTGGCGCTGGCGGCACTGTTCGTCGCCGTCGATCTGCTGGCCCCGGCGGTCACGGGCGCCGGCTTCGACACCGGTCTTCGCTACGTGCCCAACACGCAGTGGGGCGGCCTGCCGCTGACGCTCGGCCTGTCGCTGATCGGCTGCGGCGTCGCTTTTCCGCTGGGCATTCTGCTGGCGCTCGGCCGGCGCTCGAACATGCCGGCGATCCGGGTCATCTGCGTCGTCTATATCGAGTTCATCCGCGGCGTGCCCTTGATCACCATCCTGTTCATGGCCTCGGTGCTGTTCCCGCTGTTCCTGCCGGAAGGCGTGACCATCGACAAGCTTCTGCGCGCCCAGGTCGGCCTGATCCTGTTCGCCGCGGCCTATCTCGCCGAGGTGGTGCGCGGCGGCCTGCAGGCGATTCCGAAGGGTCAGTACGAGGCGGCGGACAGTCTCGGCCTGACCTATTGGCAAAAGACCAGGCTGATCATCCTGCCGCAGGCGCTCCGGATCTCCATCCCGCCGCTCGTCAACACCTTCATCGGCTTCTTCAAGGATACCTCGCTGGTCATCATCATCGGCCTGTTCGATCTCCTGAACGGCGGCCGCATCGCGCTGACCGAGCCGATCTGGCGCGGCTTCTATCCGGAGTCCTACACCTTCGTCGCCCTGATCTATTTCGCCTTCTGCTTCAGCCTGTCGAAGTACAGCCAGTGGCTGGAAGGACAGATGAACACCGGCCACAGCCGCTAGGGAGCTAGACCGACATGACCAGCTCACCCACCGCCCGCACCGCGACGTCGACGGCATCGGACGCGGAACCCGTCGTCACCGTCCAGGGCGTCAACAAGTGGTATGGCGAGTTCCACGTCCTGAAGGACATCGACCTCTTCGTCGACCGCGGCGAGAAGATCGTGATCTGCGGGCCGTCCGGGTCCGGCAAGTCCACCATGATCCGCTGCATCAACAAGCTGGAGGAGCACCAGGAGGGACGCATCATCGTCGACGGCGTGGAGCTCAACAACGATATCAAGAACATCGATCAGGTCCGGCGCGATGTCGGCATGGTGTTCCAGAGCTTCAATCTGTTCCCGCACCTGACCGTGATGGACAATCTGACCCTGTCGCCGATCTGGGTGAAGAAGACGCCGAAACGGGAGGCGGAGGAGACCGCCATGTACTTCCTGGAGCGCGTCAAGATCCCCGAGCAGGCGCACAAATACCCAGGCCAGCTGTCCGGCGGTCAGCAGCAGCGCGTCGCCATCGCGCGGTCGCTGTGCATGCGCCCGAAGATCATGCTGTTCGACGAGCCGACCTCGGCTCTCGACCCGGAAATGATCAAGGAGGTGCTCGACGTCATGGTCGAACTCGCCGAGGAAGGCATGACCATGCTCTGCGTCACCCACGAGATGGGCTTCGCGCGGCGGGTGGCCAACCGGGTGATCTTCATGGACTTCGGCGCCATCGTCGAGCAGGCCGAGCCCGAGGAGTTCTTCAACAATCCGAAATCCGAACGCGCCAAGCTTTTCCTGAGCCAGGTGCTCGGGCACTGAAGGGCGGGCGACGGGAAGACGGTCGGCCGGTCCCGGATCAGCAGCGCGTCACTAGCGTGCCGCGCAGCATCCGGGACGACAGCCAGTTTCCTCGACATCAAAAAAATCCAAGCGTCGTCCCGTGCGCGGTGCAGCACGCAGTGATGCGCCGCAGACCCGGGACCTCGAGCCCGTCTTCTCTGCCGCCCCGGCCCGGCCGCGCGAGGTCCCGCATCTCCGCTTCGCTGCGTGCGGGACGACGGACGGGTTGGTGATTCTCCCCACTCAATCCCCGTCGTCCCCGCCGCTTCGCGGCACGTCAGTGACGCGCTGCTGATCCGGGACTGACCGACCCGTCTTCCGCCGCGTCCCTCAGCCGTCGCCGGAGGCCAGCGGCAGGTCCTGTCGGCCGCCCCACTCGGTCCACGAGCCGTCGTAGACCGCCATGCCGTCATGGCCGAGGCGGGCGGCGGCGAGGGCGAGGATGCAGGCGGTGACGCCGCTGCCGCACATGGCGGTCGCCTTGCCCGAAGGATCGATGCCGGCTTCCCGGAAGCGTGCGGCGATCCGGTCCGCGGGGAGCAGCTTGCCGGTGTCGGGGTCGAGCAGCGTGCCGAACCCGAGATTGCGCGCGCCCGGCACGTGGCCGGATCGCACGCCGGGGCGGAAGTCGGCGACCTCGCCGCGGAAGCGGGCGGCATCCCGGGCGTCGACGAGCACGCTCGCGCCACCGGCGAGCTCGGCCTGCACCGCTTCAAGCGTGCGATAGAGCGCGGGTCGCGGTCGCGGCGTCAGCACGGCTGGCGGCAGATCGATACGGCCGCGCTCCAGCGGCTGGTCCGCTGCCCGCCAGGCTTTCAGCCCGCCGTCGAGCACCGCGACATTGTCGTGGCCCAGCCAGCGCAGCGTCCACCACAGCCGGGCGGCGCTGAACAGGCCGAAGCTGTCATAGGCGACAACGGCGTGACCATCGCCAATGCCCATCGCCCCGATCGCCTCGGCCGCGCGCTCGGGCGACGGCAGCATGTGGGGCAGGGGCGTGTCGTCGCGCGCCACGGCGTCAATGTCGTAGAAGATCGCCCCCGGGATGTGGGCAGCCGAATATTCCCGGCGGGCGTCACGGTCCCAGACCGGCAGCATGTAGCTGGCATCGGCGACGCGCAGGTCCGGGTCGCCGAGATGACGGGCGAGCCAGTCGGTGTCGACCAGCGGGCCGGGGACGGTGAGGGGCATGGCGGATCAGTCCGTGCTGTCGAAGACGATGTTGACGCGCCGGTTCTGGCGCCCCTTGTTCTCGATCTTGGCGACACGCAGCCGGCCGATCTCGCCGGTGCGCGCGACATGGGTGCCGCCGCAAGGCTGCAGGTCGACGATCGCATCGGGCGGGCCGATCCGCAACAGGCGCACGCGGCCCTGCCCGACGGGCGGCGCCACGGACATGGTGCGTACCAGTTCCGGGCGTTCCGCCAGGTCCGCGTCGCTGATCCACTGTTCCTCGACCGGCAGGTCGCGGCCGATCAATGCGTTGAGGGCGTCGGTCAGGGCGTCCTTGTCGAGCGTGGCGGAGGGAACGTTGAAGTCGAGCCGGCTCTTCTCGGCGCCGACCTGGCCGCCGGTCACCTCGCCCTCGACCAGGCTGCACAGCAGGTGCATGGCCGTGTGCATGCGCATGTGCCGGTACCGGCGCTCCCAGTCGATCTCGGCCGTCACCTCGGTTCCGACCGGCGGAACCGCGCCGCCCTCGGCCAGGCGGTGCAGCACGCCATCGCCGTGCTTCACCGCCTCGACGATCTCCACCGTGCCGTCCGGCCAGGACAGCCGGCCGCTGTCGCCCGGCTGGCCGCCACCGGTGGGGTAGAACACCGTGTCGTCGAGCAGCACGCCGCCGTCGACCACCGCTGTCACGGTGGTGTCGCATGCGCGCCGGTAGGGATCCTCGCGATAGAGGGACATGGCCGGTCCTGCTGCCTCCGCCTGTTGCCGCGCTCCAAGAAATGGCCGAGCGCGCCGCCGCTATCAAGCCAATCCGTATTATCCTGGGGGCCGAAATGAACAAGGGAATGGAATCAGCAGATTGTTTGACACTTTCCGGCGGAGGGCTAATAATCCCGCGACAGCACTGTGGACATGGCATCAATCTCACGGCTTCGGGAACTGCGAGGTAACTGAGTGATTACTCAAGTTCTCGCGAGGCTATACACAAGAATTCAGCGAGAAATCCTCGTAAATGCGATCGATGTAGTGCAGCAACTTACGCCCCATAAGGAAAATACGGAGTTCCGTAGATGAACAAGAAACAGCTTGAACAGGTACATGCGAGACTTCCCGGTCTGGTGGACGATCTGGAGTCGGGCAAGATGCCGCGGCGCGACTTCCTGCGCTTCTCCACCTTGCTGGGCCTCTCCGCCACGTCGGCCTACGCGATCGCCGATGCGATTACCGGCGAGAGCCTGATCCCGGCGGCGCGCGCGCAAGGCACGCCCGGCGGCACGCTGCGCATCTCCATGAACGTCATGGAACTGGGCGACCCGTCCCTGGCCGACTGGTCGCAGAAGGGCAATCTCTATCGCGCCATGCTGGAGCCGCTGGCCAAGGTAGGCGCCGACAACATCACGCGCCCGCACCTGGCGGAGCGCTGGGAGGCGAATGACGACCTGACGCAATGGACCTTCCACCTGCGCCAGAACGCCATGTGGACCAATGGCGACCCCTTCACGGCCGAGGATGTGGTCGCCAACATGGAGAAGTGGCGGACCGAGGCGCACGGCTCCTCCAATTTCAGCCGCTTCTCGTCGGTCGAGTCGGCCGAGGTGGTGGACGAGCACACCGTGCGCTTCAATCTGTCCTCGCCCGATATCGCCGTGCCGGAAGGTCTGGGCGACTATCCGGCGCTGATCGTGCACCGCAACTTCTGGAACGATGGCGGCAACTTCGTCGACAACCCGGTCGGCACGGGGCCCCTCGTGATGACCGACTACCAGGTCGGCCAGCGGGCCAGCTATGCGAAGCGCGATGACGGCGGCTGGTGGGGCGGCGAGGCGCTGCTCGACGGCGTCGAGATCATCGACCATGGGGACGACCCGGCGGCCGCCTTCTCCGCACTGGCCTCCGGCCAGGTCGACCTGCTCTACGAAATGTCGACCGACCAGGTCCCGGCGGTGCGCAACCAGGCCAATCTGGTGCTCTACGAGACCATCACGGCGCAGACCGGCGTCGCCCGCTTCCACGTGACCACGCCGCCCTATGACGACGCACGCATTCGCGAGGCGATCCGGCTGTGCATCGATCATCAGGCGCTGCTCGACCTCGCCTATCAGGGGCTCGGCACGCCGGGCGAGGACCATCACGTCTGCCCGGTCCACCCGGAATACGCCGAGATCCCGCGCCAGAGCCAAGACTACGAGCGGGCGCGCGCGCTGCTGGCCGAAGCCGGCCATCCCGACGGCATCGACCTGGAGATCTACTGCGTGGCCCAGCCGACCTGGGAGCCCAACACGGTGCAGGTCATCGCCGAAATGGTGCGTCCGGCGGGCATCAACCTGGCGGTCAACATCATGCCCGGCGGCACCTACTGGGACCGCTGGACGGAATGGCCTTTCGGCTTCACCTCCTGGACGCACCGGCCGCTCGGCGTGCAGGTGCTGAACCTGGCCTATCGCACGGGCGTTCCGTGGAACGAGGCGAACTACTCCAATCCGGAGTTCGACGCCCTGCTCGACGAGGCCAACGGCATCCTCGACGTCGACCAGCGGCGCGAGGTGATGGCCGAGCTCGAATCCATCCTGCAGGGTGACTCCATCTTCATCCAGCCCTACTGGCGGGCCATCCACACCGCCAGCTCGGACACACTCGAGGGCTTCGAGCTGCAGGTGGCGCGCGAGTTCGACTACGCGGCGATGTCGCTGTCTTCATAGGCAGCCTCCGCGATCGTGCGCGCAACAGTCTCTGGTGAGGCAAAGGCGGACCGACGACGCTAGTCGGTCCGCTTTTCGCTTCGTCTCGTGTGGGCGAAGGCGGGAGGGAGAAACCGGGGCATGCTCTTTTTCCTGAGCAAACGGATCCTCTTCATGATCGGCACCATGCTGGTCGTGTCGATCATCCTCTTCCTGATGCTCGAGGCGAATGTGGACACGCTCGCGATCCGCGTGCTGGGTCCCTATTCGACGGAGGCGGGACGCGAGGCCTGGCTGGAGGCGAACGGCTATCTCCGGCCGGTCTGGGAGCGCTATTTCGACTGGCTGTTCGGCCTCATCCAGGGCGACATGGGCTACTCCACCCGCTTCAACGCCCCGGTCTCGGAGGTGTTGTGGTCCAGGCTCGGCAATACCGGCATCCTGGCCCTGTTCACCTTCGCCATCATGGTGCCGCTGGCGATCACGCTGGGCGTGCTGTCCGGCATGCGCGAGGGCTCGCGCATGGACCGCTCGATCACCTTCATCTCGGTCATCACCACCTCGATCCCGGAATTCGCCAGTGCCGTGCTGCTGTCCTTCCTGTTCGTCTTCCTGTTGAACCAGATCGCCCCGGGCTGGGGCCTGCCGGGGACGAGCGGCTTCACCGACGGCTTCTCGCTGACCGAGATGATCCTGCCGGTGACCGTGCTGGTGCTCTACGGTTTCGGCTACGTCACCCGCATGATGCGCGCCTCCATGGCCGAGGTGATGCAGAGCCACTACATCCGCACCGCCGTGCTCAAGGGGCTGCCCTATCGCCGGGTGATCATGAAGCACGGTCTACGCAACGCGCTGATCGCGCCGTTCACGGTGATCATCCTGCAGATCAACTGGCTGCTCTCCGGCGTGATCGTGGTGGAGTACTTCTTCTCCTACAAGGGCTTCGGAGCCCTGCTGCTGACCGCGGCGCTCAACACCGACATCGAGCTGATCGAGGCCTGCGCCATGATCGCCGTCGTCGTCGCCGTGGCGACCCAGACCATCGCCGATATCGGCTATACCTATCTCAACCCCCGCATCCGCTTCACCTGAGGGGCGCGTCATGGCCGATCTCACGCTCAACGACGTCCCGCGGCGCGACCCGTTCTGGCTCCGCCTGCTCAAGAGCCTCCGCCTCCTGCGCGAAAGCTG
Source organism: Azospirillaceae bacterium (assembly GCA_040226215.1). Lineage (GTDB taxonomy): Bacteria > Pseudomonadota > Alphaproteobacteria > DSM-16000 > Inquilinaceae > JAVKFF01. The sequence goes on from JAVKFF010000171.1 coordinate 52,406, forward strand.
GATGGCGATGGTCGGGGTCGGGATCATCGTGTTCTGGATCGCGGTCGCCCTGCTGGCGCCGGTGATCTCGCCCTTCCCCTACACCCAGCAGATCCCCGACATGGTGCAGGCGCCGATGTTCAGCACCATTCCCGAGGGCTACATGCTGACCTCCTTCACCGACGAGGGCATGGTGCGCACGGAGGTGAGCGGCATCTACCTTCTCGGCGGCGACAATCTCGGCCGCGACGTGCTGAGCCGGGTCATCTGGGGGGCCAGGCCGGTTCTGTTCTGGGCGCCGCTGGCGACCTTATGCGCCTATGCGGTGGGCATCCTCCTGGGGCTGCTGGCCGGCTATCGCCGCGGCTGGATCGACGACATCCTCAGCCGGGTTTCCGACATCATCCTCTCCTTCCCGGTGCTGGTGCTCTACGTCGTGCTGATCACCCAGCTTGGCCAGTCGTCGATCAACATCCTGCTCGCCGTCACCTTCGCCAGCGCGCCCGGCATCTTCCGCATCGTGCGCGGCCTGACCCTCGACCTGCGCAACCGCGACTACGTGGCGGCGGCCCAGACGCGGGGTGAGAGCCAGTGGTACGTGATGTTCGTGGAGATCCTGCCCAACGCGCGCGGGCCGTTGATCGTCGATGCCTGCCTGCGGCTGGGCTACACCACGATCACGCTGGGCGTGCTCGGCTTCCTCGGCCTCGGCCTGCCGCCGCCGGACCCCAACTGGGGCAATCTCATCGCCGAGAACCGCACCATCGCGCTGACCGCGCCGCATGCGGTGGTCTGGCCCTGCATCGCCATCTCCAGCCTGGTGCTGGGGCTGAACATGCTGGCCGACGGCCTGCGCGAAATCTCGCTGAAGGACTGAGGTCATGACCGCGACGCTTGACGCACCGCGCACCGACGGGCCCCAGGCGGCCGAGGTGCCGATCCTGGAATGCGAGAACCTCTGCATCTCCTACTTCACCAGGGCCGGCGAGATCCCAGCCGTGCAGGACTTCAACCTGCGCGTCATGCCGGGCGAGGCGATCGGCCTGGTGGGCGAATCCGGCTGCGGCAAGTCGACCGTGGCCATGGCAGTGATGCGTTATCTCGGCGGCGCCGGGCGCATCGTCGACGGCGTGATCCGCTTCAAGGGGCGGGACATAACCACCCTGTCGGAGGAGGAATT
>JAVKFF010000172.1:0-37777 GCA_040226215.1 Azospirillaceae bacterium
CTGGTCGTGCAGCGACTTGCCGGCGTCCTGCTCCAGGTGCAGCCGGGTGATGCCGACCGTGCGAGTCGCGCCGTCGGCGAGGTCGAGGATGATCTCGCCCTTGCCGACGATGGGATGCTCGTACTGCGAGATCTGGTAGCCCTGCGGCAGGTCGGCGTAGAAGTAGTTCTTGCGCGCGAAAACCGAGCGCTTGTTGATCGCCGCCTTCAGACCGAGGCCGGTACGCACCGCCTGCTCGACGCTCTTCTCGTTGATCACGGGCAGCATGCCGGGCATGGCCGCGTCGACCAGGCTGACCTGGCTGTTCGGCTCGGCGCCGAAATTGGTCGCCGCGCCGGAGAACAGCTTGGCCTGGGTGATCACCTGGGCATGCACCTCCAGGCCGATCACTATTTCCCAGTCGCCGGTGGCCCCCTCTAGGACCGGATGGGTGGTCGTCGTCATGTCTCGTTGTCCCTCAGACCATCAGCGACGGGGTGGCGTCGAAGCCCGCCGCGCCTTCCAGCACGCCGGCGGCGCGGAACACCGTCTCCTCGTCGAAGGCCCGGCCGATCAGCTGCAGGCCGAGCGGCAGGCCCTGGGCGTCGAGGCCCGCCGGCACCGAGATGCCGGGCAGCCCGGCCAGGTTCGCCGGCACGGTGAAGACGTCGTTCAGATACATCGCCACCGGGTCGTCCTGCTTGTCGCCCAGCGCGAAGGCGCCCGAGGGCGCGGTCGGCGTCAGGATCACGTCGCAGGCCTCGAAGGCCCGGTCGAAATCGTCGCGGATCAGCTGGCGCACCTTCTGGGCCTTCAGGTAGTAGGCGTCGTAATAGCCGGCCGACAGCACGTAGGTGCCGATCATCACCCGGCGCTTGACCTCCTGGCCGAAGCCCTCACCCCGCGTGTTCTCGTACATCTCGATCAGGCTGTTGCCCGGCACCCTGAGGCCGTAGCGCACGCCGTCATAGCGCGCCAGATTGGAGGACGCCTCGGCCGGCGCGACGATGTAGTAGGTCGGCAGCGCGTACTGGGTGTGCGGTAGCGTGATGTCGACCACCTCCGCCCCGGCCGCCTCCAGCCAGGCGCGGCCCCGGGCCCACAGATCCTCGATCGCCTGGGGCATGCCGTCGACCCGGTACTCCTTGGGAATGCCGACCTTCAGCCCCCTCACGTCGCCGCTCAGCGCCGCGGCGAAGTCGGGAACCGGCCGGTCGATGGAGGTCGAGTCCTTCGGATCGAAGCCGGCCATCGCGGTCAGCATCAGGGCCGCGTCCCGAACCGTCCGTGTCATCGGCCCCGCCTGGTCGAGGGAAGAGGCGAAGGCGACGATGCCCCAGCGCGAGCAGCGGCCATAGGTCGGCTTCATGCCGACGATGCCGGTGAAGCTGGCCGGCTGGCGGATCGAGCCGCCGGTGTCCGTGCCCGTGGCGCCCAGCGCCAGCCTTGCCGCCACCGCCGTGGCCGAGCCGCCGGAGGAGCCGCCGGGCACCAGCTTGGCCTCGGCGTCGTCCGACCGGGTCCAGGGATTGCGCACCGGGCCGTAATAGGAGGTGATGTTGGCCGAGCCCATGGCGAACTCGTCCAGGTTGGCCTTGCCCAGCATGACCGCCCCGTCGCGCCACAGATTGGCGCTGACCGTGCTCTCGTAGCGCGGCACGAAGCCGTCCAGGATGTGGCTGGCCGCCGTGGTCAGCACGCCCTCGGTGCAGAACAGGTCCTTGATGGCCAGCGGAATGCCGTCGAGCGGCCGGGCCTCGCCTTTCGCCCGGCGCTCGTCCGACGCCTTCGCCTGATCGATGGCACGGTCCGGCGTCGCGGTGATGAAGGCGTTGAGCGCCTTCGCCTGCTCCATGGCCTCGACATGCGCGGTCGCCAGTTCGACCGCGCTGAAATCCTTCGCCGCCAGGCCGTCCAGCGCCGCGGCGATGGTCAGGTGGTTCAGCGCCGTCATCACTCGACCACCTTCGGCACGGCGAAGAAGCCGTCGACCCGGTCGGGCGCGTTGGCCAGCACCTTGTCCTGGATCCGGCCGTCGCTCACCTGGTCGGTGCGCCAGCGCAGGGCCTGCGGCGAGGGCGAGGTCATCGGCTCGACGGCGCTCGTGTCCACCGCGTCCAGTTGCTCGACGAAACTCAGGATCCGGCTGAGGTCGCCGGCCAGCGCCGGAGCGTCCTTCGGGTCCAGCTTTATGCGCGCCAGATGCGCGATGCGGGCGACAGTGGCCTCGTCGAGCGACATGGTATAGGTCTCTCCGGTAACAAACCGCTGGTTCTCTGGATGGCCGGGCGTTCCGCGACGGGGCCGAGGCCCCGCGCCGGGAGGGGGCGGGCGATCCCCGTCGGCCCGGCGCTTCGCGCGGCGGACCGCGCTCACACAGCCCCGGCGAAAATCGGCTCGGAACCTACACCGCACCATGGCGATCTGCAATATCGACGACCTGCGCCCGGCCATGCCGCCCGGCAGCCGCCTGCTCGGCCTCGATCTGGGGGACCGGACCATCGGCATGGCCCTGTCCGACAGCGCCTTCACCGTCGCCTCGCCGATCGGCACGATCCGCCGCGCCGGCCGGTTCGGCCCCGATGCCGACGCCCTCATCGAGGTCATCGACGGCCGCGAGGTCGGCGGCATCGTGCTCGGCCTGCCGCGGAACATGGACGGCTCCCTCGGCCCCCGCGCCCAGGCCACCAGGCAGTTCGCCTACAACCTCCTGAAGCGCCGCGAGATGCCCATCGTGCTGTGGGACGAGCGGCTGTCCACGGTCGCGGCCGAACGCGCCATGATCCGCGAGGCTGACCTCTCCCGCGCCAAGCGCGCCCGGCGCATCGACCAGGCGGCCGCCGCCTTCATCCTGCAGGGCGCGCTGGAGCGGCTGCGGGGACTGGCCGGAGAGGCGCCTTGAACGCCATCCTCCTCGCGCTGGCGCCGATCTTCCTGCTGATCCTGCTCGGTGGCGGGCTGCGGCGGATCGCCTTCGTGCCGGACGATTTCTGGGCGGCGGCGGAGAAGGCGGTCTACTACCTCTTCTTCCCCTGCCTCCTGTTCTCCAGCCTGGCCGGGTCGACGATCGATGTCGGCGCGCTGCTGCCGATGGCGCTGGCCATGGTGATCGGCGTCGTCGCCGCGGCCGCCGCCCTGCTCGCCATCCGCCCGGTCTGGGGCGCGGACGGCCCCGCCTTCTCCTCGATCTTCCAGGGCGGCACCCGGCCGAACACCTATGTCGGCCTCGCCGCCGCCTTCGGCCTGCTGGGGGACGAAGGCGTGACGCTGTGCGCCATCGGCATCGCCTTCGTGGTACCGACGGTGAACATCATGGCGGTGATGGCCCTGGTGCAGTTCGCCAACCAGGACGGGGCAAATCGCCCGGGTCCGCTGACCGCCGCCAGGGCGGTGGTCACCAACCCGCTGATCATCGCCATCGTGCTCGGCCTCGCCTTCCGCTACGCCGGCCTCGGCCTGCCGCCGATCCTGGGCGAGATGACGACGATCCTCGGCCGCGCCTCGCTACCGCTCGGCCTGCTCGCGGTGGGCGCCGGCCTCGACCTCCGCGCGGCCTCGCGCGCCGTCCGCCACGTCGCGCTCTCCAGCACTTCCAAGCTGTTCCTGGTGCCGGCGATCACCGTCGCCTGCGGCTTCCTTCTCGGGGTGGAGGGCGCGGCACTCACCGTGGCCGTGCTCTACAACGGCCTGCCGACCTCGGCCTCCTCCTACGTGCTCGCCCGCCAGATGGGCGGCGATGCCACGCTGATGGCCGGGATCATCACTATGACCACGCTGGCCGGCATCCTGTCCCTGCCGATCATGCTCAGCCTGGCGGAACTCCTGGGCTGATCGGCGTGTTGAGCCGCGCAACGACCGGAAGGCTCCCTTGCTCCTCGACCTGACCGCCCTGCCGACGGCGCTGATCGCCGCCGTGTTCCTGGCCGCCGCCATCGCCATCGGTTTCGCCGGCACGAAGCTGACCGGCGTGGCCGAACGCCTGGCCAGCCTCACCGGCCTCGGCCAGGCCACCATGGGCGCGGTCTTTCTCGGCGCCACCACCTCGCTGTCGGGCAGCATCACCACCGGCTGGGCCGCCGGCTTCGGGGAGACGGACCTGGCGATCTCCAACGCCGTCGGCGGCATCGCCGTGCAGACCGCCTACCTCGCCGTCGCCGACATCGTCTACCGCAAGGCCAATCTGGAGCATGCCGCCGCCTCGCTGGAGAACCTGGCCTACGGCGCCCTGCTGATCGCCCTGCTGGCCTTCGTGCTGTGCGTGATGTCCGCGCCCGAGGTGACGGTGCTGGGCATCCATCCCGCCTCGCTCATCCTCGTCGTCGGCTATGTCAGCGGATTGCGCATCGTCAGCCATGCCGGCGCGGAGCGCATGTGGCAGCCGCGCCAGACCGCGGACACCCAGACCGAGGAGCGCTTCGAGACCGACCCGGTGGCCAAGCGGGCGACGCCTCGGCTGTGGCTGGTCTTCGCCGGCCTGGCGCTGGTCACCGCCGCCTGCGGCTTCGTCGTCGCGGAGACCGGCGTCAGCCTGTCGGAGCGCACCGGCCTCAGCCGCACCGCCGTCGGCGCCCTGTTCACCGCCTCGGTCACCTCGCTGCCGGAGCTCGTCACCGCCATCGCCGCGGTGCATCGCGGCGCCCTCAGGCTGGCGGTCAGCGACATCATCGGCGGCAACTCCTTCGACGTGCTGTTCCTGATCGTCGCCGACGTGATCTGGCTCGACGGCTCGATCTATCACGCCTTCACCAACCTGCATGTCTACGTGGTCGCGGTCAGCATGCTGATGACCGGCATCCTGCTGCTCGGCCTGCTCAGGCGGGAGCGCCTGGGCTTCGGCGGCATCGGCTTCGAAAGCGCGCTGATCCTCGCCCTCTACGCGGTGTCGGTGGTGGTCCTCATCGGGGTCTGAGCGGCGGCGCGGCATCGCGGCCGACGATTGTCCGCCGACGATTGTCCACGCCGGCCGTTGTGCCTATACCGGACCCCGTCATGACCAACACGCCGTCAAATCCATTCCCGCCAGGCGCCCTCCAGGGTGTCCGCATCCTCGACCTCTCGCGCGTCCTGGCGGGCCCCAGCGCCACCCAGCTTCTCGGCGATCTCGGCGCCGACGTGGTCAAGGTGGAACGCCCCGGCATGGGCGACGACACCCGCAAATGGGGGCCGCCTTACGTCCACGACAATGACGGCCGGCCGACGGCGGAGAGCGCCTACTACCTCTCGGCCAACCGCAACAAGCGCTCCATCGCCCTCGACCTGACGGACCCGGCGGGCAAGGCTGTGCTGATGCGCCTCATCGCCAGGGCCGACATCCTGGTGGAGAACTTCAAGGTCGGCGATCTCGCCCGCCGCGGTCTCGGCTATGCCGACCTGAAGGCCGACCATCCGGGGCTGATCTACTGCTCGATCACCGGCTTCGGCCAGACCGGCCCCTATGCCGGGCGCGCCGGCTATGACTATCTGATCCAGGGCATGGGCGGCATCATGAGCCTGACCGGCGAGCCCGCCGGCATGCCCATGAAGGTCGGCGTCGCCATCGCCGATCTGATGGCCGGCATGTACTCCACCGTCGCCATCCTGGCGGCACTGGACCACCGGCGGCGCACCGGCGAGGGCCAGCACCTCGACATATCCCTGCTCGACTGTCAGGTCGCCTGGCTCTCCAACGCCGCGCAGTACTACCTGACCTCCGGGGAGGTCACGCCGCGGCTCGGCAACGCCCATCCCAACATCGTGCCCTACCAGGTGTTCGAGACGCTGGACGGGCATCTGATCCTGGCGGTCGGCAATGACGGCCAGTTCGCCAAGTTCGCCGGCGCCGCCGGTCATCCGGAATGGATCGACCGGCCCGGTTTCGCCACCAATCCGGAACGGGTCGGCAACCGGGCCGAGGTCGTCGCCGCCATCGCCGAGGTGATGCGCAGCCGTCCCCGCGACTGGTGGCTGCGGGAACTGGAGGCCGCCGGCGTACCCTGCGGGCCGATCAACACCATCGACCAGGTCTTCGACGATCCCCACGTCCAGGCCCGCGGCATGCGCATCGCCATGGACCACAAGGCCTCCGGCCGCCCGGTCGACCTGATCGGCAGCCCCATCAAGATGTCCGCCACGCCGCCCGCCTACCGCCACGCCCCGCCCGCCTGCGGCGAGAACGGGAACGCGGTCCTGGCCGACTGGCTTGGCGGTGACTGACCCCGCCGCCGGCACTTGCCCGGCGCGGCAAAGCCGATAGGCTGGCGCTTTATGCACGACTCGCCCGCGCCCCGCTTTCCGCACCGCCACCTGCTCGGCATCGAGGGCCTGTCGGCCGCCGACATCGTCGCCATCCTCGACCTCGCCGACGGCTATGTCGACCGGGTGCGCGCCGGCATGGGCAAGCTCGGGCGGCTGGCCGGCCGCACCGTGATCAACCTGTTCTTCGAGAATTCCACGCGCACCCGCACCTCCTTCGAGATCGCGGCCAACCGCATGGGTGCTGACGTGGTGAACATGTCGGTGGCCACCAGTTCGATCAAGAAGGGCGAGACGCTGATCGACACCGCCCTCACGCTCAACGCCATGCACCCCGACGTGCTGGTCGTGCGGCATTCGGAATCGGGCGCGGTCACGCTCCTGGCCGACAAGGTGTCGGCGGCCGTGATCAACGCCGGGGACGGCAGTCACGAGCATCCCACCCAGGCGCTGCTCGACGCACTGGCGATCCGCCGCCGGCTCGGCCGGCTCGACGGGCTGACCGTGGCCATCTGCGGCGACCTCCGACACAGCCGGGTCGCCCGCTCCAACATCCACCTCCTGTCGATCATGGGCGCGCGGGTCCGCGCCGTCGCCCCGCCGACGCTGCTGCCCGCCGCCCTCGACCGCATGGGCGTGGAGGTCTTCACCGACATGGGCCAGGGGCTGAAGGATGCCGACATCATCATGATGCTGCGCCTGCAGTCCGAGCGCATGCAGGGTTCCTACGTCCCCTCGGTGCGCGAGTACTTCCGCTTCTTCGGCCTCGACCGGGAGAAGCTGGCGCTGGCCCGGCCCGACGCGCTGGTCATGCATCCGGGGCCGATGAACCGGGGCGTGGAGATTGACAGCCTGGTCGCCGACGACGTCTATCGCAGCCTGATCCTCGACCAGGTCGAGCTCGGCGTGGCGGTGCGCATGGCGGTGCTCGACCTGCTGACCGGGCATCTGCCGCCGCTGGCGGAGGTGGTGGCATGACCCCGTCCCTGCGCGTCCTGGTCAACGCCCGCCTGCTCGACCCGGCGAGCGGGCTCGACAGCCCCGGCGGCCTCGTCGTCGAGGGATCGCGCATCGCCGATATCGGCCCGCACATCACCCGCGACGGGCTGGCCGACGCCATCCCCGTGCTGGACCTGGGCGGTGCCTGCGTCGCCCCCGGCCTGGTGGACATCCGTGCCCGCCTGGGCGAGCCGGGCGAGGAGCACAAGGAGACCATCGCCACGGCCAGCCGCTCGGCCGCCGCCGGCGGCATCACCGCCATTGCCTGCCTGCCCGACACCAACCCGCCGCTGGACCGGGTGGAGGGCATCGAGTTCATCGCCCGGCGGGCGCGCGAGGTGAGGCGCACCAAGATCTTCGCCTATGCCTGCGTGACCCGGGAAGCCCGGGGCGAGGCGCTGGCGGAACTCGGCCTTCTGGCCGAGGCCGGGGCGGTCGGCTTCAGCGATGGCGGCCGCGCCGTCGCCGACCCGCTGGTGATGTCACGGGCCCTCTCCTACGCGCGCATGACCGGCCTCGCCATCGTCCAGCACCCGGAGGAGCCGCGCCTGGCCGGCGGCGCGATGAACGCGGGCGAGCTCGCCACCCGGCTCGGCCTGGCGGGCATCCCGCCCCAGGCCGAGGTGATGATGATCGAGCGCGACCTGCGCCTCGTCGAGATGACCGGCGCGCGCTACCACGCCGCCCACGTCTCGACCGGGGCGGCGGTGGAGGCGATCGCCGCCGCCAAGAAGCGTGGCCTGCCGGTGACCTGCGATACCGCGCCGCATTACTTCGCGCTGACCGAGACGGACATCGGCGACTATCGGACCTTCGCCAAGGTCTCCCCGCCCTTGCGCGGCGTCGCCGACGCCGCCGCCATCGCCGATGCCGTGGCCGACGGCACCATCGACATCGTCGCCAGCGACCACACGCCCCAGGACGTCGACGCCAAGCGCCAACCCTTCGGCCTCGCCGAGCCCGGCGTCGTCGGCTTCGAAACGCTGCTGCCGGTCAGCCTCGAACTGGTGCACCGGGGCCGCCTCCGCCTGATCGACCTGCTGCACCGGCTGACGGTCGCGCCGGCGGCGCTGATCGGCCGGCCGCTCGGCCGCCTCGCCATCGGCCAGCCGGCGGACATCGTGGTCTTCGACCCGGACCGGCCGTGGCGGATCGCCGAGGAGGGGCTCGCCTCGAAGTCGAAGAACACGCCCTTCGACGGGCGGCCGGTGCAGGGCGCGGTCCTGCTCACCCTGGTCGACGGGCGCATCGTCCACGACCGCAACACCATGGAGGGCGGGCATGCCTGACCTCTTCCACTGGGGCGTCGCCTGGCCCTATTTCCTGTCCGCCCTGGTCGGCGGCTACCTGCTGGGCTCGCTCCCCTTCGGCCTCGTCCTGGTGCGCCTCGCCGGCCTCGGCGACGTGCGCGCCATCGGCTCGGGCAATATCGGCGCCACCAACGTGCTCCGGACCGGCCGGCGGGGCCTCGCGCTCGCCACCCTGCTGCTCGACGGCGGCAAGGGCGCGGCGGCGGCCCTGATCGCCGGTCGCTACGGCACGGACGTGATGGTGCTGGCGGGCTTCGGCGCGGTGCTCGGCCACTGCTTCCCGGTCTGGCTCCGGTTTCGCGGCGGCAAGGGCATGGCGACGGCGATCGGCACGCTGCTGGCGGTCTCACCCACGGTCGGCATCCTGGTCAGCGTGGTCTGGCTCGCCGTGGCGCTTGTCACCCGCTACTCCTCGCTGGCCTCGCTGATCTCCGTCGCCGCGGCGCCGCTCCTGGCCTATCTGCTGTCGCTTCGCGCGGTGTTCGAGCCGCTCGCCGAGGCGGGCTTCGGCATGGCCCTGCTGGGCGACAATCCGCGCACGCTGATGGCGCTCGCCATCGCCATGGTGGTCTGGGTCCGGCACTGGAAGAACATCGTCCGCCTTGTCTCCGGCCGGGAGAGCCGGATCGGCCAGCGCTGATCGTGCGCATGCGAAAACGGCGGCCCTCAGAGGGCCGCCGCTTCCCGTGCCAGGCCGCGTCGGTAGTGGCGCTGTCTAATCCGCCCTTAGGTCAGCGGTACGATGCGGATTTCCACCCGGCGGTTCTGCTGGCGTCCGGCGGTGGTGTTGTTGTCCGCGATCGGCTGGGTCTCGCCGAAACCGCGGGCCACCACGCGCACTGGGTTCACGCCGCGCGAGATCAGGTAGTTCGCGACCGACTGGGCCCGGCGCTCGGAGAGCGACTGGTTGTAGTCGTTCGGGCCGGTGGAGTCGGTGTGGCCGTAGATGTTCACATAGCTCTGCTGGTACTGCTGCAGGGTGCCGGCGACCTGGTCGAGCGTACTGTAGAAGGCCGGATTGATGTCGGCGGAGTCGACCGCGAAGGTGACGTTCGACGGCAGCGTGACGACCAGCTCGTTGCCCTGGCGCTGGACCGCCGCGCCGGAGCCGGCGAGATCCTGTTGCAGCTGGGCCTCCTGGTTGTCGAGATAGGCGCCGACGGCACCGCCGGCCAGCGCGCCGATGCCGGCACCGATGAGCGCGTTGCGGGTGTCGTTACCGCCGGCCAGCGTGCCGAGCGCCGCGCCACCCAGCGCGCCCAGGGCGGCGCCGCCCACGGTATTCTGCCCGACCACCGGGGTCTGACACGCCGATAGCGCCGTGCCGGCGATGGCGATGATGGCTAGTTTCCTGAACATTGAGTTCTCCTTCCTCACCTTGGTTTATCTGCTGAACAGCGGATTTCTATGGCCGCGTGCGTCCTGGTTGAACGCTAACGCAACCAGTCAGGGTAATGCGACCCCGAATCGTCTGTGATCGCCCTCACTCTAGGCGACCGCTCGTTCCAGAGACATGACAGAAGCCAGTCGATATCCAGCGATTGTGGCGTTATCGGGGATGATCGCGCCACAATTGCCGGTTGACCCTCTTTCGCATTGCGTGTCTATCTCCGGAAATGAGTCGAGAAATACGTGTTCTTGGCCGGGAGGAGCGGATCGACTGGCTGCGCCTTCAGCGCACGCCCAATGTCGGCCCGATCACCTTCCACGCCCTCCTGGAACGTTTCTCGACGCCAAAGGTTGCACTCGACGCGCTGCCCGATCTGGCGACGCGCGGCGGCGGGCGCCCGCCGAAGCCGCCGGGCCGCGATGTCGTGGCCAGGGAGATCCGTCGGGTGGAGAAGTCCGGCGGCACGATCCTGGCGAGTTGCGAGCCCGCCTATCCGGCGCTGCTGCGCGCCATTGCCGACCCGCCACCGACCATCACCGTGCTCGGGCACGCCCATCTGCTCGAACGGCCCGCCGTGGCGCTCGTCGGCGCGCGCAACGCCTCGCTCAACGGCCGGCGGCTGGCCGGCCAGTGGGCGGCGGCGCTGGCGGAGGCGGGCTGGCTGGTGATCAGCGGTCTCGCCCGCGGCATCGACACCGCGGCGCATCAAGGCGCGCTGGCGACCGGCACCGTTGCCGTGGTGGCGGGTGGCGTCGACGTGGTCTACCCGGCCGAGAACGAGGAGCTGTGGCGCGCCATCCGCGCGCAGGGCGCGGTGGTCGGCGAGATGGCGCTGGGCACCGCCCCCACCGCCCGCCACTTCCCGCGCCGCAACCGCATCATCTCCGGCCTGGTGCGCGGCGTCGTCGTCATCGAGGCGGCGATGCGCTCGGGCTCGCTGATCACCGCCCGGCTGGCCGGCGAGCAGGGGCGCATGGTCATGGCGGTGCCGGGATCGCCGCTCGACCCCCGCACCCAGGGCACCAACAAGCTGATCCAGGAGGGCGCGCGCCTTGTCCAGTCGGTCGACGACATCATCGACGAACTCGGCCAGATGCGGCCCGACCTCGCCGAAGGCGGCCCCGGCGACCGGCCCGGACCGCCGGCCGTGATCCCCTCGCCCGAGACCGTCGACCGGGCCCGCGCCAGCATCCTCGAAGCGCTGTCCTTCACCCCCACGCCGGTTGACGAACTCATCCGCGGCTGCCAATTGTCAGCGCCCGTGGTGGCGGCGGTCCTGGTCGAGCTCGAACTGGCCGGCCGTATCGAGCGCCAGCCCGGCAACCGCATCTGCCTCCTTGAGCGATAGGGAAGGCGGACCGGCGTCGATCCGAAATCGCCGCCGCCGGGGCGGATCACCAAGGCGGCGCCTGGGCGGCACACCACGCCAGGCGGCCGGTGCACCAGTGTTGATGGAGCGTCCTTCCCTTGTCCGGACAGAATCTCGTCATCGTCGAATCCCCCGCCAAGGCGAAGACCATCGAGAAATATCTCGGCACCGGCTACACCGTGCTGGCCAGCTTCGGGCACATCCGCGACCTGCCGCCCAAGGACGGCTCGGTGCGGCCGGAAGACGATTTCGCCATGGACTGGGAGCTCGACGCCCGGTCGAAGAAGCGCGTCGATGAGATCGCCAAGGCGGCCAAGTCCTCCGACACCATCTTCCTCGCCACCGACCCCGACCGCGAGGGCGAGGCGATCTCCTGGCATGTCCAGGAAGTGCTGAGGGCGAAGAAGGGATTGGCCAACACGCCCTTCCGGCGGGTCACCTTCAACGAGATCACCAAGTCCGCGGTGCTCGACGCCATCGCCCATCCGCGCGCCCTCAACGACTGTCTGGTCCAGGCCTATCTCGCCCGTCGGGCCCTCGACTATCTGGTCGGCTTCACCCTGTCGCCGGTGCTCTGGCGCAAGCTGCCGGGCGCGAGGTCGGCCGGGCGCGTGCAGTCGGTGGCGCTGCGCCTGATCTCCGAGCGCGAGGCCGAGATCGAGGCTTTCGAGCCGCGCGAATACTGGTCGATCGAGGCGGTTCTGGAGACCCCCTCGGGCGAGCGTTTCAGCGCCCGGCTGACCCATTTCGAGGGCCGGAAGCTCGAGCGCTTCGACATCGCCGACAAGGACAGGGCCGAGGCCGTCGTCGCCAGGCTGAAGGATCAGGCCCTTGGCGTCGCCAGCGTCGAGCGCAAGGAGGTGCGGCGACACCCGGCACCGCCCTTCACCACCTCCACCCTGCAGCAGGAGGCCAGCCGCAAGCTCGGATTCGGGGCCTCGCGCACCATGCGCATCGCCCAGAAACTCTACGAAGGCATCACGCTTGGCGGCGAGACCGTCGGCCTGATCACCTACATGCGGACCGACGGCACCCAGATCGCCGGCGAGGCCATCGGCCGGACCCGTGACGTCATCGCCCGCGACTACGGCGACCGCTACCTGCCCGCCCAGCCGCGCGTCTACAAGACCAAGGCGAAGAACGCCCAGGAGGCCCACGAGGCGATCCGCCCGACCGATGCCGGGCGCAACCCCAAGGAGATGGCGCGCTACCTGTCGGAGGAGGACGCGAAGCTCTACGAGCTGATCTGGAAGCGCCTGGTGGCCTGCCAGATGGCCTCGGCCGTGCTCGACCAGGTCGCCGTCGATATCGACACGGCCGACGGCGCCGGCCGGTTCCGGGCCACGGGCTCGATCGTCAAGTTCGACGGCTTCCTGACCCTCTACCAGGAAGGCCGGGACGACACCGAGGAGGACGAGAACAATCGCCGCCTGCCGCCGATGAACCAGGGCGACGCCCTGCAGGCCGGCGAGATCACGCCCAACCAGCACTTCACCCAGCCGCCGCCGCGCTATACCGAGGCCAGCCTGGTCAAGCGTCTGGAGGAGCTTGGCATCGGCCGTCCCTCGACCTACGCCTCGATCATCCAGGTGCTGCAGGACCGCGACTATGTCCGCCTGGAGAGCCGGCGCTTCGTGCCCGAGGACCGCGGCCGGCTCGTCACCAGCTTCCTCACCAGCTTCTTCGAGCGTTATGTGGAGTACGACTTCACCGCCAAGCTGGAGGAACAGCTCGACGAGATCTCCGACGGCAAGGTCGACTGGAAGCGCGTGCTCAGCGACTTCTGGCAGGCCTTCCAGAAAGCGGTGGAGGGCACCAAGGACCTGTCCATCGGCCAGGTGATCGAGGCGCTGGACGAGGATCTCGGCCGCCACTTCTTCCGGCCCGGAGCCAATGGCGAGGATCCGCGCCGCTGCCCCGGCTGCGGCGCCGGCCGGCTCAGCCTGCGTCTCGGGCGCAACGGCGCCTTCATCGGCTGCTCCAACTATCCCGACTGCACCTATACCAGGCCGCTGGAGGTGGTGACGGAGGGCAATGGCGAGGCCGCGCAGACCTATCCGCGCCCGCTGGGAGCCGATCCCGAGAGCGGCGAGACCGTCAGCGTGCGCAAGGGCCCCTACGGCTTCTACGTGCAGCTCGGCGAGGCCGAGAAGGGTCAGAAGCCGGGGCCGAAGCGAACCTCGCTGCCGCGCGGCTACGACCCCTCCACGATCGCGCTCGACCGCGCGCTGGCCCTGCTCGCCATGCCCCGGGAACTCGGCGCGCATCCCGACAGCGGGAAACCCATCATCGCCGGCATCGGCCGCTACGGCCCCTATCTGCAGCATGACGGCGCCTACACCTCGGTGCCCAAGGACGAGGACGTGCTCGACATCGGCATGAACCGGGCGGTCGAGCTGATCGCCAATTCCAAGCCGCGAAAGGCGGCGCAGGCGCTGAAGGTACTGGGCACGCCGAAAGGCTCGAAGCAGGAGATCGCCGTCTTCAAGGGCCGCTACGGGCCCTATGTGAAACAGGGCCGCACCATGGCCTCGCTGCCCAAGGGCAAGGAGGTCGACGACCTCACGCTGGAGGAGGCGGTGGCGCTGATCGCCGCGAAGTCCGGCCCCAAGTCCGGCCCGAAATCTGGCAAGGGTGCCCGCAAGGGCGGCCGGACCGCGAGCCCGGGCAAGTCGGCCGCCAGGGGCGGCTGATCGGCGGCGGGCTTGAGCACGCGCAAGACACCCTTCCCGACCAGGGCCGAAATCGTCGCCTTCGTGAACGAGCACGACACGCCCGTCCACAAGCGGGAGATCGCGCGTGCCTTCCACATCCACGACGCCGAGGACAAGCGCCGGCTGAAGGCGCTGCTGAAGGAACTGCAGGATGAGGGCAGGATCGGCCGGGATGCCGGCAAGCGCCTGGCCTCGCCCGAGGCGCTGCCGGCGGTGATGGTGCTGACCGTGGTCGCCGTCGACCTCGACGGCGAGACCATCGCCGCGCCGACCAACTGGCGCCGGGAAGGCGCGCCGCCGCGCATCATCGTCATGCCGGACAAGCGCGGCCATGCCGGCCTCGCGGAGGGCGACCGGCTGCTCGCCCGTCTCTCGCGCCTGGATACCCGCCACTACGAGGCGCGGGTCATTCGCAAGCTGGACCGGCCGCGCAGCAATCGGGTGATCGGCGTCATCCGCGATCGCGGACGCGGCGCCTATCTGCAACCCGCCGACAAGCGCGACGACCGGGAGTACCGCGTCGCCGATTCCCGGCTGGCCGGCGCCGGGGACGGCGACATCGTCGCCGCGGAGCTGCACCGCAGCCGCGGCGGACCGCCCGACGTGGCGGTGCTGGAGGTGCTCGGCCGGGCCGACGACCCGCGCTCGATCAGCCTGATCGCCATCGCCACGGCCGGCATCCCCGTCGAGTTCCCCCGCGCCGCGGTCGAGCAGGCGGAGCAGGCGAAGCCGCCGGCCCTGGGCAAGCGCGAGGATTTGCGCCGGATACCGCTGGTCACCATCGACGGCGCCGACGCCCGCGACTTCGACGACGCGGTGCACGCCCAGCCGGACGACGATCCGCAGAACGAGGGCGGCTGGCAGCTGCTGGTCGCCATCGCCGATGTCAGCGCCTATGTCGATCCCGACAGCCCGCTCGACCGCGAGGCCTTCCGGCGCGGCAACAGCGTCTACTTCCCCGACCGCGTCGTGCCGATGCTGCCCGAGGCGCTGTCGAACGGCCTGTGCTCCCTGGTGCCGGGCGAGGACCGCGCCTGCCTCGCGGTGCGCATCGCCGTCGATTCCGGCGGCCAGGTCCGGGACTACCGTTTCACCCGCGGCCTCATGCGCTCCGCCGCAAGGCTGACCTACGAGCAGGTGCAGGCGGCCGTCGACGGCCAGCCGGACGACACGACCTCGCCGCTGCTCGATCCCGTCCTCAAACCCCTCTACGGCGCCTACCGCGCGCTCGACCGGGCGCGGGAGAAGCGCGGCACGCTCGACCTCGACATTCCCGAGCGCACCGTCGCCTTCGACCCGCAGGGCCGGATCACCGGCTTCGCCGAACGCCAGCGGCTCGACAGCCACAAGCTGATCGAGGAGTTCATGATCGCCGCCAACGTGGCCGCCGCGCGCGCCCTGACCGAGCGGCGGACGGGCACCCTGTTCCGGGTCCACGACGCGCCCGACCGGGCCAAGCTGATGGCCCTGAAGGAGTTCCTGGCGCCCTATGGCTACACCATCGCGCTCGGCCAGGTGATCCGCCCGCGCATGTTCGCCCAGGTTCTGAAGCAGGCGGCGGGCCGGCCGGAGGCGCCGGCGGTCTCCGAACTGATCCTGCGCGCCCAGGCCCAGGCGCGCTACGAGCCGGAGAATATCGGCCATTTCGGACTCGCCCTGCCCGCCTACTGCCACTTCACCTCGCCGATTCGCCGCTATGCCGACCTCGTGGTGCATCGAGGCCTGGTGCGCGCGCTGTCACTGGGCCATGGCGGCCTGACGGAGCGCGAGGAGGCACGGCTGGACGAGATCGGCGAGCAGGTCTCCACCACCGAGCGCACCGCCGCCTCGGCCGAGCGCGACGCCATGGACCGCTATGTCTCTGCCTATCTCTCCGGCCATGTCGGCGAGGCGTTCCAGGCGCGCATCAGCAGCGTCACCCGCTTTGGACTGTTCGTCAGCGTCGATCCCTCGGGCGCGGACGGCCTGATCCCGATCTCCACCTTGCCGGACGACTACTACGACCACGATGAGCGCGCCCATGCCCTTGTCGGCCGGCGCTGGGGACGTATCTACCGTCTCGGCGCCAGGCTCGAGGTTGTGCTGGTTGAGGCCGACCCGATCACCGGCTCCAGCCTCTTCAAGCTGGCCCGTGGACAGAAGGACGAGGGCGCCTCGGGCGGGC
This sequence comes from Azospirillaceae bacterium, assembly GCA_040226215.1. Taxonomy (GTDB): domain Bacteria; phylum Pseudomonadota; class Alphaproteobacteria; order DSM-16000; family Inquilinaceae; genus JAVKFF01. The sequence goes on from JAVKFF010000172.1 coordinate 16,157, forward strand.
TGGAAGCGGCCGACCTGCCGTCGCAGCGGGAGCGCCGGCCGCGCCGCGACGGTGGCTCCGGCAGGTCAGCGGGCCGGCCTGGAAAACGTCGATAGACGCGGGTGCCCGCGACCGAGTAGTGATATGATTCCGTTAGCACGTTCACCGGACCACGCCGAGGGAGCAAAGCCCTTGCCGCGACGCCTCCTAGCCCTTGCGGCGGCCATCCTCACGGCCGTCCTCGCCGCCTGCGCGCCGGGAGACCTCTCGCTCGTCCAGCGCACCAGCCTGATCGCCCGCGACGTCACGCCGCCGCCGCGCGGAGTCGACCCCACGGTCTACGAGACCTACGCGGCGATCTGGACCTTCCACGTCGCCCAGCCGGATTTCGCGCGCATCTCCGTCTCCGCCTTCGACGGTCTGCAGGACCTCGACCCGGAGATCGACGCCATGCGCCGCGGCGACGTGGTGATCCTCACCCGCGCCGGTCAGGAACTGGCCCGCTACCCGCTCACCGTCCCGGCCTCCGATGCCGGCGGCTGGGCCTATGCCGTGACCGACGGGCTGGCGCTCGCCACCGCCGCCTCACCGGCGCTCGCCAATGCCAGCCTGGACGACCGCCAGGAGGCGATCCTCGACGGCGCCACCGACGCGCTCGACCGCTATTCGCGCTACCTCACGCCCGACGAGGCGGAGGCGCAGGCCGCCTATCTCACCGGCTATGGCGGTGTCGGGCTGCTGCTCGACCAGGGCGACGGGGGCATGGTGGTGATCCGCGAGGTGTTTCCCAACGGGCCGGCCGCCGCGGCGGGGGTCGGCGAGGGCTGGCGCATCATCGCGGTGGACGGCCAGGACGCCATCGGGCTGGAACTGGCGGAGCTTGCCGAACGCCTGCGCGGCCCCATCGGCTCGGCGGTCAGCGTCGCCTTCCTCGACCAGCGCGGCCAGACCCGCTCGGTCAACCTGCGCCGTGCCCAGGTCGTGCCCAACGTCATCCATGCCGAGCGGCAGGGCTCGATCGGCATCGTCGAGATCGGCGGTTTCAACAGCGACGCACCCTCGGCCATCCGGTCCCAGGTCTCCCAGTTGCTGCGCCAGGGCCCGATGACCGGGCTGATCCTCGACCTGCGCGGCAATCCGGGCGGCCTGCTCGACACCGCCAAGGAGGTGGCCGACCTGTTCCTCGCCTCCGGCGAGATCGTCTACACCATCGCCCGCAACGAGCAGCTCTCGCGCTCCTTCAGCGCCGACCCGGTGGAAATCGCGGCCGGCGTGCCCATGGTGGTGCTGATCGACGGCGGCTCCGCCTCGGCGTCGGAGATCCTGGCCGGCAGCCTGCAGGACCGCGGCCGGGCGGTCGTCGTGGGCACCACCTCCTACGGCAAGGGCAGCGTCCAGACCCGGCTCGAGCTGCGCAATGGCGGCGCCCTGCTGGTCACCGCCTCGCGCTATTACGTGCCCTCGGGCATCACCGTCGACCAGCAGGGCGTGCTGCCGACCATCTGCACCGCCGACGCCGGCACCGCGACCGAGGCCATCGGCAATTTCATGTCCGGCCGCACCGACACGCCGACCTCGCTGGAGGCGACCCGCCGCCAGGCACCGGAGAACCAGCAGGCGCTCGACCGCGTGCGCGACGCCTGTCCGGACGACCGTCGCCTGGCCGATATCGACATGGAGGTGGCGCTGGCCGTGCTCGCCGATCCCGCCATCTACGCCCGGGCGCTGTCCGCCCAGATCGTCGCGCTCGCCCACAACTACTGAGCAGACCCGCCCGGCTTCGCATGACCGGCCCGCATCGCCGGCCGCCCTGCCCCGCTTGACACGGCGCCGGCGATGCTTATGTTGCGCGCTTCGAATTGCCACCGGCGCCACTGGCGCGTACGGTAGCCAGACACCATCCCCTGGGGACATGCCGCCATGGCCAAGCCGAGCACCATCAAGATCCGCATGGTCAGCACCGCCGACACCGGCTTCTTCTACGTCACCAAGAAGAACCCGAAGACGACGACCGACAAGCTGACGATGCGCAAATTCGATCCCGTCGCGCGCAGGCACGTCGAGTTCAAGGAAGCCAAGATCAAGTAGGGTCGTGGCGTCCTTTCGAGGACGCGCCGCCGCCGATCGGCGACCGCACTGATCGAGGGCCACGGGGCAGCTGCCGCGCGGCCCTTTTTCATGCCCTCGAGGCGGGATTGCGCCGCCGCCGGCCATCCCGGCGAATCGGCCTGCACAGCGCCTGGGCGTTCGGGCATGATCGGGCGATGAGCGCGCTGCCGCACATCTGCCGCGACTGTACCCACGCCTTCACCGCCGCCGCCGGGACCCGGCGCTGCCCGCAATGCGGCGGTACCCGCCTCGTCGCCGACCCGGAACTGCACGACCTCACCATCGCCCATCTGGACTGCGACGCCTTCTACGCGGCGGTGGAGAAGCGGGACAATCCGGAGTTGGTGGACAAGCCGGTGCTGATCGGCGGCGGCCGCCGGGGTGTGGTCTCCACGGCCTGCTATGTCGCCCGGCTCTACGGCGCCCATTCCGCACAGCCCATGTTCAAGGCGCTGAAGGCCTGCCCCGACGCCGTCGTCATCAAGCCGGACTTCAGGAAATACAGCGCGGTAGGCCGCGAGGTTCGCGCGCTGATGGAGGAGCTCACCCCGCTCGTCGAGCCGATATCGATCGACGAGGCCTTTCTCGACCTCTCGGGCACCGAGCGCCTGCACCACCGCAGCGCGGCGGAGAGCTGCGTCTGGCTGGTTCGCGAGATCGAGCGGCGCATCGGCATCACCGCGTCGATCGGGCTCAGCTACAACAAGTTCCTCGCCAAGGTCGCCTCGGACCTCGACAAGCCGCGCGGCTTTGCCATTATCAGCCGGGCGGCGGCGTCCGATTTCCTGGCGCCGCGCGGCGTCTCGACGATCTGGGGCGTGGGCAAGGCGCTGTGCCGCAAGCTGGAGGCCGACGGCATCCGCACCATCGCCCATCTGCGCCGCTTCGACGAGCGCACGCTGCTGGAGCGCTACGGCTCCATGGGCCGGCGGCTCTGGCGCTTCGCCCGCGGTCTCGACGACCGCACGGTGCAGCCGGGCCACGTGGCCAAGACGATCTCGGCGGAGACCACCTTCAACGACGACCAGGGCGACTTCCCCACCCTGAAGTCCCGCCTCTGGCCGCTCTGCGAGAAGGTGGCCGACCGGCTGAAGGCCAAGCACCTTGCCGGCCGCACCGTGGTGCTCAAGCTCAAGACCGCCGATTTCCGCCAGATCACCCGCAGCCACACCCTGGCCGCGCCGACCCAGCTCGCCGACACGCTCTACCGCACCGCCCTGCCCATGCTCCAGGGAGAGTGCAACGGTACGCTCTACCGGCTGATCGGCATCGGCGCCAACGAGCTCGACAGCGCCGACCGCGCCGACCCGCCCGACCTGCTCGACCCCGACCTGGAGCGCCGCCGCAGCGTGGAGAAGGCCATCGACGCGGTGCGCGCCAAGCTCGGCGACACGGCCGCGATCAGGAAGGGCCGCGGGCTGTAAGGCTGGTCAACACTCCACGCGCTCGAGTTCCTCCAGCGCCGACAGCGTGCCTTCCAGGACGAAGTCGCCATAGTTGATCTCCATCGCCCTGACGACGCCGTTCTCCAGGAGGTCGATGGTGATCTCCGAGGTCGGCTCCGCGCCCTGCTGGGAGGCGTCGAAGAAGGCGAGCGCGACGCGCCAGCCCGGGTGGCGCAGCAGCGGGTTGTCGTCCTCCGCCCACGGCTCGAGCTCTCCGGAGATCACCGCCGTCACCTCGCTGAGGCCTGTGGCGTCGCTGCCGTCGAAGACCAGGGCGGTGAAGAAGCGTTCGCCGGCCGCCGCCCGCTCCATCAGCTCCAGCGTGTGGAAGGACGGGAAGATGGCCTCGGCCGGCAGATCGGCCTCTCCCTGCCGCGGCTGGCTGTAGCGCACGGTGCCGCCATCGGCGCCCATCTCCGCCTCGCCCTCGGCGATCTCGTCGGTCTCGCCGTTGAGGACGAATTCCGAGCGGAAGGTCATGCGGTCGCCCGCCAGGGTCTCGAAGGTCTCGTAATGGCTCTCGGTCTCTAGGAGGTCGCCTTCGGGTCCCGCCAGGGTGACGGTGATGTGCTGCTCGGTCACCCAGCCCTCGCAGCTCCGGTCCCAGAGGAACAGCATGCGGCCCTCCGCCCCGCTCAGCCGGCGCGAGCCGGTATCCGCCATCTCCAGGGTATAGGCCGCGCGGTGCGGCGCGATCTGCGCCATCGCCTCGGGGAGACCGGCAATCGCGAGGATGGCGGCCGCGGTTGCGGGAATGGCGGCTTTCGACACCATGGGCTCTTCCCTCCTGGGACTGTGTCGGGCAGCTTCCTTAGCTGATGAAGCCGGAATCGCAACCGGCTGATCGCCATGGACATATGGCTTGGATGGCCGGCAACTGAACAAGGGATCACGGTTTTTTCATGAACGACCAGACCACCGGCCGCCCGCGGCTGCTGCTTACCCGCACCTACCCCGCCGCGGTGGAGACGCGTGCCCGCCGGGACTACGCGGCCGAGCTCAACCCGGAGGACGCGCCCTACGGACCCGACGAGCTGATCGCCCGCGCCGCCGGCAAGGACGGGCTGCTCCTGTGCAGTCCCAACCGGCTGACGGCGGAGACCATCGCCGCCCTGCCCGAGAGCGTGAGGATCGCCGCCACCTTCTCCGTGGGCACCGACCATATCGACCTCGACGCCGCCCGGGCGCGCGGTCTCGTCGTCACCAACACGCCCGACGTGCTGACCGACGCCACGGCAGAGATCGCGCTCCTGCTCATCCTCGGCGCCGCCCGCCGGGCGCATGAGGGCGAGCGCCTGGTGCGCGAGGCCGCCTGGACCGGCTGGACACCGACCCAGCTGATGGGCGTGGAGCTCAAGGGCCGGCGCCTCGCCATCATCGGCATGGGGCGCATCGGCCAGGCGCTCGCCGCCCGCGCCCGCGCCTGCGGCATGGAGATCCACTACCACAACCGCCGCCGCCTGCCGGCGCACGAGGAGGCGGGAGCGACCTACCACGACAGCGTCGAGGGCATCCTAAAAGTCGCCGACGTGGTCACCCTGCACTGTCCGGCGACGCCGGAGACCCGTCACCTGATCAATGCCGGCACGATCGAGCTGCTGCCCGAGGGCGCCATCGTCGTCAACACCGCGCGCGGTGCCGTGGTCGACGACGAGGCGCTGATCGCGGCGCTCAGGCGCGGCCGGCTGCGGGCCGCCGGCCTCGACGTCTTCGAGGGCAAGCCGCAGGTGTACCCGGGCTATCTCGGCCTGCCCAACACCTTCCTCCTGCCCCATCTCGGCAGCGCCACGGTGGAAACCCGCAACGCCATGGGCTTCCGCGCGCTCGACAATCTCGACGCCTTCTTCCGCGGCGAGGACCCGCCCGACCGGGTGGCGTGAAGCCCGAGGGAAGGCGAAGAAAGCGCGATATCTTGTTGATATAGTAGACATCTCCCAGTCATCCCCGCGAAAGCGGGGATCCAGTCGGACTCGCAACCGGCACCGCCGACTGGATTCCCGCTTTCGCGGGAATGACATGGAAAGTTTAGCGATATCAAATAGTTCGCGTCGTCCCGTGCGCGGTGCGGCGCGTCAGTGCCGCGCCGCAGACCCGGGACCGGCTTCCCGGCTTCTCGGCGCCACGACCGGGTTGCCGCGCCGCTACCCCGCCGCCTGCTTCGCGGGCTTGGGCAGGTCGAGGCGGATGGAGAGTTCCTTCAGCCGGGCCGGCTCGACCTCCGCCGGGGCCTGCATCATCAGATCCTCGGCGCGCTGGTTCATCGGGAAGCAGATGACCTCGCGGATGTTCGGCTCGTCGGCCAGCAGCATGACGATGCGGTCGATGCCGGGGGCCGAGCCGCCATGCGGCGGGGCGCCGAAACGCATGGCGTTGAGCATGCCGCCGAAGCGCTCCTCGAGCACCTCACGGTCGTAGCCGGCGATCTCGAAGGCCTTGATCATGATCTCCGGCTTGTGGTTCCGAATGGCACCGGAGGACAGCTCCACGCCGTTGCACACGATGTCGTACTGGAAGGCCTTGATGGTCAGCGGATCGTCGTGCTCCAGCGCCTCCAGCCCGCCCTGCGGCATGGAGAAGGGGTTGTGGGAGAAGTCGACCCGGCCGGTTTCCTCGTTCAGCTCGAACATCGGGAAATCGACGATCCAGCAGAAGTCGAAGCGGTCATGGGCGATCACGCCCATCTCCTCGCCGATGCGGGTGCGCGCCTTGCCGGCGAACTTCTCCGCCTCGGGCTTCTGGTCGCACACGAAGAAGACGGCGTCGCCATCCGCCAGTCCGGCCGTTTCCTTCAGCGCCGCCTGCGCCGCTGCGGGCACGAACTTGGCGATCGGCCCCTTGCCCTCGCCCTCGGCGAACAGGATGTAGCCCAGCCCCGGCGCGCCTTCCGCCTGCGCCCAGCCGTTCAGCTTGTCGAAGAAGCTGCGCGGCCGGTCGCCGACCTGGGGCGCGCCGATGGCGCGCACCACGCCGCCCTTGGCGATGACGCCCTTGAAGGCGCGGAACTCGACGTCGTCGCGGGCGAAGATTTCGGTCACGTCGGTGATCACCAGCGGGTTGCGCAGGTCCGGCTTGTCGGTGCCGTATTTCAGCATCGCCTCGGCATAGGGGATGCGCGGGAAAGGCGGCTTCGTCACCGGCCTCGCGGTACCGGTGAAGTCCCCGAACTCCTCGAAGACGCCGGCCAGCACCGGCTCGATCGCATTGAAAACATCGTCCTGGGTGACGAAGCTCATCTCGAAGTCGAGCTGGTAGAACTCGCCCGGGCTGCGGTCCGCCCGGCTGTCCTCGTCGCGGAAGCAGGGCGCGATCTGGAAGTATTTGTCGAAGCCCGACATCATCAGCAGCTGCTTGAACTGCTGCGGCGCCTGCGGCAGGGCGTAGAACTTGCCCGGATGCAGCCGGGAGGGCACCAGGAAGTCTCGCGCGCCCTCGGGGCTGGTCGCGGTCAGGATCGGCGTCTGGTACTCGCGGAAGCCCTGCTCGATCATGCGCCGGCGGATCGAGGAGATGACGTCCGAGCGCAGCGCGATGTTGCGCTGCATCTTGAGGCGCCGGAGATCCAGATAGCGGTGGCGCAGGCGCACCTCCTCGCCCGCGTCCTCGTCGGAATTCACCTGCAGCGGCAGCAGTTGCGCCGCCGACTGCAGCTCGAAATCGTCGATGCGCACCTCGATGCGGCCGGTCGGCAGCTTGTCGTTGACCGTTTCCGGATCGCGCTTGACGACCCGGCCCGTCACCGTGATCACGCTCTCGTTGCGCGCCGCCTCGACCGCCTGGAAACGGGGGCTGTCCGAGTCCACCACGCACTGGGTCAGTCCATAGTGGTCGCGCAGGTCGACGAAGAGCAGGTTGCCATGATCGCGCTTGCGGTGGATCCAGCCCGACAGGCGGACGGTGTCGCCGGCATGGCTCTCGCGCAGGGCGCCACAATCATGGGTGCGGAAGGGGTGCATCGCGGATGGACTCGTCGATCGGTTGCGGAGGCCGCGGCGACGGCGCGAAACCGACCGCCGGAAGGCGCGGGACGGGCCGGAAAAGGCACCGTCCGCCGTGCTTTGTCAAGGGCCGCCCCCGGCCGGGCTCCTACGCCCGACTACCCCGGGCCGGTCGCGGGCGCACCCGCTCGCCACGCGGTTTCCGCAAGCGCCCCAAGCGACCACACGTCACACCCCGGCTGGTCGCGGACGTGCTCCGCTCCCGCCCGGCCGGCATCCGCTCTAGGCTTGCGGCAAGAGAGCGTCTAGAAGCGGGGTACCATGACAGACACCAACACACTGATCGACCGTCAGGAAGACCTCGCCGCCGCCTGCGCTCGCCTGGCCCGGGAGCGCTACGTCGCCATCGACACCGAATTCATGCGCGAGTCGACCTACTGGCCGAAACTCTGCCTGATCCAGCTCGCCGGCGCCGAGGAAGCCGTCGCCATCGATCCCCTGGCCGAGGGCATGGACCTCGCGCCGCTGCACGACATGATGGCCGACGACTCGGTGCTCAAGGTCTTCCACTCCGGCCGCCAGGACATCGAGATCTTCGTGCACGAGACTGGCCGCGTGCCCCACCCGGTCTTCGACACCCAGGTCGCCGCCATGGTCTGCGGCTTCGGGGAGTCGGTCGGCTACGAGAAGCTGATCGCCCGGCTGGTCGGTGCCGCCATCGACAAGTCCAGCCGCTTCACCGACTGGTCGCGCCGGCCGCTCAGCGACCGCCAGCTCAGCTATGCGCTGTCCGACGTCATCCATCTCCGGCCGGCCTACGAGAAGCTTGCCGCCATGCTGCACGAGAACGGGCGCGAGAGCTGGCTGGAGGAGGAGATGGACGTGCTGACCGATCCTGAGACCTACCGCACCCATCCGGAGGATGCCTGGCTCAGGCTCAAGCCGCGCTCGACCAACGGCAAGTACCTCGCCGTCCTGAAGGAGCTCGCCGCCTGGCGCGAGCGCACCGCCCAGGAGCGCGACCAGCCGCGCAACCGCATCCTGCGCGACGAGACCATGATGGACGTCGCCGCCCACACCCCGCGCACGCCCGAGGAACTGGCCAAGGCGCGCGGCATCGGCCGGTCCGTCGCCGAGGGCTGGCAGGGCCGCGAGATCATCCGCGCCGTCGACCGTGGGCTCAGCATGCCGAAATCCGAGCGGCCGTCGCAGGAGAAGCGGGACGTGCTTCCCAACGGCCTCGGCCCCACCATCGAGCTGTTGAAGGTGCTGCTGAAACTGCGCTGCGAGGAGCATGAGGTGGCCCAGAAGCTGGTCGCCAGCGTCGCCGATCTGGAGCGTATCGCCGCCGACGACGACGCCGTCGTCCCGGCATTGCACGGCTGGCGCCGCCAGGTCTTCGGCGAGGCCGCGCTCGACCTCAAGCACGGCCGCATCGCGCTGATGCTCAAGCGCGGCCGGGTCGTCCTGGTGCGCCAGTGAGTCTGCGGCCAGCCAGCGCCGGCGATGCCACCGCCATCGCCGATCTGCAGACCAGAAGCTGGCAGGACGCCTATGCCGGCCAGCTCGATGCGCGCTTCCTCGCCGAAACGCTGCCCGGCACCCTCGCCGACTACTGGGGCAAGGCCTTCGACGGCCGCGATCCGCGCGACGTGGTGCTGCTGGCGGAGCGGGCGGACCGCCTCGACGGTTTCGTCGCGCTGGGCCGGGCGGCAGCCGATCCCGGCCTCGCCTTTATCGACCATGTGCATGTCGACCCGGCGCTCCGGCGGCAGGGCCTGGGGCGTCGCCTGATGGCCGCCGCCGCCCGCGTGGCCGAGGACCAGGGCCGTGGCGCGGTCTATCTGATGGTGCTGTCGTCCAACGCCGCGGCGCTCGCCTTCTACCGGCGGCTGGGCGGCCGGGTCGGCGCTGCCATACCCGACCGCGTGTTCGGCCTCGACGTCACCGCGCGGAGGGTCGAATGGCCCGACATCGCCGACCTCATCGCCGCCTGCCGATGACCCGCCTCACACCGCCTTCGGCGCGACGATGATACGGCCCTGGCGGTCCATCGACCGGGCCACGGTGTCGAGCCGGCGTTGCACGACTTCACCGCCCAGCGCGTTCTGGTCGGGCGGCAGGATCAGGTCGACATGGTCGTCGTCCAGTACCAGGCGGGTGTGCTGCAGCAGCCGCGTCGCCCCGCCGGTGATGGTGTGCGCCAGGCGCAGGGCCACCCCCAGGCGCTGCGCCCGCTTCATGGCCTGGTCGTCCAGCAGGTCGACCAGGCGCTGCTGGCCGACATCGGCCAGCGAGCGGCCGTAGCGGTAGAGCGTCGCGGTGGCGAGAAACACCCGCTCGGGATGCGAGATGCCGGCGACCGGCAGATGCAGGATGCGCTCCATGGCGTGCTGCGCCCGGTAGTCCGGGTGCTCCGCCCAGCCGATGTCGCTGACCAGGCCCGCCGCCTCCCGCAGCCGGCTCTCGGCCGCCGGCGCGTCGGCGAACAGCACCTCCAGCCAGGGCGCGATCTCGGCCGAGGAGCCGAAGCCGAAGCGGTCCAGCCGGTCGGCGATGTCGCGGCAGGCCGCCAGCAGCGGATCGACCGCCTGCTCCTTGGCCGACAGCAGGTCGAAGAGATGTCCCTCGCGCAGGCCGTTGGCGGAGAAGACCACTTCCGCCGGCTCCAGGCGTTCCAGCAAGCGGCTCATGACCAGGCAGGCATAGGGCAGCGTCTCCAGGCGCCGCTTGGAGACCGCCTTCAGTGCATTCAGGCTCGACTTGCTCTGCCGGGCGATCAGCCGCGCCGTCTCCGCCAGTTCGTCGCCCGGCACCGTATAGTGCTGGATGATGCGCAAAGGATGCTCAACCCACTCCATGTGCACCTTCGCGACCGAGCGCCAGGCGCCGCCCACCGGGTGGAAGCTGCGCCCCTTGAAGCGGGCCAGCCAGTCGACGCCGTCAAGCACCTCGTCGACATAGTCGACCGGCATCTCCGCGCCGCCGACATTCATCAGCCGGAACGGGCCGAGCGGCAGGGTGGTCTGGCCGGCGATGGTGGCCTTCTCCACACCGACCAGTTCCAGCGATCCGCCGCCCAGATCGCCGATCACGCCGTCGGCATCCGGCGCGCCGGAAATCACGCCCATCGCCGAAAGCCGGGCCTCCTCGGATCCCGAGATGATCTGCATGTCGAGCCCGGTGCGCCGCTTGACCGCCTCGGCGAAGGCCTGGCCGTCGTCGGCGTCCCTGACCGCGGCGGTGGCCAGCGCGTCGACCCGGGTGATGCCCATGCCGTCGACCAGCCGGGCGAAGCGCTCCAGGTTCTCCAGCGCCAGGGTGACGCCTTCCGGGCTCAGCCGCTTGGTCAGCGACAGGTCGCGGCCGAGACCGCAGAGCACCTTCTCGTTGAAGATCGGGATCGGCGAGCGGCCCAGCTTGTCGTAGACCACGAGGCGGATGGAGTTCGAGCCGATGTCCACGACCGCGATGCGGCTGCCGCCCGGGGAGGCGAACGGGTCCTTCACGGGCGTTTCGGTTTTCAGCTGGGCACGCGCCACTCAGGACCTCTTGCGTCGTCGGCTGCGCGGCAGCGGCGCCGGCGCGCGCTGCCTGTCCTTCAGTGCCGATCCCCGGCCCGACAGGCTGGGATTGGTCATGAAATAGTGGTGGGCGCTGAAGCTGTCGGCGGTGGCCGGCACGCGCTCGTAGGAGCCATCGGGATTCAGGGTCCAGGAATTCGTCTCGTCCATCAGGTTGGCGACCATGATCTGGTCCAGCACCTGCTGGCGCACCGTCGGGTTCTCCAGCGGCACCAGGGATTCGATGCGGTGGGTCAGGTTGCGCTGCATCCAGTCGGCCGACGAGATGAACACCTTGGCGTCCGGCGAGGGCAGCGCCTTGCCGTTGGCGAACGCGATGATGCGGCTGTGTTCCAGGAAGCGCCCGACGATCGAGCGCACGCGGATGTTCTCCGACAGTCCCGGGATGCCGGGGCGCAGGCAGCAGATGCCACGGATCACCAGGTCGATGCCGACCCCCGCCTCCGATGCCCGGTAAAGCGCGTCGATCACCCCCGGGTCGACCAGCGAGTTCAGCTTGGCCCAGATCTGCGCCGGCTTGCCGGCCTCGGCGTTCTGGATCTCGCGCTCGATCAGCTCGTAGAGCATGGGCCTGAGGCCAAGCGGCGCGATGGTCAGCTTGCCCAGCTTCCGCGGCGTCGCGTAGCCGGTCATATAGTTGAAGATCGCCGCGGCGTCCTGGTTGAGATCCGGGTCGCAGGTGAAGAAGCTGAGGTCGGTGTAGATCTTGGCGGTGATCGGGTGGTAGTTGCCGGTGCCGTAATGCACGTAGGAGCGCAGGCCCCCCTGCTCCCGGCGCACCACCAGCGACACCTTGGCGTGGGTCTTCAGGTTGATGAAGCCGTAGACCACCTGCGCCCCGGCCCGTTCCAGGTCGCGCGCCCAGCGGATGTTCGCCTCCTCGTCGAAGCGGGCCTTCAGCTCGACCATGGCGGTGACCGACTTGCCCGCCTCCGCCGCCTCGATCAGGGCGGCGACGATGGGGCTGTTCTTCGACGTGCGGTAAAGCGTCTGCTTGATCGCCACCACGTCCGGATCGCTGGCCGCCTGGCGGATGAACTGGACCACCACGTCGAAGCTCTCATAGGGGTGGTGGACAATGATGTCCTTGGCCCGGATCGCCGCGAAGCAGTCGCCGCCGAAATCGCGGATTCGCTCGGGGAAGCGCGCGTTGAAGGGCTTGAACAGCAGGTCCTGGCGCTCGTCCACGATCATCTGCTTGATGTCGACAAGGCCGATCAGCCCGTCGAGCGCGAAGACGTCGGCCTCCGCCACGCCCAGCTCCTTGCGCACGAACTCGCGGATAACGGCGGGCATCTCGGCATTGATGGTCAGCCGGATGACGTTGCCGCGGCGGCGGCGCTTCAGCGCGCTCTCGAAGGTCTTGACGAGGTCCTCGGCTTCCTCGTCGATCTCGATCTCGCTGTCGCGGATCACCCGGAAGGCACCGCTGTCGACGGCGGTGAAGCCCGGGAAGAGCCGGTCGAGGAACATCTCGACCACGTCCTCGATCAGGATGAAGCGTATCTCGTTGCCCGGCAGGCGCACGAAACGGTCGAGCTGGGCCGGCAGCGGCACCAGCGCGTTCATCTCGCGCCCTTCGCTGGCATTGACCAGGTGGAGGGCCTTGGCGAGGCCGAGATTGGGGATGAACGGGAAGGGGTGCGCCGGATCGATCGCCAGCGGGGTCAGCACCGGGAAGATCTCCGAGGCGAAGGTGTGGGCGAGCCACTCCCGCTGCTCCTCGCTCAGTTCGCCCGGCGTTAGCAGCGCGACGTCCTGGCGGCGCAGGCTTTCGCGCAGGTCGCGCCAGCAGCGTTGCTGGTCGTCCATCAGCCGGGCGGCGCGGGCGCCGATCGCGGCGACCTGTTGGGACGCCGTCAGCCCGTCCTGGCTGCCGCCCTTCACGCCCAGCGCGATCTGCGCCTTCAGGCCGGCGACGCGGACCATGTAGAACTCGTCCAGGTTGCTGGCCGAGATCGACAGGAAGCGCAGCCGCTCCAGGTCCGGGTGCCGGTCGTTGCGCGCCTCGTCGAGAACCCGCTGGTTGAACTCCAGCCAGGACAGCTCGCGGTTGAAGAATCGCTCCGGCGAATCCGGGGCGATCGCGGGCAGCGTGTCGCCGATCTCCGCACCGGCCGCCGGCGCGCGGCCCTTCGGATTGGCGCTCTGGTCCATTCTCGCAGTACCCGTTTGAGAGGTCACACGGCTTCGTTATAAAGGCGCAGCACGCCGGGGACCATGGTCGGTTTTGTGACAATAGCCGGCCGGACGTCAACGGCATCGGCCGCGCCCACGGCACCAGGCGCGGAGGTTCCCTTCGTGAAAGGCTTCGCGTTGAAACGCTTGATCCTGCTCCGTCACGGCAAGTCCCGGTGGACGGACACCGACATCCCCGATCACGACCGGCCGCTCGCGCCGCGCGGCGAACGGGCCGCCGTGCTGATGGGGCGCTATCTGAGGCAGATCGAACAGCCCATCGATCTCGTTCTGTCCTCGACGGCGAAGCGGGCGCGCGACACCTGGGCGCTGGCAGCCACGCAGATCGACGGGCTGATTCCCACCCGCACCGATGGCGGCATCTACCTGAAGGGCTCGGACGGCCTTCTCGACCGTATCCAGGAGATCGAGGACGGGGTCGCCAACCTGCTCGTCGTCGGTCACAATCCCGATCTTGAGGATCTCTGCCAGCTGCTGGCGGAGGACGGCGACAACGCCCTGCGCGGCGCTGCGGCCAAGAAGTTTCCCACCGGCGCCGTCGCCATCCTCGATCTCGACATCGACGATTGGGTGGACCTGCCCGGCAGCACCGGCAAGCTCGTGGATTTCAAGGCGCCCAAGAACCTGGTCTGATCGCCGCGTTCGACCCTGGACGCCCGATCATGGCCGGGCCTTGATCGATTCCTGAGCGAGCCTACATTTACGGCTTGAACAAAAACCAACCGGTTGGTACTTTCTTGTCATGACCACCAGCACCAAGACCCGCTCCTATGGCGAGGCCAGGGGCCGCCTGCTCGACGCCGCGCTCCACGTCATCCGCAGCCGCGGCTACGCCGCCGCCACGGTGGACGACATCTGCCGGGAGGCGGGCGTGACCAAGGGCGCCTTCTTCCACCATTTCAAGAGCAAGGAGGATCTCGCGGTCGCCGCGGCGGCGCATTTCGCCAGCTTCGCCGACGCCATCTTCTCCGCCGCGCCCTACCGCGCCCTGCCCGATCCGGTCGACCGGGTGCTGGGCTATGTCGCCTTGCGCAAGGCGATCCTGATGGGCGAGTTGCCGGAATTCACCTGCCTGCTCGGCACCATGGTGCAGGAGGCCTACGAGACCCACCCGGTGATCCGCGAGGCCTGCGACCGCTACATCAGCGAGCACGCCGCCTTCGTCGAGCAGGACATCGCCGCCGCCATGGCCGCGCGCGGCATCGAGAGCGACTGGAGCGCCGGCAGCCTGGCGCTCTACACCCAGGCGGTGCTCCAGGGCGCCTTCATCCTGGCCAAGGCGAAACACGGCCCCGCCGTCGCCGCCGATTGCCTGGACCATCTGCACCGCTATCTCGACCTGCTGTTCAACGGCCAGGCGCGCCCGGCGCCGGCTCCGCTGGAAGGGCCGCCATGAAGATCGAGCAGAAGATCGTCACCTCGCTCTGGTTCGACGACAACGCCGAGGAGGCGGTGGCCTTCTACACCTCGATCTTTCCGGACTCCCGGGTGCTGCGGGTGCAGAACTATACCGAGGCCGGCCCCGGCACGCCGGGCACGGTGCTGTCGGTCGCCTTCGTGCTCGCCGGGCAGGAGTTCATGGCCATCAATGGCGGCCCGCACTTCACCTTCTCCGAGGCCATCTCGCTGGCCGTCAAATGCGCCGACCAGGCGGAGATCGACCGGCTCTGGGACGCCTTGCTGGCCGGTGGCGGCCGGGAACAGCAATGCGGCTGGCTGAAGGACCGGTTCGGGCTCAGCTGGCAGGTCGTGCCAGAGAGCCTGGACGGCATGCTGAACAATGCCGACACTGCCCGCGCCGCGCGTGTCATGCGGGCCGTGCTGTCCATGGTGAAGCTGGACGTCGCCGCCATCCAGCGCGCCCATGACGGCGGATGAAACCCATTAACTCAATACTTTAGGGGATAGATCGAAACCATGACCTATGTCGACGGATTCCTGCTCGCCGTGCCGAGGGCGAACAAGGAGGCCTATCGCGAGATGGCCAGCATGGCCCTGGAAGTGTTCCGGGAGCACGGCGCGCTGCAGGCCTGGGAGTGCTGGGGCGACGACGTGCCGGACGGCAAGGTCACGTCCTTCCCGATGGCGGTCAAGCTGAAGGAGGACGAGGTCGTCGTCTTCTCCTGGATCGTCTGGCCGTCCCGGGAGGCACGCGACGCCGGCAACGCCAAGGTGATGGCCGATCCGCGCCTGAAGGGCGGCACCATGCCGTTCGACGGCATGCGCATGATGTTCGGCGGTTTCGAGGTGCTGGTGCAGGGCTGAGGCCCGTTCACGCCTCCGGCCAGAGCTGCGCCTGCTGCTGCGCCTCGAGCACGTGGCGGGCGAGCGCGACGGTCACCGGCCGCCGGCCGCTCAGGCTTGCCCGGTCGAGATCGGCGACCAGCGTCCGGATCGCCAGATAGCTGCGCTCGATGCGCGGCAGCAGGTAGTGGATCAGCTCCGCCTCGGGATGCAGTTGGCGGTCGGCGAACTGCTTGACCAGCAGCATGCCGATCAGGTCGTCGTCCGGCGGCCGGATGGTGGCGGCGGGGATCGCGCGCAGGCGGGAGGCGAGATCGGCGATGGCGAAGGGCAGCGCCTGTGGCGGCTGCCGCGAGGTGAAGAGCAGCCCGGTTATCGGCGTCGCCGCCGAATAGACGTGGAACAGCGCCTCCTCCACCAGGCGGTCGCCGACCACCCGGTCAAGCCCCTCCAGCACGAACGGTCCCTTCTCGCTTGAGGTGTCGGGCAGCGGATCGCGCCCCATGTCGATGTAGCGTGCGCCGCTGCGGGTGGCCCAGAGGCAGGCGAGATGGGTCTTGCCCGAGGCCGCCTCCCCCTGGATCAGCAGCGCCGGCGCGCCCCAGTCAGGCCATTTCTCGATCCAGCCGACCGCCTGCTCGTTGCATCCGGCCACCAGGAAGTCCTCGGCCGCCAGCGACGGCTTGAAGCCGAGATCGAGTGGAAGTTGCGATGCGTTCATGAATCCTGATTAGCGCGCAATTGCCGGTTGCGACTCACGCGGCGTCCGATTCCTCGTCGTCGAAATAGGGGCTGTCCTTGTATTTGCGCAATGCGAATCGGATCAGGACGCCGATCACCGCCGCCATCGGCACCGCGATCAACACGCCGGTGAACCCGAACAGGGCGCCGCCCGCCATCAGTGCGAAGATCACCCAGACCGCGTGCAGGCCGACGGAGTCGCCAACCAGCTTGGGTGTCAGGAAATTGCCCTCCACGGCCTGCCCGAACAGGAAGATGGCCAGGATAATGCCCGGCCAGACAAGCCCGTCGAACTGCACCAGGGCCACGCCCACCGAGGTCACCAATCCGACCAGGGATCCGACATAGGGAATGAATGTGAGAATGCCGGCGATGAGGCCGATGACCAGGCCGAAATCGAGGCCGACCACGGTCAGCGCGATTGCATAGAAGCTGCCGAGGATGATGCAAACCAGTCCCTGGCCGCGGATGAAACCGGCCAGGGTCTGATCCACCTCGCGCGCCAGCGCCCGGATTGTCGCGCGGTTCCGCCGCGGCAGGAAGCTGTCGACCTTGGCGATAATCCGGTTCCAGTCGCGCAGCAGGTAGAACGCCACCACAGGCATGATGAAAAGCAGGGTCAGGAGATTGAAGATGGCGACGCCGCCCCGCCAAAGCCCGCCCATGATCGTGGCGAAAAACGACACCGCCTCGCCGGCATAGCTCGACGCCGTCTCGCGCAGGCGGCGGAAGTCGTCCTCGCCCAGCGTCTCACGCAGCCACTCGATCATCGGCTCGACGCGTGTCGCCAGTACCGTCGCATAGTCCGGCAGCGCCTCCATCAAGGCGCCCACCTGGGAGACCACCAGCGGCACCAGCAGGACCATGAACACGACGAACACGAGGATGAAGGCGATCAGAATGATTGTCGTCGCCAGCCAGCGCGGCAAGCGGCGCTGCAGCCGGTCGACCGAGGGATGCAACACATAGGCGATCGCCATGCCGGCGACGAACGGCAACAGGATGCTGGAGAGCAGCCAGACCATCACCAGCGTGAAGACGAGAACGAGAAGCCAGAATCGGATCTGGCGCTCGTAGATGGATGGACCGCTGTCGCCTTCGCGCGGCTCTGAAGGGGGACGGCTCGCCATGATCCCGGGACCGGCGCCTAGCGACGACGCACTTGGAGCACACCCGCCTGGTCGTAGCCGAGGTCGAGGCCGACACTGTTGAGCGACGAACGCAGTTCGCCCTCCGACCCCTGGAAGACGATGCTGACATTCGCCCGGGTCTGGGTCACCAGGAGCGTGTTGACCGCCAGGACGCCGGGTGCCCCCTGCATGGCGCTGCGGATACTCGTCCAGTCGAGCCGGTCGGCGATCGGCACGGTGGCCGTGTAGGACGGGCCGGCGGCGACGCTGCCGGGCGTGGCGACGGCAACCCCGGGCAGGCCGTCGAGCTGTTGCACCTGCGGCAATGGCGTGCCCTGCGGAATGGAACCCAGCACGCCAACGGTCGGTGAATTGCCGGACGCCACGCCACCGGTGAAGGCACTGCCGGAAAGACCGATGCCGCCTGGCTGTCCAGTCGATGGCTGCCCCGCCGTCACCTGGCCGGGCGCGCTTTGGCCGGGCGCGCTTTGGCCGGGCGGCGGCAGCACCGTGGCGCTGATGCCGTCGACCGAGGTGGTGCCGGTGCCCAACTGGCCGCCGCCTTGCTGTCCACCCCAAGGCTGGCCGCTCCCGGTCGAATTGATCGGCTGGCCCGCCTGTCCGCCCGGCGGCAGCGCGGTCGCCGCACCTGACAGCCCCGGTCCGGCAGCGGCATCGACGCCCATCAGCCAGTTCGCCACCGCCTCGACGCCGAGATAGTAGGCGGTCAGCTCGGTGCCGGGAGCCGTGATCGTATTCTCGGCGATGGTGCGGCCGCTCGTGGTCATGCGTTCGAGGTCGATCTCCACGGCGCCGCTGCCGCGCCGCGCGCTGGCGAGCAGGATCTCCGCCGCGCCGTAGCGCCGGGCGAGCGAGGTCAGCGCCGGCATGTTGCGCGCGGCGGCCTGCTCGGCCGTGACGGTCACGGCGTCCTCGATGTCGCCGAAGGGCTGGATGATCTCGACCGGCGCGGAGGGCCGGCTGAAGTTGAGCCATGCCTCGCGCCAGGGATTGGGTGAATCCCAGAGATAGACCCCGCTTTCGTCGCGCCACAGCGCCACCAGCAGCACCGGGCCGCCGGCGGGCACCACGGCGTTCGGTGCCGCCGCGGTCGGGGGCTGGACCACCGGCCGCAGCACCGGCGCCGCCGCGGAACCCGTCTGCGGCAGCGGGATCAGGGTTTCCCCGCCGGTGGCCGCCCCCGTGTCGTTGATCGGGGCGCCGGTGGTCGGGGCGCCTGTGTTCGGGGCGCCGGCCGTCTGCGGCTGGGCCGTGCCCCCAACGCCGGCCGGGATCGCCGGGCGCCGGCCGGGCAGCGGCGGGTTGGGCGGTCGGACGATCGGCGCCGTGGCGGTCTGCGCCGGCGGCTGGCTCGGCTGAGCCGTGGTCCCGCCCCCCGCCTGGCCACCCGCCTGGTCACCCGTCTCACCACCGGTCTGGTCGCTCGGGCTCGGCGACGGTGCCTCCGGCCGCTGGGCCGGCGTCGGCGTGGCGGCGACGGCCGGTGCAGCCGCCTCGGGCGCCTGGGTCGTATCGGTTTCCGGCTGGCCGGACGCGGCCGGCGGAGTCGCCGATGCGGCCGGTGGCGCGGCTTCGGGTGGCGGGCGCAGGCTGTCGATCAGGCTCAACACGCCGTCCGGATTGAAGCTGATGGTCACGACGGCCGCGTAGCTGCCGTCGCCGACCGTCTCGTCGGTGGCGTTCAGCGCCGTCACCAGCCCGGCGATGCGGCCGTCGCTCACTTGGTCTGGCGTCACGCCGGCCGCATCCTCGCCGAGCCCGGCCAGCATCGCCGCGAAGCCGTCGCGCAGCGCCTGGCGGACGGCACGCTCCTGGGCCTGGGTCACGCTGTCTCCGGTACCGGAGACCTCGAGCCCGGTCACGGTGAAGCGGCCGTCCTGGGCCAGCGCCAGCGGCGCCAGGAAGACGAGGACGATGAAGGTGAGAACCGCACGGTGCATCATTGCAAATAAGGTCGCCATGGCTATTGTCTCGGCGCGTCTACGCGTCCCCGGCGCCGTTCCCTGAATCGGCCCGGACCGGGACTGATCGGGTTTATACGCCACTTGCGTCCGGAGAGTCGCCATTTCCACGAACAATTCTGGCACCGATAAGGCTTTCGGCGCGCCAAGGGACGCCTATGCCGAGGCCGGTGTCGACATCGCCGCCGGCGACGCGCTGGTCCGGCGCATCAAGCCGCAGGCGGCCTCCACCGACCGGGCCGGCACGACGGGCGGGCTCGGCGGATTCGGCGCCCTCTTCGATCCGCGCGCCGCCGGCGATGACGATCCCCTGCTGGTCGCCGCGACCGACGGCGTGGGCACCACGCTGAAGGTGGCCATCGACTGCGGCCGGCACGAGGCGGTCGGCATCGATCTCGTCGCCATGTGCGTCAACGACCTCGTGGTGCAGGGCGCCGAACCGCTCTTCTTCCTCGACTACTTCGCCACCGGACGCCTCGACGTCGCGCACGCCGCCACCGTCGTCGCCGGCATCGCCGAGGGCTGCCGCCAGGCCGGCTGCGCGCTGATCGGCGGCGAGACGGCGGAGATGCCGGGCCTCTACGCGGCCGGTGACTACGACCTAGCCGGCTTCGCCGTCGGCGCGGTCGAGCGCGACCGGGTCCTGACCGGTGCCGGCATCCGGCCGGGCGACCGGGTGCTCGGCCTCGCTTCCTCCGGCGTGCACTCCAACGGCTTCTCGCTGGTGCGCAAGATCCTCGCCGACCACCGCCTGGCCTACACCGACAGCTTCCCCTTCGACCGCGACCGGACGGCGGGCGAGCTGCTGCTGGCGCCAACGCGGATCTACGTGCGCTCCTGCCTCGCCGCCATCCGGTCGGGCGGCGTGAAGGGCCTTGCCCACATCACCGGCGGCGGGCTGCTGGAGAACATCCCCCGCATCCTGCCGCCCGGCACCGCCTGCCGGATCGACGCCGGCTCCTGGGCCCTGCCGCCGATCTTCGCAGGCCTCGCCGCCATGGGCGACCTCGCCTCACGCGACCTCGCCCGGACCTTCAACTGCGGCATCGGCATGGTCGTCATCGTCGAGGCCGGGCGCGCCGAGGCGCTGGCGGCCCTCCTCCAGGCATCGGGCGAAGCGGTTTACGCCATCGGCAACATCGTCGAGGCCGAGGCGACCGGCGAAGAAGCGGTCGTCATCGACGGCTGGGAAAGCTGGCGGCAGTGAGCGGCCCGGCCGGGCGCAGGCGCGTCGGGATCCTGATCTCCGGCCGCGGGTCGAACATGGCCGCCCTGGTCGCCGCCGCCCGCGCGCCCGACTATCCGGCGGAGGTCGTCGTGGTGATCGCCGACCGGGCGGACGCCGCCGGCCTCGATCACGCCCGCGCGCAGGGCATCGCGGCGGAGACCGTGCTGCGTCGCGACCATGAGGACAAGCCGGCGCACGAGGCGGCGATCGACGCCTGCCTGCGCCGTCACGGCGTGGAGATCGTCTGCCTGGCCGGCTTCATGCGCCTGCTCTCCGCCGACTTCCTGGCCGGCTGGGCGGACCGCGTGCTCAACATCCACCCCTCGCTGCTGCCCGCCTTCAAGGGGCTCGACACCCACCGGCGGGCGCTGGAGGCGGGGGTGAAGGTCGCCGGCTGCACGGTTCACATCGTGCGTCCGGAGGTGGATGCCGGGCCGATCGTCGGCCAGGCCGTGGTACCGGTCCTGCCCGGCGACGACGAGGCCAGCCTGGCCGCCCGCATCCTGATCCAGGAACACCGGCTCTACCCGCTCGCCCTCGCCCATCTGGCGCGGGGCGCGGTTGTCGTCGCCGGCGATCGGGTGCACCGCGTCGGGGATGGCGCGGACGGCATCGCGGATTGGGCGGGCATCGCCCTCTGAGCCGCGGTATCTCGCGCCAATTGTGGCAAAACGGCTTGTCAAAGCGCATGCCGGACCGTAAACACGGTGCCGGAATCCATGAGCGGGCTGACGCCCCCTTCGGCGGGGTGCGGGGATTGAGGATCGAATGGCTGCCGACAATCAGGAAGTCGACAAGGATCTGCTGGCGGCGCGCCAGGAAATGTGGCGCAGCTTCACCAAGTGGAGCACCGTCAGCATCGTCGGGATCGCGATCATCCTCATCCTGATGGCGCTGTTCCTCTACTGACCGCCGGAAGACCGGCCCGGCCGGCAGCAAAATGGCGCCCCGATTGCCCGAGGCGCCATTTTTTTCGTGTCGTCCTTACCGGTCGCGGGCTGGCCGGCCGGTCCCCGCCCCTAGACAGGATCACGGCCTAACGGAG
>JAVKFF010000173.1:0-3342 GCA_040226215.1 Azospirillaceae bacterium
GACGCGGACGGCAGCGCCTTCATCGCCTTTCGCGACTATGGCGTCTACCGTCTGGACTGGCGCATCGAGGGCGACCGGATCTGCGAGGACTGGGGCGATGGCGAATACTGCGCCAATGTCTACCGGACCGGCGACTGGTACCTCTGGGGCGTGGAGGGCGACGCTGCATTGCAAAACCGGCCGGTGGCGGTGACGTCGCTGCCGCGCTGGGCGCGTCTCTAGCGGCGCGGCCACGCTTTCGTCCGACCCGCTTCCGCACTAGGGTTGACGGCCGTCGAGTCACCCACCGTCCGGACGGGATTGCCTTGTCGAAGACGACCGCCAAGTCCGCCGCGCCGACGGCCACGCCCGACTCGCCGATGATGCGGCAGTACCGGGAGGCCAAGGAGGCCTATCCCGACTGCCTGCTGTTTTTTCGCATGGGCGACTTCTTCGAGCTGTTCTTCGAGGACGCGGAGAAGGCGGCGGCGGCGCTCGACATCACGCTGACCAGGCGCGGCCAGCATGGCGGCGAGCCGATCCCGATGGCCGGCGTACCGGCGCACGCGCACGAATCCTACCTCGCCCGGCTGATCCGCAAGGGCTTCCGCGTGGCCATCTGCGACCAGGTGGAAAGCCCCGAGGAGGCGAAGAAGCGCGGCGGCAAGGTGCTGGTGCGGCGCGAGGTGGTGCGCGTGGTGACCCAGGGCACCGTGACCGAGGACGCGCTCCTGGAGGCCCGCGCCAACAACTACCTCGCCGCCATCGCCGAGGCCGCCGGCCGGCTCGGCCTCGCCGCGGTCGACATCACCACGGGCGACCTCATCCTCGAACCCAGCGACGCCGCCCGCCTGCCGGCCCAGCTCTCGCGCTTCGATCCGGGCGAGTTGCTGATTTCCGAACGGCTGGTGGCGCGGCCCGAGATCGCCGCCGCCGCCGCGGACTACGCCCAGCGCCTGACGCCGCAAGCCGCCAGCCGCTTCGACAGCGAGAACGCGCGGCGCCGCCTGGAGGCGCTGTTCGGCGTCGAGACGCTGGACGCGTACGGCGCGTTCGGGCGGGAGGAAGTGGCCGCCGCCGGGGCGCTTGTCGACTATATCGACCTCACCCAGAAGGGCCGCTTCCCTCGCCTGTCCCCGCCACGGCGCCAGGCCGAGGGCGCGTTGATGGAGATCGACGCGGCGACCAGGCGCAATCTCGAGCTCACGCGTACGCTGGCGGGCGAGCGGCGGGGCAGCCTGCTGGCGGCGATCGACCGCACGCTGACCGGGGGCGGCGCGCGCCTGCTCACCCAGGATCTGGCCGCGCCGCTCACCGATATCGCCGCCATCGATGCCCGGCTCGACCTCGTCAGCCATTTCGCCGGAGCGGAGCGGACCAGGCTCGACCTGCGCGAACGGCTGCGCGGCCTGCCCGACATGGAGCGGGCGCTCTCCCGCCTCACGCTCGGCCGTGGCGGCCCGCGCGACCTCTCGGCCATCGCGCACGGTCTGGACCGGGCGGCGGCGCTGCGCCGCGAGCTCGCCGGTGCGGATCCGCTGCCGGACCTGCTCGGCCGCGCGCTCGCGGACCTGGAGGGCGCCCCGGATCTGGCCGGGACCCTCGGCCGCGCCCTCGATCCCGACCCGCCGACCCTGACCCGCGACGGCGGCTTCATCGCGCGGGGCTATTCCGACGCGCTGGACGAGCTGCGCACGCTGCGCGACGAATCCCGCCGCCTGATCGCCGGGCTGCAGGCGGACTATGCCAAGGCGACCGGCATCCAGGGTCTCAAGATCAAGCACAACAACGTCATCGGCTACCATGTCGAGGTGACGCCGCAGCACGCCGACAAGCTGGCGACGGCGCCGCACGACGCCACCTTCATCCACCGCCAGACGCTGGGCAGCGCCGTTCGCTTCACGACCGTCGATCTGGGCGATCTGGAGAAGCGCATCGCCGAGGCGGGCGACCGCGCGCTGGCCCTGGAGCTGTCGTTGTTCGGGGAGCTGGTGGAGGCGGTCCGCGCGGCCGGCGACAGCATCGCCGCGGCGGCGGCGGCGCTGGCCCGGCTCGACCTCGCCGCTGCCCTCGCCGACCTCGCCGTGGCGCGCGACTGGACCCGGCCGAAGGTGACCGACGACCGGCGCTTCACGGTCGAGGGCGGCCGCCACCCGGTGGTCGAACAGGCGCTGGAGGCGATGGGCGAGCGCTTCGTGGCCAATGATTGCGATCTCGGCGAGGCGACGAGGCTGTGGCTGCTGACCGGCCCCAACATGGCCGGCAAGTCGACCTTCCTGCGCCAGAACGCGCTGATCGCCTTGCTCGCCCAGATCGGCGCCTTCGTGCCGGCGGCCCGGGCGGAGATCGGCGTCGTCGACCGCCTGTTCAGCCGCGTCGGCGCCGCCGACGACCTGGCGCGCGGGCGCTCCACCTTCATGGTCGAGATGGTGGAGACCGCCGCCATCCTGAACCAGGCGACCGACCGCTCGCTGGTCATCCTCGACGAGATCGGCCGCGGCACCGCCACTTTCGACGGCCTCTCCATCGCCTGGGCCTGCGTGGAACACCTGCACGACGTCAACCGCTGCCGGGCGCTGTTCGCCACCCATTATCACGAGCTCACCACGCTCTCCGGCAAGCTCGACGCGCTCAGCCCGCACGCCATGAAGGTCAAGGAGTGGCAGGGCCGCATCGTCTTCCTGCACGAGGTCGGCCAGGGTGCGGCGGATCGCTCCTACGGCATCCACGTCGCCGAACTGGCGGGCCTGCCCGCCGCCGTGGTAGCACGGGCCGAGGAGGTGCTGCGCGCGCTGGAGGAGGGCGAGCAGGGCTCCTCGCTCGGCCGCCTGGCCGACGACCTGCCGCTGTTCGCCGCCACTCGCGCGCGCGTGGCGGCACCCAAACCGGCGGCGACCACCGCGCCGGCGCTCGACGCGCTGGCCCGTGTCAACCCGGACGAGCTGACGCCAAAAGCGGCGCTGGACCTGATCTACGAGCTGAAAGCCAAGGCGGGCGAGACATGACCGACACCTGGACGCCAAGGCGGCGCTCGATCTGGCAGGCGATGGGGCGCGGTGTGCGGCGGCGCTGCCCGGCCTGCGGCGTTGGCCACGCCTTCGGCGGCTATCTCAAGGCGAGGGACTGCGGCGCTTGCGAAACGCCGCTCGGCCAGATCCGGGCGGACGACTTCCCGCCCTACATCACCATCTTCCTGGTCGGCCACATCCTGGTGCCACTGATGGTCTGGGCGGAGCGCGACTTCGCCTGGCCGCTCTGGCTGCACCTCGCGGTCTGGCTGCCGGCGACGCTGGCGCTCTCGCTTCTCATCCTGCCCTTCGCCAAGGGCGCGGTGCTGGGCCTGATGTGGGCCCTGCGCCTGCA
>JAVKFF010000174.1:0-7036 GCA_040226215.1 Azospirillaceae bacterium
GGCACCCTGTCGGGCAGCGTCGTGGCCAACGTGGTCGGCACCGGCGTCTTCACCATCCCGATGTTCATCGCCCGCGGCTGCTCCCGCGCCTTCGCCGGCGGGGTGGAGGCGGCGGCCTCGACCGGTGGGCAGATCATGCCGCCGGTGATGGGGGCGGTCGCCTTCATCATGGCCGACGTTACCGGCATCCCCTATCTCACCATCGCCGTCGCCGCGCTGGTGCCGGCGCTGTTCTATTACGGCGCCCTGTTCTGCGCCATCTCGGTCGAGGCGGCGCGCAAGGGCATCGTGCCGATTCCGCCCGACAAGCGCGAACGCGTCGGCCGGTTCGAATGGCTGCAGGCCTCCTATCTCATCGTGCCGATCACGCTGATCGTGGTGATCCTGATGGAGGGCCGCTCGCCGGCCATGGCCGGGCTCTGGGCGACCGGTTCGGCCCTGGCGCTCGCCTTCCTGTTCAACGGGGAGCTGCGTCGCAATCCGCTGAAGCTGATCCCGATCGCCGGCCGGGCGGGCGAGGCCTGCGCCCAGATCATGGTCGCGGTCGCCGCCGTCGGCATCGTCATCGGCATCGTCAACATGACCGGGGTGGGTCAGAGCTTCGCCCAGTCGATCGTTCACCTGGCTCGCGAGAGCATGTTCGGCGCGCTGGTGCTGATGATGGTGGCCAGCCTGATCCTCGGCATGGGCCTGCCGACGGTGCCGGCCTATCTGATCATCGTCATCTTCATCGGCCCGGCGCTTACCGCGTTTGGCGTCGACATCCTGCTGGTCCACCTGTTCGTGCTCTATTTCGGCGTCCTGTCGACCATCACACCGCCGGTGGCGCTGGGCGCCTTCGCCGCCGCACCCATCGCCCGGGCAGGGCCGACCGAAACCGCGGTGATGGCCGTGCGCCTGGCGCTGATCGGCTTCATCATCCCCTTCGTGATGGTCTACAATCCCAGCCTCATCCTGGTGACGGAGAGCTTCTCGGCGGTCGAGTTCGCCTGGGTGGTGGTGCGCCTGGCGCTCGCCATCTGGCTGCTGACCACGGGGCTGTCGGGCTATGCCGGCGTCAGGCTGAGCCGGCCGGAACGCATCGCCCGCGCCATCGCCGCCGTCGCCGCGCTATGGCCCGTCCTGATCATCGAGATCGCCGCCGTCGCCGTGGGCATCGGCCTGATCGCCATCCGCACGCGGGCCCTGGCGGGGTTCATCGCCGCCCGTCCGTCAACCGGTCGCTAGACCCCAATCGAAAAGGGAGGAAACCACCATGTCGAAACAGTTCAGCCGCATTGCCCTCTTCGCCGGCGCCGCCGGCCTCGCCCTGTCGGCGAGCCAGCCCGTCCAGGCGCAGGAGATGCTCAGGCTGTCCACGCTCGGGCCCGGCAGCTCGCCCTATCTGGTGATGTCGACCTTCGCCAATATCGTCAACGAGCATGTCGAGGGCGTGCAGATCCAGGTCAATGCCACCGGCGCCGCCACCCGCCACATGGTCGAGGCCGGGCGCGGCGAGATCGAGTTCTACATGAGCTCGCCCACCATCTACAACTTCATGTCCCAGGGCACGGTGATGTACTCGGCCATCGAGGACGCACCGGAACTGGCGCAAAACCTGCGCTCGCTGCTGTCCTTCCCGCTCGGCGCCTATCACGTCATCGCATATGCTGACAGCGGCATCGAGAGCCTGAACGATCTGGAGGGCCGGCGCGTCTTCCTCGGCCCCCCGGGCGGCGGCGCGCTGGCCACCGCCATCGCCATGGTCGAGGCGGCCACGGGGCTGGAGACGGATACCGACATGGAGGTCGTGCAGGTGGGCTGGGACGCCGCCGCCCAGGCCTTCCAGGACGGCCAGCTCGACGTCTACGTCAACCCGACCAACGCCCCCTCGCCGGTGATCCAGCAGATCGCCTTCGCCCGGCCCATCCGCATCATCGGCCTGAGCCCGGAGATGATGGAGCGCGAGGCGCTGCAGACCCTGATCAACCGGCCCGGCGGCACGCTCGACGTGATCGAGCCCGGCACCTATGGCGAGGGACAGGTGAACGAGGCGCCGATCACCACCATCGGCTCCAACGTGTCGATCGGCACGCGGGTCGAGCTCGACGCCGACCTCGTCCATTCCCTGGTCTCGGCGTTCTGGGACAATGTGCGGGACTATGACGACGGCTCGCCCTGGATGGGCCGGGTGCGCATCGAGGACGCGCTGGTCGACCTGAACTACCCGCTGCATCCGGGCGCGCTCGCCTATTACGAGGAGATCGGCGTCGAGGTGCCCGACGCATTGCACCCGCCGCAATAGGCGGCGATCACCGTCCGATCCCCGGGGGCGGTGCCGGCCGGCGCCGCCCCTATCGTTCCCGCCGTGAAACGCCGTCAGGATGCCGATGCGCGAGATCCGCCACGTCCTTTTCATCATGACCGACCAGCAACGCGCCGACTATCTCGGCTGCGCCGGCCACCCATCGCTGCGGACGCCGAACCTCGACGCGCTGGCGGCCGAGGGCGTTCTGTTCCCCAACGCCTTCTGCAACGCCACCATCTGCGGCTCCTCGCGGATGAGCTTCTATACCGGCCGCTACATGTCGACCCATGGGGCGAGCTGGAACAACTTCCCGCTCTCCATCGCCCAGAAGACCCTGGGCGACCACATGCGCGCGGTCGGCGTGCGCACGGCACTGGTGGGCAAGACGCACATGTCGGCGGACAGCGAGGGCATGGCCCGCGTCCACCTCGACCCGGAGAGCGAGACCGGGCGGCTGATCGCCGAATGCGGGTTCGAGCCCTTCGAGCGGGATGATGGCCTGCACCCGTCGGAGGGCAATCCGCGCGACCTCGCCTACAACCGCTATCTGCGGTCGCTGGGCTATGAGGGAGACAATCCCTGGCACGACTACGCCAACGCGGCCGAGGGGCCGGACGGCGAGATCCTCTCGGGCTGGTACATGCGCAACGCCCATTTGCCGGCGCGCATCCGCGAGGAGCATTCCGAGACCCCGTACATGACCGACCGGGCCATCGCCTTCATCGAGGAGGCGGGGGACCAGCCCTGGTGCCTGCACCTCTCCTACATCAAGCCGCACTGGCCCTACATGGCGCCGGCGCCCTATCACGCGATGTACGGCGCCGATGACGTGCCGCCCGCCAATCGCGGCAATGACGAGCGCGCCCGCCCGCACCCGGTGCACGGCGCCTTCATGCGCCACATCGACAGCGAGACCTTCTCGCGCGACGAGGTGCGCGCCCGGGTGATCCCGACCTATATGGGCCTGATCAGCCAGATCGACGACCAGCTCGGCCGCCTCTTCGGCGTCCTGAAGGACAAGGGCCTGTGGGACAAGACCCTCATCGTCTACACCTCCGACCATGGCGACTATCTCGGCGACCACTGGCTGGGCGAGAAGGAGATGTTCCACGAGGAGTCGGTGCGCATCCCGATGA
The DNA here is from genome assembly GCA_040226215.1 of Azospirillaceae bacterium. Taxonomy (GTDB): domain Bacteria; phylum Pseudomonadota; class Alphaproteobacteria; order DSM-16000; family Inquilinaceae; genus JAVKFF01. The sequence continues at coordinate 3,424 of JAVKFF010000174.1, forward strand.
TCGTGCGCGATCCGCGCGCCGCCGCCGACGCCACGCGCGGCCGGGTGCTGGATCATCTGGTGGAGGCCATCGACCTGGTGCCCACCTTCCACGCGGCCTTCGGCGGCGAGGACCCCGGCCAGTGGTTCGAGGGCCGTTCGCTGCTGCCGGTGCTTGAAGGCGAGATCGAGGCCGGCAGCGGGGACTGGCGCGACATCGCGGTGTCGGAGACCGACTACGCCATGCGCGGCGCCCGCGTCGATCTCGGCCTGGCACCGATGGAAGCGCGCGGCATCATGCTGCGCTCGCAGCGCTGGAAGTTCGTCTACTGGGCCGGCGTCGAGCCGCCGTTCCAGCTCTTCGACCTCGCGGCCGACCCGCGCGAGCAGGTCGACCTCGCCGGGAGCCCGGACCACGCCCCGGTCATCGAGAGCATGCGTGACCGGCTGATCCACTGGCTGGCCACCAGGCGCACCCGCGTCACCGTGTCGGACCGGCGCATCGAGGCGACCACCGACAGCTCGGCCAAGCGCGGCTTCCTGATCGGCTACTGGTAGGCGTTCCGGGGGCACCTCCCACGGACGCGTCCCGGGCAGCCTCCGCGGCACGCCCATTGCGCACGGCCCGCATGCGTCCTGGCGGCGGTCGTCGCGATTGCCTTCCACGGCGTCTCAACGCAGCCTGCGCCGCCGTGCTATTCTCGTCCGACAGCCGCCGACCGCCACAGAGCCGAAGCCCCCATGTCCGACTATCGCGCCGTCATGCTCGCCGTCGTGCCGCTGCTGATCAGCGCGCTGATCATGATCACCGGAAACGGCCTGTTCGGCACGCTGCTGTCGCTGCGCATGGACATCGAGGGCTTCGACATCGGCAATGTCGGCCTGATCCTGGCCTGTTACGCGCTCGGCTTCTCGGTCGGCACCCAGGTGGTGCCGAAGCTGGTCGACACGGTCGGCCACATCCGCAACTTCGTCGCCTTCGCCGCGGTCATGGGCGCGACCGCGCTGGTCCACCAGCTCTTCGTCTCCGAGGTGCTGTGGGCGGCCCTGCGCTTCGTCACCGGCTTTTCCGCCGCCTGCCTGTTCACCATCATCGAGAGCTGGCTGAACGCCAAGTCGAACAACCAGGTGCGCGGCCGCGTGCTGGCCGTCTACATGGCGGTCAACTACATCGCCTATGGCGGCGCCCAGCCGCTGATCATGGTCACCGACCCCGGCGGCTTCGAGCTGTTCGCCGTGGTCTCCTTCCTGGTGGTGCTGTCGATCGTGCCGATCTCGCTGACCCGGGTGGAGACGCCGCCGGACATCCCCTCCGAGCGTCTTTCCTTTCGCGCGCTGATCCGCATCTCGCCGCTCGGCGTCGCCGCCTGCATGGCGGCGGGCATGATCAACGGCGCGGTCGGCGCACTGGCGCCGATCTACGCGCGGGAGATCGACCCCTCCACCAGCTTCATCGCCTTCTTCATGATGGCGGCGATCTTCGGCGGGTTCCTCATCCAGGTGCCGATGGGCCGGCTCTCCGACCGGGTCGACCGGCGCAAGGTGATCATCGGCGTGGCGCTGGGGGAAGGCGCGCTGGCGCTGGTCATCGTGCTGATCGGCGGCTTCTCGACGCCGATCCTGCTGTTCCTGCTGTTCATCTTCGGCGGTCTTGCCTACACGCTCTACCCGCTCGGCCTGACCCACGCCAACGACTTCATGGACAGCCGCTTCCTGGTGCCGGCGGCGGCCGGCCTGCTGCTGTGCTTCGGTATCGGCTCGACCATCGGCCCGATCGTCGCCTCGCAGGCGATGGGCCTGATCGGGCGCGACGGCCTGTTCGTCTACATCGCCGTCGTCGCGGCGCTGGTGGCCGGCTTCGCCGCCTACCGGATGACCCGGCGGCCGCCGGTCAGCGAGGAGGCGAAGAGCGGCTTCGTCGCCTACGCCACCGTGACCACGGCCGGCACCGAGCTCGACCCCCGCGTGGAGGAGATGGACGACCAGCTCTTCTTCGATTTCGCGTCCACCGGCGGCCACCCGGCGCAGCCCCGCGTCACCGGGCCGGACGATCTGGCGCAGGCGGCCTGACCAGTTCTCAGCCGAACAGCCGTTCGGCGCTGATGGCGAGCCCGCTCGCCACCGCGCCCATCTGGTCGAAGGCCAGCGGTTGCGCATCCGGCACCGCCGCCGCGATGGCCTGGCGGACGAGCGGCATGTAGGTGGTGCCGCCGGTGAACATCACCACGGCGATGTCGGCGGGCGCGAGGCCGGCCTGGGATACGCAGTCGCCTGCCGCCCGGGTCAGCCGGGCCATGGCCCCGGCGACCGCCCGTTCCAGCACGCCGCGGCTCACCGGCAGCGGCCGCTCGAAGCCGGCATAGCGGGCCGCGATCGCCGTCGTCCCGACATCCGACAGCCCCACCTTCGCCGTCTCCACCTCGGCCGCCAGGCGGTGGCCGTGCCGGCCCTCGAAGACGCGCACCAGGCGCGCGATCCGCGCATCGCCCTCCGACCTGGCCGCCAGCCAGGCGATGTCGCGCGCGGTCTCGGGCGTGTAGAGGTGGTTGATCTCCGCCCAGGTGGCGAGCTTCTGATAGATCCAGTTCGGCGTCTTCAGCCCGGTCCGGCCCAGATCCGCGCCGTGACCGAGATGCGGCATAACCGTTTTCAGCGACAAGAGACGGTCGAGGTCGGTGCCACCCAGCCTTATGCCGCCCGCCGCCAGGATGTCGCCCGAGCGGTCGGCGTCGCCGCCCCGCCGCGGGTCGAGCCGGGCGACCGAGAAGTCGGAGGTGCCGCCGCCGATGTCGGCGACCAGCACCAGCGTCTCGGCGTCCAGCGTCTCCTCGAAGGCGGCGGCCGCGGCGATCGGCTCGAACTGGAACACCACCTCGCGAAACCCGGCCGCTTTCGCCACCCGCTCCAGCGTCGCCGCCGCCGCCTCGTCGGCCACCTTGTTGCGGTCGTGGAAATGCACCGGCCGGCCGTGCACCACCTGGTCCAGTTCCCGGTCGAGCACCGCCTCGGCACGCGCCTTCATCTGCCTCAGAAAGCCGGCAAGAATGTCGGTGAAGGCAACGCTGTGGCCATGCACCAGGGTGGCGTCGTCCATCAACTCGGTGCCGAGGATGGACTTCAGCGAGCGCATCAGCCGGCCCTCGACGCCGTCGAGATAGCGCGCCATCGCCTCGCCGCCGATCACCGTCTCGGTCGCCTCGTCGTCGAAGAACAGCGCCGAGGGCAGGACGCGGCTCTCCGTTCCCGATTCTCCGCCCGACTCCAGGGCGATCAGCCGCGCCCGTCCATTGCGCGCCACCGCCACGGCGCTGTTGGACGTGCCGAAGTCGAGGCCGCAATGCGCCATGACCGGCTTCCTTCCGATGCGGGAATTGTCTCGGGTGTGCGAGGGAGCGGGTTTCTAGGGGCTGGCCGGCTGGCGGTCAAGGGGAAGCTTGCGGCCGTTTCGCCTCATGGCGACCGCCGGCGCGTGATCCATGCCGGTCCCGGGTCTGCGAAGCGGCACTACGCGCCGCATCGCGCCCGGGACGACAGCCTTGCTTATTCTGGGAACTTCCCCGTCGTCCCGTGCGCAGCGCAGCACGTCGTGATGCGCTGCAGACCCGGGACCGCCCTGCCGTCTTCGCCCGAGTCGC
>JAVKFF010000175.1:0-20118 GCA_040226215.1 Azospirillaceae bacterium
CTGAGATCCAGGGAGGCCCTTCATGGCAGCCGTCGATGAACGGGTGAAGGAGACGTCGCGCCTGCGCCAGGCCCTGATCCGGCCCGAGCTGGGCGCCCTCTCCGGCACCGTCCTGGTCTTCGTCTTCTTCTTCATGGTGGCGTCCGACACCGGCATGTTCAGCCCCGAGGGCGTGCTGAACTGGGGGGCGGTCGCGGCCCAGTTCGCGATCATCGCGGTGGGCGCCTGCCTGTTGATGATCGCCGGCGAGTTCGACCTCTCCGTGGGCTCGATGATCGGCTTCTCCGGCACGGTCATCGCCATCGTCTCGGTGCAGTGGGGCTATCCGGTGTGGATCGCCATCCTCGCCGCCTTCGCGCTGGCCATGCTGCTGGGCGCCTTCAACGGCATCCTGGTGGTGCGCACCGGCCTGCCCAGCTTCATCGTCACGCTGGCCTGGCTGTTCATCCTGCGCGGCCTGACCATCTTCCTGTCGATCGCCACCACGCGCCAGACCATCATCGGCGGCGTCGACGACGTCGCGGAGGGCGACTGGCTGGCGCCCGTATTCGGCGGCAAGATCCTGGGCTTCCTGTTCGACTGGCTGGCCGAATGGGGCTGGATCGACACCTATACCCGCGGCACGCGCGTGGGCGAGCCGATCGTCGACGGCATCCCCATGCTGGTGGTCTGGGCCATCGGCCTGGTGATCGTCGGCCACCTGCTGCTCACCCGCACCCGCTTCGGCAACTGGATCTTCGCCTCGGGCGGCGACGCCCAGGCGGCCCGCTATACCGGCGTGCCGGTGAACCGGGTGAAGATCCTGATGTTCGTGCTGACCGCGTTCTGCGCCACCGTCTTCGCCACCTGCCAGGTGATGGAGTTCGGCTCCGCCGCCGCCGACCGCGGCCTGCTGAAGGAGTTCGAGGCGATCATCTGCGTGGTCATCGGCGGCGCGCTCCTGACCGGCGGCTACGGCTCGGTGATCGGCGCCGGGCTCGGCGCGCTGATCTTCGGCGTGGTGCAGCAGGGCCTGTTCTTCACCGGCGTGGAGAGCAGCCTGTTCCGGGTCTTCCTCGGCGTCATCCTGCTGCTGGCGGTGATCCTCAACACCTATATCCGCCGCATGATCACGGGAGAACGCTGATGGCCGCCCCGCTGATCGAACTGCGCGACATCGAGAAGCATTTCGGCCCGGTGATCGCGCTCGCCGGCGTCTCCCTGTCGATCGAGGCGGGCGAGGTGCACTGCCTGCTGGGCGACAACGGTGCGGGCAAGTCGACCTTCATCAAGACCATGTCGGGCGTGCACAAGCCGACGCGCGGCGAGATCCTGGTGGAGGGCCGCAAGGTCGCCTTCGAAAGCCCGCGCGACGCCATGGCGGCCGGCATCGCAACGGTCTACCAGGACCTGGCGATGATCCCGCTGATGAGCGTCACCCGCAACTTCTGGATGGGCCGCGAACCGACCAGGCGTTTCGGCCCGATCAACCTCATCGACTTCAAGCGGGCCAACCGGGTGACCCTGGAGCAGATGGCCGAGATGGGCATCTCCCTGCGCTCCCCCGACCAGGCGGTCGGCACGCTGTCGGGCGGCGAGCGGCAGACGGTGGCGATCTCCCGCGCGGTCTATTTCGGCGCCAAGGTGCTGATCCTGGACGAGCCGACATCGGCGCTCGGCGTGCGCCAGACCTCCAACGTGCTGGCCACCGTCGACCGGGTTCGCAAGTCGGGCATCGGCGTCGTGTTCATCACCCACAATGTGCGCCACGCCATGGCGGTGGGCGACCGCTTCACCGTGCTGAACCGCGGCCAGACGCTGGGCACCGCGGCGCGCGGCGAGATCACCCACGAGGAACTGCAGGACCTGATGGCCGGCGGCCAGGAACTGGCCGAGCTCGAAGGCTCGCTGGGCGGCACGGTCTAGCGGGCGCGGGAACGGCGGCACCATGAGCCTGGACGTGATCACCATCGGGCGCAGCTCGGTCGACCTCTACGGCCGCCAGGTCGGCGGAAGGCTGGAGGACATGGCCTCCTTCGCCAAGTATATCGGCGGCTCGCCCACCAACATCGCCGCCGGCACGGCGCGGCTGGGCCTGAAATCGGGCCTGATCACCCGGGTCGGCGACGAGCACATGGGCCGCTTCATCCGCGAGCAGCTGGCGCGCGAGGGCGTCGACGTGCGCGGCGTCGTCACCGATCCCGAGCGGCTGACCGCGCTGGTGCTGCTGGGCATCCGCGACCGCGAGCACTTCCCGCTGATCTTCTACCGCGAGAATTGCGCCGACATGGCGCTGTCGGAGGCGGACATCGACCCCGCCCTGATCGCCGAGACGCGCTGCCTGACGGCGACCGGCACCCACCTCTCCCACCCGCTGACCGAGGCCGCCGTGCTGAAGGCGCTGGACCTGGCCCGGGCGAACGGCGCCCGCACGGCGCTCGACATCGACTACCGGCCCAATCTCTGGGGACTGGCCGGACACGGCGCCGGGGAGGCCCGCTTCATCGAGAGCGAGGCGGTGACGCGCCGGCTGCAGGCGGTGCTGGACCGCTTCGACCTGATCGTCGGCACCGAGGAGGAATTCCACATCGCCGGCGGCAGCACCGACACCGTGGCGGCGCTGAAGGCGGTCAGGGCGATCAGCGGCGCGGTGCTGGTGTGCAAGCGCGGGCCGATGGGGGCCTCGGCCTTCCCGGCCGCCATCCCGGACAGCCTTGACGAGGGCATCGCCGGACCCGGTTTCCCGATCGAGGTCTACAACGTGCTGGGCGCCGGCGACGGCTTCATGTCCGGCCTGCTGAAGGGCTGGCTCGACGGCGCGGACTGGCGGACGGCGCTGACCTGGGCGAACGCCTGCGGCGCCATCGCGGTGTCGCGGCATGGCTGCGCCCCGGCCTATCCGAGCTGGACCGAGCTTTCCTGGTTCCTCGAGCATGGCTCGCCGCACCGGGCGCTGCGCCACGACAGGCGGCTGGAGCACATCCACTGGGCCACCAACCGGCGCGGCGACTGGCCGGACATGCGCGTCTTCGCCTTCGACCACCGGGCGCAGATCGAGGCGCTGGCGGAGCAGCTGGGCGCCCCGGCCGCACGCATTCCCGCATTCAAGCGGCTCTGCCTCGAGGCGGCGCTGGCGGTGGCGGACGGCCGGCCCGGCTACGGCATCCTCTGCGACCCCCGGCTCGGCGAGGAGGCGCTGCACGCGGCGGCCGGCAGCGGCCTGTGGATCGGCCGGCCGGTGGAGCGTCCGGGCTCGCGGCCGCTGGAACTGGAGATCGGCCCGGACCTCGGCAGCGATTTGGCGGAATGGCCGGTCGAGCACGTGGTGAAGGTGCTGGTCGCCTACCACCCGGACGACAAGGCGGATCAGAAGGCGGCGCAGGAGGCGATGGTGGTGCGCCTGTTCGACGCCGCCCGCTCCACAGGCCTGGAATTCCTGCTGGAGATCGTCGCCTCGAAGGTGGGACCGGTTGACCCGGACACCACGGCCGCCATCATGGCCCGGTTCTACGATCTGGAGGTGCGGCCGGACTGGTGGAAGCTGGAGCCGATGGTGGACGATGCCGCCTGGCGGGCGGTCGGCGCGGTGCTGGACGCCCACGATCCCTGGTGCCGGGGCGTCGTGGTGCTGGGCCTGGGCGAAAGCGAGGAGCGCCTGTCGGAGAGCTTCGCGGTGGCCGCGCGCCACTCCTGGGTCAAGGGCTTCGCGGTCGGCCGCACCATCCATGGCGAGGCGAGCGCGCGCTGGTTCGGGGGCGAGATCGGCGACGAGGAGGCGGTGGCCGAGATGTCGGAGCGCTTCCGCCGCCTGGCCGCCGCCTGGGACGCCGCGCGCGCCGGCAAGACCGGCAAGGGGTGAGGGAGACGGGCGATGACGACGATCCGGCTGACCGCGGCGCAGGCGCTGGTGCGCTACCTGGCGGCCCAGCACACCGAGGAGGGCGTGCCCTTCATCGCCGGGGTCTGGGCCATTTTCGGCCATGGCAACGTCGCCGCCCTGGGCGAGGCGCTCGAGGCTGCCGGCGACGCCCTGCCGACCTGGCGCGGCCACAACGAGCAGGGCATGGCGCACGCCGCCATCGCCTTCGCCAAGGCGGCCAACCGGCGCCGCGCCATGGCGGTGACCAGTTCCATCGGCCCCGGCGCCACCAACATGGTGACGGCGGCGGCACTGGCCCATGTCAACCGGCTGCCGGTGCTGTTCCTGCCGGGCGACGTCTTCGCCAGCCGCCTGCCCGACCCGGTGCTGCAGCAGGTCGAGGATTTCGCCGACGGCACGGTCAGCGCCAATGACTGCTTCCGGCCCGTCAGCCGCTATTTCGACCGCATCACCAGGCCCGAACAGCTGCTCGCCGCCCTGCCCCGCGCCCTGGCGGTGCTGACCGATCCGGCCGAGTGCGGACCGGTGACGCTGGCACTCTGCCAGGACGTGCAGGCCGAGGCCCATGACTGGCCCGAGCACTTCTTCGCTCCGCGTGTCTGGCACCGCCGCCGGCCGCGGGCGGACGCGCGCGAGCTGGACCGGGCGGCACGCACCCTGCTCGGTGCCCGGCGGCCGCTGGTGATCGCCGGCGGCGGCGTGCACTATGCCGGGGCTTGCGGCACGCTGCGCCACCTGGCGGAGACGGCCCGGCTGCCGGTGGCGGAGACCCAGGCCGGCAAGTCGGCACTGCCCTGGGACCATCCGATGAACATGGGATCGATCGGCGTGACCGGCTCGTCCGCGGCGAACGGCCTGGCGGCGGAGGCGGACGTGATCGTCGCCGTCGGCACGCGGCTGCAGGACTTCACCACCGGCTCGCGCAGCCTGTTCGCGCCCGATGCCAGGATCGTGGGTGTCAACGTGGCTGCCTTCGACGCGGCGAAGCACGGCGCGGAGACGGTGGTCGGCGATGCCCATGAGAGCCTGGCGGCGCTGACCGGTCTGGTGGCGGGCTGGCAGGCGCCGGCCGCGTGGACCGACAATGCGTCCGGGTTGCAGACGGCATGGAACGCGGCGGTCGACAAGGCGACGGCGCCGCCGCGCGGCAATACGCTGCCCGGCGACGCCCAGGTGATCGGCGCGGTGCAGCGCTCGGTGGACGACGACACGGTGCTGGTCTCAGCCGCCGGCGGTCTGCCGGGCGAGCTGCACAAGCTGTGGCGGGCCGGCCGGCCGAACGGCTACCACCTGGAATACGGCTATTCCTGCATGGGCTACGAGATCGCCGGCGGGCTCGGCGTGAAGATGGCCCTGCCCGAGCGCGAGGTGGTGGTGATGGTCGGCGACGGCAGCTACTTGATGCTGAACGCCGAACTCGCCACCTCGGTGATGCTGGGCCTCAAGCTGATCGTGGTCCTGCTCGACAATCGCGGCTATGGCTGCATCAACCGGCTGCAGGGCGCGACGGGCGGGGTGGCGTTCAACAACCTGCTGGACGATGCCCGGCACGAAGCGCCCGCCGCGATCGATTTCGCCGGCAACATGGCCTCGCTGGGCGCCGTTGCCGAGAAGGTGGGCTCGATCGCGGAACTGGAGGCGGCCATGGTCCGGGCCCGCGAGAGCCGGACGAGCTATGGCATCGTCATCGACACCGACCCGGCGCCGGCGACGCAAGCCGGCGGTCACTGGTGGGACGTGGCGGTGCCCGAGGTTTCCGAACGGGCCGAGGTGCGCCAGGCCCGGCAGGCATACGAGGCGGCGCTGGCGCGCCGGCGCGAGGGAGATAGCAGATCGTGATCCGCTACGGCACCAACCCCATCGCCTGGTCGAACGACGACGACCGGCGGCTCGGCCAGCACATCCCGCTCGAGCAGTGCCTGAAGGAGGCCGCGGAGATCGGCTTCGAGGGCATCGAGATGGGCCACAAGTTCCCGACCGACCCGGCCGCGCTGAAGGCCGTGCTGATGCCCTATGGCATCGACCTCGTATCGGGCTGGTACTCGCTCAACCTGCTGACCCGCAGCGCCGAGGACGAGATCGCCGCCATCAAGGGCCATCTCAACCTGATGAAGGCGATGGGTTCGCCGATGCTGATCGCCTGCGAGACTTCCAACGCGGTGCATGGCGCCGACGGGGTGCCGCTGGCCGACCGGCCGCAACTGCCCGATGACGGCTGGGCGGATTTCGGTGCGAAGCTGGAGGCGGTGGCGGCCCATTGCGCGGCGGATGGCGTCGACCTCGTCTACCACCACCACATGGGCACCGTGGTGCAGACGGCGCGCGAGATCGACCGGCTGATGGCCAATACCGGCCCGGCAACCAAACTGCTGCTGGACACCGGCCACGCCCATTTCGCCGGCGCCGACCCGTTGTCGGTCGCTAGCGCGCACATGGCCCGGGTGCGTCACATCCACGCCAAGAACGTGCGGGCCCCGGTGATGGAGGCGGTCGAGCGCGAGCGCCTGAGCTTCCTGGAGGGCGTGCGCCGGGGCGTCTTCACCGTGCCGGGCGACCCCGAGGGCGCGGTCGACTTCGCCCCGGTGCTGGCGGAGGCGGCCAAGCATGGCTATGCCGGCTGGCTGGTGATCGAGGCGGAGCAGGATCCGGTCGCGCGCGACCCCGTGACCTATCAGTCGATGGGTCTGAAGGCGCTGAAGGCGATGGCGGTCGAGGCCGGGCTCGACCGCCACGGGTCCGCGTGAAGGAGGGCGAAGCCATGACTGCAAGCGACCTGCTCGTGCGGCCGCGTGGCAAGACCGGCAAGGTGCACGACATCACGCCGGAGAACGCCGGCTGGGGCTATGTCGGCTTCGGGCTCTACCGGCTCGCTCCGGGCGAGACGGCCGGGGAGGCGACCGGCGGGCGCGAGGTCATCCTGGTGCTGGTCGAGGGCAAGGCGGAGATCGCCGCCGGGACGGAGGTTTTCGGCCTGCTGGGCGAGCGCATGAGCGTCTTCGAGCGCAAGAAGCCGTGGTCGGTCTATGTACCCAATGGCAGCGACTGGCGGGTCCGCGCGGCGACCGACTGCACGCTGGCCGTCTGCAGCGCGCCCGGCAGGGGTGGGCATCCGGCCCGGCTGATTGGCCCGGACGCCATCGATGTGGAGGAGCGCGGGCGGGGGGCCAACACCCGCTTCATCCACGCCATCGCCATGGAGGACCGCGACGTCGCCGACAGCCTGCTGGTGACCGAGGTGTTCACGCCGCAGGGCAACTGGTCCTCCTACCCGCCGCACCGGCATGACGAGGACGCCTATCCGGAGATCACCTATCTGGAGGAGACCTACTACCACCGCCTCGACCCGGCGACGGGCTTCGGCATCCAGCGCGTCTTTACCGAGGACGGCGACCTCGACGAGACGATGGCGGTGGCGGATGGCGACGTGGTGCTGGTGCCCCGGGGACACCATCCCTGCGGCGCACCCTACGGGCACGAGATGTACTATCTGAACGTGATGGCCGGGCCCTTGCGCAAGTGGCGCTTCAAGACCCATCCCGACTTCGCCTGGATCGCCGCCCGGGACAGCGCCTGATCCTTCTGGCGGCCCGCCGCCGGGGTCAGCCGGGCCCCGGGCCGGGCGCCGGGCCGGGCCCCAGCTCCAGCAGACGGGCCACCGCCTGCTCGGTCTTCGAGAGATGCTCGTCCATCAGCGCCGTGGCACGGTCGGCGTCGCGCGCCAGGACCGCGTCCATGATGCGCTCGTGCTCGGCATTGAGATCGCGGACATCCGCCGCCGGCACCTTGTGGTGCAGCAGGCGCAGACTGCGATAGCGCTCCGAATGGTCGGCCAGCGTGTTCCAGAAATGCAGCAGCCAGTCCGAACCGCAGGCGGCGACCAGCGCGAAATGGAACTGGCGGTGACGCACCTCCCATTCCTCGGCGACGCGCCGCGCCTCGGGCGAGGCCGGCAGCTCGGCGCGCGACAGCAGATGCATGGCGCGCAGGATCTCCGCCTCCCAGACCGCGTCGCCATGGGCGATGGCGCGGGTCAGGCAGAGCCGCTCGATCTCCCGCCGCGCGCGCATGAGATCGGCGAGGTCACGGGGCGTGGTCTCGCGCACCCGGGCGCCGCGATGGCTCTCGCTCTCGACCAGCCCCTCGCTGGACAGCCGCATCAGCGCCTCGCGGATCGGCGTCAGGCCGAGGCCGTAGCGCGCCCTAAGATCGGCGGCGCGCAGGCGCTCGCCCGGCAGCAAGGCGCCGCCGAGAATGTCCCCGCGAAGCAGGTCGTAGGCGTTCTGCGAACGGCGTTTGGAATCGTCGGCCATGGTGCAGATAGTCCGTTGGGCGATTCTTTTATGTTGACGATATGATTTTATAAAATCATTGTTCGTTCATATCAAGGTGAACCTATCGGAGCGCGCCCCGCATGAGCAATGGCTTCGCCTTCGCAGGCCCCTGGGCCCTGGCCACCGTCGAGCACGGCGGCAAGGCCCTGGCCTGTCTCGAGGTGGATGGCGCCCTCTACCGGCTGGACGCGGCGCTGGCACGGGCCGGCGGCCCGGCGGTCGAGACCGTTCGCGAGGCATTCGACCGGTGGGGGACCATCGAGCCGTGGCTGACCAAGGCCGCGCAGGCCGTCCAGCCCGCCGAGGCGATCGACGCCACGGCCCGGCTCGCCCCAATCCTCTATCCCGGCAAGGTGCTGTGCGCCGGCGCCAACTATTACCAGCACCTGGTGGAGATGGGCGTGCCGGACATCCGCAAGGAGGCCCAGCGCCTGTTCTTCTTCTTCAAGCCGGCGGCCAACGCCGTGGTCGGCGAAGGGGCGACGGTGCGCATGCCGATCGGCAGCAAGGCCTTCGACTGGGAGGTCGAGCTGGCGGCGGTGATCGGCCGGCGGGCGCGCGCCGTCCCGGTCGAGGACGCGCTGGCCCATGTCGCCGGCTACACGGTGGCCATCGACTTCTCCGCCCGCGACCTGAACATGGCGCCGGAAACCTTCTACAAGCTCGACTGGGTGGCCGGTAAGGCGCAGGACACCTGCTGCCCGATGGGCCCGCGCGTGGTGCCGGCCGCCGCCTTCGCCGACCCGCAGGCCATCGGCCTCCGGCTGACGGTGAACGGCGCGGTGAAGCAGGACGACACGACGGGCGACATGATCTTCTCCATCGCCGAGCAGATCGCCACGCTGTCGCGCATCATGACGCTGGACCCCGGCGACGTGATCCTGACCGGCACGCCCAAGGGCGTGGGCGCGCCGCACAAGACGTTCCTCCAGGCGGGCGACCGGGTCGAGGCCGCGATCGCGGGCATCGGTACGCTTGCCGTGACGATCCAGCCGCCCGACGCCTGAGACAATCGACAACCACCCACGAACAGGGAGCACCAGGGACATGAAGCACCTGAAACTCGCCGGCCTTCTCGCCGGCCTGGCGATGGGCGCCACCGCCGGCATGGCGGAAGCCCAGACCGTCCGTTTCTCCACCGCCGGGCCGGCGCCGGACTTCCTTGCCCGCTCCATGGAGCTGTTCGCCGAGGGCGTGGCGGAGGCCGATGTCGGCCTGACCGTCGAGGTCTATCCCGGCAGCTCGCTGTTCCAGCAGGGCACCGAGGTGCCGGCGATCCAGCGCGGCAATCTCGAGATGTCGACCATGAACACCTTCGAGATCTCCGCCCAGATCCCGGAGCTCGGCTTCATGAACCGCGCCTTCCTGATGCGCGACTACGACCACATGATCGCGGTCATGGAAGGCCCGGTCGGCGACGCCATCCGCGAGGCGGTGGCCGAGGAGATGGGCATCGAGATCCTGGCGACGGCCTATCTGGGCACCAGGCAGGTGAACCTGCGCGAGGCGCGCGAGGTGACGGGGCCGGACGATCTGGCGGGGGTGCGCATGCGCATGCCGGCCTCGCCGGAATGGCTGCTCCTCGGAGAATCGCTGGGCGTCGAGCCGACGCCGATGGCGATGTCGGAGGTCTACCTCTCCCTGCAGACCGGCACCATCGACGGCCAGGAGAACCCGCTGACCATCACCAACGCGGCGCGCTATTACGAGGTGACCGAGCAGATCGTGCTGACCGCGCACCTGGTGCAGCCGGTGTTCTACGCCATCTCCAAGCCCTTCTTCGACGGGCTGACGGCGGAGCAGCAGGCGGCGCTGCGCGAGGAGGCCCAGGTGGCGGCGGCCTTCAACAACGAGTCCCGCTACGCCGACGAGCAGACGGTCGCCCAGGCCCTGGCCGATGCCGGGCTGACGGTCAGCGAGATCGACCTGTCGGCCTTCCGCGCCCGGGCGGACGAGGTCTACGGCGCCTCGGACCTCACCGATCCGTGGGACGCGGAACTGATGCAGATGGTGATCGATACCGAGTGATCGGGCATCATCGGATCCCATGAACCTGATCCGGACGATGAGCGGCCTGCGCAAGGCCATGGTGGCGATCGCCACCCTGGCCTTCGCGGCTGTCTTCATGCTGTTCCTGGTCGGTGTGGGCTTCCGCTATATCGGCGGCACGTCCTTGAGCTGGACGACGGAACTGGCGGTCATCCTGTTCCTCTGGTCGATGTTCTTCGGCGCCGCCCTGGCGGTGCCGGTGGACGATCATGTGCGTGTCGACCTCCTGACCGCGATCGCCCGGGGCCGCACCGGGCGGGTGCTGTCCGCCCTGGCGCTGGCGGCGACCGGCCTGCTCTTCCTCGTCTCCCTGCCCTGGACGCACGACTACCTCGCCTTCCTGTGGCGGGAGCGCACGCCGGCCCTGCGCTGGCGGCTCGACCTCGTCTATTTCTGCTACACGCTGTTCCAGGGCTGCGTCGGCGTCGGCCTGCTGGTGGCGGCGCGCCGACGCTGGCAGAAGGGCTGAGGGTCGCGTGAGCCTCCCCTTCCTGTCGCTCGTCGCCATCTTCGTCGGCCTGGCGATCCTGCGCGTGCCGATCGCCATCGCGCTGATCGCCGCGGGGATGGGGTACCTGATCCTGGCCGGCCAGGACCCGGGGCTGGTGGCCGAGCAGATCATGAACCGGCTCTATTCGAGCTACATCCTGCTGGCCATCCCGATGTTCATCCTGGCGGCCAACGCCATGAACGCCGGCACCATCTCCGAGCGGCTGTGGCGGGCTGCCGACCGGCTGGTCGGACGCTTCCGCGGCGGTCTCGGCCACATCACCGTGCTGACCAGCCTGGTCTTCGCCTCGATGAGCGGGTCGGCCATCGCCGACGCGGCCGGTCCCGGCATGATCGCCATGCGGATGATGCGCCAGGTCGGCGGCTATCGCCCCGGCTTCGCCGTCGCCCTGACCGCGGCGGCGGCGACCATCGCGCCGATCATCCCGCCCTCGATCCCCATGGTGCTCTACGCGCTGAACGCCAACACCTCGGTCGGGGCGATGTTCCTGGCCGGTATCGGGCCCGGCCTCCTCATGGGCATCGCCCTGATGGCGACCATCGCCATCGTCGCCGGGCCGATGAACCTGCCGGAGGGCCACAAGCCGGAGAAGCGCAGGCTGTCGGAAAGCCTGATGACGCTGCCGGCGCTCAGCCTGCCCGTGCTGCTGCTGGGCGGCATCTGGTCGGGCGCCTTCACGCCGACGGAGGCGGCGGCGGTCGCCGGGCTCTACGCGCTGGCGATCGCCGGCATCATCTACCGGGCGCTGGACCTGAAGGCGGTGGCGGCGGTGTTCGTGGAGTCGATGCGCTCCTCCGTCGTCGTCATCCTGCTGATCGCCGGCGCCTTCTTCGTCAACTACGCGGTGACGGCGGAACGGCTGGACCGGGAGCTGGCCGGCTGGATCGTCGGACAGGAGCTCTCGCCGCTCGCCTTCCTCCTGGTCGTCAACGTGGTCTTCCTGCTGCTGGGCTGCCTGATCGACACCGGCACGCTGCTGCTGGTCGTGGTGCCCGTGCTGCTGCCCAGCGTCACGGCGCTGGGTATCGATCCGGTGCATTTCGGCGTGGTCGTTGTGGAGAACCTGATGATCGGGCTGATCACCCCACCCTTCGGGCTGCTGCTGTTCGTGCTGGGCCGGCTGGTGGACGTGCCGCTGCTGCCGGTGGTGCGCGCGCTCTGGCCCTTCCTGATCGCGCTGGTGGCGGTGCTGATCGCCATCACCTACGTGCCGGTCATCAGCCTCGGCCTGCCCCGGCTGTTCGGGTTCCTGTAAGGCCGGGGAGGGGACGAATACGGCCCGGAGATCCCGGGTCTCCCTTACGGTCGCCCGGGATGACGAAGAGAGACCGTTTATCACCACACCCGTCGTCCCGGCCGAGCGTTAGCGAGAGCCGGGACCTCGCGCGGCCGGGCTGTGACACTCGTGAAGACGGGCTCGGGGTTCCGCATTTCCGGCTGACGCCTGCATGCGGAACGACGGATTTGGTTATCACCCCCGAACCACCATCGTCATCCCGGGCGAGCGCGAGCGAGACCCGGGATCTCCCCGAGACACGCCGCGGCTCCTCCTGACGAGGGGCTACGGCGCTGCCTTTGGAGATCCCGGCTCTCCGCTTCGCTGCGGCCGGGATGACGGGGGATGATGAATGAAAGAAGTCCCGTCGTTCCGCACGGAGGCTCTGATTATCGATTGACTCATCCCGGCAGGTAGGTGTCGAGCAGGCTGAGCGCCATGCGCTTGTAGTCGTCCACCAGCACCTGGCCCTCCTCGCGCGGCACGGAGACGGCGAGACGCATGGTGGATTCGCCCAGATACATGACGAGGAAGGCGCTGGCGGTCAGCGCCTGCCGGTCGGCGTCGGGTGCCAGGCGCATGACCGCCTCGACCAGGAGGGCCGCGTTCTCCCGGCTGTAGTCGATCTCGATCGCGCGCAGATCCTTGTCGCCCTGGGTGCCCGACCAGATGTCGGCCATCGCCGGTTCGGCGAGGAACTGGGCGTAGTAGATGTCGTAGAGCTGGGCGAAGGCCGCGCGGAAGGCCGCCGCGTCGGCGATGCCGGCCAGCCCCTCCTCTATGCAATGGCGGCTCTCCTGGTAGCAGCGCTCCGCCAGCGCATGGACCACCGCCGTCTTGTCCGGGAAGTACTGGTAGAGCGAGCCGATGGAGATGTCGGCGGCCTTCGCCAGGTCGGCCATCTTCAGATGGTCGGTGCCCTGCCGCTCGATCAGAGCCACCGCCGCCTCCAGCACCCGCACCACCCGTTCACGCGCCCGCGCCTGGGTTGGCACCCGGCGCAGCGCCTGGCGGAAGCTGCCGGTGCCGCTGGCCTGCAGGTCCGCGATCGTCATTTTCCGAGCACCCCTCACATTTTCAGTTGACGACAAGAATATGAGAGTTTATCACATCTGGCAAATATGAGCTTCCCTCACATTAAAGGAGATCGAGACATGGGCATGGATAGAGACAGCGGCGCGATGCAGCCGGTCCTGGTGATCGGCGGCACCGGCAAGACCGGCCGCCGGGTGGCGGCGCAGCTGGCGGCCCAGGGCCAGGCGGTGCGCATCGGTTCGCGCAGTGGCACGCCCGCCTTCGACTGGGCCCGCCCCGAGGGCTGGGCGGCGGTGCTGGACGGCGTCCGCGCGGCCTATGTCACCTATCCGCCGGACATCATGATGCCGGAGGCGGCGGGCCGCATCGCCCGGCTGGCCGAAGAGGCCGCGAAGGCCGGCGTGTCGCGCCTGGTCCTGCTCTCCGGCCGGGGCGAGGAGCGCGCGCGGGTCGCCGAGGACGCGCTGGTCGCCTCCGATGTCGACTGGACCATCCTCCGGGCGAGCTGGTTCCAGCAGAACTTCTCCGAGGAGTTCCTGCTCGACGGCGTGCTGGCCGGTACCGTCGCCCTGCCGGCGGAACCGGTGGGCGAGCCCTTCATCGATGCCGAGGACATCGCCGCCGTCGCGGTCGCGGCCCTGACGGAAAACGGGCATGGCGGCCGCATCTACGAGCTGACCGGTCCGCGCCTGCTGACCTTCGCCGAGGCGGTGGCGGCGATCGCCGCGGCCGCGGGACGGCCGATCGGCTATGTCCAGGTGGGCATGGAAGACTTCATCGACGCGCTGGCCCGGGAGGGCGTGCCGGAGGACTATCGCTGGCTGATGCGCGAGCTGTTCTCCAACGTGCTGGACGGCCGCAACGCCTCGACCACCGACGACGTCGAGCGGGTGCTGGGCCGACCGCCCCGGGATTTCGCCGACTATGTCACGGCCACGGCGGCGACCGGCGTGTGGCGGGCTGCGGCATGAGCGGGGAGATCGTCATCGCGCTCAGCCTGGCGGCAAGCGTCGCCAGCGCGCTCATCGGCGGCGTCCTGTTCGCCTTCTCCACCTTCGTCATGCGGGCGCTGGCGCTAAGGCCGGCGCCCGAGGGGATCGGCGCCATGCAGGCGATCAACGTGACGGTCATGAGCCCCCTGGTGATGGGCATCTACATGGGCACGGTGCCGCTGGGCATCGTCGCCACGCTGGCCGCCTGGGCGGCCGGGTGGAGCGGGGGTGCCGTCCTGCTGATGGCCCTCGCCGCCGCGACCTACACCGTCGGCGTGGTCGGCGTGACGGGGGCCGGCAACGTGCCGCTCAACAACCGCCTGGCGCGGCTGCAGCCGGCGGAGCCGGAATCGGCCGGGTTCTGGCGACACTACTGCCGGCGGTGGACGCGGCTGAACCACATCCGCAGCGTTTCGGGCCCCGCCGCCGGCGCCCTCTTCGCCCTGGCCCCGCTGGCGGCGTGAGGGGGTCGGGCGCGGACGGGCGGCCGGCCCCGGGTCTGCGGCGCATCACTTCGTGCTGCGCCGCGCACGGGACGACGAGAAGTTGTTTTCCTCATGAAATCAAGGGTATGGGTCGTCCCGGACAAAGCGAAGCGACGATCCGGGACCGGCCGACCGTCTTCTCCGGCCGCGACTGTGCCCTCCCGGACTCGATCGAGGTCTAGGGCGAGGGGGCCTTCGATACGGGCCGCTGGATTCCAGCTATCGCGGGAATGATAAAGAAAACAATTGGCTAGACGTTCGTCGGCGACCGGTTCCCCACGGCCTTCAGATAGGCCGCCTGCAGCTGTTCCGCGACGGTCGGGCCGGTGTGCGGCGAGGGGATGCCGAGGTGGGTTTCGCGCAACTCGTCCATGAAGCGGTCCCACATTGCCGGGCCGCCCTCCTCCAGCAGCCGGGCGCGGATCGACAACGCCTCCGTCACGGGCAGGAAGCGGCGGCCCCAGGCGCCGAGATGGGCCATGATGGGCACCAGCGCGATCGACTTCTCGGTCAGGCTGTAGATCCCCTTCTGCTTGTGGGAGGGATCGTCCGCCCTGGTGATCATGCCCTCGGCCTGCAGCATTCTCAGCCGGTCGGCCAGGATGTTGGACGAAATGCCCTCCTCGGAGCGGGTCAGCAGTTCCCGGAAATGCCGGCGGCCGCCGAAGATCATGTCGCGCAGGATCACCAGGCTCCAGCGGTCGCCGAAGACCTCCACCGACAGGTTGATCGGACAGCCCGAGCGCATCCGCGCGTTCCCGTGGAAGGATAACCGATTGCGTTGTCGCACCGGTTTCGATATCGTGCAACCGCTCTTGAATTGCAACCAGTGTTGAATGGGGGAAGAAATGATGGACAGGGCGACGGCGCGAGGCCGGTGTCGCCGAATGACCCGCCGCGACGCGCTGATGGGCGGCACGACGCTGGGAGCGACACTCGCCTTCGGCCTGGGTCTGGCGAAAGGGGAGGAGGGTCGTATGCGGCAAAGCGGCTTCAGCGAGCGGGGCGTCGAAAGCCTGCACCGCGCGATGGCGGCACATGTGTCACGCGGCGATCTCTCGGGCGTGGTCACCCTGATCAGCCGGGGCGAGGAGGTGGTCGCCGACGCCATCGGCACGCTGGATTTCGGGATCGCGGAGCCGATGCGGCGTGACACGCCGTTCCGCATCGCCTCGATGACCAAGCCGGTGACCGGCGCGGTGACGATGATGCTGGTGGAGGACGGCACGCTGGCCCTGGATCAGCCCGTGACGGACTTCCTGCCGGAGCTGGCGGACCGCCGGGTGCTGCGCCATTTGACGAGCCCCCTCGACGACACGCTGCCGGCCCGGCGGCCGATCACGGTCGAGGACCTCTTGACGCTGCGCATGGGCACGGGCGCGATCATGGCGCCCGGCGACTACCCGATCAACGCCGCGCTGGCGGAGCGCGGCATGGCACCCGGACCCTGGCTGCCGGCACACGCAAGCGCCGACGCCTGGATCGAGGCGTTCGCGGAGCTGCCGCTGATGCGCCAGCCGGGCGCGGCCTGGATGTACGATACCGGCCTCACCGTGCTGGGCGCTCTGCTGGAGCGGGCGGCCGATCGGCCGCTCGGCGAGCTCTATGCCGAGCGCCTGTTCGCGCCGCTGGGCATGGCTTCGACCGGCTTCCACGTCCCGCCGAACGAGGCGGAGCGGCTGCCCGCACAGTACTGGCGCGACTTCCGCACGGGCGTGGTCGAGGTCTTCGATCCGCGCGGCCCGGAGAGCCGGTTCGCGAGGCCGCCCGGCTTCGCCTCGGCCGCCGGTGGCCTGGTCTCCACCGTCGACGACTACCACGCCTTTCTCGGGATGATTCTGAACCGCGGCATCCATCGCGGCCGCCGCCTGCTCTCCGAGCGCTCGGTCGCCGCCATGACCACCGACCACATCACACCGGCGCAGAAGGCGGTCTCGCCCTTCAGCCCCGGCTTCTGGGACAAGCGCGGCTGGGGCTACGCCGTCTCGGTGGTGCACCGGCACGAACCGGGCGACCCGCGCGGCTTCGGCTGGGACGGCGGCTACGGCACCTCGGCCTACTGGGATCCTGAGTGCGGCACCATCGGCATCCTGATGACCCAGCGGATGATGGAATCGCCGGCCGCACCGCCGGTCTTCACCGATTTCTGGCGCCAGACCTACCGGGCGCTCGACAGCTGAGAGGGCGCTGGCGGGGGTCCAGGACCGCCGGCCCGCCTTCGCCGGCGGCGGCGCTGGCGAGGATGGGATGCCGGTCCCGGGTCTGCGAAGCGGCACTTCGCGCCGCATCGCGCACGGGACGACGACCCTGGTTGGATGTCGACTAGTTTTGCCGTCGTTCCGTCCGACCGCAGGGAGAGCCGGAACCTCGATGGGTCGGGCTGGGACTCGCGCGAGGACGGGCACGAGGTTCCGCATCTTCGCTTCTCTACGTGCGGAACGACGGGAAGGTATTTATCCATTCATCGTCATCCCGGCCGACCGAAGGGAGAGCGGGGATCGCCCGAGCATCCTCTCCCTCGTCGCTAGCGAGGGCGACCGGCCGGGTCCCCGACAGCGCGCCTCCCGCTACTGGAAGCGGCCTCCGACCACACGGCCGTCCGCGTCGAGCTCGGCGAAGAAGCGGGACTGGTCGAAGCGCAGCTCCATGGTGGCGATCTGGTCGGGTCCCACGAAGTGCACCTCCGGGAAGGCCTGGGCGAGCGCGTCGAGGGTCGGGCGCTGGGCGATCAGGGCGCGGAATCGCACGGTGTCGACCCATACCCCCTCGCCCGATGCGCGGCGGGCGGCGAAGTCCTCGAGTACGGCGGCGGACTCGCTGCCCGAGACGCCCATCCCCGAGACGCCCAGGGAGCTGCACAGGTTGATCGAATAGCTCGCTTCCTTGCCGTCGGCGTCGTAGGTCTCGGGATGCAGGACGACGGTGGCGCTCTCCCCCGCCTCGATCGGCAGACCGCACATGGCGCTGTTGGCGCCCGTGGCGATGGTCAGCTCCCCGCCACCGGAGGCGGGGATCTCGCCGGTATAGCTCTCCACCAGCCGGGCTGTCATCTGGGCCTGGCCGTTCAGGCTGGCCGGCATCCTCAGCTCCGTCACCTCGACACGGGCGATGGTGTGACCCTGGCGCAGCAGGGTCTCGGCGTCGACGGCCATGCAGGAGCAGGCCAGTGCCGACGCCGGCGCCAGCACGGCCAGCGCCAGGACGCCGAGCGCGGCGCGGCCCAGGATATGGCGGAGGGTCAACATCTGCATCATCGCGTTCTTCCCGTTGCACGGCCCATCGATCGGGACCGGGGTTCGTCAGGCATGCCGCTTGGCCTAGCGCCTGAAGATGGCAGGGCGCAGTCGGAATCGTGGTGCTTTGACGGTGGGGGAACCGCGATGCCGGCATCCGGGTTCCGCCGGGCGGTCGCCGAGACCGGGAGCCCCCGCGCCTGAAGGAACCTGCCCGATAAAAGTGCCCAAAAAAGGCCGTGAGATCTTCCGGCCCCCGGCGACTACCTAGACATGAGGCCGCTGGACCGCACCATGACCCTGACTGCCAGACGCGAGGAGGTGCTGGAGACACCCCGTGCCCTGTTCGAGCAGGCGCTGGACCGCCATGGCGCGGCGCTGCAGCGGCTGGCCGCCGGCTACGAGGCCGATCCGGGGCTGCGCGAGGATCTGGTGCAGGAGATCCACCTGCAGATCTGGCGCAGCCTGGAGCATTTCGACGGCCGCTGCCAGCTGAAGACCTGGGTCTACCGCGTCGCCCACAACACCGCCGTCGACCACATCGCGGCGCGGCGGCGGCTGCGGGACATGGTCGGTCTGGACAGCGTGGACGAAGTGCTGCTCGCCGACCCGGTGCCGAGCCCCGAGGAGCGGGCCGACCGGCACCTGCTGCTCGAGGCGGTGACCGATCTGGTGCGCCGCCTCCGGCCGCTCGACCGCCAGGTCATGCTGCTCTACCTGGAAGGCGAGGACGCCCGCACCACGGCGGAGGTCAGCGGACTGACGCCCGGCGCGGTGGCGACGCGCGTGCACCGCTTCAAGGCGCTGCTGGCCCGGCATTTCGGCATGGCGGAGGACAGGTGATGAGCGAATTGCGGTCAACCGGGCAGTCGGAAGCCGGCACGGCCGGCGGCCTCTCCCCCCAGACCCTGTGGAAGGAGCTTCCCATGACCACGCAGACCATCGACATGGCGGCGCTCGCCGGCCGGGCCAGCCTACTCGACGAAAGGGTGCGTCAGCGCAACCGGTTCGAATTCATCTCCGGCGGCCTCGCCAGCCTGATCCTGCTGGTGGCCGGAATCGCGACGCTGGCGGGCGCCACCGGGACGACCGACATCGTCAGCGGCCTGGGCTCGCTGGCGCTGGTGGCGGGCTTCGCCGTCATCGGCAGCCACATCCTGCGCCTGAGCCAACGCGCCCGCCTGCCGTCGCTGCATCTCGACGGCTACGCGCACTATCTGGCGCGGCTGAGCCGCGAGCGCCGCCTGCTCGGCAGCGCCTGGGCGTGGTATGTCGGGCCGCTGGTGCCCGGATTCGTGATGATCTACGGCAGCCAGCTGCTGCCGCCCGATCCCAACCCGGCCTTCGCCCTGATCGGCGGCGGCGCGACCTTCGCGGTGCTGATCGGCGTGGTGGTCCTGAACCTGCGGGCGGCGCACCGCATCGACCGCGAGATCTGCGATCTGGTGGCCGCGGGCGAGGACGACTGACGGGCCAGCCGATGTTCGCCGCGCATCGCTCGGCCGGATCCGTCCGCCCGGCCTTCAGCCGGGGTCGAGCAGGCGCGGGCCGGCGCCGGTTTCGCCCAGGGCGTCGCCGGGATTGCGCAACGGGCAGGTCTCGATCGACAGGCAGCCGCAGCCGATGCAGCCGGCGAGATCGTCGCGCAGCCGGGTCAGACGGGCGATGCGCTGGTCGAGCTGTTCTCGCCAGTGCGTCGACAGCCATTCCCAGTCCTTGGCCGTCGGCGTGCGCCCGTCGGGCAGCACGGCCAGCGCCTCGGCGATCTCCTTCAGCGGGATGCCGGCGCGCTGCGCCACCTTGATCACGGCGACCCGGCGCAGCACGTCGCGGGCATAGCGGCGGTGGTTGCCGGCGTTGCGCCGGCCGGGGATCAGCCCCCTGGCCTCGTAGAAATGGATGGTCGAGACCGCCACGCCGCTGCGCTGGGCGACCTCGCCGACGGTCAGCTCCCGCCGGCGTCCGTGCGCTCCGTGGGCCATGTCCAGCTCCCCGACCTCAAGCAATATTGAGGAAGCAGGTTAGGCCGGGACCCCTGAAAATCCAAGGCTCCGAAGCGGACTGCCGTGTCCACGGCACCGCGATGCGTGACGAACGTCTCGCGGACGGCCTAGGCTAGCGCCATGCTGTTCAAGGCCGACACGCTCGAGGCCATCGCCCGGGGGCGGGTGACGCTCGCCTTCCGCTACTGGCGCCGGCCTTCCGTCCGCGCCGGCGGCCGCCTGCGCACCGCGATCTGCGAAATCGCCAAAGAGACGGTCGAGCCGATCACCCCCACAATGATCGGCGAGGCGGACGCCCGGCGCGCGGGCTGCGCCGATCGCGCCGACCTGCTGCGCCGGCTGGG
>JAVKFF010000176.1:0-3206 GCA_040226215.1 Azospirillaceae bacterium
TCGCCGCCAGCCCGCCGGAGGTCAGCGCGGTGCGGGCGATCTTCTTCGGCTTCCTGCCGCCCAGCGCGGAGATCAGCCCGCCGGCCAGCGCGCCGCCGGCGCCGGTCTTCGCCGCCATGCCCAGGCTGTCGCCGGTGGTCAGGGATTTCAGGATCTTGTTGGCATCGAACATCGCAAAGCCTCGCCTGTCGCCGCTTTCGCCCCGGCATAGATGGAGGCACCGGGCGGGGCGGGCAAGAAGGTGGCGGCGCGGCGGGGGAGGTCCGGCCGGGCGCTTGCGACGGCGGGACGGGCGTGCAAATCGGAGGGGGCGACCTGCCCGGACTCCGCCGGGTGGGCGCCGAAACGACGACAGGGCTCCTGCATGCTGCCATGGGTACATCTGGCGACGGCGACAGCGCCGCAAGGCGGCAGGCTCAGGCTGCTGCGCCGGGGCGAGGAGTTCTCGATCCGCCTCGAAGGCGGCAACGAACTGATGAACAGCCGCCTCGGCGGCTCGGAAGAGGCGCGGGCCAGGCTGGCCCTGGACCGCCTTGCCGGCCGGCCCGCGCCCCGCATCCTGATCGGCGGCCTCGGCATGGGGTTCACATTGCGGGCGGCGCAGGCGATCGCCCCGGCCGATGCGCGCCTGATCGTCGCCGAGATCGTGCCCGACTTGATCGACTGGGCCACGCAATACATGGCGACGATCTTCGGGGACTGCCTGTCGGACCCCCGGGTCGAGGTCAGGGCTGGCGATGTCGGCGCCACGATGGGCGAAGCGACCGGCGCGTTCGACGCCATCCTGCTCGATGTCGACAATGGCCCGGACGGCCTGACCCGCCCGGGCAACGACGCGCTGTACGGGGAGGCCGGATTGCGCATCGCGCGTGGGGCGCTCACCCCTGGCGGCGTCCTTGCCGTCTGGTCCGCCGCGCCGGACCCGGCCTTCTCGAGGCGGCTGTCCCGCGCCGGATTCGATGCGGCTACGGAATCGGTTCGCGCCGGCCGCAGCAAGCGCGGCCCCCGGCACACGATCTGGACCGCCGTGCGAGACGACGGCTGACGTCCGACGAACCGGTCAGTCCTCGCGGCACCGGGCGCGGTACATATGCCTCAGAGTGAGGACGCGAACTCCTTGATCGAGGACTTTCAGTGGGTCGCTTTCTCGAACGCGGCATGTAGTTGTCGAGCAAGATATGTTTCAAGCATATCTTCCCCCAGGCCGGAATAGCCCCGCATAGGCAGTCAGTCCTGACATGGCTGTCCGGTGCAGTGATAGAATAAGCGACGGCCTGAATTTGAATGGACGATCTGCCGTATATACGTAGCTCTCCATTATCCTTAAAGCTTCGTCGTATTGCCGGAGTCCATTTTGCGCTTCCTGCTCAGCTTGAGCCTGAGGGTCACGGACTATCTCTGGTTCGTCGGCAACGCTATGTCGACGTTCACCGTCCTTGTTCATTCTTGATCTTCTCAGCCGCGCGATCCACCGTATCCCGCGTGATCAATCCGTTCTCGATGTGGGTATTTCCGTAAGCAAAACTGCGCCGCTGGCTTTCCTTATCATCAGGAGACATCCGAACCGAACGGGCCTTTTCAATGAGGATATGCAGTTCCTTGCTCATGGCTCGCTCTACAGGAAACGGGTCTGATATGGCATTGAGTCAGACGCTGCCGCATAGCGCAAGCGGCCAACTGCAGCCGCAGTTGTTCGATGCCAACCGCGTCTGCTTTTCCACTCACCACGATCGCGGCGGGCGAGCGACACCCTCTCATATTGGCATTGGCCAGATATTTGGGAACGAGCTATGCGGGAAATGGTGCCGACGCGCGGATTTGAACCGCGGACCTACTGATTACGAATCAGTTGCTCTACCCCTGAGCTACGTCGGCGCCGAGGCGGTCCGGAAATGCCCGGATGCCTGGAAGGCGCGGGAACGTAACGGACGGGGGCGCCGGGTGCAAGCGGCTTTGCGGGGCGTTCTGCCGGCAGCCGGCCGGCGGCCTTGCCTTCGGCGCGCGGGGCGGGCAAAGGAGACGCCGACCCGCCCCTTGGACCTGCCCCGGAACCCGCCATGGACGTCACCCAGCTTATCGGCCGCATCCAGCGCAAGGAGGTGCATGTCGGCATCATCGGCCTGGGCTATGTCGGCCTGCCGCTGGCGCGGCTGTTCGTGGAGCGCGGCTTCCGGGTGACCGGCTTCGACACCGACCCGGCGAAGACAGAGGCGCTGAATGAAGGGCGGTCCTACATCAAGCATATCGCCGACGAGACGGTAGCGGCGATGTGTGAGACGCGGCGCTTCCAGGCGGTGACCGATTTCGGGCTGCTGGCCGAGACCGACGCGATCCTGATCTGCGTGCCGACACCGCTGGGCGCGCATCGCGAGCCTGACATGTCCTATGTCAGCAACACCGCGCAGACCATCGCCCGCCACCTGCGGCCGGGCCATCTGGTGGTGCTGGAAAGCTCCACCTGGCCGGGCACCACCGAGGAGCTGGTGAAGCCGATCCTGGAGGGCGGGCCGGCCGCCGAGGCGGCGCCGGGCGGCCTGCTGTCGGGCCGCGACTTCCTGCTGGCCTATTCGCCGGAGCGCGAGGATCCCGGCAACCCGGTGCACGAGACCGCGACGATCCCGAAGGTGGTGGGCGGCGACGGCAAGGATGCGCTGGTCGCCGCACGCGCGCTCTACGACCATGCGGTGGTCGCCACCATCCCGGTCACAGACTGCCGCACCGCCGAGGCGATCAAGCTGACGGAGAACATCTTCCGCGCCGTCAACATCGCCCTGGTGAACGAGCTGAAGGTGGTCTACGAGGCGATGGGCATCGACGTCTGGGAGGTGATCGACGCCGCCAAGAGCAAGCCGTTCGGCTTCATGCCGTTCTACCCGGGCCCCGGGCTGGGCGGCCATTGCATCCCGATCGACCCGTTCTACCTGACCTGGAAGGCCCGCGAGGTGGAGGTCGCGACCCGCTTCATCGAGCTGGCGGGCGAGATCAACACCGCCATGCCGCATTATGTCGTGCAATGCCTGGCGGAAACCCTGAACCGGCGCCAGGGCCGAGCGCTGAACGGCGCGAAGCTGCTGCTGCTGGGCCTGGCCTACAAGAAGAACGTCGACGATATCCGCGAAAGCCCGGGCCTGCGGATCATGCACCTGCTGGCCGAGCGCGGCGCGGAGATCGCCTTCCACGACCCGCATATCGACGCGATCCCGCGC
>JAVKFF010000177.1:0-24910 GCA_040226215.1 Azospirillaceae bacterium
TCAGGCCAACCAGCCAGTCGAGCAGGCGGACCGCCCCGTAGGCGAGCAGCATCAGCAGCGTCCAGAGGGCGATGAAGCCGAGCCGTGCGATCATGCTGTGTTCTTCCCCATTCGGACGCGTGGCGTGGTGCCGCGCCGGGCCGGTCAGACGGCGCGCTGACCCCTGGCCTGGTCGCGGCTGCCGGCGAAACGGCCGCCGACGCGGAAGCGGACCAGATAGGTCGGCACGATGGCGGCGATGCCGGTCGGGTCGATGCCGAGGTCGCCCAGCCCCGCGGCACCGTCGGAGACGACGTTGTCGCGGCGCAGCAGGCGGACCTGGTCGCTGGTGAGCAGCGGATTGGGCAGCAGGCCCAGGACCGCGCCCTGGATGCGCGCCAGCCACCAGGGGATGGGCAGGAGCAGGCGCTTGCGGCGTGTCTCCTTCAGGATGAAGCGCATCAGTTCCCGGAAGGTGAAGACCTGCGGACCGCCCAGCTCATAGGTCCGCCCCCTGCTGGCGCGGTCGTCGAGCGCGGCCATCGCAGCGTCGGCGACATCGCCGACATAGACGGGCTGGAAGCGCGTCCTGCCGCCGCCGATCAGCGGCAGGAAAGGCGAATAGCGCGCCATCCCCGCGAAGCGGTTGAAGAAGGCGTCCTCCGGCCCGAAGACGATGGACGGGCGCAGGATGGTGGCGTCGGGGAAGGCGGCCAGCACCGCCTGCTCGGCCTCGCCCTTGGTGCGCGCATAGTGCGATTGGGCAGCCGGATCGGCGCCGATCGCCGAAACGTGGATCAGCCGCGACGCGCCGTTCCTGGCGGCCAGACGGGCGATGCGTTCAGCCGCCTCCACATGCACGGCCTGGAAGGTCTGCCTGCCGGATTCGTGCAGGATGGCGACCAGGTTGATGACGATGTCGGCCTGGCGCAGCGCCGCCTCGACCAGCAGGTCGTCGCGCACATTGCAGAACACCGGCTCGATCTGGCCGACCGTGCCCAGAGGCTTGAGGAAGAGCGCGCGGTCGGGATGGCGCGCCGCGACGATGACCCGGTGGCCGCGCCGCGCCAGCTGCTGCACGATGTAGCGCCCGATGAACCCGGACCCGCCGAAGATGGTGACGGTCATTGCCTGACCGGCGCGCTTGATCATTCCGCTGATCCCACAAATCCCCAAGGTCTGACGGCGGCCGCGACGGGATGTCCGAACGGGCGACCGCGTTCGGGCGGTTTATAATGAACGCGGCGGCGCTTCGCCAGCCCTACCCGCATGTCGCGGATGCCGAGAACGCCGGTCGTCCGGCCCCTCAGCCGTGTTGACAACAACCGGCCGGCGCAATAGGTACTCGGGAACTTCAGGAAGCCGACGGATTTGCCCAGTTGGCGGAATTGGTAGACGCGCAGGTTTCAGGTACCTGTGGCCGAAAGGCCGTGGAAGTTCGAGTCTTCTACTGGGCACCATTGACTACGGCTTTGCCGCCGAAAAGCCCGCCGCGCCGCCGGACGGGCTTTTTTTCATCCGCCGGCGATCCAGCCACGAGGCGGTGCCGGCAGGAGACCAGGGAGACACGCCTGCGATGACCCCGACGATCGCACTGCACCAGGGCGACCTGCCCAACGACGTCGATCTCGGCCCGGTGATCGCCGTCGACACCGAGACCATGGGCCTGAACCCGGTGCGCGACCGGCTCTGCCTCGTGCAGCTTTCCGCCGGCGACGGTGCCTGTCACCTGGTGCGCCTGGCCCGGGGCGATTACGCCGCGCCCAATCTGAAGCGCCAACTGGCGGACCCGGCGCGGCTGAAGCTGTTCCATTTCGGGCGCTTCGACATCGCCGTCCTGAAGGCCTATCTGGGCATCGAGATCGCCCCCGTCTGGTGCACCAAGATCGCCTCCAAGCTGGTGCGCACCTATACCGACAGGCACGGCCTGCGCGACCTCTGCCGCGAGCTGCTGGGCATCGACATGTCCAAGCAGCAGCAGTCCTCCGACTGGGGCGCGGACGATCTCTCGGGCGAGCAGCAGACCTACGCGGCGCACGATGTGCTCTACCTGCACCGGCTGAAGGACCGGCTGTCCGGCATGCTGGAACGGGAGGGTCGGCTGGCGCTGGCGCAGGCCTGCTTCGACTTCCTGCCGACCCGGGCCGCCCTCGATCTCGGCGGCTGGCCTGAAATCGACATTTTTGCGCACTAAGTGGCGCCGTGCGCGCATAGTGCGCGGCAACGCGTCGCGACGGCGGCCCTGAATCGGACGATGCCTTGATCGCAAGCCAGGTGACACGAGCCCAGACCAGCGGGGACGACCGCGCCGAAACGCCACTCGACGCCGCCAGGCGGGTGCTGGCCATGGAGGCCGACGGCCTGACCGCGCTGGCCGGCACGCTCGACGGCGCCTTCGAGCAGGCCATCGCTGCGATCATCGCGATCCGCGGCCGGGTCATCGTCACCGGCATCGGCAAGAGCGGCCACGTGGCGCGCAAGATCGCCGCCACGCTGGCCTCGACCGGGACGCCGGCCTTCTTCGTCCATGCCAGCGAGGCCAGCCACGGCGATCTCGGCATGATCACCCGCCAGGACTGTGTCGTCGCGCTGTCCAATTCGGGATCGACCGCGGAACTCGCCAGCATCATCGCCTACGCAAGGCGCTTCGGCCTGCCGCTGATCGCCATCACCGCGCAGACGGAGTCGACGCTCGGCCGGCAGGCGACCGTGGTGCTGCGCCTGCCCGACACGCCGGAGGCCTGCCCGCACAACCTGGCGCCGACCACCTCGACCACCTGCATGCTGGCGCTGGGCGACGCGCTGGCGGTCGCCCTGATGGCCAAGCGCGGCTTCACGCCGGAGGACTTCTCGGTCTTCCACCCGGGCGGCGCGCTGGGCCGGCGCCTGCTGACCGTGGCGGACCTGATGCACGGGCGCGCGGCCCTGCCCATGGTGGCCGAGGACGACAGCGTCGCCGACGCCCTGATCGCCATGAGCGCCGGGGGCTTCGGCGTGACCGGCGTGCGCGACGCCGGTGGCGCGCTGGTCGGCATCATCACCGATGGCGACCTGCGCCGTCACATGGCGAGCGATCTGCCGACCCGGCGGGCCGGCGAGATCATGACCCGTGGCCCGCAGACCATCACCGCCGAGGCGCTGGCGGCGGAGGCGGTGCACGTCATGAACAGCCGCGGCATCACCTGCCTGTTCGTGGCGGACGCGCATGGCGAGACGGTCGGCCTGGTGCATGTGCACGACTGCCTGCGCGCGGGCGTGGCATGAGGCGCGGTCGCCGATGAGCGTGCCGGGGACGGTGGATTCCAGGCCGGGCACCGGCGCCAAGGGCGGCGCTGCGGGCGAGCGCCTGAACCGCTTCCGTCCCGGCGAGCGCAAGCGGGCGAACCAGCACTATTCGCACTTCGTCACCGCGATGAAGGTTCTGCTGCCGACCTCGGCCCTGGTGCTGATCGGGCTGGTGGCGCTGTGGCCCCTGCTCAACCAGCGCGAACCGCCGCCGCCGGCGCCGATGACCGACCTGCCGGAACGCGCGGCCGAGGCCCAGGCGCAGATCCTCAACCCGCGCTTCGTCGGCGTTGACAATGACGGCCGGCCCTTCTCCGTCGTCGGCAGCGTGGCCTATCAGAGCACCAGCAACACGACCGCGCTGGAGATCGCCAACCCGGTGGCGGAGATGACGATCGACGCGGAGATGGGCGCGACCGCGCAGTCGGACTGGGCGGAATACGACCGGGAGGCGGAGAGCGTGAGCCTGTCGGGCGCGGTATCCCTGGCCCGCAGCGACGGCTTCGTCTTCACGACCGAGCGCCTGGAGATCGACCTGCAGCGCGACCGCGCCTGGAGCGATGCGGCGGTCGCTGCCAACGGTCCCGGCGTCGACCTGGCGGCGGCCGGCGTGCTGGTACGCGGCGGGGGCGAGAGCGTCTTGTTCTTCGGCCCCGCATCGTTGAGGGTGGTGCCGCAACCCGACGATGCCGGCGCGGCGGCGACCCCGCCGACACCGGCGCAGTGAAGCGGAGGATGTCCATGCCGCCGAGACGGCGTTTCAGGTGCCTGGACCGGGGCCTGGCGATATTCCGGCGCAGTGCCGGTGTGCTGATGGCGCTCGGCCTGACCGCGGTGCTGGCGCTGCCCGCGGCGGCGCAGCTGACGGGACTGACCGGCGGTGACGAGCCGGTGGAGATCGAGGCCAACGGCGCGCTGGAATGGCTGTCGAACGAGCAGCGCTATCGGGCGACGGGCGGCGTGCGCGTACGCAGTGGCGATGTCGAGCTGCGGACCGGCGAGATCACGGCCGACTATGTGGAGCCCGAGGAGGGCGGCCAGCAGATCACGACGGTGACGGCCAGCGGCGGCGTGCGCATCGAGACCTCCGACGTCATCATCATCGGCACCACCGGCGTCTACCGGCTGGGCGACGAGTCGTTCATCCTGACCGGCGACGCGCTGTCGCTGGAGACCGGGACCGACCTCGTGACGGCGACGGAGTCGCTGGAATACTACCAGCAGGAAGGCCTGGCGATCGCGCGCGGCAATGTGGTGGTGGTCCGCGGCGACCAGCAGGTGGAGGCGGACGAGATCGTCGCCGAACTGATCGACGTGGAGGGCAGCCAGGAGCTCTCGGTGGTCGAGGCGACGGGCAATGTCCGCGTCTCCTCCCCCGACGGTGTGGCGACGGCGGAGGTCGGCATCTACGACGCCATCGCCAATATCGCCCAGCTCGCCGGCACGGTGCGCATCACCCGCGGCCAGACCCAGCTTTCGGGCGACATGGCGGAGGTGAACCTGACCACGGGGGTCAGCCGGCTGATCTCCGACCCGGATGGCGAGGGACGGATCCGCGGTCTCCTGACGCCGCAGGATGCCGAGGGGCTTGGCGCCGGCTCCCTGCTTGCGCCACAATAGAGCCGCCCCTCCCGTTGCCTCCGTTTCACGAAAGTGACCGCATGAGCGATCATCTCTCCGCCGAGTCAGCCCTGCCCCGCCTGGTGGCGGACAATGAGGGGCTGGTGGCGGAGAACCTGGGCAAGCACTACAAGCGCCGCCCGGTGCTGCGCGACGTCTCCGTGCGCGTGCAGCGCGGCGAGGCGGTCGGCCTGCTGGGCCCGAACGGGGCGGGCAAGACCACGACCTTCTACATCATGATGGGCCTGATCGCCGCCGACACGGGCACCATCGCACTGGATGGCCAGAACATCACCGACCTGCCGATGTATCGGCGCGCGCGCCTGGGCATCGGCTACCTGCCGCAGGAAGCCTCGATCTTCCGCGGCATGACGGTGGAGCAGAACATCCGCGCCGTGCTCGAGGTCACCGAGCGAAACCGCGACACGCGCGAAAGCATCCTCGACGAGTTGCTGGCGGAATTCTCGATCAGCCATCTCAGGCGGGCCTCGGCGCTGGCGCTGTCCGGCGGCGAGCGGCGGCGCGTGGAGATCGCCCGGGCGCTGGCCACCCACCCGCATTTCATGCTCCTGGATGAACCGCTGGCCGGCATCGACCCGATCGCCGTCGGCGACATCCGCGACCTGGTCAGCCATCTGCGCGACCGCGGCATCGGCGTGCTGATCACCGATCATAACGTAAGAGAAACCTTGGAGATCGTCGATCGGGCATATATCTTGCATGACGGCCACGTCCTGATGGAAGGCAGGCCCAACGAGATCGTCGCCAGCAAGGACGTGCGGCGGGTCTATCTCGGAGAGACCTTCTCCATGTAGCACCCGCGGCCCGTTCCCGACCTGACCCGGAGAGGAAGCGGGCCGTTCCATGGTGCTGACCCAGCGTCTCGACCTCAGGACCACGCAATCGCTGGTCATGACGCCGCAACTGCAGCAGGCGATCAAGCTGCTGCAGCTGACCAATGTCGAGCTCGGCCAGTTCGTCGAAGACCAGATCGCCGCCAATCCCTTCCTGGAGCACGAGGAGGCGCGGGAGAGCGCGCGCGACGACGCCGCCAGTGCCGAGGCGCCCGACCCGCCGGCGGAGAACGAGGCGGGCAATCGCGAGGCGGCGTCCGGCGAGATCGCAGCCGACCGGGCCCTGGAAGCCGGCTTCGGCGCCGACGACACGGGCACGCCGATCGACATCAGCTATCGCGACGTCTGGGACGACAGCGATCTCGGACCCGGCACCGATGGCGGCGAGAGCGGCGATGGCAGCGCCTTCCGCATGGCCGGCAGCGGCGGCCGGCCGGAGGGCGAGACCGGCGACTGGTCGGCCGGGCTGCGCGCCCCGGAGACGCTGCAGGACCGCCTGCGCGCGCTGGCCGGCCTGAGCTTCCGGTCGCTTGCGGAGCGCGCCTGCGCGCTCGCCTTCATCGACGCCCTGGCGCCGACCGGCTATGTGGAGGAAGACCCGGAAGCGGTAGCCGGCAGGCTCGGAATCGATCCGGCGACGGCCGTCTCGGTGCTGGCCCGCCTGCAGCAGCTGGAGGAGCCGGGCCTGTTCGCGCGCGACCTGGCGGAGTGTCTGGCCCTGCAGCTCAAGGCGCGCGACCGGCTGGACCCGGCGATGCGGACCCTGCTGGACAATCTGGACCTGGTCGCCAGGAGCGACGTCGCCGGGCTGATGCGGCGCTGCGGCGTCGACCGCGAGGACGTGGTGGAGATGCTGGCCGAGATCCGCACACTCAACCCCAAGCCCGGTCTGCGCTTCGAGATCGATCCGCCGGTGCCGGCCGAGCCGGACATCCTGATGATGCCGGCGACCGGCGGTGGTTGGCGGCTGGAGCTCAACCCGCAGACCCTGCCCCGGGTCCTGATCGACCGGGAATACTACGACATCGTGCGCGCCACGGCGCGGCGCGAGGACGAGCGCAGCTTTCTCTCCGAGAGCCTTAACGCCGCCTCCTGGCTGGTCAAGGCGCTGGACCAGCGCGCCCGCACCATCCTGAAGGTGGCGGGCGAGATCGTGCGCCGGCAGGACGCCTTCTTCCACAAGGGCGTGAGCGCGCTCAGGCCGCTGACCCTGAAAATGGTGGCGGAGTCGGTGGACATGCACGAGAGCACGGTGAGCCGGGTGACGGCCAACAAGGTGATCGCCACGCCGCGCGGCCTGTTCGACCTGAAGTACTTCTTCACCGTGGCGCTGGGCCGCACCGACGCCGCCGGCGACCATTCCGCGGAGGCGGTGCGCCACCGGATCCGCACGTTGATTCAGGCCGAAGGCGCCGATCATGTCTTGTCGGACGACCAGATCGTCACGATTCTTAACAATGAGGGGATCGATATTGCCAGGCGCACCGTGGCAAAATACCGTGAAGCGATGGACATCCCCTCCTCCGTGCAAAGGCGTCGGACGAAGTCGGCCGGGCTATGACGATTGCACAACCGCCCCGCTCCCGGGGGAGCCTTGACAAGGCGAAGAGGCCGTCCCTATGGTCCGCGCGCTTCGCCGGAGGCCAAGGACGAACGAAGAGGGCGCAGCGGCGCCCCGGCCGGGCGCGCGGCATGTGAGTGCTTCAGGACAAGACATGAATCTAACCGTCAAAGGTAAGCAGCTTGACGTGGGCGACGCACTGCGCACCCACATCGGCGACAGCCTCGACGCCATCATCTCCAAGTACTTCAGCAGCGCTGTGGAGTCCTCGGTCGTGATGTCGCGTGAAGCGCACAAGTTCCGTGCCGACATGAGCGTCCATATCGGGCGCAACATGTTCATGCAGGCCAATGGCGAGGCGGACGATCCGTACAACGCCTTCGACCAGGCCGCCGACAAGATGGCCAAGCGGCTGCGCCGCTACAAGCGCCGCCTGACCGACCATCACAAGCGCGCCGCGGAGGTCGCCAGCCAGGACGTGCCGGCCTTCGTGCTTCAGGCGGAGCCGGAGACCGCTGGCGAGGACAGCCACGAGGAACCCGACCAGCCCATCATCATCGCCGAGATGACGCAGTCGATCGAGACCCTGACGGTCAGCGACGCGGTGATGCGCCTCGATCTCGGCGACCTGCCCGCGCTGATGTTCCGCAATGCGGGCCATGGCGGGCTGAACATGATCTACCGGCGCCCTGACGGCAATATCGGCTGGGTCGACCCGTCCGACCTAGCGGCATCCACGCCCTAACCCCTTCTCAAGCCCAGTCGCCCCTTTGGCGGTGGCGCGGGAGGCCCGAGACGCCATGTTCTTCGACCTGTTATCCCCCAAATCCGTGATCCCGCGCCTGCGCGCGACCAGCAAGAAGCAGGCCCTGCAGGAGCTGTCCCAGAAGGCCGCGGAGATCACCGGCCTGGACGAGCGGGCCATCTTCGACACCCTGCTGGAGCGCGAGCGCCTCGGCACCACCGGCGTGGGCCGTGGCATCGCCATCCCGCACGGCAAGCTGGCGCGCCTCGACAAGGTGCACGGCGTGTTCGCCCGGCTGGACAAGCCGATCGACTTCGACGCCATCGACGACCGGCCGGTCGACCTGATCTTCCTGCTGCTGGCGCCCGAGGGCGCCGGTGCGGACCATCTGAAGGCGCTTGCCCGGGTCTCGCGCATGCTGCGCGACGAGACGCTGTGCGACCGGCTGCGCGGCTGCGGCGACGCCGAGGGGATCATCACGCTCCTGTCCGACGAGGAGGCGGCGGACGCCGCCTGATCCAGCGCCGCACAGCGCACACGAAAAGGCCAGGCATCGCTGCCTGGCCTTTGCGGTTATGGGGTGGTGGTTGTCGGCGTGCCGGGCGGGTCAGTGCGCCGCCATCGGCTCGAGATCGTTCTGGCGGATCACCGCATAGGCGACCTCCAGCGAACCGGCGACGGTGAGCGGCGTGCCGTCGGCGCCGTGGATGGCGTAGGCCTTCTTCCCGTCGACGACGATCGGCTTGACATAGGCCACCTTGTCGGCGCCGATGCCCGCCAGATCCTGCGGCGACAGGCTGCGCAGCTGTTCCTCGTTCATCATCATGACATGCCCTCCTTCCGAGCGGCAGTAGCTGAACCGGTCAGTCGGCCGACGCGTCGGCCTTCAGGTCGAGTGCGCGGCCGCCGGCATCCTTGGCGCGCGCGATCCTGACCTTCTGCACCTTGACCTCCGGCATGGGCCGACGCAGGTCGACATGCAGCAGGCCGTTGTCGAGGGTCGCGCCCTAGACCTCGATCCCCTCGGCCATCACGAAGCTGCGCTGGAACTGCCTGGCGGCGATGCCGCGATGCAGGAACACGCGCTCCTTGTCGTCCTCGGCCTGACGGCCGCGGATGACCAGCTGGTCCTGTTCGATCTGCACGTCGAGATCGGCTTCGGCGAAACCGGCGACGGCCAGCGTGATGCGCAGGCGCTCGTCGGAGACGCGCTCGATATTGTAGGGGGGATAGCCTTCGGCTGAAGATTTCGCCACCCGGTCGAGCGTGCGTTCGATCCGCTCGAAGCCCAGCAGCAGAGGGCTGTTGAACAGCGAAAGGCGTGTCACGCAACTCTCCTCTTTACAAGAGCGAGAGGCCGAACATCCTGTCGACCTCGGCCCGGCCATGGCCGGCACCCGGTTCGCCGCCCGGCGGCCCGACCATCGGCACCGCCCGCGACGTTTCGTCACCA
Source organism: Azospirillaceae bacterium (assembly GCA_040226215.1). Lineage (GTDB taxonomy): Bacteria > Pseudomonadota > Alphaproteobacteria > DSM-16000 > Inquilinaceae > JAVKFF01. Next base: position 9,498 of record JAVKFF010000177.1, read on the forward strand.
AAGATGGTGAAATGTGGCGCCCAGTTCAAGCGCCCCTGATCAGGCGGCCTCGGGGTTCTCCAGCAGCAGCGCGATGCCCTGGCCGCCGCCGACGCAGGCCGAGGCGACGCCCCAGCGAAGCCTCCGCTCCCTGAGCGCCCGGGCCAGCGTGATGGTGCAGCGCAGGCCGGTGGCGGCCAGCGGATGGCCGATGGCGATGGCGCCGCCATTGACGTTGAGCTTCTCCCGGTCGAGGCCGAGCTCGCGCTCAACGGCGATGACCTGGGCGCCGAAGGCCTCGTTGACCTCGACGAGGTCGATGTCCTCGAGCGTCATGCCGGCGAGTTGCAGCACGCCGCGGATCGCCGGCACCGGGCCGATGCCCATGATCTCCGGTGGCACGCCAGCGGCACAGGCGGCGACGACGCGGGCCAGCGGCGTCCGCCCGTCGTGCCGGTCGCCGTGCCGGTCGCCGAGCCGGTCGCCCAGCCGATCTCGGTGCGCCACCACGGCGGCCGCAGCCCCGTCGACGATGCCCGAGGAATTACCGCCGGTCTGCACGCCGCCGAAGACCGGCTTCAGCCGGGCCAGGGTCTCCCGGTCGGTCGGGCGGATGTGGCTGTCCTCCTCCCACAGGTCGAGGCCGCGCGGCAGGCGCAGCTGGCGGGGCGTCAGCCCCTCGCCCTCGAAGGTCTCGTTCTCGAGCGCGACGATCTCGCCCGCATGGAAACCGCGGTTTCGCGCGGCGATGGCGCGCGCGAAGCTGAGCGCGGCGAATTCGTCCACCTCCTCGCGGGTGATCCGGTGGCGCCGCGCCAGGTTTTCCGCAGTCATGCCCATGAAGGTGTCCGAGGCGGGATCGTTCAGCGTCTCCCACAGCGTGTCGACGAACTTCACCTGGCCGAGCGCGAAGCCGGTGCGATGCTCGTAGGCGGCCACAGGGTTGCGCGACATGCTCTCGGTGCCCACGCACAGCGCCGTTTCCGCCTTGCCCAGCTTGATGGCGTCGGCCGCCTGGGCGATGGTCTCGAAGCCCGAGCCGCAGATGCGCTGCACCAGCAGCGCCGGCCGGTCCTGCGGCACGCCGGCATAGAGGCCTATATGGCGCGGCACCAGATAGGCGTCCGTCGAGGTCTGCGCCACATTGGCGCCGATCACCGTGTCGATGCCGGCGGGGGCGGTTCCCGACCGCGCCAGGGCCGCGCGCGCCACCTTGATGCCCATGTCGGTGGCCGAGACCCGGGCGAGCGGGCCGGCATAGTCGGCGAAACCGGTCCTGACCCCGTCGACCAGAAAGGTGTCCTCATAGGTGGTGCCGTTCAGCATGCGCTCAGCGGTACTCATGGTCGCGCTTCCGTTGCAGGTGGCCGGGCTAGAGCACGATGACGTCGTCGCCGCCCGCGTGCAGGCGCTCGACCAGCTCGGCGCGGTTCTCGCGTACCGCACGCTGGTTGATGTAGCCCTTGTCGGTGATCTCGCCGGCGTCGATCGAGGGCGGCGCGGCCATCAGGAGGGCGCGCGCCACCTTCATCGAGGAGCCGGTGGCCGACAGGTTGTGGTTGGAGAGCGCCTGGCGGAGATGCTCGCGCACGCGGCGATGGGCGATCACCGTGTCGGCCGGCGCGTCCTCAGCCAGATCGCCGGCCACCTGGCGGCAGCCGGGCAGGTTCGGGAAGAGGAGCAGGCCGATCTCCGCGCGGTTCTCGCCGGTGATGACGGCGTCCTGCACGACGGGACTGCAGGCGGCGATGACGTCCATGCGCAGCTGGCCGACATGCACCCAGGTGCCGGTGGTCAGCTTGAAGTTCTCCGCCGTGCGGCCGTCGAAGACGATGCCCTGGGACGGATCGTCGGGATCGACGAAGCGCCCGGCATCACCGATCATGTAGAAGCCCTCCGCGTCGAAGGCGTCGCGGGTCAGGTCGGGCCGGTTCCAGTAGCCCGGCGTGATGTTGGGGCCTCTGAGCCGGATTTCCAGCTTGCCCGCATTGGGCACCATCTTCAGCGCCACGCCGGGCACCGGCAGGCCGATATTGCCGGCCTTCTCGATGGTGAAATGGACGGTGGTGGCCAGCGGCGCGGTCTCGGTCGAGCCCCAGGAGGAGATCAGCGGCACGCGCACGCCGCGCTCGGCGATCGACAGCGCCTCGATGCGCTCCCACAAATTCTGCGGCAGGCCGGCGCCGGCATAGACGATGAGGTCGAGGTCCTGGAAGAAGGTCTTCCGGAGTTCGGCATCCTTTTCCAGATAGTCGAGCAGCACGTCGAAGCCGCGCGGGACGTTGTAATAGACCGTCGACGGCACCTCGCGCAGATTGGCGACGGTCTTCTCGATCAGCCCCGGCACCGGCTTGCCGCCATCGATGTAAAGGCTGCCGCCATTGGTGATGATCATGCCGAAATTGTTGTTGGCGCCGAAGGTGTGGTTCCAGGGCAGCCAGTCGACGATCACCGGCGGTCGCTCGTCGAGGAAGGTCCAGGCCTGGCGCAGCATCTGCTGGTTGGATGTGAGCATGCGCTGGGTGTTGATCACGCCCTTGGGCAGGCCGGTGGACCCGGAGGTGAAGAGGATCTTGGCCACGCTGTCGGGCGTCACCGCGTCGAAGGCGCGGTCGACGGCGGCGTTGCGCCGGTGGGCGAGCAGTTCGGCGAACCGCGTCGCATCCGGCCTGGTCTCGGGCGGATCGGCGGAGACCACGAGCCGGTCGTCCAGCGCGCCGATCGCCGCCAGCGCCGGCTCGAAGGGCCGGCCGGCGCCGACATAGACCAGGCCCGGATCGAGCAGTTCGGCGATCGCCTTCAGCTTGGCGTGGTCCCGGCTCATCAGCGAATAGGCCGGCGAGATCGGCGCCGCCGGCACGCCGATCATCTGCCCGGCGAGCGCCAGGAGGGCGTGGTCGATCGAGTTGTCCGAGAGGATCATGATCGGCCGGTCGGGCGTCAGCCCGCGATCCAGCAGGGCGGCGGCGATGTCGCCGACATGGCCCAGCACCTCGGCGTAAGAGAACTTGCGCCAGAGACCGTCCGCCGCGCGTTCGGCCAGGAACAGCTGGTCCGGCGTGGTCTCGGCGAAGTGCACCAGGTAGTCGATCAGGCTGCGCCGGTAGGGGCCGAGGATCTGCGGCGAGCGCAGGATCAGACTGCCGTCGGCGCGCTTGTCCACATCCACCGCGCGCGGCGCGAAGGCGGTCTTCAGGAAGGGCGGCTTCCCGCCCGGTTTCTCGGCCTGGCTTGTCGTCACCTGTCCTCTCCCCTCGCCGGCCTCTCCCCGGGCCGGCCTTGCGTGTCGCGGTTGGTTCGCGCGGGGGCTCACAACCCCATATAGGCCTGGCGCAGCCGGTCGTCGTCGAGCATGGCGCGGGCCTCTCCCGACATGGCGATTCGGCCGTTCTCCAGCACATAGGCGCGGTCGGCCAGCTTCAGCGAGCCGACCACGTTCTGCTCCACCAGGATGACGGTGATGCCGCTCTCGTTAAGCCGGTGGACGATGCGGAATACCTCCTGGACGATGGCCGGCGCCAGGCCCAGCGACGGCTCGTCGAACATGATCAGCCGCGGCTGGCCCATCAGGCAGCGACCGATGGCCAGCATCTGCTGCTCGCCTCCCGACAGCGTGCCGGCGTCCTGGCCGAGGCGCTCCCTGAGGCGCGGGAACATGGCGAGCACCCGCTCGAAGGTCTCGCCGGCCTTGTCGCGGGCGCGCGGGATCACCGCACCCATCTCCAGGTTCTCGCGCACCGACAGCGTCGGGAAGATCTGCCTTCCCTCCGCCACCTGGCCGATGCCGAGGTCGCAGACCCGGTAGGAGGGCAGGCCGCTGATCGTGCGCCCCTCGAAGGTGATCGTGCCGCTTGCCGGCCGGTAGATGCCGGCGATGGTGTTGATCAGCGAGCTCTTGCCAGCGCCGTTGGCGCCGATGATGGCGACGATCTCGCCCTCGCCCACGGTGAGCGAGACGCCGTCGAGCGCCTGGGCGTCGCCGTAGAAGAGATCGACATCCCGCACCTCAAGCATCACTGGCCTCAAGCATGCGCCGCCTCGTCCTCTTCCTGGCCGAGATAGCATTCCAGCACAGCCGGGTCGCGCACCACCGTCTCCGGCGTTCCCGAGGCGATGAGGGTGCCGTGGTTGATCACGGTAACGGACTGGCTCAGCGCCATGACAGCGCGCATGACGTGCTCGATCAGGAGGATGGTGAGCCCGGTCTCCTGGTTGAGGCGCCGGAAGGTCGCAACCATGCGGTCGGTCTCGGTCGGGCGCAGGCCGGCCATGACCTCGTCGAGCAGCAGGATGCGCGGGCCCGTGGCCAGCGCCTTGGCGACCTCCAGGCGCTTGCGGTCGGGCAGGGTCAGCTCATGCGCCGGCTTCGCCGCCTCGCGGCCGAAGTCGAGCAGGTCGAGCACCTGGCGCGCCGTGCGCCGGGCCTCGGCGACCGAGCCGGTGGCGCGCAGCGCGCCGACGATCACGTTGTCCTCGACGCTGAGCTCGGCCAGGGGCCTGGCGACCTGGAAGGTGCGGCCGATGCCGGCGTGGCAGGCCTGGTCTGGGCGGAGGCCGGTGATCTCCCGCCCGTCCAGCAGCACCTGGCCGGCATCGGCCCTGAGCGCCCCGGTGATGAGGTTGAACACGGTGGTCTTGCCGGCCCCGTTCGGACCGATCAGGGCGCCGATCGTGCCCTTCTCGACCCGGAAGCCGAGCCCGTTGACCGCCTTCAGGCCCCGGAAGCTCTTGGAAAGGTCGCGCACCTCAAGCACGGTCGCGCCTCCCCAGGCCCAGGAGCGGCCGGAGCCAGGGCCAGAGCCCGTCCGGCTTGGCCAGGATGATGATCATCAGCACCACGCCATAGGTCAGCAGCTTCAGGCCGCGCACGCCGACCAGGTCCTGGAACCAGATCAGCACCTCGCCGATGCCGGCCAGCGCGAAGGCGCCCAGGATCGGGCCGAACAGGGTACCGATGCCGCCGACGATGACGCCGAGCAGGATCTCGATCGACTTGTCGATGTTGAAGATCGTCTCGGGATAGAACTGGTTGTAGTAGAAGGCATAGAAGACGCCGCCGAAGGCCGTCATCATGGCCGAGACGGCGACCGCCAGCACCTTGTAGCGCAGGATGTCGATGCCCATCGCCTGGGCCGCCTCCTGGTCCTCGCGGATGGCCAGCCAGTAGTAGCCGATCTTGGCGTTGAGCAGCCGGCGGCAGATGAGGAAGGCGAGGCCGACCGCCGCCAGGATGACGTAGTAGAACATCCACAACGGACCGCGCAGGGACCACAGATCGACTTGCGTCCGCTCGGTCACCGGCAGGTAGAGGCCGGACGAGCCGCCGACCCAGCCCCAGTGGTCGAACAGGATGCGGGTGAACTCGGCGAAGGCGATGGTCAGAAGCGCGAAATAGACGCCGCGGATGCCGAAGCGGAAGGACAGGAAGCCGATCAGCGCGCCGGCGAGGCCGGCCACCACCATGGCGACCGGCAGGCCGATCCAGGGGCTGATCTCGAAGCGTACGAACAGGGCCCCGGCGGTGTAGGCGCCAAGCCCGATATAGAGCGCGTGGCCGAGCGAGAGCTGGCCGCAGAAGCCGGTCATCACGTTCCAGGCCTGGCCGACCAGCGCGAAATAGAGCCCGAGGATGAGGACCGAGAGGATGTAGTCGTCCACCAGGCCCGGCGCGGCGACGAGGGCGGCGACGAACACCGCCAGGGCGACGAGCGCGCGCCGCGGCAGGCCGGCAAGGCCGGGGCCGTGCGGAGGGGCGGCGTTCATGCGCGCTTGCCCATCAGCCCGGCCGGGCGGAACAGCAGGACCAGGATCAGGAGCCCGTAGGAGAAGATCGACTTCAGCGAGGGCTGGAACATGACCCCGGCCATGGCCTCCGAGACGCCGATCAGCACGCCGCCGAGCAGCGCGCCCGGCATGCTGCCCAGCCCGCCGATGATGACGATGGTGAAGGCGAGCAGGGTGAAGCCGGGCCCGGCATGCGGCGTGATGTCGTCGAGCACCAGGAGGCAGCCGGCCGCCCCGGCGCAGGCCGCGCCGATGCCGAAGGTGATGGCGTAGAGCCGGCTGACATTGAGCCCGACGACCAGCGCGCCGCGATAGTTGTCGGCCGCCGCGCGGATCGCCTTGCCGGTGCGCGTCGCCTTGAAGAACCAGAACAGGAAGCCGACCATCACCAGCGCGGCGGCCGCCTTGTAGAGGCGCACGGCGTCGATGAAGATGCCGCCGACCTCGTAGCTGTCGAAGGCGTAGGGGACCTCGTGCGCGCCGCGGGCGTCGGGCCCGAAGATCATGTCGAGCCCGTTCACCAGCACCAGCGCCATGCCGATCATCAGGAGGAACTGCTGGTGCTGCGGCCGGTCGATGAACTTGTCGACCAGGGTGCGCTGCAGCACCGCGCCGAAGGCGAACATCAGCGGGCCGATCAGGGCGATGGCGATGATCGGGTCGAGCGCGAACCAGCTGTAGAGCATGAAGGCGAGATAGCCGCCCAGGATCAGCATCTCCCCGTGGGCGAAGTTGACCACCTTCATGACGCCGAAGACGATCGACAGGCCGATGGCCATCATGCCGTAGACCGCGCCCTGCAGGAGGCCGCGGATCAACGAGTCGACATAGATGAATGTGGGCAGGTCGAACATCGCCCGGCCGGACCCCCTCTCCCGTTACGACTGCCTGTGGCCCGGTCCGCAGCGAACGCCGCGGGACGCGCGCAGGGCCGCCGGCCCGCCCGGCGGCCCCCGTCGCATGACTGCCGGCGCCTAGCCGGCGCGGGTCCCGATCAGGTCCGCTCGTTCCAGCCCGGCATCGGGAAGACCGGCTCCATGGTCGCCGACTCGGCCGGCCAGATCACCCGCGGCCGGCGCTCCCTGTTCTGCACCAGGGAGGCGCCGATATTGTTGTTCTGGCCGTTCTCGTCGAAGGCGATGGGGCCGCCGATCATCGGGTGGTCGTCGGCCGCGATGTCGGTCGCCGCCAGGGCTTCCACCAGCGCGCCGGCATCGTTGGAACCGGCCCTTGCATAGGCGTCGGCGCAGATCTGGATCGCCTCGAAGGTGAAGCCGACATTGATCTCGAACACCGCCTCGCCCTGGCTCTCGCGGAACCGGCTCTCCAGCTCCTGCGTGATCGGGCGGTTGAGGTCGAGCCAGCCGATGGCGGTGGCGATGTACTCCGAATAGGGGCCCAGCGCCTCGTAGAACTGGTTCTCGTACATGCCCGGGCTGCCCGGGGACATGAAGCCCATGGGCTCGAAACGCTGGCGCACCATCTCGCGCACCAGGAGGATGGCGTCGTTCAGGCGGGTGACCGCCAGCACCAGGTCCGGGTTGAGCGCGCGTACCCGGCTGACCTCGACCGAGAGGTCGCGGGCGGCGGGGTCGTAGGAGATGGTGTCGAGCACCTCGTAGGGCACGCCGACCACGGGCATCAGCGCATTGATGCCGCCCGCCATGGCGTTGCCGAAGGTGTCGTTGACATGCATGAAGACGGCCGTCTGCGGCGTCGTGCCCGTCGTCTCGAACAGCGCGTTGATCGCCGTCAGGCCGTTGCGCACGATGGTCGGCGCGGTCGGGAAGTTGCGGTAGACGTACTGGTAGCCCTGCTGGGTGATGGCCGGGTCGGCGGCGATGTTGATGACCAGCGGCGTGCCGTTCTGCTCGCAGACCTGGGCGACCGCGCCGGTGGCGCCTGAATCGAAGGCGCCGACGATCATGTCGACGCCGTCACGGATCAGCCGTTCGGTCTGGGTGCGGGCGACGTCCACATTGGTCTCGGTATCGGCATAGACCAGTTCGACCGCCGGGCCGCCCATGTCCGAGATGATGCCGGGGGCGAGGTCGGCGCCGACCTGGCAGGCCTGTCCGATCAGCCCCTGGAAGCCCGACAGCGGCAGCACCACGCCGATGCGCAGCGGCGCGCCCTGGGCGCCGGCGAAGCGCAGCGGGTGCAGCAGCGTCAGCCCGGCCGTGCCGGCGATCGCGGTCTTGGCGAAGCGGCGCCGGGTGATGCCGCCGGCCGCCTTGTCGAATATGTAGATTTCCTTCGTCATGAAGCGTTGCGGCGTTTCCGCCCCTCCCCTGTCCAGGCGTCCGCGTGACCACGGACCGTTATCGACTTGCCTATGGAAACCCTATCTCGGGCGACAGGCAATGCCCATTGTGCCCGGGCTTGTTGCCAATCGCCGCATGCCTGGTCAATAAACCAGCCCAGGCGATCGAGACCCGGTTGGCGTGCACAATAATACAAACCTGGTGCCAGACAATGCAATATTTCGCCTACAACCTTTGGTGCAGACAGAGGGCCGCCACGGTGGCCCGAATTGGAGGATCGTGATGGCCGAGGTCACGGTGCTGGCCGACCGCCCGGCGGAGGGGATCGCCCGCCTGCGGCTGCGCGGCGACGGCCGCATGAACCCGATGGACGGCACCCTGCGCGCCGCCCTGCTGGCCAGGCTCGACGAGGCCATCGAGGACGACACCGTCAAGGCCATTGTCATCGCCGGCGACGGCGAGAATTTCTCCGCCGGCGGCGACATCAAGTCGATGGACGGGCTGACGCTTGAGGCTGGCCGCCGGCGCATCCAGTCCGTCGCGCGGGTGGTGCGCCGCCTGGCCGAGGCACCCAAGCCGGTGGTGGCCGCCGTGCGTGGCTACGCGGTCGGTGCCGGCGCCAGTCTGACGCTGCTGGCCGACAGCGTCGTCGCCGGCCAGGAGGCGCGCTTCGGCTTCCCGTTCTTCCGCATCGGGCTGATCCCCGACTGGGGGGCGCTCCACACCCTGCCGCGGCGCGTCGGCCCGCAGCGCGCCCGCCAGCTCTTCGTCACCGGCCGCCTGGTGGCGGCGGAGGAGGCGCTGAGCCTCGGCCTCGCCGACCAGGTGGTGCCGGAGGGCCAGCTCGACGACACGGCGATCGAGGCGGCGAACCAGCTGGCGGCCCTGCCGCCGATGGCCTTCGACATCGCCAAGCGCCAGTTGAACAACCCGCCCGCCTCCCTCGACGCGGCGCTGGAAGCGGAGGCCCTGGCCCAGGCGGCCTGCTTCGTCTCCGATGACGCCGCGGAAGGGCGCGCCGCCTTTTTCGCCAAGCGCAGCCCGGAATTCGGCAGGAAGCGGGGCTGACCGCCGGCCGAAAGGTCGGCGCCGGCCGCCTGTCGGGTCAGACCGGATCGGCGGCGTTGGCGGCCGCCCTGACCAGCGGGATCGCCATCGCCGCACCCAGCCCCTCGCCGGCGGCGATGCCGAGGTCGAGCAGCGGCTCGCGGCCGATGCGGTCGAGCAGCCGGCGATGGCCGGCATCGGTGACATGGGCGGCGAGGCAGTGATCGATCGCCCGCGTGTCGACGGCCCAGAGCAGCAACGCCGCCACCCCGGCCTCGAAGCCGTCCAGCAGGACCGGCGTGCGGGCGAGGCGGGCGGCGATCATCGCCCCGATCAGCGCCGCCACCTCGAAACCGCCGAGCCGTGCCAGGGCGTCGAGCGGCGAGGCGATGGCATCGGCATGCCGCGCGACAGCCGCCCCGACCGCCTGCCGCTCCGCCGCCGGCGCTCCCGGCGGCAGCCAGTCCGCCGCCTCGCCGCCGGCAAGGGCGCAGGCCAGGGCGGCCGCCGACAACCGGCCGCCTTCGCTGACGGTGCCGAGCGCCAGCAGGTGCAGACCCTGGTCGACGCCCATCATGCCGTAGGCCATGGCCTGGGCGGCCATGCGCTCGCTCATCGCCGGCCCGTCGGCCGCGTCATCCGTCGGCGTCTCCAGATCGAGCTCGTAGAGCCGGAGATCGGCGTCGGCCACCTGGCATGCCGCACTCGCCGGTGCCCGGTTGGCCGAGAAGATGTCGACGCGCGCGCGGGTGGCGGCGGGCGGGATACCGGCGCGGGCGGCCAGGCCGTGGGTCCCGGCGAACAGGATCAGGCGCGGATGGCGGGTCTCCGCCGGGCTGCGGCCCTGCCAGGCGGCGAGCCAGGGCACCACCGGCGTCAACCGGCCGAGCACCGCCGCGGCCCCGCCGGCGTGGCCCTCGCCGAGGCGTTTGAGGGCGAGCTCGGCCGCCGTCTTGGCCTCCAGGTCCGGCGGCGGCAGATGGCGCACGGTCTCCAGGATCTCGGCGAAGGAGATGGCGGGGGCGGCGCCGTTGCCGCTGGTCTCGTCGATGGGCATTGGGGGTGACCGGCTTTCGGAAGAGGCGGGCTGAATGGTCGTCGACCGGGGCTGATCTAGGACAAGCGCGCCCGTGTGTCCAAGCCCGTGTGTCCAAGCCCGTGTGTCCAAGCCCGAGTGTCCAAGCCCGTGTGTCCAGGCCCGTGTGTCCAGGCCCGTGTGTCCAGGCCCGTCTGGCGGAGCCGGTCGGCTCGTGCGCTCCCGGTCGCTCTCCAGTCTCTCCCTCCGGGCGGGCTCGCCGGAAGCGGGAGCGACACTGTCCCTTTCTCGACTCAATTTCCCCTATCCTGTGGCCCCAAGCGAACTGATTCGCGGGCGCCCGTCATCCGTCCGGCGACGCGAAGACGGCCCCGCCCCCTGATGAGCCCCCTGATGAGGATGCACGCGATGCCCAAACGCCGCGCCACGCTGATCGGATTCCTCGCCGCGCTCTTCTTTGCCGGCGCCTGCTCGCTGCAGCCGCCGAGCCAGGACAGCCAGCAGGCCCTGGTCTCCCAGGCGGCCTCGACCGTGCGCGACATGCAGCGCGACCCCGACTTCACCGTGATGCCGCTCTATTTCGAGCGGGCGCAGGCCATCGTGGTCTTTCCCGAGCTGATCCGCGGCGGCTTCATCTTCGGCGGCGAGGGCGGCCAGGGCGTGCTGGTGGTGCGCCGCGACGACGGCAGCTGGGGCTATCCGGTGTTCATCGACACCGCCGGCGGGTCGTTCGGCCTGCAGATCGGCGGCCAGGTCTCCGAGACGGTGATCGCGGTGATGACCGAGGAGGGGCTCGACGCCCTGCTCAACCGCCAGGTCACCTTCGGCGCCGACGCCAATGTCGCCGTGGTCAATGCCGGCGTCGGCATCGAGGCGCGCACCGGCCTCGCCCTGAACGCCGACATGTACGCCTTCAGCCGCAATCGCGGCCTGTTCGCCGGCGGCACGCTGGAGGGCGCCGGGGTCAGCCTGAACGAGCCGGCGGCGCGCGCCTATTACGGCCAGGGTGCGTCGAGCCAGGCGGTAATCGACGGCCAGTACTCGAACCCCGGCGCCGACAGTCTGCGCCAGGCGCTCTCCGGGCAGGTGTAGGACCGGCCCCTCCGCGCGCCGGCCGGGCGGTCGCAGCGCGACCGACGGCCGGAGAAGACGACGGGCCGATCCCGGCTCTCCCTGCGGTCGGCCGGGATGACGGCGAGTGTTTGTGGCTCAAAAATTGGAATGTCGTCCCGGGCGCGATGCGGTGCGAAGTACCGCTTCGCAGACCCGGGACCGGCCTCCCGTCCGCGCCAACCTCGACGCCGGCGATGACGCCAGGCCGATCCCGGCTCTCCCTGCGGTCGGCCGGGACGGCGGCGTTGCCTGGTGCCCGACCGTCAGTGACGGAAGTGGCGCTGGCCGGTGAAGACCATGGCGGCGCCGGCCTCGTCGGCGGCGGCGATGACCTCCTCGTCGCGGACCGAGCCGCCGGGCTGGATGGCCGCGGTGGCGCCGGCGTCGAGCGCGATCCCGAGGCCGTCGGCGAAGGGGAAGAAGGCGTCCGAGGCGACGACCGAGCCGGTGAGGCGCGAGCCGGTCTCGCCGGCGGCCCTGGCCATCTCCTCGGCCTTCAGGGCGGCGATGCGGGCGCTGTCCACCCGGCTCATCTGCCCGGCACCGATGCCGACCGTGGCGCGGTCACGCGCGTAGACGATGGCGTTCGACTTCACGTGCTTGGCGACCTTGAAGGCGAAAACGAGGTCGACGATCTCCGCCTCGCTGGGCTGGCGCTGCGTCACCACCTTCAGGTCCTCCGGCGCGACGCGGCCGGTATCGCGGCCCTGGGCGAGGAAACCGCCGGCGACCGAGCGGATCAGCAGGGCCGAGCGCGCCGGGTCGGGCAGACCGCCGGCGGAGAGCAGGCGCAGGTTCTTCCGCTCGGCCAGGATCTCGCGCGCTTCCGGCGTCACCTCGGGCGCGATCACCACCTCGGCGAAGAGGCGGGCGATCTCCGCCGCGGTCTCGGCGTCGAGCGCCTGGTTGACGGCGATGATGCCGCCGAAGGCCGAGACCGGGTCGCAGGCCAGCGCCCGGCGATAGGCGTCGGCGAGCGTGTCGCCCAGCGCCACCCCGGCCGGGTTGGCGTGCTTGACGATGACGCAGGCCGGCCCGTCGAATTCGGGATCGAACTCGGCCACCAGCTCGTAGGCGGCGTCGGTATCGTTGATGTTGTTGTAGGAGAGCGCCTTGCCCTGCAGCTGGACGGATCGGACCACGCCGGGGCGGTGGTCCGGCACCTCGTAGAGGGCGGCGTCCTGGTGCGGGTTCTCGCCATAGCGCAGGTCGAAGGCCTTGCGCCCGGCGAGGCCGAGCCGGAAGGGGAAGTGCTCGCCCTCGCGCTCGGCGAACCACAGCGAGAGGGCGCTGTCATAGGCGGCGGTGCGGGCGAAGGCCAGGGCCGCCAGGCGGCGGCGCAGGCTGCCGGGCAGCGCGCCGTCGTGCTCCGCCATGGCGTCCATGACGAGGTCGTAGTCCTTCGGGCTGGTCACGACGGCGACGAAGGCATGGTTCTTGGCCGCGGCGCGGATCATCGCCGGGCCGCCGACATCGATGTTCTCCACGCAGGTCGCGTCGTCCGCGCCGGAGGCCAGCGTCTCCTCGAAGGGGTAGAGGTTGGAGACCAGCAGGTCGATCGGCTGGATGCCGTAATCGGCCATGGCGGCGTCGTGCTCGGGCTCGCCACGCTTGGCCAGCAGCCCGCCATGGATGCGCGGGTGCAGGGTCTTCACCCGGCCGTCCATGATCTCCGGGAAGCCGGTATACTGCGAGACCTCGCGCATGGGCAGGCCGGCGGCCTCCAGCGCCGCGGCGGTGCCGCCGGTCGACAGGATCTCCACCTTGTGGTCGGCGAGGAACTTGGCGAAGTCGACAAGACCGTCCTTGTCGGAGACCGAGACCAGCGCCCGGCGGATCGGGATCAGGGTCATCTACTGGCCTCCCCCGGCTGGCGCGTCGACGGGCGAGACGGCGACGATGGTGCCGCCACCGGTGCCGACCTCGCGGATCTCGCCCGGCTGCAGCACCAGCGTCGCCTGGCCGCCGCCGAGCGCGTAGGTGACGCTCTGGGCCCGGCCGGTGGAGTTGGCGAGGAAGGTGGCGAGCCGGCCGCCGGCATCCGCCGCCTGGAACAGCCGCACCGGCGGTCCCTGCGTCGCCTCGGCCGCGGCGCGGCCGAAGGGCAGGCCGGCATCCGGCCACAACGCCTGGGACGGCGCGGCGTAGTCGGCGCAGGCGGCGAGGCTCAGGGCCAGGGCGGCCGGGAGCAGGAAGCGGCGGAAGGCAGGCATCCCTCAACCCTCGATCGGCGAGAAGGTGGGTGGCGTAGCCGCGGTGATAGCCCACTCGGCCGGCTGAGGCAAAGGAAGTCGCATCGGCACGCACGCGGCGCCGCCAACGAAAAAAGCCCCGCCGGAGCGGGGCTTTCGGACGGGTTTTGCGGCTGGGATGGCGTTACGTCCGGTTCATCCGGTTGCCGACCAGGTCGTCGACCACGCCGGGATCGGCCAGGGTGGAGGTGTCGCCGAGCTGGTCCTGCTCGTTGGCGGCGATCTTGCGCAGGATGCGCCGCATGATCTTGCCGGAGCGGGTCTTGGGCAGGCCCGGCGCCCACTGGATGAGGTCGGGCGAGGCGATCGGGCCGATCTCCTTCCTGACCCACTGGACGAGCTCCTTGCGGAGTTCCTCCGTCGGCTCCTCGTCCGCCACCAGGGTGACATAGGCGTAGATGCCCTGGCCCTTGATGTCGTGCGGGTAGCCGACCACCGCCGCCTCGGCGACCTTGGGATGGGCGACCAGCGCGCTCTCGACCTCGGCCGTGCCCATGCGGTGGCCGGAGACGTTGATGACGTCGTCGACCCGGCCGGTGATCCAGTAGTAGCCGTCCTCGTCCCGGCGGCAGCCGTCGCCGGTGAAGTACTTGCCGGGGAAGGTGGCGAAATAGGTCTGGCGGAAGCGCTCGTGGTCCCGGAAGACGGTGCGCATCTGGCCGGGCCAGCTGTCGGCGAGGCAGAGATTGCCCTCCGTCGCCCCTTCCAGGTGCTGGCCGTCATTGTCGACGATGACCGGCCTGACCCCGAAGAACGGCCTGGTCGCCGAGCCGGGCTTGAGCATGGTGGCGCCGGGCAGCGGCGTGATCAGGATGCCGCCGGTCTCGGTCTGCCACCAGGTGTCGACGAGCGGGCAGCGGCCGTCGCCGACCACGTTGTAGTACCAGAGCCAGGCCTCCGGGTTGATCGGCTCGCCGACCGAGCCCAGCAACCGCAGGCTCTTGCGGCTGGTCTTCCTGACCGGCCCCTCGCCCTCGCGCATCAGGGCGCGGATGGCGGTGGGCGCGGTATAGAAGATGGTGACCTTGTGCTTGTCCACGACCTGCCAGAACCGGCTGGAGTCGGGGTAGTTGGGCACGCCCTCGAACATCAGGGTGACGGCGCCGTTGGCCAGCGGCCCGTAGACGATGTAGCTGTGCCCGGTCACCCAGCCGACATCGGCGGTGCACCAGTAGACGTCGCCGTCGTGATAGTCGAAGACGTATTCGTGCGTCATGGCGGCGTAGACGAGATAGCCGCCGGTGGTGTGCAGCACGCCCTTGGGCTTGCCGGTGGAGCCGGAGGTGTAGAGGATGAACAGCGGATCCTCCGCCCCCATCTCCTCGCACGGGCAGTCGGAGGAAACCTTCGAGAGCTCCTCGTCGTACCAGAGGTCGCGGCCGTCCTGCCAGGCGACCGACCCGCCGGTGCGCCTGACCACCACGCAGCTGTGCACCGTCGGACACGATTTCAGCGCCGCGTCGGTGTTGGCCTTGAGCGGGATCTTGCGGCCGCCGCGCACGCCCTCGTCGGCGGTGATGACGGCCACGGAATCGGCGTCCTGGATGCGGTCCTTCAGGCTGTCGGGCGAAAAGCCGCCGAAGACGACGGAATGGATGGCGCCGATGCGCGCGCAGGCCAGCATGGCGTAGGCCGCCTCGGGGATCATCGGCATGTAGATGGTGACCACGTCGCCCTTCTTGACGCCGCGCCCCTTCAGCACGTTGGCCAGCCGGGCGACGTTCTGATGCACCTCGGCATAGGTGATGTGCTTGTGGTCGGACGGGCTGTCGCCTTCCCAGATGATGGCCGTCTGATCGGCGCGGGTCTCGAGATGGCGGTCGACGCAGTTGTAGCAGGCGTTGGTGGTGCCGTCGTCGTACCAGCGGATGCGGACATCGCCCGAATAGTCGACGTCCTTGACCCGGGTATAGGGCTTCATCCAGTGGATGCGCCGGC
>JAVKFF010000178.1:0-15614 GCA_040226215.1 Azospirillaceae bacterium
CGACAATAGTCAATTGATTCAATAACCTGCGTCGTCCCGCACGCGATGCGGCGCGAAGTGCCGCTTCGCAGATGCGGGACCGCCCGCCCGTCTTCTCCATCCCAATTTGTTCGGGACCGGCCGCCCGGCTTCGCCAACCTCCAGGCTCAGCCCGGCGGTGCGGAGTCGAGCCGGCGGCCGAGGCGGCCGGCGAGATCCTGCACGAACTGCCAGGCGACGCGGCCCGAGCGGCTGCCGCGGGTGACCGACCATTCCAGCGCCTGGGGCCGCCATTCCGCCTCGGGCACGTCGAGGCCGAAGACCGACACATAGCCCTCGATCATCTCCAGATACGTGGCCTGGTTGCAGGCGTGGAAGCCGAGCCAGAGGCCGAAGCGGTCGGAGAGCGAGACCTTCTCCTCCACCGCCTCGCCGGCGATCAGCGCGGTCGACTGCTCGTTCTCGATGGCTTCGCGGGCCAGGAGGTGGCGCCGGTTGGAGGTGGCATAGAAGACGACATTCTCCGGCCGGCCCTCGATGCCGCCTTCCAGCACCGCCTTGAGTGACTTGTAGCTGGTGTCCTGGCTGTCGAAGGAGAGGTCGTCGCAGAACAGCACGACACGCCGGTCGGCCGTGCGCAGGTGGTCCAGCAGCCGGGGCAGGCTGTCCAGATCCTCGCGGTGGATCTCCACCAGCGCCAGGCTGGATGGCAACTCCCGGTTCAGCGCCGCGTGCACCGCCTT
Organism: Azospirillaceae bacterium; assembly: GCA_040226215.1. GTDB lineage: Bacteria > Pseudomonadota > Alphaproteobacteria > DSM-16000 > Inquilinaceae > JAVKFF01. The sequence goes on from JAVKFF010000178.1 coordinate 723, forward strand.
GACCAGCGAGCTCTTGCCCATGCCTCTGGCGCCCCAGAGCAGGGCGTTGTTTGCCGGCAGGCCGGCCGCGAAACGCCGGGTGTTCTCCACGAGCTGGTCGCGCTGCAGGCGGATGCCCTGCAGCAGGCGCAGATCGACATGGGCGACGCTCGGCACCGGCTGCAGATAGCCCTCGGGATGCCAGACGAAGGCATCGGCGGCGTGAAGGTCCGAGGCCGGCAGCGGGGCCGGGGCCGTACGCTCCAGGGCGTCGGCGATGCGCGCCAGGAAGGCCAGGATATCGTTTGAACTCACGCGGTTCGTCCTCATCTGAAGGCGGCTCGGCAGCCAGGTCTTCCTACCGGCGCCGGAAAGGTGGGCCCGGTCGGGTTTCGATTGCAAGTCAGCCGTCGCTCGTTATAGTCCCGCGCGTTCTCGTTCAACGGGTGATCTTTCAGGAGTACCGCATGTTCATTTCGACCGCATGGGCCCAGGATGCCGGTGGCGGCGGGGGAGGCCTCCTCGTATCGCTGGCGCCGTTGCTCCTGATCTTCGTGGTCTTCTACTTCCTGCTCATCCGGCCCCAGCAGAAGCGGATGAAGGAACACCGGGCCATGCTTTCCGCCGTCCGGCGCGGCGACCGCGTGGTCACCGGTGGTGGCATCGTCGGCATGGTCACCCGTGTCGGCCGCGATGACGAACTCACCGTCGAGATCGCCGAGGGCGTGCGGGTGAAGGTGCTGCGCTCGACCGTCACGGCGGTGCTCAGCAAGTCCGAGCCGGCCGACGAGCCGGAAGAGGAAGAGGCGACCGAGACCCCCGCGGAGGGAACCGGCGAGGCGACGGGCGACGGCAAGCAGAACAAGAGCTGACGCGCCCGATTTCCGTTCCCTAGCCCCGTTTAGCGGGCGAGGAGCCCCTGCATGATTCACATCGCCACCTGGAAACGGGTGCTCGTCATCCTGGTATGCGTGCTGGGCATCGTCTACGCCGTGCCCAACCTGCTGCCACAGGACCAGGTCGACGAGTGGTCGGAGTCCCTGCCGAGCTGGCTGCCGGTCAACCAGATCAATCTCGGGCTCGACCTGCAGGGTGGATCGCACCTGCTCTTGCGCGTCGACTACCAGTCGGTGATCGCCGAGCGCATGGAGGGCATCGCCGACGAGATCCGCACCCAGTTCCGCCAGGAGGACATCGGCTTCACCGGCCTCGAGGTCGGCGCCGACGGCGTGGCGTTGACCGTCCGCGACCCGGCGCAGGCGGAGGCGGCGGCCGAGCTGATCCGCGCCATGGACGAGAGCGTCGCCGTCACCATCGGCGAGGAAGGGGCGCTGTCGGTCGCCTATACCGAAGCGGCGGTCGCGGAGGTGCAGAACAACTCGGTCATCCAGTCGATCGAGATCATCCGCCGGCGCATCGACGCCTTCGGCACCACGGAGCCGGTCATCCAGCGCCAGGGCGACGACCGCATCGTGGTCCAGGTGCCGGGCGCGGAGGATCCCGAGCAGATCAAGAACCGGCTGACCACCACCGCACGGCTGACCTTCCACCTGATCGACCAGTCGACCTCGGTGGCCGAGGCCCAGGCTGGCCAGGTGCCGGCCGGCAGCGAGCTGCTGCCCAGCCGCGAGCTGAACGAGGCGGGGGAACCGGCCGGCTACTACGTCGTCCGGCGCCGCGTCATGGTCTCCGGCGACACGTTGACCGATGCCCAGCCCACCTTCGACCAGAACAACACGCCGGCCGTCAGCTTCCGTTTCGACAGCACCGGCGCGCGCCGCTTCGCCGACACCACGTCGGAGAATGTCGGCGGCCTTCTCGCCATCGTGCTCGACGACGAGGTGATCTCCGCGCCGCGCATCAATTCGCCCATCCTCGGCGGCCAGGGCATCATCGAGGGCGGCGGCTTCACCGTGGAGAGCGCCAACGAGCTCGCCGTGCTGCTGCGCGCCGGCGCCCTGCCGGCCGATATCGAGGTGCTGGAGGAACGCACCGTCGGTCCCGGCCTCGGCCAGGACAGCATCGACGCGGGCCGGGTGGCGGCGGTCATCGGCCTCGTGCTCGTCGTCGTCTTCATCATCCTGGTCTACGGCCTGTTCGGCGTCTTCGCCGTCATCGCGCTCGCCTTCAACCTGGCGATCATCATCGCCGCCCTGACCGCGCTGCAGGCGACGCTGACCCTGCCCGGCATCGCCGGCATCGTGCTCACCGTCGGCATGGCGGTCGACGCGAACGTGCTGATCTTCGAGCGCATCCGCGAGGAGGTGCGCAACGGCCGCTCGCCGATCTCCGCCATCGACGCCGGCTACAACCGTGCCTTCACCACCATCATCGACAGCAATCTGACAACGCTGATCGCCGCCATCCTGCTGTTCTCCATGGGCGCGGGGCCGGTGCGCGGCTTCTCCGTCACGCTGTCGATCGGCATCCTCTCCTCCATGTTCACGGCGATCATGGTGACTCGCCTCTTCGTGGTGACCTGGCTGCTGCGCACGCGGCCCAAGGTCCTGAACGTCTGAACGGAACGAGGGAAATCGACCGATGGCACTCTTCCGTTTCCTGAACCGGATCCCGCACGTCCCCTTCCTGCGCTTCCGGCGCCAGGCCTACACCTTCTCGGCCCTGCTGGTCGCCGCCTCGATCGTGGCGACCGCCGTGCTCGGGCTCAATTTCGGCATCGACTTCCGCGGCGGCATCCTGATCGAGGTGCGCGACCAGTCCGGTGCCGCCGATATCGAGGAGATGCGCGGCCAGCTTGGCGCGCTCGGCCTGGGCGAGGTGTCGCTGCAGGAGTTCGGCGAGCCCTCCGACGTGCTGATCCGCATTCAGAGCCAGGAAGGCGGGGAGGACGCCAACCAGCAAGCGATCGAGCGGGTGCGCGAGACGCTGGGCGACGGCTACGACTACCGCCGCACCGAGGCCGTGGGACCAACCGTCGGCGCCGAATTGATCGAGGCCGGCACGCTCGCGGTGCTGCTCGCCATCGGCGCCATCCTGATCTACATCTGGGCGCGCTTCGAGTGGCAGTTCGGCGTCTGCGCGGTGATCGCGCTGCTGCACGACGTCATCTCCACGATCGGACTGTTCGCCATCATCCAGCACGAGTTCAACCTGGCGACGGTAGCGGCCCTGCTCACCATCGCCGGCTATTCCATCAACGACACCGTCGTGGTCTTCGACCGGGTGCGCGAGAACCTGCGCAAGTACAAGCGCGAGAGCATGCCGCAGATCCTCGAACGCTCCCTGAATGAGACCCTGTCGCGGACCTTGATGACCTCGCTGACGACGCTGCTGGCGCTGGTCGCGCTCTATTTCTTCGGCGGCGCCATCATCCGCGATTTCGCCTTCGCCCTGATCTGGGGCATCGTGATCGGCACCTACTCGTCGATCTTCGTGGCCGTGCCGGCGCTCATGCAGCTCAACCTGCGCCGGCCGGCGGACAAGAAGGAAGAGGCCCCGGCCGGTCCCTGACCGCGCGCACGCGGCGCCCGCCAGGGCCTGCGGGGCGGAACGGACACGCAAATGGACATCACGCCGCTGATCCCGGAAGGCGCGCAGATCGTCGAATCATATGGCGGCGGCGGCTTCCGCATCGCCGGCCAGCGCTACCAGGGCGCCGTCGCGGTCCTGCCGGCGAGCGTGCTGGGCTGGTCCGACGCCGCCATCGACGAAGCCAGCCTCGGCGCCCTCGTCACCCGCATCCTGGCGGAATTCCAGGGACTGGAACTGCTGATCATCGGCACCGGCGAAACCGCGCGCCTGCCCGGCAAGACGCTGCGCCACGATCTGCGCGCCCGTGGCATCGGCGTCGAGGCGATGGACACCGGTGCGGCCTGCCGCACCTTCAACGTCCTGCTCGCCGAGGGCCGCCGGGTGGCGGCGGCGCTGATCGCGGTTTAGTCCCGGCCCAAGAAAAAGGGCCGGCGAATTGACGCCGACCCTCTCCCGAAATCCGCCTGGTCGGGCGGAGGAGGCGATCCTACTTCGCCTTCTCGAACAGCTCCGCCACATACTCCCAGTTGACCAGGTTGTTGACGAAGGCCTCGAGATATTTCGGCCGGGCGTTGCGATAGTCGATGTAGTAGGAGTGCTCCCACACGTCGCAGCCCAAGAGGGCCGTCTTGCCGTGCGCCAGCGGGTTCTCCGCGTTCGGCGTCTTCATCGTCGCCAGCTTGCCGTTGTCCCAGACCAGCCAGCACCAGCCGGAGCCGAACTGGGTCGCGCCGGCCTGCTTGAACTCCTCCTTGAAGGCGTCGACCGAGCCGAAATCGGCCGCGATCTGCTTCTCCAGGCTGCCCGGGATGGCGCCGCCGCCATTGGGCTTCATCCAGTTCCAGAAATGCAGGTGGTTCCAGTGCTGGCCGGCATTGTTGAACACGCCCTGGTTCTTGCCGAAGCTGCCCTTGACCACGTCCTCCAGGTCCTTGCCGGCGAACTCCGTCCCGTCGACGAGCTTGTTGAGGTTGTCGACATAGGTCTGATGGTGCTTGTCGTGGTGGAACTCGAGCGTCTCCCCGCTCATATAGGGGCCGAGACCGTCATAGGCGTAGGGCAGATCGGGAAGGCTGAAGGACATGGTGAACCTCGCTTGGTGCGGGTGGGTCTGAGGATGCGAGTTGATCTCGCCTGTCGCTCATTTAGGCGCTGCCGGCACTATTGTGAAGCCTGAACAGGTACCGCCGAGCCGAAGTTCCCGCCCGCTTTTCGCCGTCGCCGCATGACCCGCACCGACCAGAACGACAGCCAGGACGCCCGGCTTTCCGGCCTCGCCGCCGATGTCAGGGCCCACGATCACGACCGCTTCCTGATCGCGCTGATGGCGCCGGCGGACGCCCGCGACGCGCTGCTGGCGCTGGCCGCCTTCAATCTGGAGATCGCCAAGACCCGCGAGGTGGTCTCGGAGTCGATGCTGGGCGAGATCCGCCTGCAATGGTGGCGGGAGACCGTGGCGATGATCTACGAGGGCCGCCCGCGCCGGCACAATGTCGGCGACGCCCTGGCCGGGGCTGTGGCGCGGCACGACCTCACCCGCGCCCATCTCGATGCCATGATCGACGGCCGCGAATGGGATCTGACCGACCAGGCGCCGCCGACCCTAGACGATCTCGAGGGCTATCTCGACCGCACCGCGCTGCCGTTGGTCCGCCTGCAGCTCGAAGCCGTCGGCGTCACCGACGGGGCGGCGCACGAGGCGGCGGTACCGCTCGCCCGCGCCTACGGGCTCACCGGGCTGCTGCGCGCCGTTCCCTTCCACGCCCGCCAGCGCCGTGTCTATCTGCCGACCGCCGTGGTCGAGGAGGTGGCGACGCGCATGGGCGACCTGTTCGAGCTGCGGCCGCACGAGGGGCTCGCCCGCGCGGTCGAGCACCTCGCCGGCCAGGCTCGCTTCTATCTCGCCGACGCCCGCGCCCGGCGCCGCCACCTGCCCAGACCGGCGCTCGCCGTCTTCCGCCAGGCGACCCTGGCCGATACCTATCTCGGCAGGCTCGCCAGGGCCGGGCACGACGTCTTCGACGCGCGGGTGCAGATCGCGCCGCCCTGGCGCCAGGCCCGGCTGGCGCTGGCGGCGCTGCGCGGACGCTACTGACGTGCGGCCTCGCCGGGCTTGCGCGCCACGATCCGCACGGTGATCGCCGCGCCCTGGTGGCCCGTTCCCTCGTCCAGCACCCGCTCGCCCTCGTCGAGCACCGGCATCTCGAAACCGGCGAAATCGCGGGCCAGCTCGTCCGGGGTCGGCAGCAGGTCAGGGTTCTTCGGCCCGCCCGACGGCCGGCCGATCTGGGCGCGGCCAAAATGCTCCTGCAGGAACAGGCCGCCGGGCTTCAGCGCCCGCCGGATGCGGTCGTGGATGCGCACCCGCTCGGCCGGCGGAAAGGGCACGAACAGGCTGACGATGGCGTCGTAGGCGCCTTCCGGCCATTCCCACGTCAAGAGGTCGGCGACCTGGGTGCGCAAGGTGACGCCGCGGTCGAGCGCCAGCTTGGTCGCTTTTTGCACACCGCGCGGGCTGATATCGACCGTCCAGACCCGGTGGCCCTGTTCGGCCAACCAGACGCCGTTGCGTCCCTCCCCGTCGCCCAGCACCAGGATGGTCGAGCGCGGGTCGAGCCGCCAGCTCTCCGCCGCCAGGAAGGCATTGGGTCTGGTGCCGTAGACATAGTCCTCCCGCTCGAACCGGTCGTCCCAGAACGCCGCCACGTCACGGTCGCGGGCGCCGATCAGGTCCTTCTCCTCGGCGCCGCTCACTGCGTTGCCTCTCGTGTCGGGGCCAGCCAGTCGCCGAGATCGGCCAGCGCCCGGGCCGACAGCGCCTTCTTGCGCTCAACGCCCTTGAACTTGCCGCGATGGCCCTCGGGCTTCTCGATCGGCGGGAACAGGCCGAAATTCACGTTCATCGGCTGGAAGGTCTCGGTATTGGCGCCGCCGGTGATGTGGCCGATCAGGGCGCCCAGCGCGGTCGTCGGCGGCGGTGGCGAGGGGGCGTGGCCCAGACGTTCGGCGGCCGCGAAACGGCCGGCCAGCAGGCCGATCGCCGCGCTCTCCACATAGCCCTCCACGCCCGTCACCTGGCCGGCGAAGCGCAGCCGGGGCATGGCTTTCAGCTTCAGGTCACCGGTCAGCAGCCGCGGCGAATTCAGGAAGGTGTTGCGGTGCAGGCCGCCCAGCCGGGCGAACTCCGCCTGTTCCAGGCCCGGGATCATTTGGAAGACGCGCTTCTGCTCGGCATATTTCAGCTTCGTCTGGAAACCGACCAGATTGTAGAGCGTGCCCAGCGCGTTGTCCTGGCGTAGCTGCACGACCGCGTGCGGGCGCCGGCCCGTGCGGGGGTCTGTCAGCCCGACCGGCTTCATCGGCCCAAAGCGCAGCGTGTCGAAGCCGCGCTCGGCCATCACCTCGATCGGCAGGCAGCCCTCGAAATAGGGCGTGCCTTCCCATTCCTTGAACTCGGTCTTCGGCGCCTCCAGCAGCGCTTCGATGAAGGCCCGGTACTGCGCCTCGTCCAGCGGGCAGTTGATGTAGTCCTTGCCGGTGCCGCCCGGCCCCTCCTTGTCGTAGCGCGACTGGAACCAGGCGCGGTCGAAATCGATGGTCTCGGTGTAGACGATGGGCGCGATGGCGTCGAAGAAGGCGAGCTCCGCCTCGCCGGTCAGCGCCCGCACGGCCTCGGCCAGGGCCGGCGAGGTGAGGGGGCCGGTGGCGACGACCACGCTGTCCCAGTCCTCGGGCGGCAGTCCCGCGACCTCGCCGCGCTCGATGGTGATCAGCGGGTGCTCGGCCAGGGCCCGGGTGACGGCGGCGGAAAAGCCGTCGCGATCGACCGCCATGGCGCCGCCGGCCGGCACCTGGTTGGCACCGCCGGACGCCATGATCAGGCTGTCGGCCCGGCGCATCTCCTCGTGCAGCAGGCCAACCGCGTTGGTCTCGGCATCGTCGGAGCGGAAGGAGTTGGAGCAGACGAGTTCCGCCAGGCCATCGGTCTTGTGGGCGTCGGTGCCGCGCACCGGCCGCATCTCGTGCAGCACCACCGGCACGCCGGCGCGGGCGATCTGCCAGGCCGCCTCGCTGCCGGCCAACCCGCCGCCGATCACGTGTATTGCCCTCGTCCCGTTCATCGCCATCATCCCTGTTCGGGGTCTCCGGAAAGCCGCACCTGACATAAGGCGGGTGGTCGGTGTTTCGCAAGGCGGGCATGGCCCGCGCCGGCATTGTCGCCTCCGGCGGAGTGCAATGTTTCGCTGGCGCCGGACCGCTCGCCGCGGCCACAGTGCGCCCCGACGACCAGCGAAGGGGAGCCCGAATGACCGCCGAGAGCCAGACCTGGCAGCCGGAAGGATATCAGCGCCACGCCGGCTTCGTGCCGACGCTCGGTGACGCCGTCCTCACGCTTCTGGCGCCGCGGCCGGGTGAGCGGATCCTCGATCTCGGCTGCGGTGACGGTGTGCTGACCCGGCGGTTGACCGAAGCCGGCGCGACGGTGGTGGGTATTGACGGCTCGGCCGAGATGGTCGCGGCCGCCCGGGGGGTGGGCCTCGACGCCCGGGTCATGGACGGCCAGGCGATCGACGCCGGGGCGCTGATCGCCGATGGCCGCTTCGATGCCGTGTTCTCCAACGCTGCCCTGCACTGGATGCCGGCGGCCGAGGCGGTGATCGCCGGCGTGGCGCGCGTGCTGCGGCCGGGCGGCCGCTTCGTCGGGGAGTTCGGCGGCCACGGCAACGTGGCGGCGATCCAGGTGGCGCTGCACGCCGCGCTCGCCGCCCGGGGCATCGCCGATGGCGCGGCGCGCAGCCCCTGGTTCTATCCAAGCCCGAGGCGCTACACCGAGATGCTGGAGGCGGCGGGCTTCGCGGTCGACAGCATCGACCTGATCCCGCGTCCGACACCGCTGCCCACCGACATGCGCGGCTGGCTCGGTACCTTCGCGCAGCCATTTGTCAGCGGCCTGTCGCAAGAGACGGCCGGTGCGGTCCTCGACGACGCCGCCGCCCGCCTCGGCCCCGTTCTTCTCGATGAATACGGCCGCTGGACCGCTGACTACGTGCGCCTCCGGTTCCGGGCGGTGCTTTCGTAGAGCGTCGTCGGAGCGCAGGTTGCAATTATATGCGAAAGAGAATATTTTACATACGTATTACAGAAACGGGAGACAATGCGTGTCCAAGGAAGTCATCATTCGCCGGATCGGCAACTCGCTCGGCATCACCCTGTCGGAGCAGATCAAGGAGCTTGGGCTGAGCGAGGGCGATAAACTTCACATCGTTCGTACGTCCAACGGATTCGAGCTGACTCCCTATGATCCCGATTTCGCGGAAGCGCTGGAGGATGCGCGGCGCTTCATGACGAAGCACGCCAACGCGATGAAGGCATTGGCGAAGTAGACCCGTGCGCTGGCTCAGTCGTGCCATCATCATGGCGCTTCATCATGAATCGATTGCCCGTTACGGCGGCGCGGACGGTATTCGCGACGAAGGGCTGCTCGAATCGGCGCTCGGACGTCCACTGAATCTATCAGCGTACGACCCAGAGGCGTCGATCTTCGATCTGGCAGCCTATTACTGTGCCGGTGTCGTCAAGAACCACCCCTTCGTGGACGGCAACAAGCGAACAGGCCTTCTGGCAGCGCGAACATTTCTCACCCTGAACGGAATTGACTTCGAGCCGGATGATGCAGAGACGGTGGTGATGATCGAGGGCTTGGCCGCTGGAACCTACGACGAGGACACGATCGCGCGGTGGCTTGAAAGCAATTCTGCGCAGCTCCGCTAGCTGTCACTTCTCCTTGTGATGCGTCAGAACGGTATCTCGTCGTCGAGATCTGGCCCGGCGCCGCCGCCGCCACCCCCGGAATAGCCGCCGCCATCGTCGCCACCGGTCGACGACGGGCTGCTGTCATAGCCGCCGCCTCCGTAGCCGCCTCCACCATCCTGGCGGCTGTCGAGCATGGTCAGTTCACCACGATAGGGCCGCAGCACGACCTCGGTGGAGTACTTCTCCACGCCCGACTGATCGGTCCATTTGCGGGTCTCGAGCTGGCCCTCGATATAAAGCTTCGAGCCCTTCTTCAGGTAACGCTCGCAGACATTGACCAGCGGCTCGTTGAAGATCACCACGCGGTGCCATTCGGTGCGCTCGCGCCGCTCGCCGGTGTTGCGGTCCTTCCAGTTCTCGGAAGTCGCCAGCGCCAGGTTGCAGACCTTGCCGCCGCTGGGCAGAGAGCGGACTTCAGGGTCGCGTCCGAGATTGCCGATGAGAATTACCTTGTTGACGCTGCCAGCCATGTCCTTGCCCTCGGGGAGAATATGCGCGAGTCGATCAAGGCTTGGACGCTAGGCAAATGCCGCCGGGGAGTCCACCGGGAATGAACCCCCGGCGCGACCCGCACGCGGCTTCGGCCTGGCGCCGCCGGCGCTAACCTTAGCAGGTGATCCGGGCGGGTTTTGCACGCCATGGGCTGGACGGCCCGGCGGCGGTCCGAAACCATGGCCGTTCCGGTCCCGAGATGCCGTGTCCATGCGGGTCCGGGCTTGCCGGCGGAAGGGATGAGAGGAATGTCTTTGGCGCGCATCGGCGGTCTTCTGGCCGCGCTCACGCTGCTCGGGGGGTGTTCCAGCCCGCTCGTGGCCCTGCTGTCGCAGCCGGAGCCGGAACCACAGACCAGCACCGCCGCCGCCACCCAGCCGGCCTCGACACCGCCGGCGGCCATCGCCTCGGGCGGCACCCGCTTCGCACCGGCCAATTGCGGCATCGCCGTCGATTTTCCGGCCGCCCCGCAAGAGGTCAGTGCCTCCGGGCCGCAGCCGCGCGCGCGGTTGAGCCAGGCCGCGTCGGGCGGGGACGCCTTCTTCGTCGCGGCCTGCCAGCCCGGACTGCAGATCTCCGAGGCCAATGCCCAGCAGATCCTGGGCGGCCTGGTGATCGACGCGGAGATGACCGACTACCAGGGGGCGAGCGTGCAGACCGGCGCCGGACGCGGCTTCGCCATCCAGGGCAGCGGGCCGCGCAACGGCGTTACCTACCGCTACCAGTATGTGCTGGTGCCGGGGCCGACCGGCACGCTGATCGTCTCCATCGCCGCGCCCTCCGGCAGCTTCCCGCCAAGCGGCGGCACGGCCTTCTTCGAATCCCTGCGCGCGCTCTGAGCCTCGCCGGCTAGGGCAGATTGCGACCGAATGGACCCATTCGGTCGCAAAAAATCTGCCCGGTTTTCAATAGCCTTGAGCATCCTGCGTCCGTTCGGGCGCAGGATGCTCTAGCCGGGCGCGGTCGCCGCCGCCGAGGGACGCGCGGCCATGCGTTCGCGCCAGTCGGCGAGGCGGGGCAGGCCGTCCAGGATGCCGTGCAGCGGCGCCACGCGACGTGCCATGTCGAGCAGCGGGTAGAGCATAAAATCGGCGATCGACGGCGCCGCACCCGCGAGATAGGGCGTCATGCGATCGATCGCCGCCTCGAGCGGCGCAAGCAGACCCGGTACCGCAGCCGCCGCCCGGGCGATCGCCGCCGGGTCCGTCGGCGCGCCGTCCCGCTCGGCCAGGAAGAGGGGCAGCGCCACCTGCCGGACCGCGACCGGATAGACGTAGTCGGCATAGACGGAGACCCATTGGCGCATGCGCGCGCGCCCGGCGACCGTCTCCGGACGCAGCGGCCGGCCGGCGAAGCGCTCGTCGACATATTCCGCGATCGCCGGCGCCTCGGTCAGGGTGAGGCCGTCATGCTCGAAGACCGGGATCTTGCCGTAGGGATGGCGCGCCACCGCCGCCGCTGAGCCCGGGGCGATGTCGACGAGCTGGTAGGACACCGACTTCTCCTCGAGGCAGAGACGCACGGCGCGGACATAGACGCTGTAGGGCGCGCCGTGGAGGATGGGCTGCGACATCTGGGAGGCTCCGCGTGGGGGTGGACTTGCCGGACTCTCACCTAGGCGAGATCGACTGTCCGCTCAACTATCCTTCGAGGGGGCGGATGCTGGAAACCTGTTCCCGATATGTTCCATTCATCCTAGTCTTTGCGAGCGACGAATCGCGCAACACCGAGTGGCGTCAGGAACCCGGCATGAGAGCAATGAGCAACCCGGTGGTCGACATGCATGGGGGGGTGCGCCATCTAGCGTCAGGCGCTACTCTCGTTCCGCCCGTCCGGCACGACACGCGCGGCCCGACCCACCGGTTCCGCGGCGCGGGCGGCGACATCAAGGCATTGCGGTAGATCTCCATGCACAAATTCATCAGCGTGCGCGGCGCGCGCGAGCACAATCTGAAGGGCGTCGACGTCGACCTGCCGCGCGACAACCTGGTGGTGATCACCGGGCTCTCGGGCTCCGGCAAGTCCTCGCTCGCCTTCGACACGATCTACGCCGAGGGCCAGCGCCGCTATGTCGAGAGCCTGTCGGCCTATGCCCGCCAGTTTCTGGAACTGATGGAGAAGCCGGACGTAGACTCCATCGAGGGCCTGTCGCCGGCGATCTCGATCGAGCAGAAGACGACCAGCCGCAATCCGCGCTCCACGGTCGGCACGGTGACGGAGATCTACGACTACATGCGCCTCCTCTGGGCGCGGGTCGGCATTCCCTATTCACCGGCCACCGGCCTGCCGATCGAGAGCCAGACGGCGAGCCAGATGGTCGACCGCATCCTGGCCATGGGCGAGGGCACCAGGCTCTACCTGCTGGCCCCCATCGTGCGCGGCCGCAAGGGGGAGTACCGCAAGGAACTCGCCGAGCTGCGCAAGCGCGGTTTCCAGCGCGTCAAGGTCGACGGCACGCTCTACGAGATCGAGGAGGTGCCCGAGCTCAACAAGAAGCTCAAGCACGACATCGAGGTGGTGGTCGACCGCCTGGTCGTGCGGCCCGATCTTGGCAACCGCCTGGCGGATTCGGTGGAGACGGCGCTGGAGCTGGCCGACGGCCTGATGATCGCCGAGCACGCGGATTCCGGCGAGCGGACCATCTTCTCCGCGAAGTTCGCCTGTCCGGTCTCCGGCTTCACCATCGACGAGATCGAGCCCAGGCTGTTTTCCTTCAACAATCCCTACGGCGCCTGTCCGGCCTGCGACGGGCTCGGCAGCAAGCTGGTCTTCGATCCCGAGCTGATCGTCCCCGACCAGTCGAAGACGCTGGCCGGCGGCGCCGTCGCGCCCTGGGCCAATTCGACCTCGAAATACTACCTGCAGACCCTGGCCGGCATCGCCAGGCACTTCGACGTCGACCTGACCACGCCCTGGCGCGACCTGCCGATGGAGGTCTGCGACACCATTCTCCACGGCTCCAAGGGCGAGAAGATCGCGCTCGAATTCGACGACGGCCTGCGCTCCTACAAGACCAACAAGGCCTTCGAGGGCATCGTGCCCAACATGGACCGGCGCTACCGCGAGACCGACAGCAACTGGGTGCGCGAGGAGCTCGGCAAGTACCAGGCATCGGCCACTTGCGAGACCTGCGGCGGCCAACGGTTGCGGCCGGAATCGCTGGCCGTGAAGGTCGCCATGCTGACCATTTCCGAAGCGGCCGACATGTCGATCGCCCGGGCCGCCGACTGGTTCGCCGCGTTGAACGACAAGCTGTCCGCGAAGGACCAGGAGATCGCCAGCCGCATTCTGAAGGAGATCAACGAGCGGCTCGGCTTCCTCACCGCCGTCGGTCTCGGCTACCTCACCCTGTCGCGCGGCTCGGGCTCGCTGTCCGGTGGTGAAAGCCAGCGCATCCGGCTCGCCAGCCAGATCGGCTCGGGCCTCACCGGCGTGCTCTACGTCCTCGACGAACCCTCGATCGGCCTGCACCAGCGTGACAACGACCGCCTGCTGGCGACGCTCAGGCGGCTGCGCGACCTCGGCAACACGGTCATCGTGGTCGAGCACGACGAGGACGCCATCCGCTCGGCCGACTACATCGTCGACATGGGGCCGGGGGCGGGCGTGCATGGCGGTGAGGTGGTGGCCTGCGGCGCGCCGGCCGCCGTGATGTCCAACCCCGCCAGCCTGACGGGACAGTACCTGACCGGCCTGAAGCAGATCCCGGTGCCCCCGACCCGCCGCAAGGCGAAGAAGGGGAAGGAGCTCAAGCTGCTCGGCGCCCGGGCGAACAACCTGAAGAATGTCGATCTGGCGATCCCGCTCGGCCTCCTGACCTGCGTCACGGGCGTCTCGGGCGGCGGCAAGTCGACGCTGATCGTCGAGACCCTCTACAAGGCACTCGCCAAGCATCTGATGAACGCGCGCGAGCATCCGGGCCCGCACGACCGGGTCGAGGGGCTGAAGCATCTCGACAAGATCATCGACATCGACCAGTCGCCCATCGGCCGCACGCCGCGCTCCAACCCGGCGACCTATACCGGCGCCTTCACGCCGATCCGCGAATGGTTCTCGGGCCTGCCCGAGGCCAAGGCGCGCGGCTACGGCCCCGGCCGCTTCTCCTTCAACGTCAAGGGCGGCCGTTGCGAGGCCTGCCAGGGCGATGGCGTCATCAAGATCGAGATGCACTTCCTGCCCGACGTCTACGTCCAGTGCGACGTCTGCCACGGCAAGCGCTACAATCGCGAGACCCTTGAAATTCTCTATCGGGACAAGTCGATATCTGATGTTCTTGATATGACGGTGGAGGAGGGAGCGGTGTTCTTCAAGGCCGTCCCGGCGATCCGCGACAAGATGGAGACGCTGAAGCGTGTCGGCCTCGGCTACATCAAGGTCGGCCAGCCCGCGACCACGCTGTCGGGCGGCGAGGCGCAGCGCGTCAAGCTCTCCAAGGAGCTCTCGCGCCGGGCCACCGGGCGCACGCTCTACATTCTCGACGAGCCGACCACGGGCCTGCACTTCGCCGATGTGGAGAAGCTGCTGGAGGTGCTGCACGAACTGGCCGACAACGGCAACACCGTGGTGGTGATCGAGCACAATCTCGAGGTCATCAAGACCGCCGACTGGATCGTCGACCTCGGCCCCGAGGGCGGCGACGGCGGTGGCGAGATCGTCGCCGCCGGTCCGCCCGAGGCGGTCGCCGAAGCCCCCCGCAGCCACACCGGCCGCTACCTCGCGCCCTATCTCCGGCGCCACGAGGGCCGCAAGAGCGCCTGAGCGGATAGCCGGCCGGTCCCGGGTCTGCGGCGCATCAGGTCATGCCACGCAGCGCCCGGGAGGCAGTCTCGGGTTCGTCAATCAATATCCATCGACGTTCCGCACGAAGCGCAGCGCAGATGCGGAACCTCGAGCCCGGTTTCGCGAACGTCGCAGCCTGGCCGCTCGAGGTCCCGGCTCTCCGCTTCGCTACGGCCGGGACGACGGTGTTGATGTCAGTAGACTCACGCTGTCATCCCATGCGCGGCGCATCGCTCCGTGCCGCGCAGCCACCGGGAGGCAGTCTCGGGTTCGTCGATCGATATCCAGCGCGGTGCGGCCCGAGCACCGGGGCGGAGCGGGACGCGCTGGCCCGCG
>JAVKFF010000179.1:0-27587 GCA_040226215.1 Azospirillaceae bacterium
TTCCATGTCTGGGTGATCGGCTGGATCCTCGAGGCCGGGTTCACCATCGCTTTCTGGGGGCTCGCCATCGCCTGGCTGCTCGGCATCGCCCTCATCGCCCTGCGCGAGGCCCGCAGCGACGCCGTCTGACCCCAGGCGGTCGCCCCCGGGCGGCAGCCCGGCGCGGCCCTCAGGCCGACAGCGCCTTCGCCAGGAAGGGCAGGCTCTCGTCCTGGCGGTGGTCGATCGCGCGGTGGGTGCCCTCGAACTCCTCGTAGCGGTGATCGATGCCCCTGGCCGTGAGGTCCCGGGTCATCTGCCGGGCGCCGTAGAGCAGGTTGTACTCGTCCTGCCGGCCGCAATCGATGAACAGCGCCTTCAGTGCGCGCAGGTTCTCCGCGTGCCGCGCGAGCAGGGTGAGCGGATCCCACTCCATGAAGCGGGCCCAGCGCTCCTCGATCCGCTCGCAGGTGTCGGCCGTGACCGGCAGGCGGATGCCGAAGGGTTCCGCGGGCGCGGGATCGTAGGTGGCGCACATGGCCAGCACCATCATCGCGTGGATGTCGCTGCCCGACGGGTTCTGGTCCGCCTCGAAGGACGCGATGAAGGCGCTGACGGAGCCATGTTTCTCGATCTTGCGTAGCGCGATGGGGAAGTCCGTGCCGAACAGCAGGTCGAAGCCCATGTCGCCGGAATGGCAGGCGACCGCGTGCCACACGTCGCCGCCATGCAGCAGGCCATGCACGATGGCACCGTAGCCGCCGGAACTCTTGCCGAACAGGCCGCGCCGGCCCGGCCCGCCGCATCCCACCGCCGCCTCGATCGCCGGCAGCATCTCGCCCACCAGCACGTCGTCCCACGGCCCCATGACGGGGGAGTTGACGAACTGGTTGCCGCCCAGCCGGGTGAAGCAGTCCGGGAAGGCGACGACGACGGGCGGCATGGCGCCCGTGGCGATCAGCCGGTCGAGGCGCTGTGGCGCGTTCTCGCCGAAATTCTTCCAGCCGATCTGGCCGAGCCCGCTGCCGGTGAAACCGGCCAGGCTGATCAGCAGCGGCAGGCCGCTTCCGTCATGGTCGTGCGGCCGGTAGATGCCGATCTCCCGCGCCGCCGGGTCGCCGAGCAGGTTGTCGCGCAGGCCGCGGCAGTCGACGGTGATGCGCTCCACGCTGCCGCGCGGAAGGGTCGGATCGGGTCGCATGGCTGTCCTGGTTGCCTCGGGCAAGGGGGCCTGACGGTGCCACAGGAGCCGAAGCCGCGGCAATCCCCGGCGCCGGCGACCGCCGGATTGCGCGCGCTCAGGCGTAGAGCAGGTAGAACAGCAAGCCGGCGAGCGCGATGCGGTAGACGACGAAGGGTGCGAAGCCGGCGCGGCGCAGCCAGGCCATCAGGAGGGCGATGGCGACCAGCGCCGACACGAAGGCGAGCCCGGCGGCGATGGCCGCGTCGAGCCCGAGCGTGACGTCGCCCGCCTCGGCCAGGTCGAGCGTGGCCAGGAGGCCGGCGCCGAGGATGGTCGGGATCGACAGCAGCATGGAAAAGCGTGCCGCCTCGGCGCGCTCCATGCCCAGGAAGCGTCCCGCCGTCATGGTGATGCCCGAGCGGCTGGCGCCGGGGATGAAGGCCAGGCACTGGGCCAGGCCGATGATGATCGCATCGGACCAGCCGAGATGCTCGATGCGGCGGATCTGCAGGGCGGCACGGTCGGCCAGCCAGAGCAGCAGGCCGAAGACCAGGGTCGCCCAGGCGATCACCTCGGCACTGCGGAATAGCGTCGGGGCGTAGCGGTGCAGCGCGAATCCGGCGAGCACGGCCGGAATGGTGCCGACGATCAGCAGCAGTGCCAGGCGTCCGCCCGGCGTTCGCCGGCCCGTCGCCAGCCGCCCGAGACCGACCAGCACCGCCAGGACGTCGCGCCAGAAATAGATCAGCACCGCGCCCAGCGTGCCGACATGCACGGCGACGTCGATCACCAGGCCCTGGTCTGCCCAGCCGGTCAGATACGGCACCAGCACCAGATGGGCGCTGGAACTGATGGGCAGGAATTCGGTGATGCCCTGCACCAGGGCGAGAACGAGGAGATGAAGGAACGGCACCTTGGACGGACCCCCGAGCGAATCGCCGTGTCACCGCAGGTCATGGTGTTGCGCCCTGGGCGTGCCGGCGGTCAAGATTCCTCGGGCCCGTCAAGAGCCCGCCAAGAGATAGTAACGGAATCATACCCAATATGTCGAAGCCCTCCCGACAGGCTGGAAAGGCAACGGCGAGTCCCGCGCTTAATAGGACAGCATTTGGTAACTAAAGGTGTTTTTTCTCTCGCGTCGACTGGCGGATTCCCGTATGAAAGGTGGGATGGACGGTCGCCGGCGCTGCCGGCACCGGGGTGCGTGATCTGGTGCGTGATGTCCGTCGCGGCCTCTCCGAAGGGGCTCGGATGCCGTGGCGGTCGATAAGGGATTTCTTTGAGGAATGGCCGGGTTCGGACACCGGCGCCAGCGCCGCCAGCGGCGCCGCGGCGCCGGGTGACCGATGGCCGCGATCGACGGACGGGTTTCGCCGGGAGCGGCGCCGGTATGGCGCGGCGCCATGGCGCGAGAGGGCAGGGTCACATGGCCGGCAAGATGCTGAAATTCACTTCCACCCGCGGCGAGATGCCGGACAAGCGGCAGGCCGAGGAGCGGCGCCGCGACTGGGCGGAGGTCTATGGCGAATATGCCCGCCGCAAGGCGGAGGAGCAGGCCGGCCGCTGCTCGCAATGCGGCGTGCCCTTCTGCCAGGTGCATTGCCCGCTGCACAACAACATCCCGGACTGGCTGCTGCTGACCGCTGAACAGCGGCTGGAGGAAGCCTACGAGGTCTCCTCGGCGACCAACAACATGCCGGAGATCTGCGGCCGCATCTGCCCGCAGGACCGGCTCTGCGAAGGCCACTGCGTGATCGAGCAGTCGGGCCACGGCACCGTTACCATCGGCGCCATCGAGAAGTTCATCACAGACACCGCCTGGGAACAGGGCTGGGTCAAGCCGGTGGTGCCGCGCCGGGAGCGGCCGGAATCGGTCGGCATCATCGGCGCCGGCCCGGCCGGCATGGCGGCGGCGGAGGAGTTGCGCCGCGCCGGCTTCCAGGTCCATGTCTACGACCGCTACGACCGCGCCGGCGGCCTGCTGATCTACGGCATCCCCAGCTTCAAGCTGGAGAAGGACATCGTCGAGCGGCGCTCCGGCCGGCTGGTCGACAGCCGCATCACCTTCCACCTCAACTTCGAGGTCGGCCGCGACGCCACCCTGGACGAGCTGCGCCAGCGCCACGACGCGGTGCTGATCGCCACCGGCGTCTACAAGGCGCGCGACCTGAAGGCGCCGGGCATCGGGCTCGGCAACATCGTGCCGGCGCTCGACTATCTCACCGCCTCGAACCGCAAGGGCCTGGGCGACAGCGTGCCGGAATTCGAGAACGGCAATCTCGACGCCGACGGCAAGAAGGTCGTGGTGATCGGCGGCGGCGACACGGCCATGGACTGCGTGCGCACCGCCGTGCGCCAGGGCGCCACCTCCGTGAAGTGCCTCTACCGCCGCAACCGCGCCAACATGCCGGGCTCCCAGCGCGAGGTCGCCAACGCCGAGGAGGAGGGGGTGGAGTTCGTCTGGCAGTCCGCGCCCGAGGGCTTCCTGGGCGACGGCGTGGTGAGGGGCGTGCGCGCCCACAAGATGCGCCTCGGCCAGCCCGACGAGACCGGACGCCAGCGCCCCGAGATCATCGAGGGCTCGGCGGAGACCATGGACGCCGATCTGGTGATCATGGCGCTCGGCTTCGAGCCGGAGGATCTGCCGGGCCTGTTCGGCTGCGCCGACCTCAAGGTCAGCCGCTGGGGCACGGTGTCGGTCAGCTGGAAGACGATGATGACAAATCTCGACGGCGTCTTCGCTGCCGGCGACATCGTGCGCGGCGCCTCGCTGGTGGTCTGGGGCGTGCGCGACGGCCGCGACGCCGCGGCGGCCATCACCCGCTATATCGACGAGAAGGCGGCCGCCATGCCCGCCGTCGCCGCGGAATAGCCCGCGGGCCGTTCCGCAATCGCCAAGATCAACCAAAGGAGATCAGTGACATGGCCATTCCTCGCCTCCTGCGCCCCCTGGCTGCCGTCTGCGGTGTCGCCTTCATCCTCGCCGCCACCGGGTCGGCCTCCGCCCAGGTGGACCTGCGGGAGCGCCTGCGCGACTACGCGGTCACCTATATGGAGGCCTCCCTCGGCGAGGCGGTGATCGACCCGATGGTCGCCCAGCTCGGCCCTCAGTTCTACCCGCTCAACCCCGGCCGCCAAGCCGATGTGGACGCCGCCGTCCATGCCGCCATCGAGCGCCTGTTCGACCATGTCGCGCCGGACATGACCGACCAGGTCGTGGACTTCCTGTGGCGCGAGCTGAGCGAGGAGGACCTGCAGGTGATGCTGGACTTCTACGACTCGCCCACCGGCCAGCGCATCCTGGCGATCACGCCGCAGCTGATGGCCGAGATGATGGGCGACATGCCGACGATGATGCAGGAGACCCAGACCGTGCTGATCGAGGCCTTGACCGAGGAGTTCGCCTCCCGCGACCTCGACCTCGGCATGTGACGGTCCGGCACCGATACCCCCGCTGCTGATGCCCCGTTGTTGATGCCCCGTTGTTGATGCCCGTTCCCCGCGCCCTCCCGGAGGGCCCGGGGCCGTCTGGAGCCAAGTGATGAGCGACCGGTTCGTATCCGACTACCTCGCCAACCGCGACCGTCTGATCGAGGGCCACGCCTACGACCCCGCCGACGAGCACGATGCCTGCGGCGTCGGCTTCGTCGCCTCGCTGGACGGCAGCCGGCGGCGCGACGTGGTGGTCGCGGCGATCGACGCGCTGAAGGCGGTCTGGCATCGCGGCGCGGTCGATGCCGACGGCAAGACCGGCGACGGGGCCGGCATCCACGTGGCCATCCCGCAGGCCTTCTTCCGGGAGCAGATCGAGGCGACGGGTCACGTGCCGCTCGACGGGCCGATCGCCGTCGGCATGATCTTCCTGCCGCGCACCGATCTGGAGGCGCAGGAGCGCTGCCGCTGCATCGTCGAGGGCGAGATCCTGCGCGAGGGCTACTACATCTACGGCTGGCGCCAGGTGCCCATCGACGTCTCGGTGATTGGCGAAAAGGCCAATTCCACGCGGCCCGAGATCGAGCAGATCATGATCGGGAACCCCAATCACACGCCCGAGCCGGACTTCGAGAAGGACCTCTACATCATCCGCCGGCGCATCGAGAAGGCGGTGATGGCGGCTGGCCTGCCCAGCGTGTTCTACGTCTGCTCGCTGTCCTGCCGCTCGGTCATCTACAAGGGCATGTTCCTCGCCGAGCAGCTGACCGATTTCTACCCCGACCTGCTGGACGATCGGTTCGAGTCGGCCTTCGCGATCTATCACCAGCGCTACTCCACCAACACCTTCCCGACCTGGCGCCTGGCGCAGCCCTTCCGCTGCATCGCCCACAACGGCGAGATCAACACGGTGCGCGGCAACACCAACTGGATGCGCGCGCACGAGACCCGGCTGGCGGCCGAGGCCTTCGCCGACCATGTCGACGACGTCAAGCCGGTGATCCAGGACGGCAGCTCCGATTCCGCCGCGCTGGACGCCGTCTTCGAACTCCTGCTGCGCGCCGGCCGCTCGACACCCATGGCCAAGGCGCTGCTGATCCCCGAGGCGCTGACCGCCGACAAGCTGATGAAGGCGGAGCACCAGGCCCTCATCCAGTACTGCAACGCGGTCATGGAGCCGTGGGACGGTCCGGCGGCGATCGCCGCCTGGGGCGGCCGCTGGGTGGTCGGCGGCATGGATCGCAACGGTCTGCGCCCCATGCGCTACGTCATCACCGGCGGCGCGCCGGAGGACGGCGGCGGCCTGCTGATCGCCGGCTCGGAGACGGGCATGGTGCGCGTCAACGAGGCATTGGTGGTCGAGAAGGGCCGCCTCGGCCCGGGCCAGATGATCGCCGTCGATCTGGTCGAGGGCAGGCTCTACCACGACCAGGAGATCAAGGACCTGCTGGCCGCCGAGCGGCCCTATGGCGAGTGGGTCAAGCGCACCAAGGTGCTGGACCAGCTGATCGCCGACAAGGCGCACGAGCCGGTCTCGATGGACCGCGACGCCCTGCGCCGGCGGCATGTCGCCTGCGGCGTCACCATGGAGGAGCTCGAACTGATCCTCCACCCCATGGTCGAGGACGCCAAGGAGGCGACCGGCTCCATGGGCGACGACACGCCGCTCGCCGTGCTGTCGGACAACTATCGCGGCCTGCACCACTTCTTCCGGCAGAATTTCAGCCAGGTCACCAACCCGCCGATCGACAGCTTGCGCGAGCGCCGGGTGATGAGCCTGCGCACCCGTCTGGGCAATCTCGGTAACATCCTCGACGAGGACGAGACCCAGTGCGACCTGCTGCAGCTCGACAGCCCGGTGCTGACGACGGGCGAGTTCCACGCCATGCGCAGGTACATGGGCGAGACGGCGGCGGAGATCGACTGCACCTTCGCCATCGACGATGGCGAGCACGCGCTGCGCGACACCCTGCGCCGGGTCTGCCAGGAGGCCGAGGACGCGGTGCGCGGCGGCGCCACCCACGTCATCCTGTCCGACGAGAAGGTCTGCCGGGAACGGGCCGGCCTGCCGATGATCCTCGCGACCGGCGCGGTGCACACCCACCTGGTGCGCGAGAGCCTGCGCACCTTCACCTCGCTCAACGTGCGCTCGCAGGAATGCCTGGACGTGCACTATTTCGCCGTGCTGATCGGCGTCGGCGCGACCACGGTGAACGCCTATGTGGCTCAGGAGTCGATTGCCGACCGTCAGCGCCGCGGCCTGTTCGGCGACATGGATCTGCGCGAGTGCCTGGCGCGCTACAAGAAGGCGATCGACGACGGCCTTTTGAAGATCATGTCCAAGATGGGCATCTCGATCATCTCCTCCTATCGCGGCGGCTGCAATTTCGAGGCCGTGGGCCTCAGCCGCTCCATGGTGGCGGAGTTCTTTCCCGGCATGTCCAGCCGCGTCTCCGGCATCGGCCTGACCGGCATCCAGAAGAAGGTGCTGGAGGCCCATGCCCGCGGCTTCGACGAGGAGGTCGTCGCCCTGCCGGTCGGCGGCTTCTACCGCTACCGGCGCAATGGCGAGCGCCACGCCTACGAGGCCGGCCTGATCCACACGCTGCAGCACGCGCTGGCGACGGACAGCTACCACACCTACCGGAAATACGCCGAGGGCATGTATGCCCAGCCGCCCATCGCCCTGCGCGACCTGCTCGACTTCCGCCGCGCCAAGCAGCCGATCTCGGTGGAGGAGGTCGAGAGCATCACCGAGATCCGCAAGCGCTTCATCACGCCCGGCATGTCGCTGGGCGCCCTGTCGCCGGAGGCGCATGGCACGCTCAACGTCGCCATGAACCGCATCGGCGCGCGCTCGGATTCCGGCGAGGGCGGCGAGGACCCGGCGCGCTTCAAGCCGGACAAGAACGGCGACAACTGGAACTCGGCCATCAAGCAGATCGCCTCGGGCCGTTTCGGTGTGACGGCGGAATACCTGAACCAGTGCCGCGAGATCGAGATCAAGGTCGCCCAGGGCGCCAAGCCCGGCGAGGGCGGCCAGCTTCCGGGCTTCAAGGTGACGGTGGAGATCGCCCGGCTGCGCCACTCCACGCCGGGCGTGATGCTGATCAGCCCGCCGCCGCACCACGACATCTACTCCATCGAGGATCTGGCCCAGTTGATCTACGACCTGAAGCAGATCAATCCGGACGCCACGGTCACGGTGAAACTGGTCAGCCGCACCGGCATCGGCACCATCGCCGCCGGCGTCGCCAAGGCGGGGGCCGACACCATCCTCGTCTCCGGCCATGTCGGCGGCACCGGCGCCAGCCCGCAGACCTCGATCAAATATGCCGGCCTGCCCTGGGAGATGGGCCTGTCGGAGGTGCATCAGGTGCTGACCCTGAACCGGCTGCGCCACCGCGTGCGGCTGCGCACCGACGGCGGCATCAAGACCGGCCGCGACGTGGTCATCGCCGCCATCCTCGGCGCCGAGGAATTCGGCGTCGGCACCGCCTCGCTGGTCGCCATGGGCTGCATCATGGTGCGGCAGTGCCACTCCAACACCTGCCCGGTCGGCGTGTGCACCCAGGACAAGGCCCTGCGCGAGCGCTTCACCGGCACGCCGGAGAAGGTGGTGAACCTGTTCACCTTCATGGCGGAGGAGGTGCGCGACATCCTGGCCCAGCTCGGCTACCGCACTCTGAACGAGATCGTCGGCCGCACCGAGCTCCTGCACCAGGTCAGCCGCGGTGCGGCCCATCTCGACGACCTCGACCTCAACCCGCTCCTGACCAAGGCCGATCCGGGCGACGAGGCGATGTACTGCACGCGCGTCGGCCGCAACGAGGTGCCCGACACGCTGGACGCCCAGATCATCAAGGACGCCAAGCCGCTCTTCGACGTCGGCGAGAAGATGCAGCTGACCTACAACGTGCGCAACACCTACCGGGCGATCGGCACGCGGCTCAGCGCCATGATCACCCGGAAGTTCGGCATGCGCGGCCTGCAGCCCGGCCACGTCACCGTGCGCCTGCGCGGCTCGGCCGGCCAGTCGCTGGGCGCCTGGGCGGTGCAGGGCATCAAGCTGGAGGTCTTCGGCGACGCCAACGACTATGTCGGCAAGGGCCTGTCGGGCGGCACGATCGTGGTGCGGCCGCTGACCTCAAGCCCGCTGGTCTCCAACCACAACACCATCATCGGCAACACCGTGCTCTACGGCGCCACCGCCGGCCGGCTCTTCGCCGCCGGCCAGGCGGGCGAGCGTTTCTGCGTGCGCAATTCCGGCGCCACCGTGGTGGTGGAGGGCTGCGGCTCGAATGGCTGCGAGTACATGACCGGCGGCATGGCGGTCATCCTGGGCGGTGTCGGCGACAACTTCGCCGCCGGCATGACCGGCGGCATGGCCTTCGTCTACGACGAGGACGACAGTTTCGAGCACCGGGTCAACCCCGACTCGGTCGTCTGGCAGCGCGTCGAGACGCCGCATTACGAGGCCCTGCTGCGCGGCCTGATCGCCGAACATGTGCGCGAGACGCAATCGGCCTGGGCGGAATCCCTGCTCACCGACTGGGACCTGATCAAGGGCCGCTTCTGGCAGGTCGTGCCCCAGGAGATGGTCGGCCGGCTGGAACACCCGATCCGCGCCGAGGCGCAGGCCAGCATCCCGGCGGAGTAGACCGGCCGGCTACCGGCGGGCTCGCGTGGATGTGACTACTGACGAAAGTTAGTCTCTGCTAACGGTGGGGCATGTCGCTCGTGCTCCACCGCCTGGCCCAGACCGGCCTGGTCCTTACCGGATTCGCCCTCTTTCTCGCGGTCATCGTGTCGCCGGGCCCCGGTTTCCTGCCCGCCGAGGTGCGGGAGATGGGCTGGGTGCTCGGCTATGCCGGCTACTGCCTCGCCCTGGCGCTGGTGCTCGGGCTGGAGCGCCGGCGATACGGCCGGTGCGGGCGCGGCCTCGCGCTCTGGCTTGTGGCGGTCCTGACCCTCGCCTTCGCGCCGCTCGCCGCCGCCTACCCGCTCTGGTCGCTGATCCTGCTCGCCGAAACCGCGGCCATGCAGGCGCTCGGCTGGCGCGCGCTCGAGGCGCTGCCGGCCGGCGACACTGCCGCCCTGGCGGCGCTGTGGCAGGGCCTTCTCGCCGGCGGCATCGACGGTTCGGCGCGGCTAGGCGACCTGACCGCCGGTCAGATCCGCGGATTCCTCGACGCGCTGGCAGCCGGGCCGGCCGTCGGGGACGCCGCGCAGGCGCTGCCGGGAGTCCTGGTCGCCGCCTGGCTCGGCTTCCTTGCCGTCTTCCTGGCGCCGGCCGCGTTGCTGGCATTGGAGCGCCCACCCGCGAAGGAAGAGTCATTGCACGCCAGCACGCCTACGAAAGGATGACCTGAGCCCGGAAGGAATTGCTGTTAAGGGAAGCGCCGCCTTCCCTTCGGGCAGTCTCGGGTACCGGCGATGCGGCGCTTTTTCCTCGGCAGGTTTCTCATCCACCTTCTCGGCCTCGCCGCCGCGGCGGCGGTGACCCTGCATCCTGGACTGGCCGTGGTGCGCCCGGATCTCGGCTTCATCGGCGCGGTGATCGGCGTGCTGGTCTATTTCCTGTTCGCCTGGATCGCGGCGGCGCCGGTGCGCACCGCCACCATCGAAACCGACGGCGCCAGCCATGTGCGCGGCATCTTCCGCGGCTTCCTCGTGCTGTTCGCGGTGCTGATCCCGGTCGTGCTGATCTTCTTCAAGACCGTGGAACTGACCGTCGCGGCGATGATGGCCGACCTGCCGCCGGAGATGGCCGAGGCCATGGCCGCCGGCGAGGGCGGACCGCCGCCCGCGGGCCCGCCACCCTTCGACCCGGCGCTGATCCCCGACGCGCTGGCGGCGCTGGGCGGCGAGATGCCGCTACCGCTGCTGATCTGGATCGGCGGCGCGCTGATCGGCGCGCTCGTCCTCACCCTGCCGGCCCTGCTCGCCGTCGCCGACCGCTTCACCCCGCCGGCCGCGCCCGAGCGTGAGCGGGACAGCGACGTGCCGCCCGCCGGCGCCTGACAGCCGCGTTGCTTTAAGGCCGCGGCGCGGAGCGGTCGCGCCGCCGGACCGCTCCGTCCGGGCCTGCCGGGCCACGGACCCTTACCCTCGGCGGCGTGCTCGGATATGCTCGCCGCCCATGCGAACACTCATTCATTTCACGCTTTCACCGCCCTGCCGCGTGCTGCGCGCCGCCTTCCTGGAAAAGGGGCTGGAGGTCGAGTTCCGCTCGGAGAAGGTCTGGGAACGCCGGGACGAGTTCCTCGCCATCAATCCCGAGGGCGAGGTGCCGGTGCTGATCGAGCCGGACGGCACCACGCTGACCGACCTCTGGGTGATCATCGAGTATCTCGAGGAGGTCTATCCCGAGGTGCCGCTGCTCGGTCTCGACCCGATCGGGCGGGCGGAGACGCGGCGCCTGATCGTCTGGTTCGACCACAAGTTCGCCCGCGAGGTGACCGAGAACCTGGTCGGCGAAAAGGTCATGCGGCGCCTGCGCCGCCAGGGCCACCCCTCCTCGGAGGCGATCCGTGCCGGCAAGGAGCGCATCGGCTACCATCTCGACTATGTCAGCTTCCTCGCCGACCAGCGCAACTGGCTGGCCGGCGACACCATCTCCTACGCCGACCTGGTGGCCGCCGCCCACCTCTCGGCCGTCGACTATCTGGGCGACGTGCCCTGGGACGACTATCCCAGCGCCCGGCTGTGGTACGCGCGCATGAAGTCGCGCCCCTGCTTCCGCCCGATCCTCGAGGACCTGGTGCCGGGCGTGGCGCCATCCATCCACTACGCCGACCCGGATTTCTGAGCGGGCGGCGCCGGTCGCGGTCGTGACCGGCCATCCGTTTCGCCTGCGTGGACTCGGGCGAAGTCGACGAGCCGGTCCCGGCTCTCCCTGCGGTCGGCCGGGACGACGCAACTCAATCTTTTCGTTGTAGATATTGCCCCGTCGTCCCGTGCGCGATGCGGCGCGAAGTGCCGCTTCGCAGACCCGGGACCGGCCGCCCGTCTTCGCTGCTGCGGCCGCCCGTCCAATCTGCCCTAGCTGCCCTCCGCGCCGTCGAGGCGCACCAGTTCCGCCTCGGCGATCTCGGCGGAGATGCTGTCGGGATCGCGCGCGATCACCGCCTCCAGATCGGCGCGCGCGCCGGCGACGTCGCCGACGCGCAGCTTCAGCCGGGCCCGCTCCAGCAGGATCTCACCCGCCGCCCCGCCATGGGCCAGCGCCTGGTCGAGGTCGGAGATGGCGAGGTCCGGCAGGCCGGCCTCGCGGTGGGCGGCGGCGCGCAGCAGCAGGATGTCCGCCCGCCCGGGCGCCAGTTCCGAGGCACGCCAGAGGTCCTCCAGCGCCCCCCAGGGGTCGCCGCTCGTCTGGCGCAGGCGGGCACGGGCGAGAAAGAGGCCGGGATCCATGGGCATCAGGTCGATGGCCGCGTCGAGCGCCGCGACCGCGCGCATCGGCTCGTCCTGCTCGCGCCAGAGCCGGGCGGCCTCCACGTAGAGGCCCGTGGCATAGACCGCGTCCCTCGACCCGATCTCCTCGCCGAGGCCGACATAGCGGCTCGCCGCCAGGCGTTCGCGGCCGTCCAGCGCCAGGGCGGCCGCCTCGCATTCGCGCGCCAGCGTGCCGCCACCTGCCACCTCCCAGTCCCGCGCCAGGGCGATCGCCGCCGGCGGGTCCGTCCCGGCCGTGGTCATGCAGTCGACGAAGCGGGCCTGGGGCGTGGGCGGGTTGAGCTCGATCATGCGGCCGGACTGCGCGGCGGCGCCGCCGGCCATGATGAGCGCAAGAACGCCGGTCGCGAGGGCGCCTCGGGCGACCCGCCGCGACACGCCGAAGGCGCTGGTATTGCCGATTCCCCCTCCCATATGACGAAATTCCCGCCAGCCGACCCAAAACACAAGTATTTGCGCAATCATGACCGATTATCCGCCAGCACATGCCGCCAGAACGTGACGGCGACGCGACGCCGCCGGGGCGGTTTCATGCCCTCGGCATGGGCTATGTGGCGACCGCCCTGGCAGGCCTGCTGGCGGCCGAAGGGTGGGAGATCGCCGGCACGGTGCGTGCCCCGGAAAAGGCCCATCGCCTCGCCGCGCGGGGCTGGCACGTCCTCCCCTGGTCGGGCGGTCGGGACAGGGCGGTCGCCGATGCGCTGGACGCCGCACTAGGCGGCGCCACGCACCTCCTGCACTCGATCCCGCCCGAGACGGCCGGCGACCCGGTGCTGTCGCGCTTCGCCCGGGTGCTGGCCGAGGCCCCGGCGCTGCGCTGGGTCGGCTATCTCTCCACCACCGGCGTTTACGGCGACCGCCGGTGTGCCTGGACCGACGAGACGGTTCCGCCGGCGCCGCTGACCACGCGCGGCCGGCGGCGGGCGGCGGCGGAGCGGGCCTGGCTCGACCTGGCGCGCCGCCACGCAGTGCCGGTTCATATCTTCCGGCTGTCGGGCATCTACGGGCCCGGTCGCAGCGCGCTCGACCAGGTGGCGGCCGGCAACGCGCGGCGCATCGTGAAGCCGGGCCATGTCACCAACCGTATCCACCTGGACGATATCCTGGCCGTCCTGCTGGCCTCGATCGCCCGGCCTAATCCCGGAGCCGTCTACAACCTCGCCGACGACCTGCCAGCCCCCTCCGCCGACGTGGTGGCGGAGGCCGCCCGCCTGCTCGGCCTGCCGCCGCCGCCGGAGACCGCCTGGGACGCTCCGGATCTGAGCCCGATGGTGCGGAGCTTCTATGGCGAGTGCCGGCGCATCGACAACCGTCGCATCAAGCGCGAACTCGGCGTCACGCTCACCCACCCCACCTTCCGGGAAGGGCTGGCCGCAGAGCTGGCCCGCCGCAACCCGGCTGGACAGGCGGACGGCTGACACTTAAGTCAGCAGGCGGGGATGGGAGCCCACACGCGAAACGGAACCGCATGAACGCCATCGACCTCATTCTCACCCGTCGCTCGGTCAAGGCGATGGACCTGAAGGAGCCCGGGCCCTCGCCGGCCGAGCTCGAGCAGATCCTGCGCGCCGGCACGCGCGTGCCCGATCACGGCAAGCTGACCCCGTGGCACATCCAGGTGCTCGACAAGCCGGGCCAGGCGGCGCTCGGCGATTTCCTCGGCCGGCTGTTCAAGGAGAACATCCCCGAGGCGAACGAGAAGCAGGTCGAATTCGAGCGCCAGCGCCCGCAGCGCGCGCCGCTTCTGCTCGTCGTCACCTCCAAGGTGCGCCCGCACCCCAAGATCCCCGACCTGGAGCAGCGCCTGTCCAGCGCCGCGGTCTGCACCACCCTCCTGCACGCCGCCAACGCGCTGGGCTATGGCGCCCAGTGGCTGACCGAATGGCCGGCCTTCCGACCGGAGGTCCGGGAATTCCTCGGCCATGACCGGGAGCAGGACCAGATCGTCGGCTTCGTTCACATCGGCTCCCGCGATGCCATCCCGGAGGACCGCGACCGGCCCGAACTCGCCGACGTCGTGTCCACCTGGAGCGGACCGGCCTGACCGGCGGCGACACAGCGCTGCATGACCGGCCCGCCCTGGACAGCGATCGTCCTGACCCTGTTCCCGGAGATGTTCCCCGGGCCGCTCGGGCTATCTATTCACGGCAAGGCCGCCATGCGGGGGCTCTGGGCCCTGGAAACACTGGACATTCGCACTTTCGCGCGCGATAAGCACCGCTCCGTCGACGACACCCCGTTCGGCGGAGGCGCCGGCATGGTCATGAAGCCCGACGTGGTTTCCGACGCGCTGTCCGCCGCGGCCGGTCTTGCGCCGCCAGGGGTGCCGGTGGTCTATCTCTCGCCCCGCGGCCGGCCCTTCGATCAGGGCCTGGCGCGGCGCTGGGCGGCCGGGGCGGGCATCGTCCTGCTCTGCGGCCGCTACGAGGGGGTGGACCAGCGGGCGCTCGACGCGCACGCGGTCGAGGAGGTCAGCCTCGGCGATTTCGTGCTCTCGGGCGGCGAGGTGGCGGCGATGGCCCTGTTGGAGGCCACCGTGCGCCTGTTGCCCGGCGTGATGGGCAATGAGGAAAGCGCCGGGGAGGAGAGTTACGGGGATGTCACGGGCCTGCTCGAATATCCCCACTATACGCGGCCGGCGGTCTGGCGAGGTCCGGACGGCGTCGACCGCCAGGTGCCCGAAACCTTGCTCTCGGGCCACCACGCCAAGGTCGCGGCGTGGCGCCTGGGCGAGGCGGAAAGGATTACCCGGGACCGCCGTCCCGACCTCTGGCAGGCCTATCGCGCAAGGCGCGGGGACGATGCGGAGGGCAGGAAACGGCGCGGGAATTCGGCACCACGAGAGCGCATGACGCGTCAACGCAATGAAAAACACGAAGATTGATCGTTGAAAGGAAGCAGACCATGAACATCGTACAAGAGATCGAGCAGGAGCAACTCGACCGGCTCGTCACCGAGCGCCCGGTGCCCGACTTCTCGGCCGGCGACACCCTGCGGGTGAACGTCAAGGTCGTCGAGGGCAACCGCGAGCGCGTGCAGGCCTTCGAGGGCGTGTGCATCGCCCGCAGGAACGCCGGCATCAATTCCAGCTTCACCGTGCGCAAGATTTCCTATGGCGAGGGCGTGGAGCGCGTCTTCCCGCTCTACAGCCCGCGCATCGACTCCATCGAGGTCGTGCGCCGCGGCGCCGTGCGCCGCGCCAAGCTCTATTACCTGCGCGGCCGCCGCGGCAAGTCCGCCCGCATCGCCGAGCGCACCACGGGTCACGGCATCCAGCGCCGCGGCTCCTGATCGCGCCTGAGGCTGAGACGAGAAAAGGCCGCCCCTTGGGGCGGCCTTCCTCGTTTCAGGCGATCGTGACCGGGCCGTTCAGCGGCCGTCCTCGACCTCCGAGATGTTGAGCGTCACCGACGGGAAGCCGGCGGTCTCCGAATAGGTGCCGACATAGATGTCGTAGCGGCCGGAGGACGGGCGCTGCCAGGTGATCGACGGGTTCAGGCCCTGGCCGGAATCGTCGTCGCAATACCACTGGCCGTCGGGACCGTTGATCACCAGCGTGGTGTCGGCGGAGCCTTCCACGAAGATGTGCAGCGGGAAGGTCGTGCCCGAGGTGTAGTAGAGCTGGTAGTCCGGCGCCTCGGCGATCCAGCCGCGGCAGTTGCCGCCGAGATTGCGTCCGTTCAGGTTGCCGCCGGCCTGCAGGTTGACCGCGTGCGGGTCGGGCAGGTAGCCGGTGTTGAGCGTCACGCTGCCGAAGGTCGGCGGCAGGTTGTAGTCCGGCAGGCCGGCCGAGCTGCCGCCGCCGCCGCCGCCACCGCCGGTATTCAGCTGAGCCGGCGAGGTGTAGACCTCCGAAACGTGCAGGGTGGCGTTGGGGAAGCCGGCGGAAGCCGACCAGGTCCCCACCCAGACATTGTACGCGCCCGATTGCGGGCTGCCGTACGAGATCATGGGCTGCAGGCCGTTGGTGTCGTCATTGCAGGAGAACTGGCCGTCGGGCCCCTGGATCAGCAGGGTTGTGTCGGCGGCGCTGTCGACGAAGAAATTGAGCGGATACTGGTTGCCGGCATTGTAGTTGATCAGGTAGTCGGGCGCCTCGGCCACGTTGCCCCAGCAATTGGGGTCGAACGCGCCGGCATCCATGCTGCCGCCGGCCTGCAGGTTGACGGAGTAGGGATCGGGCAGGTAGCCGGTGTCCAGCGTATAGCTGCCATAGGTGGGCGGCAGGATCTGCGGGCCGCTCGGCCCCTTTTGCGCCAGCGCGCCCGTGGTGGCGCAGGCAAGGGCGATGGCCGCACCGGCGGCGATCGAGGTCATTCTCAGCATGATTCTTAGTCCTCCTCCTCGACGAAAGGATTTTCGACCCTTCGGATTCGTGATCATACGCTCAAACACGCATCGGGTGAATGCCGCCTTGGCATGCGGCGGCGAATGGAACCTGCCAAGCCGACCTGCCGGTTACTGTGGCAACCGTCACACCTAAAGTGAAATTTTCTTAAAATCAGGGCTGTCATAGGGCTGACCTGTGTTTAGAGTGGGAATCAATTGGGCATGGGGATGCCCGATTATGGGGAGAGGGGAAAAAATGACCGCTGCGATGCGGGCGGAGTCGGGTCGCTTCGATCCGATCGATCCGGAACGTCTGCGCCTGGCCAGCCTGCTCGCGCCGGTGGATCAGGCGCATTTCTTCGAGAAATACTGGGAGAAGGACATCCTGGTGGTCACGCGCGACCGGCCGGACTACCTGGCGCGCTGCCTGACGCTGGACGAGATCGACCAGGTGATCACCACCCAGACGCTGCATAACGACGCCCTCAGCCTGGTCGACGCCAAGCGCGAGATCAAGGCGGAGGAGTACTGCTTCCCGAGCGGCATGGTCGATCCGGCCCGGCTCTACGGCTTCTTCCACGACGGCGCCACGATCATCCTGCCGCAGCTCCACCTGCGCGTCGCCAGCCTGGCCGATATCACCCGCGCCATGGAGGCGGAGCTCGGCCACCGCTTCCAGACCAATGTCTATTTCACACCGCCCGGGCAGAGCCAGGGCTTCCGACCGCATTTCGACAATCACGATGTCTTCGTGCTGCAGGTCGCGGGCTCCAAATCCTGGAAGATCTACGACACGCCCATCCCGCTGCCCGACCGCCACATCGACTTCAACCCCGAGACCTATCGGCTGGCGCCGGTGACCCGCGAGTTCACCCTGCATGCCGGCGACGTCGCCTACGTGCCGCGCGGCGTGGTGCACGACGCCGTGTCGACCGACGAGATGTCGCTGCACATCACGCTGGGCGCCCTCGTGCGCACCTGGGCGGACGCCTTCAGGACGGCGATCGACGCCATCAATCTGAACACGCCGGCCTTCCGCGAGGCCCTGCCGCCGGGCTTCCATCGGCCCGGGACGGACCGTGCGGCCGCGAGGCTCAAGGCCAAGGCGCTGCTCGAGTTGTTCGTCGAGGGCTTCAATGCCGACGCCCTGCTTGGCGACTTCGCGCAGGAACTGGTGGAGTCGCGCCACGGCCTGCTGCGCGGCCAGCTCCAGCAGGTGCAGCGTCTCGACGACATCGGGCCGGCCAGCCGCGCCGCCGCCCGGCCCAACCTGCTCTACGAAATCTCGCACGACGCCGACGGCGTCAGCCTGTTCTGCTACGGCCAGGAGCTGCGCTTCCCGGCCCACGCCGCCGCAACGCTCGAGGCGGCGCTGTCGCCAGGTGACTACGCCGTCGGCGAGTTGCCGGGCGAAGTCGACGATCAAGGCAAGGTCGTTCTCGTGCGCCGCCTGGTGCGCGAGGGGTTGGTCCGCCTCAGCGATTGAGGGCGGACCGGCATGCCGCCACCGCCGGGCCCTTGGATGGTCCGGGTGGCGCTATCGGGGGGAGCTGGCAGGCCGGCTTCCGATCAGGGAGAGAGGACACGGTGACATGAGTGACGAGAACAAATCGCAACCGACGATCCGGGACGAGGACATCGACCGTCGTCCGGCGATGGGCCGCCGTTCGCTGCTGCGGGGGTCGGTCGCGGTGGCCGGCGTCGGCGTGGCCGCGAGCATGGGCCTGGCCAGCACCGCGGCGCACGCCGCAACCGACAGCGACAACGGCTACATCACCGATCCCGGCGGCAGTGGGCGCGGCTATTGCCGCGGCTACACCTCGGGCGTGACCGACGGTGATTCCGGCAATTGGGCGGACTATGGCGGCAACGGCCGTGGCGGCTCGGGCCAGCGCATTGGCGGCGTCACCGACCAGGATTTCGGCGGCTGGGCCGATCCGGGGGGCGCCGGGCGCGGCTATCCGCGCAACTGGACCAGCGGCTATACCGACCGCGACGGCGGCGGCAACTGCACCGACCCGGGCGGCAACGGGCGCTTCGGCTTCTAGGGCAGATTGCGACCGAATGGACCCATTCGGTCGCAAAAAATCTGCCCGATTCTCAATTGCCTAGAGCATCTTGTCTGCGCCCGTTCGGGCGCAGGATGCTCTAGGGGCAGGCAGCTGGCGGACGGCAGTGCCCGCCGCCGGTGACAGGCCATCTGTCCCGGGCCATCTGTCCCGGGCCAGCGATCTCACGAATGGAAACGGCGCGCCATCATAGGCGCGTCGTTTTCCGTTCCGGGTGGCTCAGCGTCCCGTCTTCAGGGATTGCTCGATCATCTCCATGCGCACCTCGAGCTCCATGGCGTCGTCGTCCACCATCTTCTCGCGGTAGCCGCGCAGCTTTCGGGTGACCTCGTCCATGGTCCGCGCCACCCGCTCCAGCAGCTCCGGTTCGGGCGTCCTGACCGCCTCGATCTGCTTCAGGCTCGCCACCATGGTGTCGACATGGGCGAGGTAGCTGGTGAAGGCGCGCTGCACCCGCGGAAAGTCGTTGGGCTCCGCGCGTACATCGGCGATCAGGTCGCGCGCCACGTCGCTCAGCGTCCGGGCCTGGCGGGAGAGCTGGCCGTGCGGCAGGTTCAGCGCGGTCTTGCGGATGCGCCGCAGCCGCTCCTCCGCCAGCCGCAGCTCGCGGGACAGCAACTGCGGGTCGACCAGCAGGTTCTTCAGGTCGCCGAATTCCGCCAGGTCCTTGGGTGGCCGCAGCACCCGGGCGATGGCGATCCAGGCCAGGAAGCCCAGCGGAATGGCCAGCCACCAGGGCAGCACGTCGACGATCGGCGCGGCGATGGCGATGGCGAGACAGGCCGTGAGGCCGATCCCATGGCGCTGGCGGGTGAGGAAGGGCATTTCTGGCGTTGGCGCGTTGTCTCGGGGCGGGTTGTCTCGGGGCGGGTTGTCTTGGGGCGGGTTGTCTTGGGGGCGGCCCGCGGTGGGATCGGCCTGCGGCGGGTTCGGCTTGAAGCTTGGCGTACCCGCGCGACGATGCAAGGCGAAAGTGCGCGCCGGCCGCCGCCGTCCGCGAAACCCGGCATTGTCCCCGCCGCGGTCAGGCAATATCGCAATGAAATAACCAAGACCCCATCTTTGCGGGGTGGCCGGCTGCCGCTATTCTCCCGGCCGCCTGCGGCCCTGGGTGGCCGGGCCTTTGCGCGTAAGGAAAGTGAGAGAGATGGCGAGCCCTCGGACGCTCTACGACAAGATCTGGGATACCCATTTGGTCGACCGGCAGGATGACGGAACCTGCGTCCTCTACATCGACCGGCATCTTGTGCACGAGGTCACCAGTCCGCAGGCCTTCGAGGGGCTCAGGCTGGCCGGGCGCACGGTGCGCCGCCCGGACGCCACGCTGGCGGTGCCCGACCACAACGTGCCGACATCGGACCGCTCGCAGGGCATCAAGGACGAGGAGAGCCGGATCCAGGTCGAGACGCTGGCGCAGAACTGCGCCGATTTCGGCGTGCCGATCTTCGGCATGGACGATCCGCGCCAGGGCATCGTCCACATCATCGGACCGGAACAGGGCTTCACCCAGCCCGGCATGACCATCGTCTGCGGTGACAGCCACACCGCCACGCACGGCGCCTTCGGTGCGCTCGCCTTCGGCATCGGCACCTCGGAGGTGGAGCACGTGCTGGCCACCCAGACGCTGATCCAGTCGCGCTCGAAGAACATGCGCGTCAGCGTCGACGGCGAGCTGCCGCTGGGCGTCACCGCCAAGGACATGATCCTCGCCATCATCGGCACCATCGGCACCGCCGGCGGCACCGGGCACGTCATCGAATATGCCGGCAAGGCCGTGCGCGACCTCTCCATGGAAGGCCGCATGACGGTCTGCAACATGTCGATCGAGGCGGGCGCGCGCGCCGGGCTGATCGCCCCGGACGAGACCACCTTCCGCTATATCGAGGGCCGGCCGATGGCGCCCAGGGGCGCGGATTGGGACAAGGCCGTCGCCTACTGGCGCACCCTGCCGTCGGACGAGGGCGCGCGCTACGACCGCGAGGTCACCCTGGCGGCTGGCGACATCGTCCCGACCGTGACCTGGGGCACCAGCCCGCAGGACGTGATCGCGGTGACCGGCGCCGTCCCCGATCCGGAGAGCTTCCAGGAGAGCGGCCGGCGCAGCGCGGTCAAGCGCTCGCTCGACTATATGGGTCTGACGCCGGGCCAGCGGATCACCGACATCGCCGTCGACAAGGTCTTCATCGGCTCGTGCACCAATGGCCGCATCGAGGATCTGCGCGCGGTGGCCGCCATCGCCGAGGGCCGCCGGGTCGCCGAGGGCATCTACGCCATGGTGGTGCCCGGCTCCGGCCTGGTGAAGGCGCAGGCGGAGAAGGAAGGCCTCGACCGCGTTCTCCGGGAGGCCGGCTTCGACTGGCGCGAGCCCGGCTGCTCCATGTGCCTGGCGATGAACGCCGACAAGCTGGAACCCGGCGAGCGCTGCGCCTCGACCTCGAACCGCAACTTCGAGGGCCGCCAGGGCCGCGGCGGCCGCACCCACCTGGTCAGCCCCGCCATGGCCGCCGCCGCCGCCATCCGCGGCCGCCTCGCCGACGTCAGGGAGTTCCTCTAGGGTCCTGACGTGCAGTCAGGGCCGCCGCCGCCGCGTCACCCCTTGATGTCGGCGCTGGTCTCCGGCGGGATCGCCTTGGCGTCCTCCGGCCGGCGGTACTGGTCGGCGACCCGGCCGACGAGCACGATCGAGCGTACCAGATCGACTGCCAGGTAGACGCAGACGAACACGATATAGGCGACGAAGGGCCAGAGCAGAGCCAGCGCGGCGTTCCACAGCACGCCCGTCAGCACCAGGCCGGCCCCGGCGAAGCCCGAGCCGAAGCTGATGATCAGCAGCTCCAGCAGCAGGATCGAGATGTAGACCACGAACACGCCGAAAGCGACCGGCGTGAAGCGGTAGAACGTCTTCAGGAGGAAGGTGACGATGCCGACCGCCTCCAGCCCGATGGTCGCCGCGCCGGAGATGTGCACGTTCACCAGCACCGGGTTCAGGGCCACCGCGGCCCCATAGAGCGCCAGCACGGCCACCGCCGCACCGGTCGCCAGCGGGATCAGCGAGGTGTTCTCGATGGCGTCGACGACGCCGAGGATCGGCGCCACGATGGCGAGGACGATCAGCACCACCGCGACGACCTCGAGGAAGCCGGCCGAGGTCATCTCGGTGCGGGTGGAATTCAGCAGTCGGTCCACCGAGCCCAGCATCTTGGTGGAGAGGTACTGCAGAACGAGTCCGACCGGCACGGCGACGATGGCACCGATGATCAGCGTGGCGCTGCCCATGCGGATGCCGATGACCAGGGTAGTGACCGCGGCGAGCGCGATCAGCACGTAGGCGCCGAACCCGCCGACCAGCAGCAGCACCGCGTCCAGCTTGCGGATCACCGCGTCGGAGAGGATCGCCTTGACCTTGGACAGCAGCCAGTCGACCAGCTTCACCGTGGGCAGTATCATCGTGTCGTCCCCCGTCTCGCTTGGTTGCGCGAGGCGCCGGCACCGCACCGGGGTCGCGCCTGCTCCGCGCGACTCGGGCCGCCGTTGCGCCGATTGGGCAAAAGACTGCACGCATTCCTCCCGCAATGCGAGTTGTCCGTGCCGCGACCGGCGCCGCATCGCGAACTTTCGTAGGCGGAGCCGTGTCGATCCCCGCCCGCCGGGGCGGATTGCGCCGGGCCGCCGGGGACAAGTTTCCCCTGGCGGGACGGGCACGGGCGTGGCACCAATGAGCCGCGCCGAGCGCCGCTGGCGATGGTCGGCCAGCCCCCTGTCGCAAGCCGTTGTCGCAAGCCCTTGTCGCAAGCCCTTGTTGCCAGCCTTTGTCGCAAGCCAGTTCCGGGAAGCCGCCCCATGCAGCCTTTCACCCAGTTGACCGCCGTCGCCGCGCCGCTGCCGCTCGTCAATGTCGACACCGACATGATCATCCCCAAGCAGTTCCTGAAGACGATCGAGCGCACCGGGCTGTCGCGCGGGCTGTTCTACGAGATGCGCTTCGACGAGAAGGGCAACAAGGTCGACTTCGTGCTCGACCAGCCGGCCTACAGGAACGCGCAGATCCTGGTGGCGGGGGAGAATTTCGGCTGCGGGTCGAGCCGCGAGCACGCGCCCTGGGCTCTGCTCGACTTCGGCATCCGCTGCGTCATCGCGCCCAGCTTTGCCGACATCTTCTACAACAACTGCTTCAAGAACGGCATCCTGCCCATCGCCCTGCCGCAGGACGAGGTCGACAAGCTGATGGACGACGCCTCGCGCGGCGCCAACGCCACCATCACCGTCGACCTTGAACGCCAGGAAATCCGAGGGCCGGACGGTGGCATGATCTCCTTCGAGATTGACCCGTTCCGCAAGCACTGCCTGCTGAACGGACTCGACGACATCGGCCTGACCTTGCAAAAGGCCGCCGCCATCGACACCTTCGAGGCCAGTCAACGGGAGACCCAGCCCTGGGCTTGGTCCTGAACCGCGTCTCGGGCGGTCTCTCCCGCACCGCAACTGCCGTCGGGAAGCGCGGGTGTCGATGAGTGCCTTTGCTGAGCGGCTTGCCCGCCTGGTCGGCGTGCTGGCGGCCATCGCCCTGATCGTTATCTTCTTCCTGCCCTGGGTGGCGCCGCGCGGCCTGCTGGAGGCGCTGCCGCCGCTGTCCGGCTTCGACCTGTTCAAGGTTCGGCTCGATGCCGGCCATGAACTGATGGGCATGATGGAGCGGGCGCGCCAGGAAGGTGGTTTCCTGATCGGACAGATCGTCGACCCTATGGAGCGCGCGCTCGCCAATCCCCGCTACCAGGGGCCGATGACGGCACTGCTGGCGATCGGCCTGATCCCGCTCTTCGGGCTCTTCACCCTCGTCTTCATGGCCCTGCGCTGGCCCTGGGAATGGCCGCTGATGATCGTCGGCACGGTCGTCGTCGGCGGCTATGTCGGGGCCCGCGTGTGGATCGGCTCCCAGGCCGTCGGCCCGATGATCGAGGCCAATGCCGGCTTCGGGGCCGGTGCGACCGGCGGCGCGCTGGCGGGAGCCGCCGGCCTCGTCGCCGGAATCGCCCAGGTTGTCATCCGCGGCCGGCGAAGGAAGGCTGACCGCCGGTCGCGGGCCTGACGCCAAATCCGGTCAAACCGGATTAATCGCGAATAGGTAGTCAAACGACCGACAGCACACGTCCTTGTGGATAAATTTCCGAGATCGGCCGATAATAGCGGCGGTTGTGATTCGGTTTCCGTCCAGCCACTGACACCAATCGACCGGATCGGATCTTGGGGGGTCATATGGATAATTCCGCAGTACGCTCACCGTCTTTCTGGGTGGCGATCGCTCTTCTCATCACCTTCTTCCTGCCCTGGCTGAGCATCATCATCATCAGCTTCTCGGGCTTCGATCTGGCGGCCGCGCCGTTCAGCGCCATCGGCGCGGCGGCAGGCGGCGAGGTGTATCTCGCCCTGATTCTCTGGCTGATCCCGATCTTCGCGGTCCTGGCCATCGTGTCGGTGGCGCGGGGCACCGGCAGCGGGCGGGTGTCCGTGCTGATCGCCAGCATCGTCGTGATCCTCACCTTCGTGATCTTCATCATCGTCGGCTCCGACATGGCGAGCGGGTCCGGCGGCGAGGGCGCGCCGGCCGAAATGCAGATCGGCACCTTCGACGTGATCGGCATCGGCATGTGGATCGCGCTGGTGGCCTCCGTCATCGGCGTGCTCGTCGCGCTGGGCGTGATCAAGGCACCGCGGACCACGTCCGCCGCCTGAGGCTATACCGGTTCATCACCGGCCTGGAATGCGGCCGCCGGGTTCGCCCGGCGGCCGCTTTTCGTTGACCCGTCGACCGTATCGGCGGCCTTTGCCTTGCATGCGCCGCCGCGACACGCTACCCGAACGGCGTCGTGCAGATTCCGCCGCTGAAGGAGCGAAGGCGCCGCCATGGCCAGCAACAAGAACATCCTCATTCTCGCCGGTGACGGCATCGGTCCGGAGGTCATGGCCGAGGTGGCCAAGGTGGCGGACTGGATGGGCCGCAACCGCGCCGTCCGCTTCGATCTCGCCGAGGAGCTGGTCGGCGGCTGCTCGATCGACGCCAACGGCACGCCGCTCACCGATGCCGCCATGGCCAAGGCGCATGACGCCGACGCCGTGCTGCTGGGCGCGGTCGGCGGTCCGAAATGGGACACTGTCGACTTCGCCATCCGGCCGGAGGCCGGCCTCTTGCGTCTGCGCAAGGAGATGGACCTGTTCGCCAATCTGCGCCCGGCGCTGGTGTTCCCGGCGCTGGCCGACGCCTCGCCCCTGAAGCGCGAGATCGTCGAGGGCCTCGACATGATGATCGTGCGCGAGCTCACGAGCGGCGTCTATTTCGGCGAGCCGCGCGGCATCCGCGACCTGGGCAATGGCGAGCGCGAGGGCGTCAACACCCAGCGCTACACCACGAGCGAGATCCGCCGCGTCGCCGCCGTCGCCTTCGAGCTCGCCCGCAAGCGCCGCAACCTCGTCCACTCCATGGAGAAGATGAACGTCATGGAGTCGGGCCGCCTGTGGCGCGAGGAGGTGACCAAGCTGCATGGCGAGCGCTATGCCGATGTCGAGCTGAA
Source organism: Azospirillaceae bacterium (assembly GCA_040226215.1). Taxonomy (GTDB): domain Bacteria; phylum Pseudomonadota; class Alphaproteobacteria; order DSM-16000; family Inquilinaceae; genus JAVKFF01. The sequence goes on from JAVKFF010000179.1 coordinate 25,017, forward strand.
GCACATGCTGGCCGACAACGGCGCCATGCAGCTGGTGCGCTGGCCCAAGCAGTTCGACGTCATCGTCACCGACAACCTGTTCGGCGACCTCTTGTCGGACGAGGCGGCGCAGCTCACCGGCTCGCTGGGCATGCTGCCCTCCGCCTCGCTCGGCGCCGTCGACGATGCCGGCCGCCGCAAGGCGCTCTACGAGCCGGTGCACGGCTCCGCGCCCGACATCGCCGGCCAGGGCAAGGCCAATCCGCTGGCCACCCTGCTCTCCTTCGCCATGATGCTGCGCTACAGCTTCGACATGGGCACCGAGGCCGATTTGATGGAGACGGCCGCCGGCAACGTCCTCGACAAGGGCATCCGCACGCCGGACATCGCCGGCGACGCCATCACCCCGGTCTCCACGGCCGAGATGGGCAGCGCCCTGATCGACGAGATGGCGCGCCTGGCTGGCTAGGGGCACCGACAGCGCCCGGACCGGTGCGATGGCGCGGGAACAGCCGCTCGGCGTCGTCATCCCGGCCTTCGAGGCGGCGGAGACCATCGCCGCCACGCTCGAATCCCTGCTGCCGCTCGCCCGCCACATCGCCGGCATCGTGGTCAGCGACGATGGCTCGAGCGATGGCACGGCGGAGGTGGCGCGCGCCTGGGCAGCGGCGCACGCCCTGCCGCTCCAGGTGGTGGCCGGCGCCAATGCCGGCCCGGGCGTGGCGCGCGACCGCGGGCTCGACGCCGTCACGGGCGACTGGGTGCTGTTCCTCGACGCCGACGACCGCGTCCTTCCCGATGGCCTTTCGCGGCTGATCGAGACGGCACTGGCGGCCGCGCCCGACCGCGTCGCCATCGCCGGCGGCTACGAGGAGGTGATTGCGGGCGGTGAACGCCGCAGCCGCCTTCCCGCGACCGCGGAGACCATCGACGTGGTCCGCGCGCCCGGCCGCCTCGCCGACTGGATCCACCGCCGTGGGCCCGCCATCCATCTGGGCGCAACGCTGATCCGCCGCGACCGCCTGGTCCGCCCGGCCTTTCCGGAGAGCCGCGTGGGCGAGGACCGGGCCGCCCTCGCCGCCCTGTTCCTCGCCGGACCGGTCGATGTGCTGCCGGTGGCGGCGCTTGCCTACCGGCTCGACGTCGGGCGGCAGTGGCGGCGCGAGGCGACGGCGGCCGACGACCTCCTGCGCTCCGCCGCCTTCGTCGCCCGGCACCTCGGCGCCTCGGCCCTCGACCCACGCCTCGCCGCCCGCCTGGCGCGCGCGGTCGAGGCCGACGCGCTGCTGACCGCCATGCGGGCCTGCGCCAAGGCCGGGGAGCGGCGCCGCGCCCGCGCCCTCTGGCGCCGCGCGGTCCGGCTCGCCCCGGCGACGGCGCTGCGCTGGCGCCACCTGCGCCGTGCCCTCTGACGCCTCCCGCCGACCGGTCATTCGGAAGGTCATGGGCCGGTTGCGCGGTTGAACCGGGCGGCGTTTCTGCTATTGCTCGCTTCCGAAACGGGGACCGGCGCCCGCGCCGCCGCTTGGACACGAAGACGAAGGATCGCATCCGGCATGACGAAGACGGCCCTGGTGACGGGCATCACGGGACAGGACGGCGCCTATCTCGCCCGCGCGCTGCTCGAGCGGAGTTACCGCGTGGTCGGCGGCTACCGGCGCTCGGCCAGCGGCGGCATCTGGCGCCTGGAGGAGCTTGGCGTCGCCGACAAGGTGGAGATGCGCGAGCTGGAGCTGCTCGATTTCCCCTCGCTCTTCGAGCTCTTGAGCGAGCTCAAGCCCTACGCGCTCTTCAACCTCGCCGCCCAGAGCTTCGTCGGCACCTCCTTCGGCCAGGCGATCTCGACCAGCGAGACCAACTATCTGGGCCTGCTCAGGCTCCTGGAGATCATCCGCCTGGTCTCGCCGCAGACCCGCTTCTACCAGGCCTCCACCTCCGAGATGTTCGGCCATGTGCGCGAGACGCCGCAGAAGGAGACCACGCCCTTCTACCCGCGCAGCCCCTACGGCGTCTCCAAGCTGGCGGCGCATTGGGCGGTGGTGAACCACCGCGAGAGCTTCGGCCTGCACGCCTCCTCCGGCATCCTGTTCAACCACGAATCGCCCCTGCGCGGGCTGCAGTTCGTCACCCGCAAGATCACCGCCCAGCTGGCCGAGGTGAAGCACGGCCACCGCGACCAGGTGCGCCTGGGCAACCTCTCGGCCAAGCGCGACTGGGGCTTCGCCGGCGACTATGTGGCGGCGATGATCGCCATGGTGGAGGCCGAGACGCCCGACGACTACGTCATCGCCACCGGCCGCACCTGGACGATCCGCGACTTCTGCCGCCGGGCCGGGGAGCGCCTGGGCATGGATATCGCCTTCGAGGGGGAGGGCGAGGCGGAGCGGGGCATCGACCGGCGGAGCGGCCGTCCCGTCATCGCCGTCGACCGCGCCTTCTTCCGCCCGGCGGAAGTCGACCTGCTTCTCGGCGATCCGGCCAAGGCGGCCGGGCGTCTCGGCTGGCGCGCCACGACCGACCTCGACGGCCTGGTCGACATGATGGCGGCCCGCGACGACGCCCGCGCCACCCTCGGCCCGATCACCGCCTGAG
>JAVKFF010000180.1:0-11471 GCA_040226215.1 Azospirillaceae bacterium
CCGTCGGCGGATCTTGCGATGGGCGTGGCGTGGACGAGATAGGGCATGCCGGCAAGCTCGACCGCCCGGCCGGCCAGGGCGAAGCCGGCGTCGCGCAGCTCGCGGGCCAGTTCCCGGCCCAGCACCGCGCCGAGCGGCCGGCCCGGCAGCGGACCCAGCGCCCGCTCCGCCGCGGCGTTGGCCAGGCTGACCGTGAGTTCGCCATCGACCGCGATCAGCGGGTCGTCGAGGGCGGAGAGCACCGCGCGCAGCTGCGCCTCCCGCGCCTCGCCGGGCAGGGTCTCGACCGGGTTGACCGCCTCCACGCCCTTGATGGTGAGCAGGAACTGGCTCAGCGTCGCCAGCCTGGAGGGCGCGAGCTCGGGTACGTGGACGTGGATGTGGTGCGTCGTCACCTCCACCGTGCGCACGTCGAAGCCGAGCCGGGTGAAAACGGCGAGCACGTCCTGGGTCATGCCGACCCGGTTCTCGGTGATGATCTCCAGACGCATGGCGTCAGAATATCCTGACAACGTATGAAAAACCATACGGAATTATGCGTTAACGATCAACCGCTTCCCAGAATGATGACGATCAGTCGTCGGACTGTAAGCCGTTTCATACGGATCTGCGGGCGCCGGATGGACCGGGAATCCGTGGCATGCCGCGCCGCGCCGTCGTCCGCGCCGTCCTGGCACGCCGCTTGCGTCGGATCGGCCGGGTAGAAAGGCCGCCGAGCGCATCCGCCGCGGCCGGAGAGGAAGGACCGACCATGACACGACCGAACCCGGGTTTCGCGACCCGCGCGATCCACCACGCCTACGACCCGGCCGAGCACAAGGGGGCGCTGGTGCCGCCGGTCTACGGCTCCGCCACCTTCGCCTTCGACAGCGCGGAGCACGGGGCCGAGCTGTTCGGCGGCCGCGCGCCCGGCTACATCTACACGCGCATCGCCAACCCGACGCTGGACCTGCTGGAGCAGCGGCTGGCCGCGCTTGAGGGTGGCGAGGCCGGGCTCGCCACCAGTTCCGGCATGGGCGCCATCACCTCGGTCTTCTGGACCCTGGTCCGGCCGGGCGACGAGATCATCGTCGACAAGACCCTCTATGGCTGCACCTTCGCCTTCTTCCAGCACGGCCTCGCCCGCTTCGGCGTGACGGTGACCCATGTGGACCTGACGGTGCCCGCCAACCTGGAATGCGCGATCAGCGGGCGTACCAGGGTGGTCTATTTCGAGACCCCGGCGAACCCGAACATGCGCGTGGTCGACATCGCCCGGGTATCGGAGATCGCCCGGGCGCACGGCGCGGCCGTGGTCGTCGACAACACCTATGCCACGCCCTATCTGCAGCGCCCGCTGGCCCATGGCGCGGACATCGTCGTGCACTCCGCGACGAAGTATCTCGGCGGCCATGGCGACCTGACCGCCGGCGCGGTGATCGGCAGCCGCGAGGCGATCCAGGAGATCCGCCTGGTCGGGCTCAAGGACATGACCGGCGCGGTGCTGTCGCCGCACGATGCCGGGCTCGTCCTGCGCGGGCTGAAGACGCTGGAACTGCGCATGGAGCGGCACTGCGACAATGCCGAGCGGGTGGCCCGCTGGCTGGATACGCGGCCCGAGGTCGTCTCGGTCGGCTATCCGGGCCTCGAGGGCAATCCCGGTCACGCCGTCGCCAGCCGCCAGATGGCGCGCTTCGGCGGCATGATCTGCTTCGAGCTGGCGGGCGGCCTGGCATCGGGCCGACAGCTGATGAACGGGCTCGACCTCATCACCCGCGCGGTCAGCCTGGGCGATGCGGAGTCGCTCATCCAGCACCCGGCCTCGATGACCCATTCGACCTACAGCGCCGAGGAGCGGGCGACCTACGGCATTTCCGACGGCCTGGTGCGGCTGTCGGTCGGCCTGGAGACGGTCGAGGACATCCTCGCCGACCTCGAGCAGGGCTTCGCCCGGCTCGGCGCCAACCAGGACGGCCAGGTGCTTTCGGCGGCTGCCGCCAGCGCCTAGACTGCGGGGCCGCAACCCCGCCCCGCCAGGAAAGAGGATGCCCCGGTGACCACCATGCTCGAGCAGGACGATCCCCTCGCGGCGGAGGGCGGCGCGCTGCCGCCCGGCCCGCTCGACTCGGCGGAACTGGCGGAGCTGGCGGCGATCGAGGACAAGGTCCGCTGGCTGGCGACCTGGACCATCCACCACGCCAACCATGTCCGGCCGAACCGCGACGGCATCAAGGTGGGCGGGCACCAGGCCTCATCGGCCTCGGTCGTGGCGATCATGACGGCGCTCTATTTCCGCGTGCTGCGGCCGCAGGACCGGGTGGCGGTGAAGCCGCATGCGAGCCCGGTGCTGCACGCCATCGAGTATCTCTTCGGCCGGCAGTCGCTGGACCGGCTCAAGGCCTTCCGCGGCTTCGGCGGGGCACAGTCCTATCCCTCGCGCACCAAGGACGGCGACTTCGTCGATTTCTCCACCGGCTCGGTCGGCCTCGGCGCGGCGGTCACCAACTTCGCCGCGCTGACCCAGGACTATCTGCAGATGAAGGGCCTGGCCGCCGACCGCCCCAGGGGCCGCATGGTGGCGCTGGTCGGCGATGCGGAACTCGACGAGGGCAATGTCTACGAGGCCCTGCTCGACACCTGGAAGCACGACATCCGCAACGTCTGGTGGGTGATCGACTACAACCGCCAGAGCCTGGACGGCATGGTCAACGAGGAGCTGTTCCGCCTGATCGGCCGCTTCTTCCGGGCGGTCGGCTGGAACGTGGTGACGGTGAAGTACGGCCGCCGCCAGGTGGAGACCTTCGCAAGGCCGGGCGGCCAGGGGCTGAAGCACTGGATCAACGCCTGTCCCAACGACCTCTACTCGGCCCTGGCGTTCGAGGGCGGGGCGGCCTGGCGGCGCCAGATCGCGGCCGACCGGCCGCAGGATGCGACACTCCACGCCCTGCTCGACAGCCTGGACGACGCGGCGCTGCACGCCGTGATGACCAATCTGGGCGGTCACTGCCTGGAGGCGCTGGCCCACGCCTTCGAGGGCGTCACCGACGACCGCCCGACCTGCTTCATCTGCTACACCATCAAGGGCCATGGCCTGCCGCTGGCCGGCCACAAGGACAACCATGCGGGGCTGATGAACCCGCAGCAGATGGCGGCATTTCGCCAGGCCAAGGGCATCGCCGAGGGTGCCGAGTGGGACCGCCATGCCGGCCTCGCCATCGATCCTGGCCGCTTCGACGCGGCGATCGCCCGGGCGCCCTTCTACGACGGCCGGCTGCGCCGGGCCTCGGCCACGCCGGTCGCGGTGCCCGACACGCTGCCGGCGGTCGCCTTCGCCGGGAAGGGATCGACGCAGGAGGCCTTCGGCCGGATCCTCAACGAGATCGGCAAATCGGACCTGGCACTGGCGGACCGCATCGTCACCACCTCGCCCGACGTCACGGTGTCGACCAATCTGGGCGGCTGGGTGAACCAGCGCGGCCTGTTCGGCCGGTCGGCGCGCGACGACCTGTTCCGCGCCCGCAAGGTGCCCTCGGCCCAGAAATGGCAGCGCGCACCCACGGGCCAGCATGTCGAGCTCGGCATCGCGGAGAACAATCTGTTCCTCAACCTGGCGGCGCTTGGCCTGGCGCACGACCTGTTCGGCGAGCGGCTGATCCCCATCGGCACGCTCTACGACCCGTTCATCGCGCGCGGCCTGGATGCGCTGAACTATGCCTGCTACCAGGACGCCCGCTTCATCGTGGTGGCGACGCCGTCCGGCATCTCCCTGGCGCCGGAGGGCGGCGCGCACCAGTCCATCGCCACGCCGATGATCGGCATGGGCCAGCCCGGGCTGACCAGTTTCGAGCCGGCCTTCGCCGACGAGGTGGCGGCGATCCTGCACTGGGGCTTCGGCCACCTGCAGGCACCGGACGGCGGGGCGATCTACCTGCGCCTGTCGACCCGGCCCATCACCCAGGTCGAGCGGCGGATGGACCCGGACCTCGCCGGACAGGTAATCAATGGCGGCTACTGGCTGGTGCCGCCGGAACCCGGCGCGGACATGGCCATCGTCGCCGCCGGCGCCATGCTGCCCGAGGCGATGGCCGCCTTCGATCGGCTGCTCGACGATCATCCGGGCGCCGGCCTGCTCGTGGTCACGTCGACCGACCGGCTCTACAACGACTGGCAGCATCTCGAACGGGCACGGCTGGACGACGGCCCGGGCGACATGGAGGACGTGCGAGACCGAAGCCGCATGGCGCATGTCGAGGACCTGCTGGAGCCGCTCGCGGGCGGCGCCCGCATGGTCACCGTGCTCGACGGACACCCGGCGGCGCTCGCCTGGCTGGGGGCGGTGCGCGGCCACGCCGTGGCGCCGCTCGGCGTCAACACCTTCGGCCAGTCGGGCGACAGCATCGATCTCTACCGGTCCTATCAGATCGACGAGGCGGCCATTCTGGCGGCCGCCCGGCGGTTCGGCCGGCCCGGCGATTGACACCGACATATTTATCTAAGCACGCATATTAAACCCCTGGACGGCCTTGCGGGCGGCGCAATGCTGCAGCGCAAAATGCCAGCCCTTGGCCCCCTTCACACAGGCGGTCCGGGGGAATAAGTAAAGGCGCGTTGTAATAATAGAACCGACATTGAAGGAGCAACCGAGATGGCCGACATCACTGTCACCATGAACCCCACCCGGGGAGCGTTCGGCCGACTGATCGACCGCGTTCGCGCCGACATCACCCGTCGTCGCGACTACACCCGCACCATGAACGAGCTGCAGCGCATGGACACGCGTCAGATGAACGACCTCGGCATCAGCCGGGCCGATTTCGACGCCATCGCCCGCGGCACATTCGTCGACCGCCGCTAAGGCGTCGCCTTCTCGCCGGACGACGTCCAGGGCCGGGGCCCGTCCCCGCCCGGCCGCCCGGCGACCGAGTTTCCAGCCCGAACCAGGGCAGGCGGATCGACTTCCCGGCATTCACGGACTCCCCGTGGGTGCCGGCTGATCGCCCCCCGTCCCGTCTCCTCCTCCTCCGATTGTCGGGACCGGAGGCGGGCGATCGCCGCGGTCGATCCGCCCACCCCCGCGAACAAGCGGGACGAACGGCTGCCGGATTCCCCCCATCCGGCAGCCGTTTTCGTGCGCGCCTCGGCAAGGCCCGTCCCGCCGCTCCGTGGCCGGCGCCCGCTTCGGACTTGCCCCGCGCGGCTGGCTCCGCCACCCTCCTCCACGCCGACGGGAAGCCCGGCGGTACTGGGCAGGAAAGGCGGGAACGGTGCCAGAGGGGCGAACCGGCGATCCATCACCGACCATCGGCATCGGCACGGCCGCCGGTCTCGGCGTCGAACTCGCCAAACGGCTGGGCCGGCCGGGCCGCTGCCTGCTGGTGCTCGATGCCGGCATCGCCGGCCTGCCCGAGATCGGCGCCCTGCACCTGGCACTGGCCGAGCCGGGCCACGATGTCGAAACCTGGAGCGGCTTCTCCGCCAACCCCCTTGCCAGCGAGATCGACGCCGGCCTGGCCCTGGCCCGGCTGACCCCGCCGGACGCGGTGATCGGTGTCGGCGGCGGCAGCGCGCTCGACGTCGCCAAGCTGGTCGCCGCACTGGCCGGAAGCGCGCTCGCCACGCTCGAGATCGCCGAGGCCGCCCGGCCGCTGCCGGCCCGCCGTCCCCTCCTCGCCCTCCTGCCGACAACCGCGGGCACCGGGTCGGAGGCAACCTCCACCGCCGTCTTCAGCGACGCCGCGCACACCAAGCGCTGGGCCTGGGGCGAGGCCCTCAGGCCGGACCTGGCTATCCTCGACGCGGCGCTGACGCGCAGCCTGCCACCATGGCTCACCGCCGCCACCGGCCTCGACGCCTTCGTCCACGCGCTGGAGGCGGCGACCAACGCCAAGGCCACAGGGGCGAGCCGGGCCGCCGCCGACCGGGCGCTGGCCGTGATCCCCGACGCCCTTCCGGCGGTCATCGCCAGTCCCGGCGACCTGGAAGCCCGCGAGGCCCTGCTGGTCGCCGCCCACGACGCCGGTCGGGCGATCGACATCGCCGGCACCGCCATGGCGCACGCCATCGGCCACGCGCTCGCCGGCCTCATTCCGGTCCACCATGGCCGCGCCGTGGCACTGGGCCTGGCGGCCGCCCTGCCCTGGATCGCCGAGGGCGCGCCCGAGGCCCACGCCCGTGCCGCCCGTGTCGCCGGCTGGGGGCGCGGGACGCAATCCCTGGTCCACGGCTTCCGTGACCTGGCGATGGCCAGCGGCCTGGCTCTCGGTCTCGATGCGGCGGAGCGCGCGGCGGTTTCGCCCGAGGCGCTGAGCCGGATGCTAGCCCGGTCGGAGAATGCGCCAATGGTGGCGGCGACCAGGCGTCAGGCGACGCCGGCCGACCTCACCGCTATCGCCGAGGCGGTCTGCGCCTATCCATGAGCCCTCGGAAGGTATACCCGCACCCATGAAGATCACCGCCATCCGCGTCAGCCATCACGCCCTGCCGCTCGACCCGCCCTTCCGGGCCGGCTGGGACCCCAGGCCGCGCCAGACGGCGCCGGCGACCATCGTGCGCGTGGAGACCGACCGGGGGCTGACCGGCATCGGCTCCGGCGACGCCATGACCGGCTTCGGCGGGCACGAGGCGCTGTTCGTCGGCCAGGATCCGCGCGATCTCGACCGGCACCACCGGGTGCTCACCAACCTCGCCTTCCATTACGGCCGCTGCTGGCCTCTCGACATCGCGCTCTGGGATCTCTTCGGCAAGATCGCCGGCCAGCCGGTCTGGCGCCTGCTGGGCGGCCGCCGGCGCCGCATCCCGCTCTACGCCTCGTCGGGCACGCTGCGCGATCCGGCGGCGATGGCCGAGGCCGCGGGACAGTACGTGGAAGCCGGGTTCGCCGCGATGAAGCTGCGCTTCCACCGGGCCGACTGGCGCCAGGATGTCGCCGCGGTCGAGGCGGTGCGCGCGCGGGTGGGCGACCGTCTGACCCTCATGGTCGACTGCAACCAGGGCTGGCGCATGCCCTGGGACACATCCGCGCCCTGGCGCCTGAAGGACGCGCTGGCCGTGGCCCGGGCGCTCGAGCCGCTCGATATCTTCTGGCTGGAGGAGCCGCTCGACCAGGCCGACCGGCGCGGCATGGTGGCGCTGCGCCAGGCGACGCCGATCCGCGTCGCCGGGGCGGAAATGGTGCGCGAGGCGGGCCAGCTGCGCGACCTGATCGCCGATGGCTGCCTCGACGTCATCCAGCCCGACGCGGCGCTGACCGAAGGCATCACCGGCCTCGCCCGCGTCGCCGCGCTGGCCGAGGCAGCGGGGATCATGTTCACGCCGCACACCTGGACCAACGGCATCGGCGTGCTGGCCAACATCCAGCTGGTCGGCGGCAGCAGCGACGCGCCCTTCGTGGAGTATCCCTTCGACCCGCCGGAATGGTCACCCGCGCGGCGCGACTTCATGCTGACGACGCCGCTTTCGGATGACGGGTACGGACACTTCGTGCTGCCGGAAACGCCCGGCCTGGGGATCGTCCTCGACGAGGACCGCCTGGCGGCGACGCGGGTGGGGTGAGGGCGAAGGCGCGCCGGCGAGTGCATGCGGCCGGTCCCGGGTCTGCGGCGCATCACTTCGTGCTGCACCGCGCCCGGGAAGACGATTGAACTCATTGATTTTCCTTGTCATTCCCGCGAAAGCGGGAATCCAGACCGGCGGTGAAAGCGGCACCGACCGCCTGGATCCCCGATCAAGTCGGGGATGACAAGAACAGGTGCCGAGCCGGCCTCAGGTCACCTTGGCGCGGCTCCTGTAGGCGGGATCGTCCCAGAGGCGGTTGTCGAGCACATCCTTCAGCACCGCGACGGCGCCCCAGACATCGGCATGCGAGAGGTAGAGCGGCGTGAAGCCGAAACGCAGGGCGTCGGGCGCGCGGAAATCGCCGATCACGCCGCGGGCGATCAGCGCCTGCATGATGGCGTAGCCTTCCCGGTGACGCCAGGAGACGTGGCTGCCGCGCACGGCGCGCTCGCGCGGGCTGGCGAGCGTGAGGCCGTGCCCTCCGCATTCCTGCGCCACCAGGCGGATGAACAGGTCGGTCAGCGACAGGCTCTTGGCCCTGAGCTGGCCCAGATCGACGCCGTCGAAAGCGTCGAGCGCGCCCTCCAGCGCGGCATAGGCGAGGAGCGGCGGGGTACCGCAGATGAAGCGGTCGATGCCGGGTGCAGGCTCGTAGCCGGTGGTGAATTCGAACGGACGGGCGTGCCCCAGCCAGCCGGTCAGCGGCTGGCGCGCCCGGTCCTGCAGGCGGGACGCGACGTAGAGATAGGCGGGGCCGCCGGGCCCGGCGTTGAGGTACTTGTAGGTGCAGCCGACCGCGAAATCGGCGTCGATGCCGTCGAGGTCCACCGGCAGCGCGCCGGCCGAATGGGCGAGATCCCAGATTACCAGGGCGCCGGCCTGATGGGCGGCACGGGTGACGGCCGCCATGTCGTGCATCTCGGCCGTGACATAGTTGACATGGGTCAGCATGACGACGGCGACGCGCTCGTCGATCAGAGCCTCCACGTCCATCGACCCCTCGGGCACCAGCCGGCGCTCGTAGCCGCCGAGAAGCTCGGCCACGCCCTCGGCGATGTAGAGGTCGGTCGGGAAGTTGCCGGCCTCCGAGACGATGACGTCGCGCCCCGGGCGCAGCCGGAGCGCGGCGGTCAGCACCTTGAAGAGGTTGACCGAGGTCGAATCGGCGACCACCACCTGGCCGGGCGCGGCGCCGATCAGCCCGCCGATGCGGTCGCCGAGCCGGCGCGGCTTGTCGATCCAGCCGGCCTGCGTCCAGGACCGGATCAGGCCCTCGCCCCATTCCGTCTCCAGCGTGCGGCGCACATGCTCGACCGCCGCCAGCGGCAGGCAGCCGAGCGAGTTGCCGTCGAGATAGATCACGCCCTCGGGCACGTGGAAGAGCTGGCGGCGTCCGGCGAGCGGGTCGCCGGCGTCCAGCGCCAGGCAGTCCTCGCGGGTGAGGGGCGTTGCAGGTTGCGGCTGAGCGGTCATCGTCGGTCCAGAGTCAGGTCTGGGGGGTCAGGTCTGGGGTCAGGTTTCGTCGCCGGTCTCCAGCGCCGTGCGCACGGTCCAGAGCTCAGGATAGAAGTACTTGTCCAGCGCGGATTTCAGATAGGGCACCCCGGGCGAGCCGCCGGTTCCGCGCTTGAAGCCGATCACCCGCTCGACGGTCTTCAGATGCTTGAAGCGCCAGAGCTGGAAGTAGTACTCGGTGTCGACCAGGGTCTCGCCAAGCGCATACTCCTCGAAGCGGTTGGGCGCGTCCTCGTAGACGGTCTTCCACACCGCCTCGACGCCCGGATGCGCCGTGTAGGGCTCGCGCCAGTCGCGGTCCAGCAGGTCCGGCGGCACCGGATAGCCCCGGCGGGCGAGGCAGATCAGTGCCTCGTCATAGAGGCTGGGCCGGGCCAGCACGTCCTCCAGCTCCGCCGTCACCTCGGGATCGTGCGCGTGCGGCTTCAGATAGGCGCGGTTCTTCTGGCCGAGCAGGAATTCCAGCTTGCGGTAACCCCAGGACTGGAAGCCGGAGGAGGTGCCGAGATAGGGCCGGAAGGTGAGGTAGTCCCAGGGGGTGAGCGTCGCCATGGTCGACCAGGCGTCGATCAGTTGTTCCTGGATGCGCTTGACCCGCGCCATGGTCTTCTGGAACTCCGCCAGCCGGTCGTCGCGGATCTGGGCGATCGCCTGCTCCAGCTCCACGAAGATCAGCTTCATCCACAGCTCCTTCACCTGGTGGATGATGACGAAGAGATGGGCGTCGTGCTTGCCGCCCATCGGGTCCTGAAGGTTCAACAGCGTTTTCAGCTGCAGGAAATCGCCATAGGTGCGGGATGCCTGGTCGTCGGTCACGATGCCGCCTCGTCCTGCCGCGGGGTGCGGTCGGCCACCGCCGCCCAGTCGATGGTGAACAGGTCTTGCGGGCGGGCGATGCCGCGCAGCGCGAACCGCCCGAGCCCGACCAGCGGCGCCCCATGATCGCCGGCGATGTCGGCGAAGGCCTCGGACATGACGACGCGCTGGTCGACCGAGCGGCACAGCGCGGCGATGCGCGAGGCCTCGTTGACGGCTTGGCCGACCACCGTGAAGTCCAGCCGCTCCCGGCCGCCGACATTGCCGTAGACCACCTCGCCCACGTTGAGGCCGATATAGGGGCTTGTCACCGCAAGGCCTGCGGCGGCGCGCTCAGGATTGATCCGGGCGACCCGGTCGGTGACCTCCAGCACCGCGCCGATGGCGCGGGCGCAGGCGGTCACGCCCCGCTCGTCGATTGGGAAGATGGCGAGAATGCCGTCGCCGATGAACTTCAGCACCTCGCCTTCCCGGCGCTCGATGGCGTCGATGACGATCTCGGCGTAGTCATTGAGCAGGGCCACGCCCTCGGCCGGCGAGAGCTGCTCGGTCAGCCGGGTGAAGCCCTGCAGGTCGGAGAACCAGATGACGGCCTCGATCTCCTCGGTCTCGCCCCGGCCGATGCGGCCGGCGAGTACCCGCCGGCTAGGTCCGGCGCCAAGATAGGTCCGCAGCAGCACCTCCGCCGAATCGTCGGCATTGGCGTTGCGCAGGGCGTAGGTGAGATAGCCGGCGATGCCGCGCAGATAGGCGAGGTGCGTGTCGCTGAAGCCGCCCGGCGCCCGCGTCGTCCAGCTCAGGTAGAAGCTGGCGTCCATGGTCCGCCGCTCGTCGACCGGCAGCAGGCCGCGCTGGCAGAGATAGTCGGTGTAGCCGCGCCCCTTGAGGTCGCCGAGCAGGTCGTGTTCGTCGACGCCCTCGCCGTCGAGCAGTCGGAAGCGCAATTCCGGCAGCTTCTCGTCGTGCAGCCGGCTGAACGGGCTCGCCGCCCAGCTCGAATCGCGGATGATGGGATTGAGACGCTCGAAGTGGTTGAGCGCCACACCCTCTTCCGGCGTCCAGATCATCGACAGGCCGCCGATCACGGGATGCAGCACCTGCTGGCCGATAAACGAGCGGTCGAGCGGCACGCCGACATCGCGCAGACCCCGGCAGACGCCCTCGACCAGCACCTCGGTCGTCGCGCCGCCGATGCCGGTGCGGATCAGCCAGTCGGTCAGCGGGACCAGATTGGCGGGCGTCGCGGTCTTCATCGGAAACTCCCGGACATGAGCGCTGGCGATGAATAAGGGACACCCGATCCCCGATACAAGCAAATTGCCGGGATCGCGCGGCGGGGCTTTGGCGTCAGCGAAGACGGGCGCGAGGTTCCGCATCTCCGGCTGTCGCCTGCGTGCGGAACGACGGTGAAGTTTTCACCCCGAACCCCACCACCGTCGTTCCGGCCGAGCGCCAGCGAGAGCCGGAACCTCGCGCGGCCGGGCTGGGACTTGCGCGAAGACGGGCTCGTGGTTCCGCATCTCCGGCTGTCGCCTGCGTGCGGAACGACGGTGAAGATTTCACCCCCAAACCCCACCACCGTCGTTCCGGCCGAGCGCCAGCGAGAG
>JAVKFF010000181.1:0-18197 GCA_040226215.1 Azospirillaceae bacterium
GTTCGCGGCCAACGTCCTGCCGGTGATCGAGAAGCTGCGCGCCGCCGGTGTCACCGACCTGCGCGGGCTGGCCGACGCGCTCAATGCCCGCGGCATCCGCACGGCGCGGGGCGGGCGCTGGCATGTGTCGAATGTGCGGAATGTTATGCGGCGGACTGGAGCAATGATCGAACGACCCGAATATGCGGTTTAATATTTGGGAAGAACGTGGATCGCCTAAGAGACGCCCACAGCGCATGAGGTCCTGGCGAAGCGCCGCACGATGAAGGGCAGCGGGGCGGCCGGTGTGGCGATCCTGGGAGCCGCGGGCGTCGAGCCAGCGCAGAACGTCCTGGCAGAGACCTAGTCCACCATCCTGCCGCTCGTGCCCAATCTCGACATGCTGCGCTGGGTGTTCATCGCAGTGGCGCTCGCCGGTGTCGCCGTCGCCATCTACGCCCGCATCGACGACTGGAAGCGGGGGCGGCGATGATCGCCCCGCTGCTTGTCTGGATCGTCGTCAGCCCGTAGGCCCGTGCCGCGCTATGGTGCCATCGCGTTCGCGGTCTGCCCGCACATGGACACGCTACGGTGCTCCGGCGAGCGCACGGGACGGCTGGAAGAACGCCTCGAAACCTCGGAGAAGGCCAATAACGTGCAACGCCAGATGATCGACGTGTCGGCTCGCCGTGCTCGCGATTGCAACGATCTCGCTGACCGGCTGCGCGACGGGCGCTTCTGACGTCGTCTGCCCGCCGGTGGTCGAGTATAGCCGCGAGTTCCAGGCTCGGGCGTCCGAGGAACTGGCCCTGCTGCCGGAGGGATCGGCGATCGAGGAGCTGCTGAGCGAGTATGCCGTGATGCGGGAACAGGCGCGGGTCTGCCGCTGAGCGATGTCCGGTCGGTTGATCGGTGGGGTCGCCGTACTGCGATGAATCCGGGAGCAGGCATCGAGATTGCCCTGATCTCGGGCACCATGCTGCATCGCCGCGTGGCGGCATCAAGTCGTTTCACGCCATGCGATTCTCGAGCGTAGCGCAAACAAGGCGATCCTACGAGACGACGACTGCCTCGGTCACCAACGAGTGGCCGCTCACCCGACCTGCGGAGCCACCCACCGGATGGGTCGCAACGTTCGAAAGTACGCGCTGCACGTGCCAGCGCCGGACGAGTTGCCTTGCTGCCTCACCAAGCAACAAGATTGCGAAGTTTCGGGGTATCCTGCACCGAAATATCCTCGTTCCGCTTCTTGTCATTGCGCATTGGGGGCGGCGTCTCCATTTAAATTCCAGCATCTGTTCAAGATGATTCGACGCCATTTGGCCCCGATATTTCCTGAGCCATTACCGGCGACGAAAAGGATGCAAGCTTTCCGAGTGGGAAGCCTCACCTCTTTCAGATCAAATTCACAACCCGCGCTTGTCGCGCGGGCAGACAGGAGTCGAGACGATGGCCAAGGAAAACAAGCGCGGTAACCGCGAAGCGAAAAAACCGAAGCAGACACCGAAACCGGCGCCCGCAGCTGCCACGACCTTCACCAAGGGCCTCTCCCCCGACATCGGCAAGTCCAAGAAGGGCTGAAGCGGAGCTCGGCGCCGACGTCCGGATCCTGCACCGCTTCTTCGATCCTGCGGCCATTTCGCACCAGAAGGAGATCGGTCATCTTGATCTTGGGTTTCGTCGCTGCCGGGCTTGCCCTTGCCCTGGTTTCCTGCCGCACGCTCGCCGGACGAGCCGGAGGCAGGTCACTGCCGATCCCGGCCGAAACAAGAGAGCATCGGGTTGAGGCTGTTGGTGATGTCTCGACAGCGGCACATCGAAGATGAACGCACTGTTTCAGAACTTCGGTAATCGCCGTGCCAAGGCCCTTCCGTGGCAGGATACCGCCCCCGCCCGGGCCGAGCTCTTCGGGATCGAGCGGCTCGAGCAGCACGCGATCAGCCTCGCTTTGGCGCAGCCGGTGACAACGCGCCCGCCCCGCGTTCCGGCGCTGCATCTGCGCCTCAGGGACAATGCCACGGTGCTGCTGGCCGCCTACCGCGCAAGTGCCGCCGAGGTCGCCTTGGGCCAGAGCATCGTTCCGGCGGCCGAATGGCTGCTCGACAACTACCACGTCGTCGAGGCGCAAATCCGCGACGTGCGCCGGGATCTGCCGCCCGGGTACTATCGCCAGTTGCCGAAGCTCGAGGACGGCCCCTTCGCGGGGTATCCGCGGGTCTTCGGGCTCGTCTGGGCATTCGTGTCCCATACCGACAGCCACTTCGATCCCGAGACGCTGCGGCGCTACCTCGTAGCCTATCAGGGCGTTCAGCCACTGACGATCGGCGAGCTCTGGGCCGTTCCGATCACGCTGCGGATTGTCATGATCGAGAACCTGCGCCGGCTCGCCGACCAGATCACCGTCGGCCATGCCGCGCGCGCCGAGGCGGACGCGCTGGCCGAGCTCCACCTGACCGACAAGGCGCCCCGGGAGGGGTTTCCGGATGGCGGCGAGACGCTCGACGACGCTTTTTCCGCGCAGCTCGCGAAACGGCTTCGCGGCCATGATCCCCACACGACGCCGGCGCTCGACTGGCTCGAGGCCCGTCTCGGGCGACAGGGCTCTTCCGTCGAGGCGACCGTTCACCGCGCGCAAGAACGCGAGGGTGCGGCGAACGTGACGGTGCGCAACATCATCACCGGGATGCGGCTGATTTCGGACGCGGACTGGGCGGCTTTCGTCGAAAGCGTCAGCCTCGTCGACGCCCGACTACGGGACGGTAGCGACTTCGCCGCGATGGATTTCGCCAGCCGCAACCTCTACCGGACCGCCGTCGAGGAGCTTGCCCGCGGCTCTGGCGTCGCCGAAATCGATATCGCTGAACGAGCCGTCGCAGCGGCCAGATCGGGTGACGACCGCGCGAGCACCCCCGGTTGGCACCTGATCGGCGAGGGTCGGCCTCAGTTGGAGCAGTCCATCGGCTTCCGTCCCTCGGGCCGGCTTCGGATACGCAACCGGGTGCGGGGTCTTGGCCTCCGCGGTTACGTCCTCGCCATCCTGTTGACGTCGGTGGGCCTCGTCGCTTTGGCCTTGGCCGCAATCTCGGGGCCCGGTACCGGGCTCGGCTGGCTGGCGCTTTGGGCGCTGGCTGCCTTCCTGCCAGCAACAGAAGTCGCTACGGCCATCGTCAACCGCGTCGTTGCCTGGGGCGTTGCACCCAAGGCGCTCCCGGGCCTTGAGCTGAAGGAGGGGATCCCGCCCGAGCTGCGCACACTGGTCGCAGTGCCGACCCTACTGAGCGATGCCGCGAACCTGGAAGAACAGATCGAGCGGCTGGAGGTTCACCACCTCTCGGGCAGCAGTGGAGACTTGACTTTCGCGCTGCTGACCGATGGCCCTGACGCACCCCAAGAAGAACAGGCCGGAGATGCCGCGCTGCTTGCGCTGGCGTCCGGCCGTATCGGCGAGTTGAACCGGCGCTATGGCCCGGGTCCCGCCGGTCCAAGGTTCCTGCTTCTGCATCGGCGGCGGCAGTTCAGCGCCGGCGAAGGCGTCTGGATGGGATGGGAGCGGAAGCGTGGCAAGCTGCACGAGCTCAATCGGCTGCTGCGCGGCGCGATGGATACCAGTTTTTCCCATATCGAGGGGCAGCCGCCACAAGTGCCCGACGGCGTGCGTTATGTCATTACGCTCGACGCAGACACGCGGATGCCCCGCGACGCCGCCGCGCGGCTGATCGGCAAGATGGCTCATCCGCTGAACCTACCTGTCCTCGACGCCGCGAAGCGAAGGGTCGTCGCAGGCCACGCAATCCTGCAGCCACGGGTTACGCCCTCCATTCCAGCAGGAGACGAGGGGTCGCTCTACCAGCAAACCGTCTCGGGTCCCGGAGGCATGGACCCCTATGCCGCCGCGGCGTCCGATCTCTATCAGGACCTGTTCGGCGAAGGTTCCTTCACCGGCAAGGGCATCTACGACGTCGACTTCTTCGAGGCTGCGCTCGCGGGGCGGGTGCCGACCGATACGCTTCTCAGCCATGACCTGTTCGAGGGCATCTATGCGCGCGCCGGCCTGGCGACCGATGTCGAACTGGTCGAGGATTTTCCCACCCGCTACGACGTCGCCGCCAAGCGGCAGCACCGCTGGACAAGGGGAGACTGGCAGTTGCTGCCATGGATCGTTGGCGCCCGCGATCTTCCCGCGGTGGGGCGGTGGAAGCTGGTGGACAACCTCCGCCGGTCGCTGCTGGCCCCGTCCGCCCTGGTAGCCCTCGGGGTGGGCTGGGTGCTGCCGCTTCCGGCTGCGCTGGCGGCGACGTTGCTCGTTCTGGCCGCAATCCTGGTGCCGATATTCCTGCCTAGCCTCTTCGCCGTCCTGCCGGGGCGCACGGACGTCCAGCTTGGCAGCCACGTACGTGCACTCGGAAGCGATCTGCGACAGGCTGCGATGCAGGTTTTCCTTTCGGTCGCTTTCCTTCCCGACCAAGCCCGCCGGATGGGCGACGCGATCCTCCGCACGCTCTGGCGGCTGTTCGTCACGCGCCGGCACCTGCTGGAATGGACCACCGCGGCCCAATCCGCGAGCAGCCCCCGGCTCGACCTAACCGGCTTCACCCGCGGCATGTGGGGCAGCGTCGCCCTGGGGTTGGTGGTGACTTTCGGGGCCGTTCTGCTTTCGCCCGAAGCCTGGCTAATCGTGCTGCCATTTGCGCTTCTGTGGACCGGTGCCCCGGCCCTGGCTTTGTGGATCAGCCGCTCGCCGAAGCTGTCCGCCGGCAACGCGCTTCTCGAAGAGGATGGCGACGCGCTACGCCTGATCGCGCGGCGCACCTGGGGGTTCTTCGAGGCCTTCGTGACCCCAGCGGACAACATGCTGCCGCCGGACAACTTTCAGGAAGATCCAAAGCCCGTCATCGCGCATCGGACGTCGCCTACGAACATCGGCCTCTACCTTCTGTCTGCGGTCGCGGCGCGCGATTTCGGATGGTCCGGCACCGTCCGCACCGTCGAGCGCATCGAAGCGACGCTCGACACCATGCGCCGCCTCCCCAAGCATCGGGGCCATCTGTTCAACTGGTATGCCACGCAAGACCTGCGCGTTCTCGAACCTGCCTATGTCTCGTCCGTGGACAGTGGCAACCTTGCAGGGCACCTCATCGTCCTCGCGCAAGCTTGCGACGAGTGGCTCGAGACACCTGCGATTGCCGATCCTCTCGCCGGGATCGCCGTGGCGCTGCGGGTGGCCCGAGCCGATCTCGGGAACACTGATCCCGAGCTTCTGGCGCGCGTCGAGAATCGAATGAGACAGCCGGAGCCGTTCGACGAAATGGCCCCGGACCTTCTGCGGCTTGCGGACCATGCCGCGGCCGCTGCGGAAGGCGGGGACGCCCGCCGCTGGATCACAGCGTTCCGAAACGCCACGGCGGAGCATTTGGCGGACAGGCGCCTCACCGCTGCGGATCGTGTCCAGCTTAAGGCGCGTCTGGCCGTTCTTGCTGCCAGCGCACGCGAGATGGCGATGGGGATGGACTTCGCCTTCCTTCTCGACCCCGAACGCAAGCTGCTCTCGATCGGCTATTCCGTCGACGAGAACAGGCGCGACCTGAGCTGCTACGACTTTCTGGCTTCGGAGGCGCGACTTGCCAGCGTCTTCGCCATCGCCAAGGGCGACGTGTCCACGCATCACTGGTTCCGGCTGGGCCGAACTGCGACGCCAGTCGGCGCGGGATCCGCGCTGGTGTCCTGGTCAGGCTCGATGTTCGAATACCTCATGCCGCCGCTGGTGATGCACGAGCCGGCAGGCAGCCTTCTGGCCCAGACCAACCGCATGATCGTGAGGCGCCAGCAGGCCTATGCGCGTGGGCTAGGGATACCGTGGGGCGTCTCGGAATCGGCGTTCAATGCCCGCGACCTCGAGCTGACCTACCAATACTCGAATTTTGGGGTGCCGGGTCTTGGCCTAAAGCGCGGTCTTGCGGACGATATCGTGATCGCGCCCTACGCGACGGGCCTGGCCTCGATGGTCGACCCGCAGGGCGCCGCCCGCAACTTCGAGCGGCTGCGCAAGATGGGCGCCAGTGGCCGCTACGGCTTCTATGAGGCACTTGATTTCAACGAGGCGCGGCGCCCCGCAGGCGAAGAGGTCGCCGTCGTGCGAAGCTTCATGGCGCACCACCAGGGCATGACCATCGTCGCCCTCGCCAACGTCCTGCAGGGCGGGCTGATGCGCGACCGGTTCCACCGCGAGCCGATGATCCGCGCATGCGAGCTTCTGCTGCAGGAACGCATGCCCCGCGACGTGGCGATCGCGCATGCTCCGGCCGAAGAGATCAAGGCACCGCCGCTGGAGGCCGGGCATGATGTGGAGGCAATACGGCGCCATGCCGTACCTGCGCCGGGCGCGCCGATCACACACCTGATGTCGAACGGGCGATACTCGGTCATGCTGACCGCCGGCGGTGGCGGCTATTGTCGCTGGGGTGACATTGCGCTGACGCGCTGGCGCGAAGATGCGACCCGCGACGATTGGGGCGCGTTTACCTACTTGCGTGACGTTGAAAGCGGACGCACCTGGTCCGCGGCCCCCGGCCCAACGGGAACGCCCGGTGACCACGTCGAGGTGCAGTTCAGCGAGGATCGCGCCCGATTCACCCGCCGCGACGGGCGGCTCGCGACGATGCTGGATATCCTCGTCTCGGGCGAGGATGATGGCGAGGTGCGGCAAGTGACGCTGGTCAATAGCGGCCGGCAACCACGCGAGATCGACGTGACCTCCTATGCCGAGCTGGTCCTGACCACACCCGCCGCCGACGCGGCGCATCCGGCGTTCGCCAAGTTGTTCGTGCAGACCGAGTACCTGGCGGAATACGGGGCCCTGATCGCGACGCGCCGTCCGCGCTCGTCGGATGAACCCCCGATCTGGGTTGCACATTTCGCAATCGTCGAAGGAGAGACGCTGGGCGAGCAGCAATACGAGACTGACCGTGCCCGTTTCATCGGCCGCGGCCGGACGGCCGCCAACGCCAGGTCGGTCACGAGCGGTGAGCCGCTGTCGAATACCGTCGGCACCGTTCTCGACCCGGTCTTTTCCCTGCGCCGGCGCGTCCGGATCGCTGGAGGGGAGTCGGCCCGCATCGCCCTCTGGACTGTGGCTGCCGCCACGCGCGAGGCCGTCGTCGACCTGATCGACATGCACCACGACCGCAGCGCCTTCGACAGGGCGCGGACTTTGGCCTGGACCCAGGGGCAGGTCGAGCTACGGCATCTCAGCATCAGCGCCGAAGAGGCGGCGGAGTTCCAGCGCCTTGCCGCCTCGATCTTCTACGCCGATCCGCGGTGGCGGCCGTCCGGCGCTGAGATCCTTCGCGGAGCCGGTCCCCAGTCCGAGCTCTGGCGGCATGGCATCTCGGGCGACCTTCCGATCGTGGTCTTGCGCATCGACGACGTAGGTGACATCGCGCAAGTACACGAACTTCTGCGTGCGCACGAATACTGGCGGATGAAACGCCTGGCGGTCGATCTCGTTATCATCAATGAGCATCCGTCCTCCTACATCCAGGACCTCCAGACGGCGATCGAGACTGCGGTGCGCAGCAGCGAGTCCCGCCCGCGTTTCGGCCGCGAGCTGGCGCAGGGGACGGCCCACGTCCTGCGTGCCGATTTGCTGGACTGCAACGCGCAAGATCTTCTGCTTGCCGTTGCCCGCGTCGTGATCTCTGCCCGGAACGGTCCGCTTGCGACGCAACTGGCGCTGCTTGCCAAGGCGACAGAGGCACATCCCGCCCCTCCCATGAACCCGCCGCTCAGGGAGATCGCCGAGGCGGCGCCGGTGCGTCCGGACTTGGAATTCTTCAACGGCCTCGGCGGCTTCGACAAGGAAGGACGCGAGTACGTCACGATCCTTGAAGACGGAAGGACCACCCCGGCGCCGTGGATCAACGTCATCGCCAACCCGGGCTTCGGCTTCCAGGCCTCGGCGGAGGGGAGCGGTTATAGCTGGGCCGAGAACAGCCGCGAGAACCAGCTGACGCCGTGGTCAAACGACCCGGTCGTCGATCCCGCCGGAGAGGCCTTCTACATCCGCGACGACGCGAGCGGGGACCTCTGGAGCCCGACCGCGCAGCCCATCCGCGACGGCGGGCGGTATCTTGCCCGCCACGGGTTCGGCTATTCCCTGTTCGAGCATTTTGCCCACGGCATCGCCGCAGAGCTTGTGCAATACGTGCCCCTCGGCGACCCGATCAAGATCTCGCGGCTAACCCTGCGCAACCTCACCGACCGTCCCCGGCGCCTGTCCGTGACGAGTTATGCCGAGTGGGTCCTGGGAACCTCCCGCGGCGCCGCGGCCCCGTTCATCGCGACCGAGATCGACAGCGAGACCGGCGCGCTGCTCGCCCGCAATTCCTGGGGGACGGCCTTCCCGGGCCGCGTCGCCTTCGCCGATCTTGGCGGTTGCCACACCTCGCTGACTGGGGATCGCGGCGAGTTCCTCGGGCGGGGCGGCAGCCTTGCAGCGCCGGCCGCACTTGCGCGCGGGTCGTCGCTTTCCGGCCGGACCGGTCCGGCACTGGATCCCTGTGCCGCCTTGTCGCGGACGGTGGAGCTGGCCCCCGGCGAAAGCCTCGAGGTCACGGCCTTTCTTGGTCAATGTGCTTCGGCGGAGGCCGCGCAGAAGCTGATCCTGCACTACCGGGATGCCGACCTCGATGCTGTGCTCGCCGAGGTGTCAGCGCATTGGGATGAGGTGCTGGGCGCGGTTCAGGTCCGGACGCCCGATCGCGCGATGGACATCATGCTCAACGGCTGGCTCCTCTACCAAACGATCGCCTGCCGCATCACCGCCCGCGCCGCGTTTTACCAGGCCAGCGGCGCCTACGGCTTCCGCGACCAGCTGCAGGACGGCATGGCGCTGAGTTTCGCGCAGCCCGAGCAGACGCGCGCGCATCTCCTGCGGGTCGCCGGGCGCCAATTCGTCGAAGGCGACGTGCAGCACTGGTGGCTGCCCCATTCGGGACAAGGCGTGCGGACGCGCATATCGGACGACCGCGTGTGGCTGGCCTATGCCGCCGCTACCTACGTCACAGCCACCGGCGACGCGGCGGTGCTGGACGAACCCGTGCCGTTCCTCGACGGCCCGTCCGTGGCCCCCGGCGCGCATGACGCCTTCTTTCAGCCGATGGAGGCAGGCATCTCGGCGTCCCTGTTCGAGCATTGCGCCCGCGGCCTCGATCAATGCATCGAGCTGACCGGCCGCCACGGCCTGCCCCTGATGGGGACCGGCGACTGGAATGACGGCATGAACCGGGTCGGCGAGGGTGGAGAGGGCGAGAGCGTCTGGCTCGGCTGGCTCTTGCTGCGGACGATCGCGATCTTTGCGCCGTTGGCCGATGCGCGCGATCCCGAACGCGCTAGGAACTGGAGGGCCCATGCCGCGGTGCTGAAGATGGCGCAGGAGTCGGTCGCCTGGGACGGCGCCTGGTACCGGCGCGCGACCTTCGACGACGGGACATGGCTCGGCTCCGCCGACAGCGACGAGTGCCGCATCGACTCAATCGCGCAAAGCTGGGCAGTGCTGTCGGGCGCGGCCGATCTGTCGCGGGCCGCGCAGGCCATGGCGTCGCTCGACAAACACCTCATCCGCGAGGAGGAAGGCCTCGCGCTTCTCTTCACGCCGCCCTTCGAAAAGACGCAGCACGACCCCGGGTACATCAAGGGCTACCCGCCCGGGCTGCGCGAGAACGGCGGCCAGTACAGCCATGCCGCGATGTGGGCGATCCTCGCCTTTGCCGAACTCAGCGATGGTGATCGTGCCGCCAACCTCTTTTCCCTTCTGAATCCCATCAACCACGCCCGCACGGCGGCTGCCGCCGATCGCTACAAGGTCGAGCCATACGTCGTCGCCGCCGATGTCTACTCCGTTGCACCCCATACGGGGCGCGGCGGCTGGACCTGGTACACGGGGTCGGCTGCCTGGATGTATCGCGCCGGCATCGAGGGCATCCTTGGCCTTCGCCGCGAGGGCGGAGTGCTGGTGATCGAGCCACGCATCCCCAAGACTTGGCCCGGTTTCAGCGCCACCGTAAAGTTGGACGCGACCAGGATCACGGTAGAGCTGCTGCGTGGCGACGTGTCAGCCGCCATTGTTGATGGCGTCTCGTTCGATGCATCAGATCCTGTGCGCATTACTATCGAGGGAAGACAGCATGATGTGCAGATCGTTCTACCGATCACGGCAGACTGCACCGGTTTGAGTACCCGGGCGCAAGTGGCCTCGGCGAACGACAGTAAAGTTCGTGATTGAGTCATGCCGCCCAGAAACATGCTGCGCGTTGCACCAATGACCGCGTTTTCTTTGCGAGAGATCAAATGACCTGCTCCCCGGGTTGTCCTCGTTCAAAGAGAGAGTCTGTTCCGGGATTGGTCCTTTTCTGACCGGTTTCGATATTCCCACGGGGTGAGCCCGTCGAGGCTCGTGTGCGGGCGGTGGTGTTTGTATTCGTCGCGCCAAGCCGCGATCAGATCGCGGGCGTGGCGCAAGCCGGCGAAGAGGTGCTCGTTGAGGCATTCATCGCGCAGCCGGCCGATGAAGCTCTCGACGAGGCCGTTCTGCATTGGCTTTCCCGGGGCTATGTAATGCCACTCGACTCGGCGCTACTCCTGCCATTTCAGGATGGAGTTCGAGGTCAGCTCGGTGCCGTTGTCGCTGACCACTATGCAAGGGTATCCGCGTATCTCGGCGATCCGATCCAATTCCCGCGCCACGCGCTGCCCCGAGAGCGACGTGTCCACAGCCGTCGCGAGGCATTCCCGGGTGTCATCGTCAACCACGTTGAGAACCCGGAAGCGCTGGCCGTTGGCGAACTGGTCATGGCCGAAATCCAGCGACAAGCGTGCGTTGGGTCGCGCCTCGACCAAGATTGGGGCCCGTGTTTCGACCGCCTTGCGTCGAGCACTTCGCTTGCGCACCGTCAGCCCCTCCTCGCGGTAGAGCCGATAGAACCGGTTGGATCCCGGACGGCTCACCCTCGCGCCTGAGCAGAATGAACAGCTGCCGGTAGCCGAAGCGCCTTCGTTCGTTGGCAAGCTCGCGCAGCCTGCCGCGAAGCGCCGTCTCCGCCGGCCGGCGGGACCGGTAGCGCACCATCTTCCGATCGGCGCCAACGATCAAGCAGACCCGCCGTTCCGACAGGCCCATGGCGGCCTGCAGATGCGCGACCGCTTCGCGCCTGGCGGCGGGCCCTACCATTTTTTTGACAGAAGCTCCTTCAGCGCCGAGGCTTCCAGCATCTGATCCGCCAGCAGCTTCTTCAGCTTCGCGTTCTCGTCCTCCAGGGCCTTCAAGCGCCTGGCATCGGACACGTCCATCCCGGCGTACTTCGCCTTCCAGTTATATAGCGTCGCCTCGCTGACCACGTGCCGACGGGCCAGATCGCCCGCCTTCGCACCCGCCTCGTGCTCGCGCAGAACCGCGATGATCTGCTCTTCCGTGAACCGCTTCCGTTTCATCCGTCCGTCCTTCAATCAAGGCCGGACGATAACTCCACGTGGAGGAAAAATTCAGTGGCAGGTCATAGTGTAACTGCTTCTTGGATTTCTGCCGCTATGGCGGCACACCGGTGCGTGTCGCCTACAACTGAACACTTGCCGAGCAGCCCTGGTAGAAGAATGTCCAGGGAACCACGCTGGCAAAATACGTCGCTCCGGGCTGCAGCTCTACCGGCAAGGCGAAACTCTGCGCCGCCCAGCCGCCCCCGATCGTGACTGTCGATCCGGCTGCTATCGCCCAGCCATGAGTGTTGGTTAGCCGGACGGTGACCCCGACATCACCAACATTCGTGACGTCGCATCGAATGTGGAACGACTGGGCATTTGGATTGGATGGGATCTGTGTTGTGCCGAAAATCTCGACCATTGGGGCGTTGCTATCGCTAGGCGCTCGAACCTGATCGGCGAATGCGGGCATCATGAGTGCCAAGGTACCGAGACCCGACGCGAGGATTGAAGCACCCATTCGCTTAGTCGCGTGACTGCCCATAGTGACCGTCTCCTTCGCTCGCAGCGTTTCAGCGGACTGCCCGACACTGGATCGTCAGGGTGATCGGTCGGGAATGCGGCGTCAGTGACCAGCGTCACCACAGTAGCGAAATATCGACGATCAAGCGCGGTCCAGCACGTCTTCAATCGACCGGGAGAGGCATTGTCACGGGAACTGGAACTGAACGCAGCGACGTCCGGATCGTAGTAAGTCTCATGTCGCTGAGGCCGAAGTCGTCCGCGCGCTGATGACCGCTGCTCGGAAGCGGCAGCGTGCAGGTCGAGTTGCTAACTAGCTCTCGGGCCTCAGGGACCGGAGATGATCGTCCCGCCAAGCTGATTGCTTGGCTCCGCTTCGCTACGCCGGTCATCCAGCTTTGCCGCAAGATCCACCACGCAGTCATACTGAGCAGGATCAGTCGGTCGGAGGGCAGGTCAATAGCGGATCGCCTCCAGCACCTCGCCCACGAGGTAGAGCCACTCGCCGACCTGGATCGAGGGCATGATGCGGATGTCGTTGACGATGCCATCCACCTTGGACGTGACCTCATCGAGCACTGAACCGCGCCGGGATTGCCGGAGGCTTCAAACCTTGAGAGGTTGGAGCCATGACGACACGCTATTCCCCGGAAGTACAGGCGCGGGCAGTTCGCCTGGTTATGGAGCATGAGGCGGAGTATCCGTCTCAGTGGGCGGCGATCGATTCGATCGCAGAGAAGATCGGCTGCACGGCCGAGACGCTGCGCCAGCGCCATGTTCAGGGCTTCGAGCACAACGCTGGACCTTGATGTCGTGGCCCATCGCCCAGCCACGATACGGCGGACGAGGGCATCGAGCACGACGGCGTGAAAGTGGAAGCCAGCCCAGGTCGGCACGTAGGTAATATCACCGACCCAGAGCTGGTTTGGCTCATCGGCATGGAAGATCTGGACGACCCGATCGCGACCGACACGGATTCAATCGTCGATGAACTCGGCGTGGATTCGCGGCGCACCATAGGTCTCCCTCGAGGCCTTGTGGATCACCGCGATGAGGGCAGAGTTGGCGCTCGGCTCGCGAGAGGCCGAGTTTCCTGTGGACATGGTGGAGATGGAGAACATAGCCCGGATCGCCGTCATCTTCTCGTGGACCGAGACAACATCGCGTCGTTCTGAACAAGCCAGGCCGCGGCCTTTGCCGAGACATCCCTCTCCAGACGAAGCCGGCGATCCACTCGGGCAGGCGGCGAAGTTCCTCCTGCTCCTCGCTGGTCAGTCTGCCGCCTCGGCGGCCGCCGTCGCGGTCAGCCTCCTCGACCCAGCCGTGGATCATCGCCGCACACGGACTCGATCTCCCTGGCCGGTTCCTCAACACTGCGCTCGATCCGGGCGAGCGAAGCAATCTGCTCCGTGAACGCCGTGGGGTACGGGTTCCTCGTTCTCGGCATCTGAACACTTTCCTCTCAAGGTCGAAGGGTGTCCATTGAGCCGGGCGAACTTCAATCCGACCGACGCCTTAGAAACTCATCTCATTTGACGTCTCACCCAGTACAGTTCCACATTCTGTGCTGTAGCGGTGGTAGAAATATCCGGTCTGTGCCCAGGCGAGTGACGCATGAGGCGATCTCGGGTTCGAACGGAGGATTCATGCTCAAAGTCCTGTCCGGGATCTGGGCCCTCCTGGTCGGCATCGTGCTGATCATGCTGGGCAACGGCATGCATTTCACGCTGATCGGCCTGCGCGGCGGGATCGAGGGGTTTTCCGCCGCGGAGCTGGCCGTGGTCACCTCGGGCTATTTCGTGGGCTTTCTGTCCGGAGCGCGCCTCACGCCGCTGCTGATTCAGCGGGTGGGCCATGTGCGCGTCTTCGCGGCGCTCGGTAGCTTCATGTCGGCGGGGCTGATCGCCTTCACCCTGCTGGCCGAGCCCTGGGCCTGGACCTTGCTGCGGCTGCTGGTGGGGTTCTGCATGTCGGGCATCTACGTCGCCGCGGAGAGCTGGCTGAACAACGCCGCCACCAACGAGACGCGCGGCAAGGTGCTGTCCACCTACATGATCGCGCAGACGCTGGGCATTATCGGGGCACAAGGATTGCTGACGCTGGGCGACGCGGCGACGGCCGGGCTGTTCATCGGCGCCTCGATCCTGGTGTCGGTATCCTTCGCGCCCATCTTGCTGTCGGTCACCACGGCGCCGGCGGTCGAGGTCGCCCGACCGATGTCCCTCCGCTCCCTCTTCAGGGGCTCGCCCCTCGGCACGGTGGGCATCTTCCTGCTGGGCAGCATCTACGCGACGCAATCGGGCATGGGCGCGGTCTTCGGCAGCCAGATCGACATGACTACCTCCGAAATCGCGCTGTTCATCGCCATGCTGTTCGCCGGGGCGCTGGTCTTTCAGTACCCCATCGGCTGGATGTCGGACCGGGTGGACCGGCGAAAGCTGATCTTCGGAGCGGCAGTACTGGGCGGCACCTCCTGCGCGCTGGGCTGGCTTGCCGGCAGCGGCATGGCGTGGCTGGAGGCCGTCGGGCTGTGGCCGCTGATGATCGCGGCCTTCCTGGCCGGCGGGATGACGACCCCGCTCTATGCCCTGCTGCTGGCCTACACCAACGACTTCCTGTCGGCCGACGAGATGGCGTCGGCGTCCGGGGGCTTGGTGTTCACCTTCGGGCTGGGCGCCATCGTCGGCCCGCTGGCCACCGGCTGGGCGATGCAGGCGCTCGGCCCCTCGGGCTTCTGGGTGGTGCTCGCCGCGACCTTCGCCCTCCTGGCGCTCTACGCGCTCTACCGCATGACCCAACGCGCCAGCCTCCCGGTGGAGGCGACCGAGAGCTACCTCGGCGTGCTGCCCACGGCCTCGCCCCTGGCGGTGGAGGCGGCGGGCGCATGGGCTGCCGAACAGGCCCAGGCTGAGCGCGAAGGCGAAGATCAGTCCTGATCGCGATCAACCTGTCTGGCCGCTGGAGGCTCGAACGGTTGGCGCACGTACTGTCGTGAAGCCACGAATGCCTCAAAGAACTGTGATGAGCTATTTCAAACGACGAAAAATGTCTTCGAGATAGAGGGAAACCAGAGAACGTTGGACGTCAGTCCCTCTCCCTCCGCCAATCTTCCTTCGACAATTTTCTCTCCAGCCCGGAATTCCACGGCGCAGCGCCCGCCTCGGGGCAGCTTACGGCATTAAGCTGTTGACGAAGGTTCAGAAGGACTGAGAGATTTGGCGTCTCTAAAGCTTCGATCTCTCTAAGGCTCGTGACTTAGTCACTTCGGTCATCAGGTGTACTCTGCTCTATTCTCTTGCGAATTCTGATCTCAAACTGCGGCAAGTTCGATGTTCGCATCACATCCCAAGATAGTCTGTGATCCAAATCTTGTTCTCGACTCGGAAGCAGGGAAACTGTCCGCGAGGCTAAGGGGCGGCTAACGCGGGAGGTCTTATGGCGTCAGATCCGATTGATGATATCGAAGCCTGGTCGACAAAGCTTTCACCTTGGCGGCAAGACGCCTTGCGCCGACTAGCGATAAACGACGACCTGACCGAAACCGACTTCGACGAACTTCTAGCAATGATAAAGGAAGCCGCTGGGCTCAATCTAGCCACCCCAGCTCCGACGCCCGTGCCGTTCACTAAGTCGCATTTCGGCGGAGGTAAGAAACATCCGATCGTACTCAAGGCCCTTACCAATGTGGAGAACGTGAACCGGCTTGTCTCGAAAGCAAGTCTAGTTTTCTGTCCTAAGGCATTGACGGTCATCTACGGCCGGAACGGCAGTGGCAAGAGCGGATTTGTGCGGATCTTGCGCACCGCATGTCGGACCCGCATTGAAAATCCATCCAAACTGAAGGTCCTCGCGGATGCGTACGGCGGGAACAGCGGGCCGCAGACAGCTGAAATCATCATTGATGCGGGCAGCGGCGACACGCCGATCCTTTGGACGGAGGGCATGTCGGCTGCACCCGAACTTATGCAGATCGCCGTTTTCGATACCCATTCTGCGCAACTGTACGTTGATGGCGGCAACCAGATACGCTTTTTGCCTTTTGGCCTCGCACTTCCCCACCGACTCAACGCAGTTTGCCTCAAGTTAAAGGAGCGACTTGAGGCCGAGCAGGCAACGAATTTGGGGAACAAGCTCAGTCTGACCAAGATTGCATTTGCGATCGAGCGTGCCACTAGCGCCCAGGAATTCGACAGGGCGCTCACCAAGGCTACGACCAACGCGGAGATTGATGAGGCGACCAAATTTTTGGTCGAGGACCAAGACAGGCTCAACACCGTCACGTCGATTCTAGCTGCGAGTACTGCAACCGTTGCCGACCTGAATACTTTGATTGGCTGGGTCGAAGCAGTCGCCGACGAATGCGAAGTGGTGGCAGCCGCATACTCGGACTCGGCACTGTCGGATATGACGAATATGCGCGATGCAGCTGTCACGGCGCGTCAGACTGCGAAATTGTCTGCGGACGAGCTTTTCAGTGACGAGCCGCTTTCCGGCGTAGGCAGTGAAAGCTGGCGGGCGCTATGGACGGCAGCGCGCGACTACTCGGTGAGCGAAGCCTATGTTGATTCCGATTTCCCCGTCACTTCGACCGAGTCTGGACTCGCAGCCTGCGTCCTATGCCAGCAGCCACTGCTCCCGGACGGAGCTGAAAGGATGCAGCGCTTCAAGAAGTACATGAGCGATACGCTCGACACGGCGGCGGCCGAGGCCGAGAAGGCAGTCGCTGATGCCTCAAATGGACTTCCTGTGCTCGCCCATTTGTGCGCCGAAGACTTCGCCGACCGGGTTGACCAGATCAAGCAGCGCGAACCGGAACTGGCTAGTGTTCTTCTAAGTGTTCAACATTCGGCGACCCAACGGCGAAAGGTTGCTACCGCGAGGCTGGCAGGCGAAGAAGTTTCGCCAGTTCCAGTACTAATCTCGCCTCACTCTAGGCTTAGGGAATTCGCGAAGCGGCTCAACTACGAGAAGGCGGATCTCGCGAAGGTTGGCGAGACAAAAGAGCGAGAGAAGCTGGCCGGTGAGAAAGCGGACTTTGAAGACAGGCAACTTCTTGCCTCCAATCGTGACAAGCTAGTCACGCGGCGTGATCTCCTCCTGATCGAGCACGCATTCGACAATGCGCTCTCTGAAATAAAGACTACCAGCATCACCGCGCGCGCCAACGAACTAGAGCGGATTCCGATCATACTGGTTCGTAGCCGGTAGCTGTAAAGAAGCCTCGGCAATCGGTTGGGGTGACGCTGTCTATGGCATCGCGGATGGCATCCCAGAGTGCTGGAAGCGTTCTGGCGGCGGCCTTCTTCAGTGCCGTCTTGATCTTCGAGAAGGCCATCTCGATGGGGTTGAAGTCGGGGCTGTAGGGCGGCAGGGAGCGGAGCTCGGCGCCGGCGCTTTCGATGGCCGCACGGATCGCCGGGGGCTTGTGGGCTGGCAGGTTGTCCATCACCACGACATCGCCGGGACGCAATGTCGGGACCAGGACCTGTTCGACATAGGCAAGGAAGGCGGCCCCGGTCATGGCGCCGTCCAGGGTCATCGGCGCGGAAACGCCGGACAGGCGGAGCGCGCCGACGAAGGTCGTCGTCTTCCAATGGCCGTGGGGCACCGGCGCGCGGCACCGCTCGCCCCGGGCCGCTCGGCCGTGGCTGCGGGCCATCTTGGTGGAGGTGCCGCACTCGTCGATGAAGACCAGGCGCTCGGGATCCAGATCAGGCTGCCCCTCGAACCAGGCGACACGGCGCAGGGCTATGTCGGCCCGCGCCTGCTCGGCAGCGTGCGCCGTCTTTTTTTCCGCGTCACGTCGTGGCGCTGGAAGAAGCGGCAGACGATGCTCGGCAGCGGACGGTAGCCCGCGACCGCGTCGAGTCGCTCCGCCACCTCGGCCAGAGTCAGGTCCGGTGTCTCGTCGATCCAACCCAGGATCAGATCCCGGTGTTCATCGATCCGATGCGAGCGATGATTGCCGCCCCGCTTGCCAGGCTCCAGCCCGCGTCCCGCTCGCGCTCGCGCCACCCAGCGAATCGCCGATGATGCCCCGACACCAAACCGCGCCGCCGCCGCCCGGCAGGACGAACCCGCCTCGACCGCATCGACCACACGACGGCGGAGATCGACAGAAAGGGATTTGGCCATGAGGGCTGGCCTCCTTCACCAGCCCTCATCTTGAATCACCAAAAGACTGATTCGGGAATCCCACGATTCAAGTGCCGCTCAATCCGCTCTAG
>JAVKFF010000182.1:0-33963 GCA_040226215.1 Azospirillaceae bacterium
GCGCCGTCGTCGAACATCTTGGAGGGATGGAAGTGCCGGTCGATCCAGGCGCGCACGGCGGTGTCGCTCTCCGGGGCGGGGCCGTAGTCCATGGTCTCGAACACCTCGGCGACGGATGGTTGGGCGGCGGTCATCGGATGGCCTCTCGTCGCGTGGACGCATATGCCTGCGGGCTCAGGCCCACAGGATGGGAACCTGGTAGCCGGAGAATACCCGGTCGCGGGTGACCAGCGTAAGGCCTTCCGTCATCGCCTGGGCGACCAGCAGCCGATCGAAGGGATCGCGATGGTGGTGGGGGAGGGTACGGACCGCCTGAACGTGCTCATAGTCGATGGCGAGAAGCTCGAAGCCGCTATCGCGAACGCCGTCGCGGAAATCGGCGTCGAGGCGCAGTTTTCCGAACGCCTGCTTGATCGCAATTTCCCAGGCCGAGACCAGGCTGACATGAACGGTCTCGGCCTCGCTGATAAGGGCGCTGGCGGCCTCGGACAGGTGGCGCGCCTCGCGCCACCAGATGAAGACATGCGTGTCGAGGAGCAGCATCAACGCCGCTCGTCATCGGGTTCCTCGCCGTCCTCGTCCGGGAAGACCGGCCTCTCGTTGAAGCGATCCTCGAGATCCTTGGGCAACGGTCGAGGGTACCGCAAGGTCGTGGCGAAGACGGGCTGGAGATCCCTGTGTTGGGGATGTGTCAGTATTGGGGGCGGGCGGGAGATCGTGAGGTCCGAGGTCGTTTGAGACCGTGAGCCGGCTGCGCTCCCCGCCCGCGTACCGCTACCCGAACCTGAACAGTTGATAGCGGCCGGGTCTGCGGTGCAACCTTGCGTGCTGCGCCGCGCACGGGACGACGGGGTTGTCAATCCCATCCAAGATCTGGCGTCGCCCGCGGCCTGGGCGGTGGGAGACCAACGGCGGAGCCGATATCACCTGATTTTCGCGTACTTTGTCACGTCTCCGTGATCGGCGACGGCCGGGCTCGCCTTGGCTGGCTTGGAGATTATTCTGAACGCTCGCTCGGAATGACCCGAAGAAGTGGGAGTGACCTCGATGACGCGCCGTTTTCCCCTTGCCGCCGTTTCCGCGATCGCCCTGATCGCTGCCACGTCGCTGCCGGGCGCCGCCCAGGCCGAGAGTTTCCGCTGGGCCGGACAGACCGACCCGTCGACCATGGACCCGCATGCGCGCAACATCGCGCCGGTGCTGAGCTTCCTGAACAACGTCTACGAAGGCCTGGTGCGCCGCGGCCCCGACATGGCGATCGAGCCTTCGCTGGCCACCTCCTGGGAGCCGCTGGAGGGTGAGGACGGCTGGCGCTTCCACCTGCGCCAGGGTGTCACCTATCACGACGGATCGGCCTTCACCGCCGACGACGTGCTGTTCTCCTACGAGCGGGCGACCGCCGCGCAATCGGACGTCAGCTCCTGGTTCGCGCCGGTGACAGGCGTGCGCGTGGTCGACGATCACACGATCGACTTCCTGACCACCGGCCCCAACCCGCTGTTCCCCAGCTCCATCGCCAATTTCCTGATCATGGACCGGGACTGGGCGGTGGCGAACGAGGCGACCGTGCCGGCCAGCGAGACGGAGAACGCCGCCACCCGCCAGGCCAACGGCACCGGCCCCTATCGCCTGGTGGAGCGCGCGCCCGACGTCTCGACCCGGCTCGAGGCGTTCGAGGACTGGTGGGACGACGACCGCGGCAACGTGACGGAGGCGGAGTTTGTGCCGATCACCTCGGCCGCCACCGCGGTCGCCGCGCTGATTTCCGGCGAGATCGACTTCTACGAGCCGATCCCCCTGCAGGACGCGCCGCGCGTCGAGGCGTCGCCCGACCTCACCCTGCACAGCGGCGTGGAATCCCGCATCATCTTCTTCGGCTTCGAGATGGAAGCCGACCAGCTGCGCTTCTCCTCCGTGGAGGGCAATCCCTTCCAGGACGTGCGGGTGCGCGAAGCGGTCTACCGGGCGATCAACAACGACGCCATCATCCAGACCATCATGCGCGGCAATGCCGAGCCGGCGGCCCTGCTGATCAACTCCGCGGCCTCGGGCTACAACGCCGCGCTGGACGAGCGGCTCGCCCACGATCCCGAGCGCGCCCGGGAACTGCTCGCCGAGGCCGGCTACCCGGACGGCTTCGACTTCCTGCTGCGCTGCACGAACGACCGCTATATCAACGACGAGTCTGTGTGCACCGCCGTCGTCGGCATGCTGGAGCAGGTCGGTCTCGAGCCGGAGCTGGTCGCCGAGCCGGTCAGCCAGTACTTCGCCAACCTTCGCGAGGAACAGTTCGACATGTTCCTGCTCGGCTGGTCGCCCGGCACGTTCGATGCCGAGCACCCGCTGCGCTTCCTGGTGCACACGCCGAACGACGAGCTGCGCATGGGCTCGTGGAATTTCGGCGGCTATTCGAACCCCCG
Organism: Azospirillaceae bacterium; assembly: GCA_040226215.1. Classification (GTDB taxonomy): domain Bacteria; phylum Pseudomonadota; class Alphaproteobacteria; order DSM-16000; family Inquilinaceae; genus JAVKFF01. The sequence continues at coordinate 2,421 of JAVKFF010000182.1, forward strand.
CATCGACGAGCTGATGCAGCCGATCCTGACCACCATCGATCCCGTCGAGCGCCAGGCGCTGATCGACGAGACGCATCGGATCATCCTGGAGGACATCCCCTACGTGCCGCTCTACGTGCAGCCGCTGGTCTGGGCGAGCCAGGCCGATATCGACGTGGTGCAGCGCGCGGACAACTTCTTCCTGCTGCGCTGGGTCGAAGTCGGCGGCTAGGGCAGATTGCGACCGAGTGGACCCATTCGGCCGCAAGAAATCTGCCCGATTCTCAATATCCTAGAGCATCTTGTCTGCGCCCGTTAGGGCACAGGATGCTCCAGGGCAGCTCAACGATCCGGCGCCTCCTGCGCCCCAACGGGCGCGGACGAGACGTCCTCGGCCGCTGATTTCCGACGCCGGGCCGGCGCGGTTTCCGTCGTCCGCCCCTCGGTTGCCGGCCAGCGGCCGGCGACGTCCAGGACCTCGACGAAGAGACCTGCCGCGTCCGCGGCCCGGGCGACGGCGGCCGGATCGATGATCACCGTGCTGTCGGCGGCGACAATGATGCCCGCGAGACCCGACCGGGCGGCGGCCTCGACCGTCAGCGTCCCGATGGTCGGCGGGTCCAGGCGCAGATCCTGTTGCGGCTTGGGCAGCTTGACCAGGACACCGCCCGCGGCCTCGGGGCCCAATCCGGCCAGCATGGCGTCGGTGTGGCTCTCGTTCTCGCGGCCGACGACGGTGCCGCCGGCGACGACCACCGCCTGCCCCCGATCGGCCCGGCCATGCGCCAGGGCGGCGTCCAGTCCAAGCGCCACGTCAGCGGCCAAGGCGGCGGGCATGCCGTGCCGTCCGACAGGTCCCGCCGGTCGGGCGAGTTCGGGACAGATCTCCAGCGGCCCCATCAGTTCCAGCCCGTGACCTTGGAATGCCTTTGCGACGGCGTCGAGGAGCTGGGCATCGCCCATGCGCCAGAAGGGCGTGGCGATGACGAAGCGCAGCCCGCGCCAATCGGGCCACAGGGACCGAAGCCTGGGCCGTATGACCTTGCCGCTCATGCAGAACCGCTTGACGCCCCAGCGATGGAACAGCCTGACGATCTTGCCGGGCTGGCCGATCCGCGCCCAGACATGGTCGACCGTGGCCACGGTGGCCGGATCGCACTGTCCCGACATGGCAACGGCGCGAACCGTCCGCCCCTGGGACTGCAGCTTGTCGATGATGGTTCGGGGAAGCGCGCCGGCGCCGGCGATGATGCCGACCGGGCTGTCGTCGACCTGCAGCGCTCAGATCCTCCCGCCGCTTGACGTGGCCATCGCCGTCAGTCGTCGCTACCCGTTTGCGCCCCCAGCAGTGCGCGGTCGCGCGGGGAATCGATGAAGGCGAGGATCTCATCGACGACGGGCGACCCCGACAGCTCCGCCCGCGCCTCGACCAAGGCCTCCGCGAAGGGCCGGTTGCCAAGAAAGAGCGCGCGGTAGAGACGCTGTCCCTGCCTGATGGCTTCCCTCGCCACCCCCTGACGCTTGAGGCCGACGATGTTGATGCCGGCAAGCCGACCCAGATGCTGGCCCGTCGCACCGAAGGGGATGACGTCGTAGCGGATCGGATTCATCCCGCCGATATAGGCGCCGCGGCCGATCCGGCAGAACTGCTGGATGGCCGTGAGGCCGCCGATGAAGACCTGCTCGCCGACACGGACATGCCCGCCGAGCGTCACGTGGTTGGCGAAGATCGCCCTGGCGCCGATCTGGCAATCATGGGCGATATGGACGCCGGCCATGAAGTACCCGAAGTCACCGACCCGGGTGACGCCGCCGCCATGGGCGGTGCCGATGTCCATGTTGGCGTATTCGCGGATCACGCAGTCCCGGCCGATCTCCAAGGCCGTCGGCTCGCCCTTGTACTTCAGATCCTGCGGCGGCAGCCCCAGCGAGGCGTGCGGGAAGACGCGTGTGCGCGCGCCGATCCTGGTGCGCCCGCGCAGCACCACATGGCTGTCGACCGTGACGTCGTCGCCGATCTCCACTTCCGGCCCGACCGTGGTGAACGGACCGATGGTCACCCCGACGCCGATGCGGGCCTTGGGGTCGACGACGGCCAGCGGGCTGATGGAACAGGCCCTGGAGCCCTCGCCGGGCGACTCTGGCTCGGACGACACTGGCATTGCTTTCAAAGACATATCCATGATCGGCGGACCATAGCGGATGCGCCGATTCCTGGCGAGTGCGCGCGCTCACGCCCCGAAACACATATTCTTAACGATTGTTGCGGCGCCGGACGCCCGGCATGTCGGCCGTCGCGGGCGCAGCAGCCCTACGCGATCGCGGGGTGACAGGCGGTCGAGCCATGCGATAGAACCCGCCGCTACGGCCAGCGCGCCGAAGGCGGGGCAATCTCACAGAGCGACCGGACATGTCGACGATCAAGGTTTTGGACGACAAGAACTACGACCACGAGGCCGTCGAGGCCGAGTGCCGCGATTTGTGGGACGAGACGCGAATCTACGAATTCGATCCCCAGAGCGGCAAGCCGGTCTTCTCCATCGACACGCCGCCGCCCTACGTCTCCGCCGCGCACCTGCATGTCGGCCACGCCATGTCCTACAGCCAGGCGGAGTTCATCGTCCGCCAGCGGCGCATGGCCGGCTACGAGGTCTTCTACCCCATGGGGTTCGACGACAACGGCCTGCCGACGGAGCGCTATGTCGAGCAGACCTACAAGGTCGACAAGAAGACGATAAGCCGCGCCGATTTCCGCCAGCTCTGCATCGACGAGACGGCCAAGGGCGCGGTGACATACGAGGCCATGTGGCGGGCGCTGGGCCTGTCGGTCGACTGGCGACTGCGCTACTCCACCATCGACGACCATTGCCGGCACACCGCCCAGGCCTCCTTCCTCGACCTCTACAAGAAGAACCTGATCTACCGCGCCAACGAGCCGGTCCTGTGGGACACCAAGTACGAGACCGCGCTGGCCCAGGCCGATCTCGAGACGCTGGAGCGCAAGGGCAAGCTCTACGACATCCGCTTCTCGGCCCCCGACGGCACGCCGCTGGTGATCTCGACCACCCGGCCGGAACTGATCCCGGCCTGCGTCGCCCTCTATTTCAACCCGGAGGATGGCCGCTACGCCCATCTCGCGGGCGGCGAGGCGATCGTGCCGCTGACCGGCCACGCGGTACCGATCAAGACGTCGGCGGAGGTGAAGACCGATTTCGGTACCGGGCTGATGATGGTCTGCACCTTCGGCGACGGCGAAGACGTGCGGAAGTGGAAGGAGGACAAGCTCGACACAAGGCTGGTCATCAACCAGGACGGCAAGCTGAACGACCTCGCCGGCAAGTATGCCGGCCTCGACGTCCAGACCGCGCGCGGCCAGATCGCCAAGGACCTGCGCGAGGCCGGCCTCGTGGAGGACGAGCGGAACGTCGAGCAGGCGGTGTCGGTGGGCGAGCGCTCCGGCGTGCCGGTCGAATTCGCCATGGCGCCGCAATGGTTCGTCAGCCTGCTCGACAAGAAGCAGGAACTGCTGGCGCGCGGCGCCGAGCTCGGCTGGTTCCCGGACTGGATGAAGGCCCGCCTCGACCACTGGATCGAAGGGCTGAAATACGACTGGAACATCTCACGCCAGCGCTTCTACGGCGTGCCCTTCCCGCTCTGGTATGTGGAGGAGACGGGCGACGTCATCCTGGCCGATCCCGAGCAGCTGCCGGTCGACCCGACCGAGGACGCACCGCCCCAATGGGCGCGGGAGAAGTACAAGGGCATGACCATCACCGGCGAGGCCGACGTGATGGAGACCTGGTTCACCTCCTCGATGACCCCGCTGATCAACGCCAACTGGGTGGGCACGCCTGGGCGCATCGGCACCATGGACGTCTACCCGATGTCGGTGCGCGTGCAGGCCTTCGAGATCATCCGCACCTGGCTGTTCTACACGCTGGTGAAGTCCCACTTCCACACCGGCTCGCTGCCCTGGAAGGAGGTCATGATCTCCGGCTGGGGGCTGAACGAGCAGGGCAAGAAGATCTCCAAGCGGGACCTGGAGAAGTTCACCGACCAGGACGGCTACAACCGCTACGACCCCTATTCGCTGGTCCGCCGCTTCGGCGCCGACGCGGTGCGCTACTGGGCGGCGGGCAGCCATCTGGGCAACGATCTCAGGTTCCACGAGAAGGACGTGAAGGCGGGCCGCAAGATCGTCGTCAAGCTGTGGAACGTCGCTCGGCTCGCCACCATGCATCTGGAGGGCTTCGATCCCTCCGCACCGCGCCCGCCGGTGGCGGAGCGGACGATCGAGGACCGCTGGGTGCTGGTCGAGCTCAACCGCCTCGTCGAGACGCTGACCCGCGGCTTCGAGACCTACGACTACGCCATCGGCCGGGAGGCGCTGGAGCGCTTCTTCTGGCGGGTCTACTGCGACAACTATGTCGAGCTGATCAAGGACCGCTTCTGGACGCCCGAGCGGCATTCGGACGCGAGCCGCCTGTCCGCCCAGGCCACGCTCTACGAGAGCCTGCGCACGCTGACCGCCCTGTTCGCGCCCTACCTGCCCTTCATCACCGAGGCGCTGTTCCAGCGCATCTTCAAGCCGCTGGAGGGCGGCGTGTCGATCCACGTCTCCGACTGGCCGGCACCGCAGGCGGACGTCGTCGACGACGGCGCCAGCGAGGCCATGGACCTGGTGCTCGGCATCCTTGCCGGCGTGCGCTTCCTGCGCTCGGAGGCCAAGGTCTCCCAGACCCGCCGCCTCGACACGCTGACCGTGGAGTGTCCTGACGACGCCACCCGCGCCCGCGTCGAGGCGCTGGCGACCTCCCTGCTCGCCGCCACCCACGCCGCCCGCCTGGAGTTCGGCTCCGGCGAGACCGACACCCCGATCGACGGCATCCGCGTCGCCATCACCGTGGCGGAACAGGAGGAGGCGGCGGAGTAGGGTCGAGCTGGTTTCAACCGACGAACTGACGGTCTATGACTTACTGGACGGTGAGGACTTCAAGAACGTGGCGGACAAGCACCGCGCGAAGGAGTGGACACTGCACGACTACCCGACGGATGTGGTGCATCACGTCAACACTGTCGGGGGCTCCTGGAAGCTGTTCAAGAACCCCATCCGCTCGACGCACATTCATGTTTCGCGGAAGTACATCGACTGCTATCTGAATGAGGTCACGTTCCGCTCGAACCATCGACAGATGCAGAATGCGATGTTTGATCTGCTGATCGGGGCGATTTATCCGTTGCTCCGATCAATCGGTTAAACGCAGCTCGGTCGCCGATGACGCCGTGCGCCTCTTCCTGGCGGACAAACTCCTCAGCTTGTCGTGATGTAACGCATCCATCAGCGTCAATATCATACTGTCACTCCTTCCGCGATCAAGAATTCATTGAAGTTGAGGTGATCAACTCCCTCTCGATCACAAAGATCGGGTATCCTCATCTTGGTCGCGCTCGGCGGTCCGAGGTTTCTCTTCTCCATACTGACCACTGGTCGACCAAGAGTCTTAGCTAATGCTACAATTGATAAGTCATTCAAGCTGATCGTATTCTTCCTACCACCGTTATATTCTGAAATATAGTCATTATATTTTTTCCGCCAAGACTCGACCCATGCGAGATATTCTTCCCACCCCCAGTCACCAACACCAACCTCAAAACAGCACTCGCCGTTGCAGGATTTGAGAGCATCTCCGGCAACACCGTAGACTGACTTCAACTCGACGCTGATCTCGTAGTTCCAGCAGAAAATGTGGCCATGAATCAGTTTTACTACTTGCCCCCACAGAGAAACATAAATCGTCTCCGGCATTTCCATTACTGGGTTCGAAATTCCAGAAGTGTCCAAGCAATATTTGTGCATTTACACCCTGAACTCCTCTCTTATGGCGTTCAGGTGTAGTAGATTGTTTATCCCCATATATTCGGCAGCGTTGTGGCTGCTAATGATTCCAGAACCCCACGCTTCAAGGACAAGACCCGTATAAAAATGGCCTCTACTGTTGACGTAGCGCTTTCCGTAGTACTTCGGTCTGCCGTGCGCGACAAAATTTGCCTCTTCGCGCTGGAAGATCGGCCGCATCGTATTCCAGTAGAAACTGGATTGCACATACCCAAGGTTCACAAGGCGTACCAGCATGGCATGCCTGCTGATCCCGAAAGACCCAGCAAGGTCTGACAGTCGACGAGAATCAAATGAAGCCTGGGGCTCGTCGGGTCGCGCCTCATACCTTTCAAGCCAATCAGCCGGAACGAGAAACGCTCCGGCAAATGCGTTGCACCAATCTTCTATGTGCCGCTCTGCCGATGCGGAATCTGTCCCGGCGGACGGACCGCCGCTGATAGCGCTGGTCCGGGTAAGGACATGCCCGAACTCATGCGCAAGCGTGAATGCCTGCGCACTCGGCGCTTCGCCGCCAAAAACGATCACCGGCAGTGGGGTCGCATACAGACAAATACCTCGTGCCCGAAGCTTGGTCAGCCCGTTCTGCCGCAGAACCAGCACGCCCATCGCCTCGATGCGGTCCCGAAGCACGGACGGTATCTGATCGCGTTCGCGGATCGGCAGGTCAATTTGGTCCTCAATACCAAACCGCATCGCCTCTCGAGCGATAGCCGCCGCATCCGATGGATTAGACTCAATGGTGAACGTCAGATTCTCGGAAAGGACGGGTGGGCGCTCACCGAGTTCCTCAATTAGCGCCAGCGCATTTGCCCGCTGCTCCTCCGCCCACGCCTGAATCCCCCGGAGCGCCCGAACCTCCTGATCGGTCGGCCCGGATCCCGAGAACAGTCGAAAATCAGGCACAAGTTCCACATCGGGAACTTCAGGGATGTTTCGGGCGAAAAATTCGAGAAATGGCCGATCGTAAAGCTTGGCCAGAGCTCGGCCCTGTCGTGGCGTTGGGCTGCGATCGCCTCGCTCCCATTCCCGCACCCGATCCGGGTTAGTGCTGATCTTCGATGCTACATCATCAACGGAATAGCCCGCACGGAACCGTGCCCAAACCAGGACGGCTGGGTTCACAGGAAGCTTGGCTACTTTCACCGTTGACATTCTAAGATTCTAATTTGTCGCTCGCCCATTGAACACCCCGCCCGTCAAATTTGGCTAGACCGCGACATATCCGACTCATTTTCCTCAAGGCGGCATTTCCGTTCTATTATAGCGATCAATATCTCAATCCTTAAATCTTGCATGAGCCTACCCCAGCTTCTCCCCCACCGTCACCGAGACCGGCAGGGTGTTGCCGCTGGGCGCGAGGGGGCAGGCCCATTGCGGGTCGTGGGCGCAGGAGGGCGAGAAGGCGAAGTTGAAGTCGAGGATGACCTGGCCGTCGTCGTTCCAGCCGAGATCGGCACCCTTGACGCTGTCGAGCAGATAGCGTCCACCGCCGAACGTGTCCTGGCCGGAGGTCGCGTCCCTGAACGGCAGGAAGACCCCGCCGCCATAGCCGGTCAGCCAGTAGAGCGTCAGTTCGCCGCCGAGATCGGGGACCAGGCCGCGGGTACGGGCGAAGGCGCGCAGATGCACCACGCCGTCCGGCCCGGCGGCGATGGTGAGCGATTCCGGCCGTTCCGGCTCCTCCACGTCGACCACGAAACGGAAGTCCGGATCGTAGGGATAGAAGGGCAGGTCGGCGAACTCGGCCCGGGCCTCCGCCCTGACCGGCGAGGCCGGATGGCCGCGGAACAGCCGGTTCCGCCCGGTCCGCCACATGGACCAGGCGCGCTCGGGGTCCGGCATGGCGCGCACCGCCTGGTAGAGGTCGGCGACGGCGCGCCGCCAGGACCACAGGCCGAGCGTTCCTTCCGGCTCCAGCATCATGGCGCTGGCATCCTCCTTCATTACCGGCGGCAGTGCCGCCTTGAAGCCGGTTGGCGCGTTCGCGTCCGGCTTGTTGGCGCGGCCGCGGCATGCCACGCTGGCACGCAGCCGCGAACCCGGCGGGACGGCCCTATTTCCGCCCCGCCCTTCTGCTTTCTCCGGCCGCACGGCCACCCGCACCCAGACGCAGGCAAGCACGTTCCACCGATGATTTCCATCGACAATCTGACCTTCGACTATCCGACCAAGCGCGCCTTGACCGAGGTCAGTTGCACCATCGCGGCGGGCAGCGTGACGGCGCTGGTCGGCCCGAACGGCGCCGGCAAGACCACGCTGATGCGCTGCCTGGCCGGCCTCGACCAGCCGGTCACCGGCGCGGTCGCGGTGGACGGCGTCGACGTGCTGGCCAAGCCGCGCCTGGCGCACCGGCATATCGGCTATCTGCGCGACCTGTTCGGGCTCTACGACGAGCTCAGCGTGCGCCGCTGCCTCGCCTTCCACGCCGCCGCCTTCGGCGTGGACCGCGCCGAGCGGCCGGCGCGCATCGCCTGGGCGGCCGAGGCGCTGGGCCTCACCGACCGGCTGGGCGAGAAGGCGGGGCGCCTGTCGCGCGGCCTGCGCCAACGCCTGGCCATCGCCCAGGTGGTGATCCACAAGCCCAAGGTGCTGCTGCTGGACGAGCCGGCGTCGGGCCTCGACCCGGAAGCGCGCATGGAGCTCTCCCGCTTCATCGTCAACCTGAACGGCGAGGGCATGACCATCCTCGTCTCCAGCCACATCCTGGCGGAGCTGGAGGACTATTCGACCGACGTGCTGATCGTCTCGGGCGGCCGCATCGTCGACCACCAGCACCTGCACGACCGCGCCGGGGAGGGCTTGTCGGGCCGCTCCGCCTGGCTGGCCCTGCGCTTCGTCGGGGAGACAACCGCCGCTTCGGTGGAGGCGAGCCTGCGCCGCCAGGACCAGGTGCGCGACGTGCTGCCGGACGGCGACATGGTGCGCTTCCGCTTCGTCGGCACGGCCGAGGAGCGGGCCCGGCTGCTGGCGGCGCTGGTCGCCGACGGCATCGCCGTCGCCAGCTTCGGGGAGGCCCGCGACCTGGTGCAGGACGCCTACCTGAAATCGGTGCGCCGGGCGGCCGCGCCGGCAGCGCCGGAGGCTTCGCCGTGAACCCGGAATTCACCCGCAATCTCTGGCTGGAGACCGGCCCGTTCCGGCTGTTCGCGCTGGCCGCCGCCGCCCTGGCCCTTCTGGTCGGCGCCTACCTGGTAGCCGGACCGGCGCTGATCGGCGTGCTGCCGGGGCTGAACCAGCTGGTCGGCGACCCCGCGGCCTTCGCCCGCGTCGCCGTCGCCGGCATGGCGGAAGGCCTGCTCGCGGTCTTCCTTATCCTCTGGGGCACGCGCAGCGCCGCCGACGCAGTGTTGAGCGAGATCGGCGCGGGCACCTGGGACGGCCAGCGCCTGTCGATGATCGGCCCCTGGGCGATGAGCTGGGGCAAGCTGCTCGGCGCCCCCGCGGCGGCCTGGATCATCGCGCTCGTCGTCCTCATCCCGGCCTATCTCTGGGGCGCGGGCACCGAGGCCGAGGCCCTGCGCCGGCTCGCCTTCATCGTGCTGGCGGCGATCGCCGCCCACGCCGCCGCCTTCGCCATCGGCCTCTCCTTCGCGCTCAGGCGGGAGACGCGCAGCCGCGCGGTCGTCGCCTTCGCGCATCTCGTCGGCATCCTGGTCGGCTTCGCCCTGTTCGCCAGCCGCGACGGCATCGACGGGCCGGTGGCGCTCAGCCTCTACGGCCATGCCCTGCCGCCCGACCGCTTCATGCTCGCCCTGGCGGCCGTCGCCACGCTGTGGCTGCTGGTCGCCGACTACCGGCTGATGCGCCAGGCGCTGGCCGTGCCGACCGCGCCCTGGGTGTGGATCGTCTTCCTTGCCTTCCTCGCGGCGCTGACCGGCGGGCTCGACGTCACTGGACTGCCGCAGGTCGTCGGCGCCGTGCTGCCGCCCAAGGGCTATCTCGCGGCCCTCCTCATGCTGCTCGCCATGCTGGCGGCGACCTACGCCGCGGCCGTCGTGCTGCCACCCGACGCGCTCGGCTGGCGGCGCTGGGCCTCGGCCATGCGCCGGCGTCCCCTGCGGGCGCTCGCCCGCACGCCGATCTTCCTCTACGGCCTGCTGTTCGCCGCCGGTGCGGTGGTCTTCGGCATCGTCGCGCTCGGCCAGCAGAGCGGCGTCTCCGTGTGGCGGCTGTCGTCGATCAACGGCGAAGCCTTCCTGGTCGCGCTGCTGTGCTTCGCGATCCGCGACACGCTGCTGCTTTCCGCCGCCTTCGCCGTGCCGGACAAGCGCGGACGGGTGATCGGCGTGCTGGTCTTCATCGGCCTCAGCTATCTCGTCCTGCCGCTGGCGATCGGCCGCGTCGTGCCGGGCGAGGTCCTGGCCTTTCTGGTCCCGGCGGTCACGCTCGACAGCGTGGCGATGATCGTGCCGCCCGCCGCCGAAGCGCTGGTCGCGCTGATCCTCCTCATCTCCGTCGTGCGCCACACGGCGCGCTCGGTTCGCGCCGGCGGCGCGCGGAGAAGCTGATCGGGAAAGCTTGACCAGCGGCGCCGAGGCTGGCTCAGCTTAGCCCAGCCATGGAGCTTGAAACCTGGATCGGCGGTCTCGTCACCGCGCTCGCCATCGGCCTGATCGTGGGGCTGGAGCGCGGCTGGCAGGCACGCGCCGCCCGCGAGGGCGACCGCGTCGCGGGCCTGCGCACCTTCGGCCTGCTGGGCCTCGGCGGCGGCATCACCGGCCTGCTCGCCATCCATCTCGGCGGCAGCCTGCTGGGCTTCGGCCTGCTGGCCGTCGCCGGCCTGCTTGCCGCCGGGCACTGGCGCTCGGTCGATCTCGACCACGATGTCGGCATCACCACCGTGGTCGCCGGCGTGCTGACCTTCCTGCTCGGCGCGCTGGCCGCCTATGGCGAGCGGGAGGCCGCGGCGGCCAGCGCCGTCGTCGTCGCCCTCTTGCTTGCCCTCAAGCCCAGCCTGCACGCGCTGCTGACCCGCATCGACGAGCGCGACTTCTGGGCCGTGCTGCGCCTGCTGCTGATCTCCGTCGTCGTCCTGCCGGTGCTGCCCGACCAGGACTTTGGCCCCTACGGCGCCCTCAACCCGTTCCGCATCTGGCTGCTGGTGGTGCTGATTTCCGCCCTCTCCTTCGCCGGCTACGTGGCCATGAAGGCGCTGGGTCCGGGGCGTGGCATCGCCCTGACCGCGCTGACCGGCGGCCTCGTCTCCTCGACCGCGGCGACGCTGTCCTTCGCCCGCATGGCCAAACGCACGCCCGCCCTGCGCCGCCCGCTCGCCGCCGGCATCACCATCGCCAACCTGGTGATGGTCGTGCGCATCCTCGTCGTGGGCAGCCTGCTCGCCCCGGTCCTCGCCCTGCCGCTCGCGGTCCTGGCGCTGCCGGCGCTGCTGCTCGGCGGACTGGCGGCGCTGGCGATCGGGCGCCGGCGGGCATCCCCGCCACCCGACGGCGCGGACCTGGCGAACCCGCTCGCGCTGCGCGTGGCGCTCCTCTTCGCCCTGCTGCTCGCCGCCACCCAGCTTCTGGTCAGCGCGGCGGAGGACTGGCTGGGCGCCGGCGGGGTGGTCGGCGCGGCCCTGCTCGCCGGGCTGCTCGATGTCGACGCCATGACGGTGACGTTGGCCAACGCCGCCACCGGCGGCATGGACCTGCCGCTCGCCACGGCCGCGATCGCCCTCACCGCGCTCGCCAACACGGCGTCGAAATCGGTCATGCTGGGCGCCGTCGGCGGCATCGGCCTCGCCCGCTACGCCCTGCCGGTGATGGGCGCCATCGTCCTTGGTGGGGCGATCGGCCTGGCGCTTGTGCTCTTCCTTCCGGTACCCCCGGTCTGAGCGGCTTGCGCCTGCCGCCTTTCCCCAGTATCGACGGGGCTCCCGGATCGAGGCAGCGAGGACGGCACCAATGGTCGAACGCACGGAGCATGGCAGGTTGAAGGTCGCGACGGTTCTCTTCGACTTCATCAACGAGGAGGCGCTGCCGGGCACCGGTGTGGATCCCGAGACCTTCTGGAACGGCTTCGAGGCGATCGTCCACGACCTCGCACCCCGCAACTGGGACCTGCTGGCGAAGCGCGACGAACTCCAGGGCAGGATCGACGACTGGCACCGCGCCCGCCAGGGCGAGGCCATAGACCCCGCCGCCTATCGCGCCTTCCTGGAGGAGATCGGCTACCTGTTGCCGGAGGGCGAGGACTTCGCCGTCACCACCGAGACTGTCGACGACGAGATCGCCCGCGTCGCCGGGCCGCAGCTCGTCGTGCCGGTCTCCAACGCCCGCTACGCGCTGAACGCCGCCAACGCCCGCTGGGGCAGCCTCTACGACGCGCTCTACGGCACCGACGCCATCGCCGAGGCGGACGGCGCGGAGCGCACGGCCGCGTACAACCCGAAGCGCGGCGAAAAGGTGATCGCCTGGGCCCGCCGCCTGCTCGACGAGATCGCGCCGCTGGCCAGCGGCAGCCATGCCGACGCCACCGGGTTCTCGGTCTACAACGGCATGCTGACCGTGACGCTCAAGGATGGCGCGGCCTCCACGCCGGCCCATGCCGAGTGCTTCGCCGGCTATCGCGGTCCGGCCGAGGCGCCCGAGGCCATCCTCCTCGTCAAGCATCGACTGCACGCGGAAATCGTGATCGACAGGGATCACCCGATCGGCCGGGATGACCCGGCCGGCATCGCCGACGTGGTGCTGGAAAGCGCGCTGACCACCATCCAGGACTGCGAGGACTCCGTCGCCGCCGTCGACGCCGCGGACAAGGTCGGTGTCTACCGCAACTGGCTGGGCCTGATGCGCGGCGACCTCGAGGAGAGCTTCGAGAAGGGCGGCCGGACGCTGACGCGGCGGCTGAACCCGGACCGGCAGTACACCAGACCTTCCGGGGCACCGCTGACCCTGCCCGGCCGCAGCCTGATGCTGGTGCGCAATGTCGGCCACCTGATGACCAACCCGGCCGTGCTGGACGCGGACGGCAACGAGGTGCCGGAAGGCCTGCTCGACGCCATGGTGACATCGGCCATCGCGCTGCACGACCTGAAGGGCACGGGCGTCCTCCACAACAGCCGCGCCGGCTCGGTCTACATCGTCAAGCCGAAGATGCACGGGCCGGAAGAGGTCGCCTTCGCCGCTGAGCTGTTCGCCCGCGTCGAGGACGTTCTGGGCATGGCCCGCAACACGCTGAAGATGGGCATCATGGACGAGGAGCGGCGCACCACGATCAATTTGAAGGAATGCATCCGCGTCGCCGCCGAGCGCGTCGTCTTCATCAATACCGGCTTCCTCGACCGCACGGGCGACGAGATCCACACCTCGATGGAGGCGGGGCCGATGATCCGCAAGGGCGACATGAAGGCGGCTCCCTGGATCCAGGCCTATGAGGACCGCAACGTCGATGTCGGCCTCGCCTGCGGCCTGCGCCGGCACGCCCAGATCGGCAAGGGCATGTGGGCCATGCCCGACCGGATGGCCGACATGCTGGAGGCCAAGATCGGCCACCCCATGGCCGGCGCCAACACCGCCTGGGTGCCCTCGCCCACCGCCGCCACGCTGCACGCCACCCACTACCACAGGGTCGACGTCGCCGCCCGCCAGCGCGAGCTCTCCCGGCGCCAGCGGGCGAGCCTCGACGACATCCTGACGATCCCGGTCGCCACGCGGCCGAACTGGACGGCCGAGGAGATCCAGCAGGAGCTCGACAACAACGCCCAGGGCATTCTCGGCTACGTGGTGCGCTGGATCGACCAGGGCATCGGCTGCTCCAAGGTGCCGGACATCGACGATGTCGGCCTGATGGAGGACCGGGCGACCTTGCGCATCTCCAGCCAGCACATCGCCAACTGGCTGCATCACGGCGTCTGTTCCGAGGCGCAGGTGATGGAGACGCTGAAGCGCATGGCGGCGGTGGTCGATGGTCAGAATGCCGGCGATCCGGCCTACCGCCCGATGGCGCCGGCGTTCGACGACAGCGTCGCCTTCCAGGCGGCCTGCGATCTCGTCTTCAAGGGACGGGAGCAGCCCAACGGCTATACCGAGCCGGTGCTGCATGCGCGCCGCATCGAGGCCAAGGCGCGGCAGGCCGGCTGACGGTTTTTCGCCGGATCGGGGAATATTCCCCGACCGCACCCGTTGTCGGTATCGAGATGCGGTAGGCCGGATTGCCGGTCGCCGCCATCGATCACCGATCACGGGAGCCCTCCATGCGCCTCAGAACCTGCCTCCTCACCTCCGCCTTCGCCCTGGCCGGCGGCGGCTTGGCGCCTCTTTCCCTGCCGCTCCCGGCACTGGATGCCGACGGCACACCGCGCCTCGCCCTCGTCTGGACGCCGCTCACCGTCACCGCCCGCGCCGATGACGACTGGGACGAAGATTGGGATGACGATGATTGGGACGACGACTGGGACGATGACGACCGGGACGATGACGACTGGGACGACAGGGGCCGCTGGGGTGGCGCGCCCGGCTGGACCGGTAACCCTCCCTGGACCGGTGGGCCTCCCTGGACCGGTGGTCCGATCTGGAATGGCGGGCCGGTATGGAACGGCGCACCCGTCTGGCCGGGACCGGGATGGGCGAGCCCGCCCGGCCGCGGATCCGCACCGGATTGGGGCCGTGGCGGCCGCTGGGACCGTCCCTGGACCGGTGGCGGAACCGGCAACGACACCGCGGCAATCCTGGGCGAGCTTCTGGCCAGGCTGGGTCCGCAGCTCCTGGGCCAGTATCTCGGGGGTGGACGCTACGGCCAACCGCTTCCAGGTACGGTGGAGGGCCTGCTCGGCAGCCTGACGCCGGCGCAGATCGCCCAGCTGTTGCAGCTCGGCACGGCCGGACGATATTGATCGCCTGACGTCGCCAGGAGCCCAGCCGCCCATGCCTGCCCCACCACCTGACGATGCCTTCCGGCGGCAGCTCATCGACCTCCTGCCGCGCCTCCGGCGCTTCGCCTATGGCCTCACGCGCTCGCTGGCGGAGGCCGACGACCTGGTGCAGTCGGCCTGCCTGCGGGCGCTGGAGAAGCGTCGGCAATGGCAGGCCGGCACGCGGCTCGACAGCTGGCTCTTCCGCATCGTGCAAAATCTCTGGATCGACGGCCGGCGCCGCCTGCGCCATCGCGAGGAGGTCGACCCCGACAGTCTGCCGCTCGGCGACCCCAGCGCCCATCGGACAGCCGAGGCCAGACTGACCCTGGGCGCGGTGGAGCGGCTGATCCTCGCCCTGCCGGTGGAACAGCGGGCCGTGCTGATGCTGGCCACGGTCGAGGGCATGTCCTACGCGGAGACCGCCGCGATCCTCGGCATTCCCCAGGGCACGGTGATGAGCCGGCTGTCCCGGGCCCGCCTCGCCCTGGCGGCGGCCCTCGACGAGACCGGAAACGCTGAAGGAGCGACCGGACGATGACCCCGAAACGCCCCGAAATCCAGGCCGGCCATCCCCAGCAGGACCGGCTGGTCGCCTATGTGGACGGCGAGCTCGACATCGACGAGCGTGAGGCGGTGCAGGCGCTGATCGCCGGCGACTGCCATGCGGCCGCGATCGTCGAGCGGCTGATCGCCAGCCGCGACCAGGCGGAAGGTGCCTTCGGCGCGATCCTGGCGGCGCCACAGCCACCGCATCTTCTGGCCGCCATCGAGACGGCGGATGCGCCCGCATCGGCCCCGGACTGGCGCGCGCGCCTCGGCCGCCTTACCCACAGCCGGACCTGGCGCCTGGCAGTCGCCCCTGCGGCGCTTGTGGCAACACTGCTGCTGTCCGTCGTTGTCGCCACCACGCCGCGAGACGAGTCGGGCTTCACGCTGGCCTCGGGTGGCGGGCTCGACATCCCGGCCGAGGTGCAACCCGCCCTGCCCGGCCTGCTCGATGCCGGTGGTGGCGAACGGCAGGGCAGGCTTGCCGGTGGCGGCGCCTGGCGGCTTTTCGCAGCACCCGCCGCCACGCCGGCAGCGCAAGACTGCTTCGTCGTCGCCTTCGCCGGAGACGCCCTGCCGCGAAGCGCGGGGCTCGCCTGCCCGGCCGAGGCCGGCTGGCGCATCGCCACCATTGCCCTCGACCCCGCACCATGAGCGCGCTCGGCCTGCTCCTCGCCACTCTGCGGCGTGGCTTCCTGCTCTGCGCCCTGAGCGCCTCGGTTGGCGTGGTCGTCACGGTCGCCGAGCCCGGCGGTCCGCTGGGTCAGCCCGCCTGGGCCGATGACGACGGCGACGACGATGACGACGATGATGACGATGACGACGACGATGATGATGATGACGACGACGATGGTGACGACGACGATGACCGGGATGACGACCGCTTCGAATACGACGACGATGACGACATACCCGGCATCGTGCCGCCGCCGCAGCGCGACTTCGTCGCCGGCGAGCTGCTCGTCGTCGGCGGCGAACGTGGCTTCCTCACGGAGATCGACCGGCTCGGCTATCGGGTGCTGGAGAGCCGGCCGCTGGGCGCGCTCGGCTTCGAGCTCACCCGCCTCTCCCTGCCGGCCGGCACCGACCCGGTCGGCGCGCGCAACGCCCTGGCCTTGCGCTTCCCCGACCTGCTGATCGACCTCAACCGTCTCTATCCTCTGCAGCAGGGCCTGGTGCTGGGCGCGCCGGGCGCAGCGACGGCCTTGATCGGCTGGCCCCGGCCCTGCCGGGTGACGACCGCGATCGGCCTCCTCGACACCGGCGTCGACCTGTCGGCGCTGGCGGCCGGAGCGGCGACCGTGCACCAGGCCCGCTTCGACGGTGGTGGCGCGATCCTGCCCGGCGATCACGGCACGGCGATCGCCGGCATCCTGGTCGGCAGCGCGGATGGCAGCGTGCCCGGCCTGCTCACCGGACTGCGCCTGGACGTCGCGCAGGTCTTCGCCGACGAGACGGCACGGGCGGAGGCCTTCAGCGTCGTCGCCGCGCTCGACTGGCTGGCGGCGCGCGAGGTCGACGTGGTCAACCTCTCGCTCGCCGGTACGCCGAGCCCGGTGGTCGCGCTGGCCATCCGCCGGCTCGTCGCGCGTGGCATCGTGCCGGTGGCGGCCGTCGGCAATCGCGGTGCCAGTAGCCCGCCGCTGGCGCCGGCCTCGCTGCCGGAAGTCATCGCCGTGACCGCCGTCGACGCCGCCGGCGCGATCTACGCCAATGCCGTGCGCGGCAGCCATGTGGACGTCGCCGCGCCGGGCGTCGGCATTCCGGGGATCGGCCGTGGCGCCATCCCCCGGACCCTGTCCGGCACCTCCTTCGCCGCGCCCTTCGTCACCGCCGCGGCGGCAGTGCTGGCGGAAGACGGCATCACGACGCCGGATGGCGTTCGGTCGGTCCTGCTGGAGACGGCCCGCGATCTCGGCGCCGGCGGCCCCGATCCCGTCTTCGGTGCCGGGCTCTTGGGACGCCCGGCCACCTGCCGGTCCTAGAGCGGATCATACCTTGACGGAATCGCGGAAGCGCTTCCGTCAAGGTATGTGAATCCGCTCTAATTGATTGATAATGGACAGGATCACGCCCGCGCGGCTGTGGCCCGGGCAAGCTGGGCGCTGTCGCCGATGGCATTCGCCGGATCGGCGAGCGTGTCGCGGTCGAGGCTGGCGGCGATGTCGGGCGGCAGGGATGCCAGCACCGCGTCGACGAGCTGGATGCCCTCGGTGGAGGTGCGGGCAGCCGCCTGGCCGACCAGGGCCGCCGCCTCGTCGCGCGGCAGGTGCCGGGCGAGCGCGAAGGTCAGCGCCTCGGCCAGCACCAGACCCTTGCCGGCGGCGAGGTTGGCGGCCATGCGACCGGCGTCGACATGCAGTCCCTCGAGGGCGCGGCGGGCATTGACCAGGGCGCCACCGGCGAGGCCGACGAGCGGCGGCAGGGTCAGCCACTCACCGGTCCAGGCGATGCCGCTGCGCTCCTGCTCGGCCAGCAGAGACTGGGCCAGCGTGCCCAGCAGGCCAGCCGACGTCCGGGAGGCGGCAACCAGCATCTCGGCGGCCACCGGATTGGCCTTGTGCGGCATGGTGCTGGACCCGCCGCCGCCGGCGATGCGCAGCTCGCCGATCTCCATCTGCGAGAGCAGGACCACGTCCTGGCCGATGCGGCCGAGCGACCCGGTCAGGCTGGCCAGCCAGGCACCAAGCGTCAGCATGCGGTCGCGGCTGGAATGCCAGGGCAGGTCGGGCAGGCCGAGGCCGAGCCGCCGGGCCATGAGACGCGTCGTTTCCGCCGCCCGGGCACCGAGCGCCGAGCGGCTGCCTGCTGCCCCGCCCAGCTGCGAGACCAGCACCCGGGCGCGCACCGGCGCCAGGTCGTCGCGGGTGCGCAGGAGCGGATCGAGCCAGTTGGCCACCTTCAGCCCGAAGGTGATCGGCACGCCCTGCTGCCAGCGCGTGCGTCCGACCATGACGGTCTCGGCATGGGCCTCGGCGAGATCGGCGAGCAGGCCGATCACGGCGTCGAGCTGCGCCGCCAGCCGCTTCAGGGCCCGCGCGGCGCCCAGCACGAAGCCGGTGTCGACGATGTCCTGGCTGGTGGCACCCCAATGGACCCAGGCGCCGGCCTCACCGGCCGCCTGCCGCAGCCTCGAGACCAGGGCGGCGACCGGCACCCCGGCCGACGCGGTCGCCGGGCCAAGTTCTGCGGGCGCGACGGCCATCCTCCCGCAGGCCTCGGCGATCGCCGCGCCGGCCTCCCGGGGAATGGTGCCGGTTTCCGCCTGCGCCAGGGCGAGAGCGGCTTCGACCTCGAGCAGGCGCGCGATAACCGCCGCGTCGCCGAACAGCGTGTCGATCGCGGGGTCGCCGAGCAGCCCGCGATAGAGGTCGGAGTCGAGCGGCGACAGGCTCATGACCGGCGACCTAGCCGTTCCCGACAACCGTGCTGCGCATGGCGGCGACCACCGCCTCAGGCGCTTCGACGCAGGGCAGGTGCCCGGCCTCCTCGATCAGCGTGAAGCGGGCGCCGGGGATGGCATCGGCCAGCGCCTGCACGGCTTCCGGCGGCGTCGAGCCGTCGTGGCGGCCGCCGATGCACAGCGTGGGCACGGCGATTGTGCCGACGCGCGCGCGGAAATCGGCGTCGCGGATGGCGGCACAGGTGCCGCGATAGCCGGCCAGGGGCGTGCGCAGCAGCATGTTGCGCCAGCCGCGCAGCTCGTCGGCGCGATGGGTGAAGAAGTCGGGCGAGAACCAACGCTCGAGGATGGCGTCGGCGATGCTGGCGATGCCGCCGGTCTCGAGCGCGGCGATCCGCTCGGCCCAGCTCTCGGCCGTGCCGATCTTCGCCGCGGTGTTGCTGAGGATCAAGGCGGACACCCGCTGCGGCGCCGACAGGGCCAGGGACTGCGCGATCAGGCCACCGACGGAGACGCCCGCGACCGCCGCCTTGGCCACGCCCTTGGCGTCGAGGATGCCGATCAGGTCGGCGGTGTGCTCGGCGATGGTGTAGTCGCCCGTCGGCGCGTCCGACAGGCCGTGGCCGCGCTTGTCGTAGCGGATCACCCGGAAGTCGGCCATGAAGGCGCTGGCCACACGGTCCCAGACCCGGTGGTCGGTGCCCAGCGAATTTGCGAAGACCAGCGCCGGCCCGTCCGGATCGCCCTGCTCGACCACGTTGAGCGCCTGCCCGTCGACGACGATGATTTCCATTCCTGCCCTCGGCCTCCCCGCCTCGGCTGTCCCGCGGATCGCGGCAATCCTCACGCATCCGTGTTCGCGCGCAAGCGATACTTGCCTGGACCCGCTCCCGGGCCCGACTATCTGCCCCTAGGGTGTAGCCGGCCGGAGCGGGTCGGGCCAAGGGGATTGGCGAAGATGATGCCGACAAACCGGATAGCGAGGCGATGGCAGAGATACTGACCCCGGACCTCTGCGTCATCGGTGCCGGGTCGGCCGGTCTGTCGGTCGCCGCCGGCGCGGTGCAGATGGGCGCGTCCGTGGTCCTGATCGAGAAGGGGGCGATGGGCGGCGACTGCCTGAACTATGGCTGCGTGCCCTCGAAAGCCATGCTCGCCGCGGCGGAACAGGCCGCCGCCATGCGCGGCGGCGCCGCCTTCGGCGTGGCGCCGGTCGAGCCGGACATCGACTTCGCCCGGGTGCAGGCGCATGTCGCCGAGGTGATCGCCGCCATCGCGCCCCTCGACAGCGTCGAGCGTTTCGAGGGGCTGGGCGTGACGGTGATCAAGGCCGAAGCCCGCTTCACCGGACCGCGCGAGGTCGTGGCGGGCGGGCGGACGATCCGGGCCCGGCGCTTCGTCATCGCCACCGGCTCGCGACCTTCCCTGCCGCCGATCCCCGGCCTTTCCGAGACGCCCCACCTCACCAACGAAACGCTGTTCGCCAACCGGGAACGGCCGGACCACCTGCTGATCATCGGCGGCGGGCCGATCGGTGTGGAGATGGCGCAGGCCCATCGCCGGCTGGGATCGCGGGTGACGGTTCTGGAGGCGGCCAGCCTGCTCGGCCGCGACGACCCGGAGCTCACCGCCATCCTGCGCGCCCGGCTGGAGGCGGAGGGGGTGACCCTGCGCGACGGCGTCGCCATCGAACGGGTCGCGGGCCCGGCCGGGGCGATCACGCTGACGCTGGCGGGCGGCGAGCGCATCGAGGGCAGCCACCTGCTGGTCGCCGCCGGGCGCCAGCCGGTGGTCGACGGACTGGGGCTGGAGAACGCTGAAGTGGCGGTCAACACGCGCGGCATCGATGTCGACCGGCGCCTGCGCAGCCGCACCAACCGCCGCGTCTTCGCCTTGGGCGACGTGGCCGGCGGGCCGCAGTTCACCCATGTTGCCGGCTATCATGCCGGTATCGTCATCCAGAACGCGCTGTTCCGGCTGCCCGCCAAGGTCTCCTACGATGCCATACCGGCCGTCACCTACTGCGATCCCGAACTGGCCCAGGTCGGCCTGACGGAGGCCGCGGCACGGGCGCGCCACGGCGCCGACCGCGTCGAGGTCTGGCGCTGGTCGTTCGCGGAAAACGACCGGGCCCAGGCCGAACGCCGGACCGAGGGGCTGATCAAGGTGGTGACCCGGCGGGGCGGTCGCGTGGTGGGCGCCGGCATCGTCGGCAAGGACGCCGGCAACCTGCTGCAGCCCTGGATCTTCGCGGTTGCGGGCAAGCTCAAGCTGCAGGCGATCGCCCGGCACGTGGCGCCCTATCCGACGCTGGGCGAGGTTTCCAAGCGCGCCGCCGGCGCCTACTACGCGCCCAAACTGTTCAGCGCACGGACCCGGTGGATCGTCCGCCTGCTGGCGAAACTGGGATAGGGCGCGCCGAGGCGGCCGCGAGGAGCCGAATAAACGCCGCGCCGCCGATCACGTTGGCGAGGCGACGGCGATGACGCCGGAAGAAGCGGAAGCGCCGGCCGTCATCCGCCAGGCGGCTCCAGCGCGCCTCGAGATACCGGGCGTAGCGCGTGTCGGCGTGACCGCCGCGGCGAACCGTTGCCAGAACGCCCGCCAGACCCTCGTCGCGCGCCGCCTGTCCGGGCCGGGCAATCACGCCGCAGCCATAGTCCACGTCGACGGTGACGAAGGGATCGGCCAGGGCCCGGGTGATGTCGACGAAGGCCCGGTAGGTTTCCCCGCACCAAGCGCCATCGACATAGTTCGGCGATACCAGCGCGGGATGACCGGGCAGGCAGTCGTGCACCACCAGGGCGCCGCCGGGCCGGAGGCGCCGCCAGACGGCCTCGATATCGCGCAGGGATTGGTCGTAGGTGTGGAACGGATCGACGAGCGCGATGTCGATCGCGCCGGCCGCCGCATCGAGGGCCGCCAGCGGCGCGGCGATGTCCAGCCCGTCGGTCGACCAGTCGGCAGGTTGTTCGCTTCCCCCGCGTCGGCGAGAGCCGGTCGCCTCGCGGCCATACTCGATCCGCAGCGCCTCGGTCAGCTGCTGGCGGTCGAGCCGGTCGAAGCGGAGGCCGGTGGTCGGTGTCGAGAGCTCGAGGAAGCGGCGGTAGCCGAAGCGTCGCGCCAGCAGGTTGACGATGGCCATCTTGTCGAGCGCGGGTGGCGCGCCCGCCGAGCCCACAGGCTCAGGCAGCGGCGCCATCGACGGCCCGTCCGCCATAGAGCCAGGCGATGGCGTCGTAGAGCTGATCGGTCGATTTCGACTTGATCATGCTGTCCCGCACGGCGGCATGGGCGCCGGCAGGGTGATAGACATGCTCGCCCAGGAAGCGCGAGACGAGCTGGACCCGGGCGGTGCGCACCACGCGCGCCTGGCGATAGGCCTCGAAGGCCGGTTCCACGTCGCCGCCATGGTCGTCCATCATGTGGGCGAGTGCGACCGCGTCCTCCATCGCCATGCAGGCGCCCTGGGCGGCGTATTGCAGCATCGGGTGGGCGGCGTCGCCCAGCAGCGCCACCCGGCCGTCGACCCAGTTGTCCACCGGATCGCGGTCGCACAGCACCCACAGCTTCCAATCGTTGCCGTGCTCGATGATCGAGCGCACGCGTTCGTGCGTGTGGGCGAAGCCGCGCGCCACCTCCGCCTTCTCCACCGGCTGGCCGGCGACCGGCTCCGGCGCGTCGTTGTGGTAGGTGACGACCAGATTGAACAGCTTCCAGCCCGACAGCGGGTAGTGCACCGCGTGGCATTTCGGCCCGGCCCACAGGGTGGCGGCGTTCCAGCGCAGGTCCTCGGGCATCTGCTCTGTCGGGATGACGGAGCGGTAGGTGGTGTGGCCGGAGACCCGGGGCGCGCCGTCGCCCACCACCTTGCCGCGCACCCTGGACCAGAGGCCGTCGGCACCGACCAGCGCCCGCCCGGTCACGCGGTCGCCCGACGCCAGGGTGACGGTCACCGAGGCGCCGTCCTGGTCGTAGTCGACGACCTCCGAGGCGGGCCTCAGATCGACGATGTCGCTCGCCCGGCAGGCGTCGAGCAGCACCTTGTGCAGGTCGCCGCGATGCACCACGGCATAGGGATTGCCGAAGCGCTCCCGGAACGGCGCGTCGAGCGGAATGTGGGTGATCTCCTCGCCCTTGAGCGCGTCCATCAGGCGCAAGGCCTCAATATAGACCGCGGTGCGCCGCGCCTCCCGGCCGACGCCTAGATAGTCGAAGGCGTGGAAGGCGTTGGGGCCGAGCTGGATACCGGCGCCGATCTCGCCGAAGGCCCGCGCCTTCTCGAAAACGATCGCCGGAATGCCGAAGCGCGACAGGCCGAGCGCCGTCGCTAGCCCGCCGATGCCGCCGCCGGCGATGAGGATCGGTTGCAAGGTCAAGGGGGCGGGCTCCAACGGTTACCGGCGGCCTGGGTCGGCCTGTCCGACTCGGATGCCCCCGTTTCTACACAGCCCATTGCCGGCGGGTCCAGTTCGATGGGCGCACAGCACCCTGGGAGCGCCCGTTACACATCGTCACCCGCCGCGCCTTTATCGTTACCGCAAGCAGGCGCATTCTCGGCGTCCTGCAACGCCTTCACGCGGACGCATGTCCATGCCGGTCACCAGACGCACTGTCATCGCCGGCGCGGCGGCCCTGATCGCCCTGCCGCGCCTCGCCTTCGCCCAGTCGGGCCCGCTGGAAGCCGCGGCCGCCTATTCGGCGGACCGGCGCGGCGTCTCCTTCCTGGTGCTCGACCATGGCCAGCCGATCCACGAGCACTACCCGAACGGGGGCGGGCCGGACCGCGCCTGGGAACTTGCCAGCGGCACCAAGAGCTTCAGCGGCATCATCGCCGCCGCGGCAGTGCGTGACGGTCTGCTGGCGCTCGACGAGCCCTGCGCCGCGACGCTGCCGGAATGGCGGGACGGCCGCGCGGCGATCACCTTGCGCCAGCTGCTGACCCTGACCGGCGGCATCGAGAGCGGCATCGGCCGTCCGCCCGGCTATGCGGCGGCAGTTGGCGCCATGCCGACCGCCGCCCCGGGGAGCCGCTTCGACTACGGGCCGGTACCTTTCCAGATCTTCGGCGAGATCATGCGCCGCAAGCTGCGCGCAACGGGCCGCGAGGGCGACCCGGTGGCCTGGCTCAACGATCGCGTGCTGACGCCGCTCGGCATCGCCGCCAGCGACTGGCGCCACGGCCGGGACGGCAACCCGATGCTGCCCCAGGGCGCGCAGTTCACGGCACGCGCCTTGGCCGCCTTCGGTCAGTACGTGCTCTCGGGCAGTCCCGGGCTCGATCCCTCCGCGCTGGCGGCCTGCTTCACCGGCAGCGCGGCCAATCCGGGCTACGGGCTGACCTGGTGGCTGCTGCGGCCCGGCCTCCTTGGCCCCACGGACAGCGACCGCCAGGATTTCGCCGCGCTGGGCCGGGCCTTCGCGGACGAGGACATCGTCATGGCGGCCGGGGCCGGCGACCAGCGGCTCTACCTGGTGCGCCGCCGTGGCCTGGTCGTGGTGCGCCAGGCCCGCGGCATCCTGCGCGCCATGCTGGGCGGCAGCGACTGGTCGGACGCCGAATTCCTGTCGCTGCTGCTCCGCGCCTGATGGCCTACTGGAACGCCTCCTGCCAGTTTCGTCCCGACGGACCGTAGAGCCGGATGGTATTGACCACCGCCAGCCCCTGCATCAGGCCGTTGGGCACCGTCAGGTTCAGCGAGAAGGGCAACTGGCCGACCAGGCCGGTCGGCGTGTAGGTGCCCTGTTGAGCCTGCGCCTGGTAGCTCTCGAAGCGCCAGCCTGGCGCCAGCTGCCGGTTGGCGAAGAATGTCGCGGTGCAGGTCACCTGCTGGCCTAGAAGCGCGGGGTTCGGCATCAGGATCACCTGGTTGCCCGCCTGGATGCAGGCGGTCGGGCCGCTGACCTGGGTCGAGAAGCCCCAGCCCCGTTGCTGGGCATAACCGATCGCCTGGGCGGCCGGTACGTCGTAGCGCGTCTCGGTCACCGGCGGCGGCTGGTTGCCGGGAATACCCAGGCAGTAGCGCCGCCCGTCGTTCAGCTGGCCGGCCTCGGCCGTGCCGGGCAGGCAGACGCACTGGCCACTCGCCGGATCGGGCTGGGTCGACTGGTGGCAGTTGAACCGGCAGACCGGCGGGTTCACCGAGGTGTCCAGGTACTGATAGGTCGGATTGCACTCCGGCGGCGGCGGCGGAGGTGGTGGTGGCGGCGGTGGCGGCGGATCGTCCTGCGGTGGTGGCGGAGGCGGGGTATCCGCGACCGGCATGGCCGAAGACATCAGGTCGCCCGGAAAGGTGCCCGGCGGATAGCCCGGGACGTTGGCGATGTCGGGGTAGTCGCCGGGTCCCAGCGTCACGCTCGGCCGGTTCGGCGGCGCCCCGTAATTGGCGTCGCGGTAGAGCGTCCAGGTGCCGTTGACCACGCGCACCGACTCCGTGTCGTTGTCGAAGTCGATGTTGTCGAAATCGGGTTCCGCGGCGGTGAGCAGCCGGCCGGAGCCATTGAAGTTGGTGTCGTCGAACAGGATGACGACGGGTGGCGGCGTTCCGGGCGTTTGCTGCGCCAGCTGCACCGAGGACATGCGGTCGTCCGGGAACTGGCCGCCCGAAGCTTCCTCGACGCTCCAGCAGTCATCGGGGCTGGGGCCGAGGGAGAAGGGCGGCCCGTTGTCGGTGCCGAACTGGGCATCGCGGTAGAAGTACCAGGTCCCGCTGATCACCCTGACGGAGTCGACCTCGTTGTCGAAATCGATGATGTCGAAGTCGTAGATCGAGTCGATCAGGGCGCGGTACTCGCCGGTGCAATTGTCGTCGTCGTAGAGATAGACCTCCGACGTGGTCTGCGCACTTGCCGGCAGGCCCGACAGGCCATAGGCGGCGATCGCCGCCGCGAGCGCGAGCCATCCGCGGCTCTGCATGGTTCCCGCCATCGCATCCTCCCCTCGCTCCGCCTCGACAGTCTCAATATTATGAAAATTCTTCAACCGGACGGCGAGTCAATCCGGTCACCGTCTACGACTTTCGCAAGCGAGGTGCCGATGCGCATCCATCGGAGGTGATCTTGACTGATCGATAAATAAAGATAGGATTTCCGGTGTTCGGCCTCGCTCCACGAAGGCCGATAGAGGGACAGGAACGGGAAGGCCCGAGGGGAGACGATGCCGCCGCAAACCGGCGAGAGCACGCGCAACGCCATCCTGGACGCGGCCGAGGCGGTGTTCGCCCGGCACGGCTATGACGGCGCCTCGCTGCGCGCCATCGCCAACCGGGCCGGCGTCAACCAGCCGCTCATCCACTACCATTTCGAGAGCAAGGACGGCCTGTTCCGCGCCGTGTTCCGGCGCCGCGCCGGGGCCATCAACCGGCAGCGCGAGATCACGCTGCAGGCGCTACGCCTGGAATCCGGGCCTTCAGCTCCGGTGCTGGAGCAGGTGGTCGAGGCGCTGCTGCGGCCGACCATCGAACTCGGCCACGACAGCCGCCGTGGCGGTCGCCACTACGCCCAGCTCGTCGTCACCATGGCCAACGCCCCGGACGACCGCTCCAAGTCCCTGATCGCCGAGAACTACAACGCCATCGCCCGCACCTTCATCGCCGCCTTCCGGGAGTGCCTGCCGGACCTCTCGCCGGCGGATGCGGTGTGGGGCTACCTGCACGCCATCTCGATCGCGCTGACGCTGATGGCGCCGACCGGCCGCGCCGGCGACCTGACGGAAAGCAGCGACAGCGAACGGGCGGACGACAGCGATATCGAGGCGGTGCTGGAGCGCACCGTGCCCTTCATCTGCGCCGGGCTGCGCGCTCTGGCGAACCGCGGAAACGCCGGCCGTGCCGGCGACACCCCGTCCCCCGTCGCCGAGGCGGTCGCGGGAAAGCGACGACGCGCCTGACAGGGCCGTCGCAAACGAGGAGGAGAAGACCCGACATGAAGCGCCCGATCCTTGCCACCAGCCTGGCCGTCGCCCTGGCCGCACCCGCCGCCGCCGGCGCGGAGACCATCACCATCAACGTGGTCAACGGCCACCCGCCCATCTTCCTGTGGGTGAAGCATCTCAGCGAGACGCTGATCCCGACCGTCGACGCGGCGCTGGAAGGCACCGAGTACGAGATCGAGTGGAACGAATACTATGGCGGCGAACTGGCCGCCGTCGGCGGCGAACTGGAAGCGCTGGAGGACGGCCTCGCGGATATCGGCGTGGTGCCGACCGTCTTCGAGCCTTCGGCTCTGCCGCTGCAGAACGTCACCTATGTCACGCCCTTCGGCTCGCCCTCGCCGGAGCTGGTGCTCGAGGTCATCGACAACCTGCACGGCACGGTGCCCGGCATGATCGAGAGCTGGGAGACCTATGGTCTCGAATATCTCGGCGGCGGCTTCGCGCTCGACAACTACCTCCTGATGACCAGCTTTCCGGTCGAGAGCCTGGCCGACCTCGAGGGCCGGCGCATCGGCGCGCCCGGGCCGGCGGTCAACTGGCTGGAGGGCACCGGCGCCGTGGGTGTCTCGGGCAATTTGACGACCTATTACAACGACATCCAGACCGGTGTGTTCGAGGGTGTGATCGTCTTCCCGACAGCCGCCGCCCCGGCCCGCCTGTATGAGGTCGCACCCTATGTGACGATCACCAATTTCGGCGCCCAGTACGCCGGATCGGTGGTCGCCAACCAGGCCTGGCTGGAAGGCCAGCCGCAGGTCGTGCAGGAGGCGCTGCGCGCCGGTGCCGCGGCCTACACGCAGGCCTATATCGCCGAGCAGAGCCAGCGCGTCGACGGCGCCATGCAGGCCATGGTCGATGGCGGCGCCACGGTGACGGAACTGGCCGCCGATCAGCAAGCCGCCTGGGCCGCCGCCCTGCCCAACGTGCCGCAGGAATGGGCCGCCAACGCCGAGAACCAGGGTCTGCCGGGCGGCGAGGTGCTGTCGGCCTACATGGACGCCTTGCGCGCCGCCGGCGTCGACCTGCCCCGCGACTGGGACCGGGAATAGACGGCATCCGCCCGGCCGGTTGACGGACAGGCGACGATGCCCGGCATGCCCGACATCGCCACGGGATGGCGTCCGCTGGACCGGCTGGTCCGGCTGGTGGACGCCATCACCTCGGGCATGAACGCCATCGGCACGGCATGGATCCTGGCGCTGATGCTGCTGATCAATGCCGACGTCGTCGGCCGCGGCGCCTTCGGCGCGCCGATCAGCGGCGTGCCGGAAATGGTCGCCCTGTCGATCATGGGCATCGTCTTCCTGCAACTGGCCAACACCCTTCGCTCGGGCAAGCTGACCCGCTCCGACGCCCTGCTCGATCTGGCGCGAAAGCTGGCGCCGAGGCTGGGCTACGCGCTCGACGCTCTTTTCCACCTGCTGGGCGCCGTCCTCGTCTGGGTGGTGCTATCGAGCTTCTTCCCGCGCCTCGTGCGCTCCTGGGAACGGGACGAGTTCGTCGGCGCGATCGGCAACTTCACCGCGCCCACCTGGCCGATCAACGCGATCGTCGTTCTCGGCGCCGCGGCCATGCTGGTCACCTTCGCGCTCAAGGCGCTCTGCCTCGCCCTGCTTGCCGCAAGGGGCGCCCCCGACCGCCGACAGGGCAAGGCGCCGTGACCGGGCTGGAGATCGGGGCGTACTCGCTGGTCGCCATGGTGGTGCTGGTCTATGCCGGCCTGCACGTGCCCATCGCGCTCGCCCTGGTCAGCTTCGTCGGCGTCTGGATCCTGCGCGACAGCGCGGTGATGTCCGGCCGCCTGATGGCGCTGGCGACGGAGGAGAGCATCTCCTCCTACCTGTTCGGCGTGGTGCCGCTTTTCGTGCTGATGGGCCTGGTGGTCAGCGAGGCCGATATCGGCCGCGACACCTTCGACGTCGCCAACCGCGCCTTCCGCCGCATCAAGGGCGGGCTGGGCATGGCGACGGTCGGCGCCAACGCGGTCTTCGCCGCGGTCACCGGCATCTCCATCGCCTCGGCCGCCGTGTTCGCCCGCGTCGCCGTCCCGGAGATGCTGCGCGTCGGCCACAAGCCGCGCTTCGCCGTCGGCGTGGTCGCCGGCTCCTCCGTGCTGGGCATGCTGATCCCGCCCTCTCTGCTGCTGATCCTGTTCGCCGTCCTGTCGGAGCAGTCGGTCGGCGCCCTGTTCATCGCCGGCATCCTGCCCGGCATCACGATGGCCGTCGCCTTCTGCCTGGCGATCTGGCTGATGGCCCACCGCTTCAAGGGCTTCGTCGGCGAGGCCCGGCCAGACGCCGAGACGATGGCCGGCGGCAGCCTGGAGATCGCCTCCAAGCTGCTGCCCCTGCTCGCCCTTGTCGTGCTGGTGCTCGGCGGCATCTATGGCGGCTGGTTCACGCCGACGGAGGCGGGCGCGGTCGGCGCGCTGGGCGCCATCGTGATCGCCGCCGTGAAGCGCCGCCTGCCGCTCCGCAGCCTCTGGAAGGTCACCATCGAGACCGGGCACATCACCGCCTCGATCTGCTTCCTGATCATCGCCGCGACGATGTACAGCCGCATGCTGTCGCTGAGCGGCCTGCCGGAATACCTCGCCGGCTGGATCGTCGGCGCGGATATCGGGCTCTACGGCACGCTGGCGGTCTATGTCCTGATCATCATCGCCATGGGGACGATCCTCGACTCGTCCTCCATCATGCTGATCGTCCTGCCGCTGGTGCTGCCGGTGGCGATCGAGCTCGGCATCGACCTGATCTGGTTCGGCATCATCACCGTCATCGCCGTGGAGATCGGCCTCCTGACACCGCCGCTCGGCCTCTCGGTCTACGTCATCAAGGGCACGCTGGCCGAGCAGGACATCGCCTTGGGGGACATCTTCAGGGGCGCCGCGCCCTTCGCTCTGATCATGCTGCTGGTGCTGATCCTGGTCATCGCCGTGCCAGGCCTCAGCCTCTGGCTGCTCTGACCCGTACGCCAGGAGACCATGCGACAATGGCCCGCCAGTTCATCGACATCTCGGTTCCGCTCGAGGCCGACATCGCCTCCGATCCGCCCGGCTACACGCCCGAGATCGACTACCAGGCGCACAAGGAGACAGCGACGCAGGTGACCGGCTTCTTCCCCGGCCTCGCGGTCGAGGACCTGCCGGGCGGCGAGGGCTGGGCCATCGAGTGGCTGCGGCTGACGACCCATACCGGCACCCATCTCGACGCGCCCTATCACCACCACAGCACCATGAACCGGCGGCTGAACGGCGGCGAGCCGGCCTGGACCATCGACCAGGTGCCGCTGGAATGGTGCTTCAACCCGGGCGTGAAGCTGGACTTCCGCCACCTGGCGGACGGCTATGTCGCCACCGCCGGCGACGTGGAGGCGGAGCTGAAGCGCATCGGCCACGACCTGCGACCGCTCGACATCGTCGTCGTCAACACCGCGGCCGGTGCCGCCTATGGCCGGGAGGACTACGTGCTGAAGGGCTGCGGCATGGGCCGGGAAGCGACGCTCTACCTCCTGAAGCGCGGTGTGCGCGTCACCGGCACGGACGCCTGGAGCTGGGACGCCCCCTTCGCCCTGACCCGCCGGAAATACGCCGAGACCGGCGATGCCGGCCTGATCTGGGAGGGCCATCGCGCCAGCATGGAGATCGGCTACTGCCACATCGAAAAGCTGAGCAATCTGGAGGCGCTGCCGGCGACCGGTTTCACCGTTTCCTGCTTCCCCTTCAAGATCAAGAACGGCTCGGCCGGCTTCACCCGCGCCGTCGCCATCATCGACGCCTGAGCACCCGGAGGAAGGTCCATGGCCCGCGAGGCCCGCAAGGTCATCATCACCTGCGCCGTCACCGGCGGCATCCACACGCCGACCATGTCGGACGCCCTGCCCTATACGCCCGACGACATCGCCGCCCAGTCGATCGATGCGGCTGCCGCAGGGGCGTCGATCCTGCACCCGCACGCCCGCGATCCCGAGACCGGCAAGCCGACGCCTGACCCGGACGTCTTCATGCAGTTCCTGCCGCGCATCAAGCAGGCGACCGACGCAGTGGTGAACATCACCACCGGCGGCGGCCTCGGCATGACTTTGGAACAGCGTCTCGCGGCGCCGCTGAAGGCCGCGCCGGAGATGTGTTCCCTCAACATGGGCTCGATGAATTTCGGCATCTGGCCGATGGCGGCGAAGTACCGGGACTGGAAGTTCGACTGGGAGAAGCCCTATCTGGAGGCGACGGACGACTTCATCTTCCGCAACACCTTCCGCGACATCGCCAGCATCCTCAGGATGCTGGGCGAGGACCACGGCACCCGGTTCGAGTTCGAGTGCTACGACGTGGGCCATCTCTACAAACTCGCCCATTTCGTCGACCGGGGCCTGGTGAAGCCGCCCTTCCTGATCCAGACCATCTTCGGCATCCTCGGCGGCATCGGCGCCGATCCCGACAACGTCACCTTCATGCGCCAAACCGCCAACAAGCTGTTCGGCGAGGAGAACTACGTCTGGTCGGTGCTGGCCGCCGGCCGCCACCAGATGCCGCTGCTGACCCAGGCGCTGGTCATGGGCGGCAATGTCCGGGTCGGCCTGGAGGACAGCCTCTATCTCGGTCCCGGCCGCCTGGCGCGCAACAATGCAGAGCAGGTCGCCAAGATCCGCACCATCATCGAGACCCTCGACCTCGCCGTCGCCAGCCCGACGGAGGCCCGCACCATGCTGGCGCTGAAGGGCGGCGACCGGGTGAGCTTCTAGGCGTGGTCGCACGCCCCCACAATCTGTCGTTCCGCACGCAGCGAAGCGAAGATGCGGAACCCCGATCGGCCGGGTTGTGGCGCCGGACGGGCACGGAGCGAGGACGGGCCGGGGGTCCCGGCTCTGCGCTTAGCTGCTGCCGGGATTACGACCAAAATTAATCAAGACAGCCCAGCAATCGTCATCCCG
>JAVKFF010000183.1:0-2607 GCA_040226215.1 Azospirillaceae bacterium
CGGCGGCAGCCAGCCCTCGGGCAGCACGCTTTCCACATAGGGCAGGACGATCTCGCGCACGGCGCCGGTGTCGATATCGCCGGCATGCTGGGTCGACACCACCACGGCGGTGCAGCCGACCGGCTTGCCGTTCTCGTAGCGCAGGGTGACCTGGCTCTTCGCGTCGGGCCCCAGCTTCGGCTGCGCGCCGGAATGACGGTCCGCCGCCATGCGCTGCAGGATCTGGTGCGAATACTGGATCGGCGCCGGCATCAGCGCCGGCGTCTCGTCACAGGCGAAGCCGAACATGATGCCCTGGTCGCCGGCGCCTTCGTCCTTGTTGCCGGAAGCATCGACGCCCATCGCGATATCGGCGGACTGGCCATGCAGGTAGACGTCGACATCGGCGGTGCGCCAGCTGAAGCCGTCCTGGTCGTAGCCGATCGCCTTCACGCTCTGGCGGGCGAGCTCGACCATGCGCTCCTTGTTGATCTTGCCGTCCGTGTCCACCAGCTCCTGCGGGCCGCGCACCTCGCCGGCCAGGACGACCTTGTTGGTGGTCACCAGGGTCTCGCAGGCAACCCGCACCAGGGGGTCTTCCGTGGCAAGAAATGCGTCCACCACCGCATCCGAGATCCGGTCGCAGACCTTGTCTGGATGGCCTTCGGACACGGACTCGCTGGTAAACAGGTAGGAATTCGTCATCGCATCTTCCTCATTCGGTCATTCGCTTGATCGCCAGAACAGCGCAGCCAGGGGCCGGGAGGCGGCCGGATGGAAAGCCGCCAACGGCCCGGGCGCATGCCGCCCTACCGGCGCCGGATTGCCGACACCGGTTTCTGCCGCCGTCCTGCAGCCATCGGCGACAGGGGTCGCCGGGACGGCTCCGTGGACGGCGAGGTCATCGGCCTGCCGGATACGCACGGTGATGCGCCGTCGCAGCCCGGGCACAAGGCCATACCGGGACTGGCCGCAGGCTCTTGCCCGAAGCCATGCCGGCCGGTTGCGCCGGGCCGGACACTTCAGTGTCGGAAAGCGAAGCCTCCGAATATCCGGGAGACCCGGATCTGTACCTGCCGGCATGGCACCCGACGACCGTTTCCGGCCGGCCGTGCCGGCGCACACTGTCGCGCCGGGACTGCGACGAGTTGCGGGCCGGGCAAACCGCCCGGTACAAGCCTGCTCTTCGTCAGAAGGTCGGGTTTATTGCGCGGATCCGGGGAGGGGTCAAGCTGCGGCCCCGCCAGTGCAGGGCCTGCAGCGCAGATCAGCGGCGGGCCGCCATCCGCTTGCGGCCGCGGCGCCCACGGGCTTCCTCGTCCTCGGGCTCCTTGTCGGAAACCGCCTTGCAGAGCTCGAAAATCCGCTTGCGGACCGCCGGATCGGAGATCCGGTTGAAGGCGCGCATCATCTCCAGCGTCTCGCGCGAGCTCAGCGGGTCGCGCTCCCCGTCCTCGCCATTGGCATGATAGCCGGCCTGCGGCACTTCCTTGAGCCCGGTGCCGATGAAGGCCTCTTCCGGCGCCTGCAGATGGTCGGCAATGCCATCGAAGAAGAACGATGGCGGCACGCTGAGGATCTGCGAGAACTGATAGAGCCGCGACGCCCCGACCCGGTTGGCGCCCTTCTCGTACTTCTGGATCTGCTGAAAGGTCAGCCCGACCGCTTCGCCCAGGCGCTCCTGGCTCATGCCGTTCAGTGTGCGCCGCAGGCGCAACCTGTTGCCGACATACTCGTCGACGGGATTCTTTCTCTGTGCCACTGATAGTCCTCTCCCGGGCATTCCACACGCTACGGCCCGACGCGGTTGTGGATTTATGCGGCACACACTTCTGGGTCAATAGACCAATCGGCAGTGGGTACGCCAAATTGCCCTAATTTGTACGGGAAAATCCAAATCTGCCCTCCAACCCACGCGTCAACTTCTCGTCCGGGCCTGGCCGATTACCGCTGAAGACATCTGATCATTCTACTTGTCCCGGTGAGCCTTTTCGCGGCCGCCCCGCGTCCTGACGCCGGGATCCGGGCGGCCGGGCCGCCGCGAACAGCAGAAGCACCAGCATCGCCGGCAGCAGGGAGAGCCAGTCGCCGAACCCCGCATAGGGCGGTGGATTCTCCAGGGCCGCCGGCAGTCGCGCATCCAGCACGCCGCGCTCGCCGAGCCCAAGCCGGGCCATCACCCGGCCATAGGGATCGACGACAGCCGAGATCCCGGTGTTCGCGGCACGCACCAGGGGCACACCCTGCTCGATGGCCCGCAGCCGGGTCATGCCGAAATGCTGGTAGGGCCCGGAACTGTCGCCGAACCAGGCA
Source organism: Azospirillaceae bacterium (assembly GCA_040226215.1). GTDB lineage: Bacteria > Pseudomonadota > Alphaproteobacteria > DSM-16000 > Inquilinaceae > JAVKFF01. Next base: position 2,293 of record JAVKFF010000183.1, read on the forward strand.
TCGTTCGTGATGTTCAGCAGCCAGGCGGGCCGCACCGGCCCCTCGGCGATCTCCGCCGGAAAAATGCCCTCGTAGCAGATCAGCGCGCGAAACGGCGGCAGGCCCGGCTGCCGGATCACGCCCGGCACCGTTCCCATGCTGAAATCCGTGCCACCCTGGGCGAGATTGTCCAGGCCGATCCGCGACAGCAGGCCACGCAGCGGCAGATATTCGCCGAACGGCACCAGGTGCCGCTTGTCGTAGGTCGATGCGATCGACCCGCCGGGCAGCACGACATGCAGGCTGTTCCAGACGGTGGGCGATGCCGCCGCCGGG
>JAVKFF010000184.1:0-22570 GCA_040226215.1 Azospirillaceae bacterium
CTCGTGGCCGCCCATCGGACCATGTGCTTCAACGCCCCATCCCAAACCACATGCGCGAATCGGCTGTCACCCAGCCTCGACGCGTCATCGGGAATCTGCAACGCAAATGCAGCATCCCGATGGCAATTCTCGCCATGGTAGCAAGCGCGGCGGCCAAGGCAAGGCCGCGGCGGATGGCGCCGCGCTACTCCAGGCCGTCGAACAGCGCGGTGGAGAGGTACCGTTCGGCGATGGACGGAATGATCACGACGATCTGCCGTCCTGCCATCTCCGGCCGGGCGGCGATCTCGAAGGCGGCCGCCAGGGCCGCGCCGGAGGAAATGCCGCCGGGCAGTCCTTCCATCAGCGCCGCTTCCCGCGCCGTGGCGAAGGCCCGATCGTTGGAGATCTGGATGACCTCGTCGATGATCTCCCGGTTCAGGATTTCCGGCACGAAGCCGGCCCCGATGCCCTGGATCTTGTGCGGGCCGGGCTGTCCGCCGGACAGGATGGGGCTGTCCTCCGGCTCGACCGCCACGGCGCGAAAGTCGGGCTTGCGCGCCTTCAGCACCTCGGCAACGCCGGTGATCGTGCCGCCGGTGCCGACCCCCGACACCAGCATGTCTACCGCCCCGCCGGTGTCGGTCCAGATCTCCTCCGCCGTGGTGCGGCGGTGCACTTCCGGATTGGCCCAGTTGCGGAACTGCTGGGGGATGACGCTGTCGGGGATCTCCGCCAGCAGCTCCTCGGCCTTGGCGATGGCACCCTTCATGCCCTTGGCCGCCTCGGTCAGGTGCAGTTCCGCGCCCAGCAGCTTCAGCATCTTGCGGCGCTCGACCGACATCGATTCCGGCATGGTGAGGATCAGCCGGTAGCCCTTGGCCGCCGCCACGAAGGCGAGCGCAATGCCGGTATTGCCCGAAGTCGGCTCGATCAGCGTGGTGCGTCCGGGCGTGATCCGGCCCTCGCTCTCCAGCGCCTCGATCATGGCGCGGCCGATGCGATCCTTGACGCTGGACAGAGGGTTGAAGAATTCCAGCTTGGCCAGCACCTCCGCCTCGACACCGAATTTCTGCGTCAGCCTCGGCAGGCGGACCAGTGGCGTGGCGCCGATGGTGTCGAGGATGCTGTCATAGATCCGTCCCCGGCAGGAGGCGCCCTCCGGCCAGACCGTCGTGCTCGAAGTCATCACTCGGTCCCCAATCCTGGTGGATGTTGTCTTGCCCGCCGGCGGCGGTTCAGATCGTCCAGTCCGCGCCGGCGACCCCCTCGCGCGCGATGCTGCGCTGCTGGGCCTGCCGGCAAAGGTCGTCGATGGTGATCTCGTCCAGTTTGGCCATGCAGTCGTCCATCATGCCCTGCCACATCGGCCGGACGATCTCCCGGCCCAGCCGGGAGCCCGCATCCGCCTCCATCGGATCGCCGACGCCCTCCACGGAGCGGACGACACGGACGATGTCGCCGATCGAGATGCGCCGCCGCTCGCGGGCCAGCTTGTATCCGCCGCGCGGCCCGCGCACGCCCGACAGGATGCCGGCGCGCACCAGTTGCTGCAGCACCTGCTCCAGATAGCGACGCGGAATGCCCTGGCGCTCGGTGATCTCCGCGCTCTGCACCGGGGTGTCAAAGGTGTTGTAGGCGATATCCAGCACCGCCTCGATGGCGAAGACCAGCTTCTTGGTCAGTCTGAACATCGCCTCGCCGTCCCTACCGACGCTCCGGCGCGGCCACCAGCCCGCCGCCGGTGGAGCCGAAGCCGCCGGCGCCGCGCGCGGTCTCGTCCAGCGTCTCGACCTCCCGCCAGGCGACGCGGGCATGGGCGGCGACCACCATCTGGGCGATGCGCATGCCGCGCTCCACGGTCACGGGTTCCTGGCCGAGATTGACCAGGATCACCTTCACCTCGCCGCGATAATCGGCATCGATGGTGCCGGGGCTGTTCAGCACCGTCACGCCCTGCTTCAAGGCAAGGCCGGAGCGCGGACGGACCTGCGCCTCGAAGCCCACCGGCAAGGCAATGGCGAGGCCCGTGGGGACCAGTGCCCGCCCACCGGGCGGCAGGGTCACCGGTGCCTCCACCGCCGCCAGCAGGTCCATGCCGGCGGCGTGGTCGGTGGCGTAAGCCGGCAGCGGCAGGCCGGCGCCGTGCGCCAGGCGGGTGACGGCCACGGGCGTGGCCTCTATCCGGTTCGTTTCCATGGATCTTCCGTGCCGTGTCATCCGTTCGCGCGCGGCCAGTCCGCCGCCGCGCTGGCGATCGCCTGGGCGAGGCGCTCGGCAACCATCTCCTTGGACATGCGGGGCCAGCTCTCCTCGTCCCCGGCGCGGATCAGGTGCACCGTGTTCTCGCCGCCGCCGAAGGTGCCCGTGCCTTCCGACACGTCGTTGGCAACGATCCAGTCGCAGCCCTTGCGCCGCCGCTTGGCGCGCGCATAGGCCAGCACATCGCGCGTCTCCGCCGCGAAACCGATGACGAGCCGCGGCCGACCCGTCCGGCGCCCGGCGATGCCGGCGAGGATGTCGGGATTCTCCGTCAATTCGAGAAGCGGCGGGGCACCGCCCTCCGCCTTCTTCAGCTTGTGGCCGCCCACCGAGGCGGTCCGCCAGTCGGCGACCGCGGCGGCGCACACGGCGATGTCCGCCGGCAGGGCGGCCTCGACCGACTCGGCCATCTGTCGTGCCGTCTCGACCTTCACGACGGTGACGCCCGGCGGATCGGCCAGTGCCACCGGACCGCTGACCAAGGTCACGGCGGCACCCAAACGGGCGAGCGCGGCCGCCACCGCGTGGCCCTGCCGCCCGGAGGAGCGGTTGGCGATGTAGCGCACCGGGTCGATCGGCTCGTGCGTCGGGCCCGAGGTGACGACGGCGGTGAGGCCGGCCAGCGGCTTCGCATCGGGGTCGCCCGCCGACCGCGCGAAATGGTCGGCGACGGCGGCGAGGATCTCCGCCGGCTCGGCCATCCGGCCGGGGCCGTACTCGCCACACGCCATGTCGCCCTCGTTCGGGCCGACCGTCAGCACGCCGCGCGCGGCCAACCGTTGCAGGTTCTCCCGCACCGCCGGATGCAGCCACATGCGGACGTTCATCGCCGGCGCCAGCAGCACCTCCTTGTCGGTCGCCAGCAGCAGCGTCGAGGCGAGATCGTCGGCAAGCCCGCCGGCGAGCTTGCCAATGAGGTCCGCCGTCGCCGGCGCCACGACCACGAGGTCGGCAGCCCGCGAGAGCTCGATATGCCCCATCTCCGCCTCGTCGGTGAGCGAGAAGAGATCCTCGAACACCTTCTCGCCGGTCAGGGCGGAAACCGCGAGCGGGGTGACGAACTGGGCCCCGGCCCGGGTGAGGACGGCGCGCACCGTGACGCCCCGCTCGCGCAGCCGGCGGATCAGCTCGAGGCTCTTATAGGCCGCAATCCCGCCGGCGATGACCAGCAGGACGCTCTTGCCGTCGAGGGGTAGTTGAGCCGGGGAGGTTGTCACCGTCTGGCGGGTCCGGGTTGGGCTGGATGACGCGATCGCCGCTAAACCTAGGATCGTCGACCGGCCCGCGCAATCACTGTGTGTGGAGATTGCCGGCGAACAACAAGCTGGCGTCGTAGAAAATCGCCGCCGCGCGCCGGGCACAGCCGCGCAACGGCCACGCCATGCGCGCCGGCGTGGGCAGCCTGCGCGACAATCGGCGGCCTGCGCCGGCCCTGGCGGTGCTAGTAGACCGGTGGTCCTTCTCCCGACGGTGAGCCGCCATGACAGAGCGAGACTTCGCGCCCAGGCCACACGCTGCCGGCTGGCACCTCTTCGTGCCCAAGCTGGTGACGGTGCTGCGCGAGGGCTACCGGCTTCCCACCCTGCGGGCGGACCTGGTCGCCGGCATCACCGTTGCCATCGTCGCGCTGCCCCTGGCGATGGCGCTCGCCATCGCGTCGGGCACCACGCCCGATCGCGGCCTGATCACCGTGATCGTGGCCGGGTTCCTGATATCCGCGCTGGGCGGCAGCCGCGTGCAGATCGGCGGCCCGACCGGCGCCTTCGTGGTCGTCGTCTTCAACGTGATCCAGGCGCACGGCTATGACGGGTTGATCCTGGCGACGGCCATGGCGGGCCTCATGCTGGTCCTCGCCGGGCTGCTCCGGCTCGGCACCTGGATCAAGTACATACCCGACCCGGTCGTCATCGGCTTCACCGCCGGCATCGCCATCATCATCGCCACCAGCCAGATCAAGGATTTCCTAGGACTGGCCCTCGACACCGTGCCGGCCGACATGGCCGACCGGCTGGCCGCGCTGTGGTCGGTCCGCGACACGCTCTCGCCGGCCACCCTGGCGGTCGCCGGCGGCACGCTGGCCGCGATCCTGATTCTGCGCCGCTGGCGGCCGCTCTGGCCGGCCTTCCTGATCGCCGTCGCCGCCGCCTCCGTGGCGGTCGCCCTGTTCGGCCTGGAGGTCGACACCATCGGCTCGCGCTTCGGCGGCCTCCCTCAGACCCTGCCATTGCCGGCCCTGCCGGAGGTCAGCCTGGACCGCCTCGGCGCGCTCCTGCCGAGCGCCTTCACCATCGCCTTCCTGGCCGGCGTCGAAAGCCTGCTCTCCGCCGTCGTCGCCGACGGCATGACTGGTCGGCGCCACCGCTCGAACTGCGAACTGGTGGCCCAGGGCGTCGCCAACATGGGGTCGGCCCTGTTCGGCGGGCTGCCGGCGACCGGCGCCATCGCCCGCACCGCGACCAATGTGCGGGCCGGCGGCCGCACGCCGGTCGCCGGCATGGTCCACGCCCTCCTCGTGCTCGCCTTCGTACTGCTGCTGGCCCCGGTGGCCGACTACATCCCGCTCGGCAGCCTGGCGGCGGTGCTCCTGGTGGTCGCCTGGAACATGAGCGAGATCGACCGCATCCGCTGGCTGCTCAAGGCACCGGTGGGGGAGTGCCTGGTCCTGGCCGTCACCTTCGGATTGACCGTCTTCGTCGATCTGACCGTCGCCATCGAGGTCGGCGTGGTGATGGCGGCCATCTTGTTCATGCACCGCATGGCCGGCGTGGTTCAGGTGGAGCAGGGCACGCGCCTGTTCGCCGAGGACCGCGACGAGTTCGCCGACCCGAGAGCGACCGGCATCGATCAACTGGCCGCCTTGCCGCCGGGCGTCGAGGTGTTCGAGCTGCGCGGGCCGCTGTTCTTCGGCGCCGCCGCCCAGTTGATCGAGGCGCACGACCGCGCCGTGCCGCCGCCGCGCGTGTTCATCGTGCGGATGCGGGAGGTGCCGCTGATCGACGCCACCGGCGCCGGCGTTTTCGAGACCTTCCTGCGCCGCTGCCAGGCGCGCGGTACCGCCGTGCTGGTGACCGGTATCGCCGCGCAGCCCGGACGGATCCTCCGCCGCATGGGCTTCGGCGATGGCAAGCAGGGCCTGCGCTTCATGGCCGATCTGGGTGAGGCGCTGGCGGAAGCGGAAAGGATCGTCGCCACTGGCGAATCGCCGGAAGCGGGATCGCCATCGCCCCCCATCGCGGGCAAGCGCGCACGATAAGGGCGCGTATGATAAGGGCGCGACGGGCCCGCGCCAGCCGTGCCTACGGCAAGGGGAGGCTTGTCTCCGGAATGCGGTGGCGCCGGCAACCCAGCCGGCGCGCCGCGCTAGAGCGGATCATAGCTTGACGGAGCCGGGGCCGGCTCCGTGAAGCCGTGATCCTGTCTAGGGGGTCAGCCGCCGGCCGCCACCCGCATTAGGGATTCGCACTGCACCACGGCGGTGATGGCGCCGAGGCCCAGCGCTCCCGCCGAGAATAAGCCGACCAGCCAGTTCCTCATGGCACTCTCCGCACAAGGGTTTCCAATACGCTAGGCAGCCGTGCGGCGAACGGTCAAGTCAAACGGTCGTTACCGTCCGGCAGGCGCCGGCGCGGAACTTGTCGCGCCAGCCTAGCTGCCGCTGATCGCGGCGCCGGTGTCCTGGATGTCCTGACGCGCGCCACGGAACGTATTGTCGCAGGCGCTGGTCGCCAGGACGCCGAACAGGGCGAGAACAAGGATGAGGCTCTTGCGCAGGGTATGCATGTCGGTCCCCCGAAATCCAATGGTTGGGGTCGGACTATAGCGCGAAACCCGTCAGACCCGGAAGCCGCTATGCACGGCCACCACGCCGCCGGTCATGTCGCGCCAGCGAACGCGGGCGAAGCCGGCCTCGCCCATCCGCGCGGCCAGGCTCTCCTGGTCGGGAAAGCGGCGGATGCTCTCCACCAGATAGGCGTAGCTCTCCCGGTCGCGGGCGACGACGGCACCCAGTCGCGGAATGACCGCGTCCGAATAGAGCCGGTAGGCCCGCGCCAGAAGCGGGTCGGCGACGCGCGAGAACTCCAGGCAGAAGAAGCGGCCGCCCGGCTTCAGGACGCGCCTGGCCTCGGCCAGCGCCGTGTCGATCCGCGTCACGTTGCGCAGGCCAAAGGCGATGGTGCAGGCGTCCATCGAACGGTCGGGGAAGGGCAGCGCCTCGGCATTGGCCACGCAGAAGGCGAGACCGCCTCCCGTCCCGCCCGTCATGCCGCTGATCCGCCCGCCGTCGAGCGCCCGGTCCCGTCCGACCCGCACCATGTCCTCGGTCAGGTCGGCGACGACGATGCGGGCGCCGGGCGCCCGGTCGACCAGGCGAAAGGCGATGTCGCCCGTGCCGCCGGCCAGGTCCAGCACGCGCTCGCCCGGACGCGGCGCGACCAGGGCGACGAAACGGTCCTTCCAGCGCCGATGCACACCCGCCGACATCAGGTCGTTCATCAGGTCGTAGCGCCGCGCCACCTGCGCGAACACGCCGTGCACCAGGCCGGTCTTCTCCGCCGGCGACACCTGGCGGTCGCCAAACCATCGCGATTCCGGATCGCGCGTCCTGCCGGTGGCCATGGGCTGTCGCCGTCCCTTCCCTGGTGCGTGGGCGTGCGCTGGCATTCGTGGGTGGCCGCCGGCTTGCGCAGGCCGCCAGCCGGGACCATAACCGTGGGCGGTCCTGTCCGCCAGGGCACCCTGACATCAGGTCACACCAGGTCGCGCGTTCCATGCCCGAGCTTCCAGAAGTCGAGACCGTCCGCCGCGGCCTGCAGAAGAAGATGGAGGGCCGCCGCCTGGGCCGCGTCGAGGTACGCCGGCCGGATCTCCGTTTCGCGCTGCCCGACGACCTCGCCGCGCGCCTTTCCGGACGCCAGGTCGTGGCCATCGATCGGCGGGCGAAGTATCTGCTCTTCCGGCTCGACGACGGCATGGTGCTCATGCTGCATCTCGGCATGTCCGGACGTCTGGTTGTGTCCGCGGCGACGCCCGGATTCCTGCCCGGCCGGCACGACCACTTGATCTTCGAGACGGAGGACGGCAGCCGCATCGTCTTCAACGACGTGCGCCGCTTCGGCATGGCCGACCTGGTGTCCTCCAACGCGCTCGGTGCCCATCCCCTGCTCGCCGGGCTGGGACCCGAGCCGCTCGACCCGGCGAGCTTCACGCCGGGCCATCTCGACCGCGCCCTGGCCGGCCGGCGAACGCCGATCAAGGCGGCGCTGCTCGACCAGCGGGTGGTCGCCGGCCTGGGCAACATCTACGTCGCCGAGGCCCTGTGGGAGGCCGGTGTCTCGCCCCGCCGGCTCGCCGCAACCATTCCCGGCAAGCGGGCGGAGCGCCTGGTGCCCGCCATCCGCCAGGTGCTCGAGCGGGCCATCGCGGCCGGCGGATCGAGCCTGCGCGACTACGTGCAGGCGGATGGCGAGCTCGGCTACTTCCAGCACGAATGGCGGGTCTACGGCCGCGCGGGAGAGGCGTGCGCGGGGCGCCGTCCCGGCCGAACCTGCGGTGTCCCGATCCGGCGGATCGTGCAGGGCGGCCGGTCGTCCTTCTATTGCCCCGCCTGCCAGCGCTGAGACTGGCAACAAAGCCCTCGACGATGCCGAGGCTTCTTTCTAGGGTTGCGACGCTCGGCGCCGGGCGGACATGACTACCGTCAAACGGCGACCGCCGCTCAGGCAATCATCCGAGGAGGTCCAATGGCCTACGAGAACCTGATCGTGGAGACCCGCGGAAAGGTCGGGCTGATCACGCTGCACCGGCCCAAGGCGCTGAACGCGCTGTGCGACGCCCTGATCGACGAGCTGAACCAGGCGCTCGACACCTTCGAGGCGGATGACGCGGTCGGCTGCATGGTGATCACGGGCTCCGAAAAGGCCTTCGCCGCGGGTGCGGACATCAAGGAGATGGCCGAGCGGACATACATGGACGTCTACAAGGGCAACTTCATCGCCAAGTGGGAGCGCGTGACCCGCTGCCGCAAGCCGGTGATCGCCGCGGTGGCCGGCTACGCACTCGGCGGCGGCTGCGAGCTGGCGATGATGTGCGACCTGATCCTGGCCGGCGACAATGCCAAGTTCGGCCAGCCGGAGATCACCATCGGCACCATCCCCGGCTCCGGCGGCACCCAGCGGCTGACCCGCTTTGCCGGCAAGTCGAAGGCCATGGAGATGTGCCTGACCGGCCGCATGATGGACGCCGAGGAGGCCGAGCGCGCCGGCCTTGTCAGCCGCATCGTGCCGGCGGCCGAACTGGTGGACGAGGCGGTGAAGGTGGCAACCCGCATCGCCGACATGTCCCTGCCGGCGGTCATGATGGCGAAGGAGGCGGTGAACCGGGCCTACGAGACGACGCTGGCCGAAGGCGTGCATTTCGAGCGGCGGCTGTTCCACGCGACCTTTGGCACCAGGGACCAGAAGGAGGGCATGGCGGCCTTCGTCGAAAAGCGCCAGCCGGACTTCAAGGACGAGTAGCCCCGGCGGGCGCTGCGGAGCGGCCGGGGAGAGGGGCGGCCGACGAGCCGGTGCAGGGCTGACACGCGGCGTCGGCAGGTCGGGTTTCGTCCGTGGCGCTTGACGCTCGGCGGAGCGCTGATTATAAGGCGCGGCTTCTAGTCACCTCGGATACTGCGCCCGGGTGGGAACCCCGGTGGGCGACCGCGGGCCGCCGGTCCGATGGCGGCACAGGCCGCGATATGCGGGAAGCGAAGCCGGGAAGCGGTGTCAGGGTCCGGTACGCCGGAACCGAGTGATCGACAGGGTTGAAGAGATAGATGGCTAACCACAAGCAGTCCAAGAAGCGCATCCGCCAGACCGCGAGCCGCACCGCGGTGAACACGGCGCGGCGCAGCCGTATCCGCACCTTCACCAAGCAGGTGGAACTGGCCATCCAGGCCGGCGACAAGGAAGCGGCAGCCGCCGCCTTCAGGAAGGCGCAGCCCGAGGTACAGCGTGGCGTGACCAAGGGTGTGCTGCACCGGAACACCGCATCGCGCAAGATCTCCCGCCTGGCGCAGCGCATCCAGGCGCTCGCCTAGGCGTTCGTGGGGGCGCCTGCCCGCGCCCCGAAGCCCCGGTCTGCCGGGGCTTTTTCATGACCCCGTGGCCAGACGCCACCCTCGGCCGGCAGCCCGCATGGCGGCGATGCTGGTGTGGCGCAGGAGCATCCCAACGGCAACGCAGCCGCGCGTTGCCGCATGCTCCGACCCGATTTCGCTCCCCGCCCCGACCGGCACGCGAACGAAATTTGCTTTTTTCAGATCGCCTGAATTGTTCGGTTGTCACCCGGGGAGGGGGAGTCTAGTATCCAAGACGCTCGAAGTAACGCATTAGAACAGTGTGGTCACTTGGGGAGGAATAAAAGCAATGTCTGCTGAAGAAACAAAAGCATCCCCAAGAAAGCACCACTTCCGGGTTTACAGCGTTATTTTGTACGATCAATAAGGCTCTCTTCCTTAATCAATTCGTCAGATCGCTGACATAGTGTGGAGCGTGAATGCTTCGCGCTGCGTGAGGCAAATTGCCTGCGTCTTGACGGACAGATGATGGCAACTGAGGTGTAACCTTTCGGCACGGCGCTCCATTCGGCAGCCGGAAGGGTGGATTTGGGGGTTTTCTCAACGCCATGCCCGAGCGACAAGGAACGATCAACCCCAGAACCGACCCCGGAACCGACCCCGGAGTCAGCTCCGGGATCAGCCCTGGAACAACGCCGCGAGGCGCACCCACCGATCAGGGTCTCGCCGATCAGGGTCTCGTCGATCAGGTGTGGGTGAGGGTGCGCGCGCGCCTGCGCGACGAGGTCGGCGAAGCTGCGTTCAAGAGCTGGCTGAAGCCGCTGACGCTTTCGGGCATCGGCGATGGCGCCGTGCGCATCTCCGTGCCCACCAAGTTCATGCGCGACTGGGTGAGTTCCCACTACGCCGAACGCATTCGCTGCCTGTTCAACGACGAGATCGGCGGCATCGACAGCATCGATGTCGACATCGCCTCCCGCCTTGGCAGCGAGTCCGCGCCGGCAGGAGATGCGGTGGTGACTGCCCCGCCGCGAGCCGAGGCCGATGGCGTGGATCCCCGGCCGGCGCGCATCGAGGATTTCGGTGCCGCCCTCGACCCGCGCTACACCTTCGACCATTTCGTCGTGGGCAAGCCGAACGAGCTGGCACATGCCGCCTCCAGGCGTGTCGCGGAGGCGTCGAAGGTCACCTTCAACCCGCTCTTCCTCTATGGCGGGGTCGGGCTCGGCAAGACCCACCTGATGCACGCCATCGCCGCGGAGATCCGCCGCAACCATCCGGAGCGCCGGGTGCTGTACCTGTCGGCGGAGAAGTTCATGTACCACTTCATCCGGGCGCTGCGCTTCAAGGACACGGTCAGCTTCAAGGAAATGTTCCGCTCGGTCGACGTGCTGATGATCGACGACGTGCAGTTCATCTCCGGCAAGGAGTCGACCCAGGAGGAGTTTTTCCACACCTTCAACGCGCTGGTCGACCAGAACCGCCAGGTGATCATCTCCGCCGACAAGTCGCCGGGCGACCTGGAAGGCATGGAGGAACGGCTAAAATCCCGCCTCGGCTGGGGCCTGGTGGCGGACATCCATCCGACGACCTACGAGTTGCGTCTCGGCATCCTGCAGGCCCGCGCCGACCTCTACCGACACGTCGACATCCCCAACAAGGTGCTCGAATATCTGGCCCACAAGATCACCTCCAACGTGCGCGAGCTGGAAGGCGCTTTCAACCGCCTGATCGCCAATGCCGAACTGGTCGGCCGGGCGATCACGCTGGAATCCACCAACGAGCTGCTGCACGACATCCTGCGCATCTACGACCGCAAGCTCACGATCCACGATAACCAGCGCAAGGTGGCCGAGCACTACAACATCCGGGTCGCCGACATGCATTCGGCCCGACGCGCCCGCTCCGTCGCCCGGCCCCGACAGGTGGCGATGTATCTCGCCAAGCAGCTCACCGCGCGCTCGCTGCCGGAGATCGGGCGGAAATTCGGCGGCCGCGACCACACCACCGTGATGCACGCCGTAAAGAAGGTCGAGGAACTGAGCGCCGGCGACGCCGCCTTCGCCGAGGACGTCGACCTGCTGCGCCGCATGCTGGGTGGCTGAGGCGCTCAGCCGCCCGCCGCCGGGCTCTCCCGCATCCGGCGCCGTTCGACAGCTTCCTCCAGCCGCTCGCGCAGCCGGGGGCTGCTCGCGGCCACCTCCTCGAAGTCCTTCTTGGCCAGCACCAGGAGCTGGCAGGCGCTGATCGTGGTCACCGTGGCCAGCCGCTTGTCGTCGCCGCTCAAGAGCGCCGCTTCTCCAAACACCTCGCCCGGGCCGATCGAGACCACGCCATGGGGCAGATCGATCTCGGCCTGGCCACCGACCAGAAAATACAGCGCGTCCACCGGCTCGCCCCGCCTCATCACGGCATAACGCGCCGGCACGGTGCGCATAACCAGGCGGGCCGCCAGGCGCGACAGGGTCGCCGGGTCGAGGTCGGCCAGCACCGAGACCTGGACCAGCCGGTTGACCGAGACGGCGAACTCGTGCTGCCGGATCTCGCGCGTGAAGCCCGCGGCGAGAATGGCGGCGGGCAGCGCGAACAGGCCAATGCCGCAGACCATCAGCAGCCCGGCCACCACCTTGCCCGGACCGGTCATCGGCACGACATCGCCGTAGCCGACCGTGGTCATCGTCACCACGCCCCACCACAGCGCGTCCGGGATCGAGGCGAAGCCGTCGGGCTGCACATCCCGTTCCAGGAAATACATCACCGTCGAGGTGGTGAAGGCCAGCATCCCCATGAGCATGAAGGCGGCGATGAGCGAGCGCCATTCGCTGCGGACGACCGCCGCGAACATCGAGAGCGTCGGCGAGTAGCGCGTCATCTTCAGAAGCCAGAAGATGCGGAAAAGGCGCAACGCCCTGAGGTCGACCGGGATCAGGAAGGCAAGCCAGAAGGGCAGGATCGCGGCCAGGTCGATCAGCGCCATCGGCGTCAGCATGTAGCGCAACCGGCCCCGAACCGGTTGGTGGTAGTCGTGCAGCCGGTCCTCGACCGCCGACCAGACGCGCAGCAGATACTCCACGGTGAAGACGAGAACGGTGACCAGGTCGACCCAGACCGCGACCGCCTGCAGCCAGGCCGGCAGGCCTTCCACCGTTTCCAGCGCCAGAAAGGTGACGGCGACGAGGATCATGGCGACAAGGGAGATGTTCACCACGCGGTGCCAGAAGCCGACATGGCCCCAACCGTCCAGCAGGGTATGGACCCTGAGCCGGAGCTCGTGCCACCGCATCAGCCGACCGGCTCGTCCGCCGGGTCGTGGGCATAGCCCGAGGCGCGGATCTGGTCGAGCGTCTGGTCGATCTTGTTGCGCGGCAGGCCACGCGCCTCCAGCACCGCGCCGCCGAGTTGCAGGCTGGCCTCCAGCGTCTCCGGCACGGCGACGTCGGCGCCGGCCTCGGCGAGCGCCGCGGCGTGCTCGCGGTCATGGGCGCGCACGGTCACGTGCAGCTTGGGATAGCGCCGGCGCAGGGTGCCGACGACGCGCCCCGCCTCGTCGGGCTTGTCGAGCGTCACCACCAGCGCGCAGGCGCGGCCGGCACCGATCTTCTCCAGAATATCCTCGCGCGCCGCGTCGCCATAGTAGACGGCATGCCCCTCGCGGCGGCCCCGGGCGACCCGGTTGGCATCGAGATCGAGGGCGACATAGGGCACGTCGTAGGAATGCAGCAGGTTGGCCACCATCTGCCCGACCCGGCCGAAGCCGGCGATGATGGTGTGGTCGGCGACGTCGGGGATGTCGAGGCTGCCGCTGCCGGGCATGGCGCGGGCCTCCAGCCGCCGCTCGAGCCGGCGTCCGGCACTTGCCAGCAGCGGGGTCAGAGCCATGGTCACGGCGATGGCGGCGATCAGGATGCCGACCGTCTCCGCGCCGGCCAGGCCCTCGCTGCCGGCGAGCGACAGGATGACGAAGGAGAACTCGCCCACCTGGGAAAGCAGGAGGCCGAGGCGAACCGCCCGCGCCAGACCATGACCGAAGGCCAGCGCCAGGCCGACGATGATGGAGGCCTTGAGCGCGATCAGGCCGACCACCCAGAGGATTACCTCCGCCCAGTTGGCCGCCAGCACGGCGAGATCGACGGTCATGCCGACGGTCACGAAGAAGAACCCGAGCAGCACGCCCTCGAACGGCACGATGTCGGCCTCGATCTGGTGGCGGTACTCCGTGCCGGCCAGCGCCGTGCCGGCGAGGAAGGCGCCGAGCGCCATGGACAGGCCAGCCTCGTGGGTCGCCCAACCGGTACCGATGGCGAGCAGCAAGGCCGTGGCGACGAACACCTCCCGCGTGCCGCTGGCCGCGGCGAGCGCCAGCACCGGACGCAGCAGGTAGCGCGCCGCGGCGAGGATGATGACAAGCGCCGCCGCCGCCTTCAGCGCCGCCAGGCCCAACGCCGTCCAGATCTCCGCCGCATCGCCGCCAAGCACCGGTACCAGGGCGAGGATCGGCGCCACTGCGAGGTCCTGGAACAGCAGCACCGCGAAGGCGAGGCGGCCGATGCGCGACAGCATCAGGCCCTGCTCGCCCAGGATCTGCAGCACGACCGCGGTTGACGAGAGAGCCAGCGCCCCGCCCAGCACCAGAGCCGAGGGCGAGGCGAAGCCGAGCGCCAGGGCGATGCCGGTGACGACGATCCCGGTCAACAGCACCTGGGAGAGGCCAAGGCCGAAGATGTCCCGACGCATGTCGATCAGGCGCTGCACCGACAATTCCAGGCCGAGCACGAAAAGCAGGAAGACGACACCGAGCTCCGCCAGCACTGCCGTGTCGTCGGTCGCCGGGATCAGCGCCAAGCCGCTCGGCCCGATCACCACCCCCGCTGCCAGGTAGCCCAGAACCGCGGAAAGCCGGGCGCGTCGGAACAGCGGCACGATCAGCACCGTCGCGATCAGGACGATGATCACGCCCTCGATGAGCCCACCTTGTTCCATGGTCCGACCATGCCCTGTTTCCGCAGTCGATTCCAGCGCCTCCGAAGGCCGCGAAAGTGGGAAAAAAGCTTAAGCTTGCAACGGTTTTCGCTATAATCGCGGACCGGATCACCCGGGCTTGCGGGGCGAATCACCCGACGGTCGGAATCTAAGGTCTGCCGTGGGGAGCACGAGGGAGGCGAAACCACGCCGCAGCCCTCGCGCGGTCGGCCGAATTCGGCCCTGGCCATGCCTTTCGGGCCCATCTATCCGGCACCGACGCGGACACGACCCAGTCCCGGACGCCAGCGCTTCCGGGGGTGACATCGGACCGCCGCGGCGCTGCTGGGCTGGAACATCGTCGCTGAGAACGACAGGTCGCAAAGAACAATGAAGCTCATCATCGAACGGGCGCAGCTGCTGAAGTCCCTCGGCCACGTACAAAGCGTGGTGGAGCGGCGGACGACGATCCCGATCCTCTCCAACGTGCTGATCCGGGTGGAATCGGGAACGCTGTCGCTGACCGCGACCGACATGGATCTGGAGATCGTCGAGTCGATCCCGGTCGACGTGGTGGCCACGGGCGCCACCACCGCGCCGGCGCATATGCTCTACGACATCGTGCGCAAGCTGCCCGACGGCAGCCAGGTGGAGATCGTCCACGATACCGGAGCGTCGACCCTGACGCTGCGCGCCGGGCGTTCGCGCTTCCAGCTCGGCTGCCTGCCGGTCGAGGACTACCCCTCTGTCGGCAGCGGCGACCTGCCGGTCAGCTTCACCCTGAGCGCCGGCGATCTTTCCGGCCTGATCGACCGCACCCGCTTCGCCATCTCCACCGAGGAGACGCGCTACTACCTGAACGGCATCTACTTCCACGCCGCCAAGGAGGAGGAGACGCCGATGCTGCGTGCGGTGGCGACCGACGGTCACCGCCTGGCGCGCATGGAGATGCCGCTGCCGACCGGGGCCGACGCCATGCCCGGGGTGATCGTGCCGCGCAAGACCGTGACGGAACTGCGCAAGCTTGTGGACGAGATCGACGGCGACGTCACCGTCTCCCTGTCGGACGCCAAGATCCGCTTCGAGGCGGGCAAGGTGGTGCTCACCTCCAAGCTGATCGACGGCACCTTCCCGGATTACGAGCGGGTGATCCCGGCTGGCAACGACAAGGTGATGGAGGTCGACGCCAAGACCTTCGCCGACGCGGTCGACCGCGTCTCCACCATCGCCACGGAGAAGAGCCGGGCGGTGAAGCTGAGCCTGACGGAAGGCAACCTGACCCTGTCGGCGACCAGCGCCGAGCAGGGCAGCGCCACCGAGGAGGTCGAGGTCGCCTATTCGGCCGAGCCGATGGAGATCGGCTTCAATGCCCGCTATCTGCTCGACATCACCCAGCAGATCGAGGGCGACGGCGCACGTTTCGTGCTGGCCGACGCCGCCTCGCCCACCATCATCCGCGACGTGGCCGACAGCAGCGCGATCTACGTGCTGATGCCGATGCGCGTGTGAGGCCACGATTGACGCAAGGAACGCGGCGATGCGTCGCGACAGCCCGGTGCGCGGTGGTTCGTCCATCGTGCCCTACCGGCTGAAGCCGGCCGCGCGACCCAGAGATGACAGAACCGGCGTGACAGGACTGGATATGCAGCCATTGGCGGGCAACGCGGGTATGTGCCGGTGCCAGAGCCATGCATGCCAGAAGCGGCGAATCGGCCGGCGAATTCCGGCGGCTGCGTCCCCATATTTCATCGATGAGTGACGGGGTGACGGGGCGGACGTCAGCGATGGCCAAGGCGGTCTCCGGGCCGGGTGCCCGGATGACGGCGGACGGCCAGACCGACGGGAGACCGACCGGGCAGGCCGCCGCGGTTGCGGTCGCGCGGCTGACCCTGACCGATTTCCGCAGCTACCGGCACGCCGGCCTGGCGACCGGTGGCCGCTCGGTGGTGCTGACCGGCGCCAATGGCGCCGGCAAGACCAACATCCTGGAGGCAATCTCCTTCCTGGCGCCCGGGCGTGGCCTGCGCCGCGCGCCGCTCGCCGACGTCGCCAGGCGGAGCGGCAACCCGCCGCCCGCCGACGGAACGCGGGCGCTGGCCGCCTGGGCGGTGGCGGCCGAAATCGACCTGCCGACGGGACCGGTGCGTATCGGCACCGGCCTCGACCCCGAGGCGCCGCCGGGCATGGCGCGCCGCGTCGTGCGCATCAATGGCGCGCCGGCGGCCAACCAGTCGGATCTCGGCGCCTTCGTCTCCATCCAGTGGCTGACGCCGCAGATGGATCGCCTGTTCATAGAGGGGTCGAGCCAGCGCCGCCGCTTCTTCGACCGCATGGTCTACGGTTTCCACCCCGGCCATGCCGTCTCGCTCAACGCCTACGAGCAGGCGATGCGGGAACGCACGCGCCTGCTGCGCGAAGCCCGCCCCGACGGCCGCTGGCTGTCCGCGCTGGAGGAGACCATGGCCGGCCACGCCATGGCGGTGGCCGCGGCCCGGCGGGACACCGCCTCCCGTCTCGCCAGGGCCATCGCCAGCGCCCAGGACAGCGCCTTCCCGCGCGCCCGCCTCACGCTCACGGGCACGCTGGAGTCCTGGCTCGACGCAATGCCGGCACTGGCGGCGGAGGACCGCTTCCGGGAAACGCTGGCCCAGCGCCGGCCGATCGACACGGCGGCGGGCGCGGCGACCGAGGGGCCGCACCGCAGCGACCTCGCCGTCGCCCACGCGCCGAAGGACATGCCGGCGGCACTGTGCTCGACCGGCGAGCAGAAGGCGCTGCTGACCGGGCTTGTGCTGGCCAATGCGCGGCTGATGGCGGCCGACCGCGGCGCACCGCCCCTGCTTCTGCTCGACGAGGTCGCCGCCCACCTGGACGCGGAGCGCCGGGCGGCCCTGTTCGACGCGGTGCTCGATCTCGGCGGCCAGGCCTGGCTGACGGGTACCGACCGCTCCCTGTTTCGCGCGCTCGAGGACCGGGCGCTGTTCGTGGCTGTGGCGGAGGGACATCTTGCACCCGACGCGCCGGGCCGTCCCGGCCCCAGCCTGTCGACTGTTGAGGACTAGTATCTGATGGCCGAGCCTCAGAACACCGATAGCGCCGCCTATGGCGCGGATTCCATCAAGGTCCTGCGCGGGCTCGAGGCGGTGCGCAAGCGCCCGGGCATGTATATCGGCGACACCGATGACGGCTCGGGCCTGCACCACATGATCTACGAGGCCGTGGACAATGCCATCGACGAGGCGCTGGCCGGCTATTGCGACACGGTCAAGGTCCAGCTCAACGCCGACGGATCGGT
This sequence comes from Azospirillaceae bacterium, assembly GCA_040226215.1. Classification (GTDB taxonomy): domain Bacteria; phylum Pseudomonadota; class Alphaproteobacteria; order DSM-16000; family Inquilinaceae; genus JAVKFF01. The sequence continues at coordinate 17,553 of JAVKFF010000184.1, forward strand.
TACCGTGGAGGACAATGGCCGCGGCATCCCGACCGATATCCACAAGGAGGAAGGCGTCTCCGCCGCCCAGGTCATCATGACCCAGCTGCATGCCGGCGGTAAGTTCGACCAGAACTCCTACAAGGTGTCGGGCGGTCTGCACGGCGTCGGCGTCTCGGTGGTCAACGCGTTGTCGTCCTGGCTGGAGCTGACCATCTGGCGCGACGGCAAGATCTGGTCGATGCGCTTTAGCGACGGCGATGCCCAGGGCGATCTCGCGGTCGTCGGCGAGGCCCCGCTGAAGGCGGACGGCACGCCGATAACCGGTACCCGCGTCAGCTTTCTGCCAAGCCCGAATGTGTTCACGATGACCGAGTTCGACCTCGCCACGCTGGAACACCGGCTGCGCGAGCTCGCCTTCCTGAACTCCGGTGTCAGGCTGACCCTGGTGGACGAGCGGCCGGTGGAGACCAAGACCGTCGAGCTGCACTACGAGGGGGGCCTCAAGGCCTTCATCGGCTATCTCGACCGCACCAAGACGCCGCTGCACACGCCACCCATCACCACCCAGATCGAGCGCGACGGCGTCACCGTGGAAGTCGCCATGCAGTGGACCGACAGCTTCCACGAGACCATGCTGTGCTTCACCAACAACATCCCCCAGCGCGACGGCGGAACCCATCTTGCCGGCTTCCGCGGCGCGCTGACACGCCAGGTCAACGCCTATGCCGGCGAGAGCGGGCTGGCCAAGCGGGAAAAGGTGACCCTGTCCGGCGACGACGCGCGTGAGGGGCTGACCTGCGTGCTCTCGGTCAAGGTGCCCGACCCGAAATTCTCCTCCCAGACCAAGGACAAGCTGGTTTCCTCCGAAGTGCGGCCGATCGTCGAATCCGTGGTCTCGGAGATGCTGGGCTTCTGGTTCGAGGAACACCCCGCGGAGGCCCGGAAGGTCATCCAGAAGGTGGTCGAGGCGGCGGCGGCCCGCGAAGCCGCCCGCAAGGCACGCGAACTCACCCGGCGCAAGTCGGTGCTCGATGTCGCCAACCTGCCGGGCAAGCTGGCCGACTGCCAGAGCCGCGATCCGGCCCAGTCGGAGCTGTTCCTGGTCGAGGGCGATAGCGCCGGCGGCTCGGCCAAGATGGGCCGCGACCGCAAGGGCCAGGCGATCCTGCCGCTCAGGGGCAAGATCCTCAACGTAGAGCGTGCCCGGGTCGACAAGATGCTCTCCAGCCAGGAGATCGGCACGCTGATCACGGCGCTGGGAACCGGCATCCGCGACGAATTCGACATCGCCAAGATCCGCTACCACAAGATCATCATCATGACCGACGCGGACGTGGACGGCAGCCACATCCGCACGCTGCTGCTGACCTTCTTCTACCGGCAGATGCCGGAGATCATTGAGAAGGGCTATCTCTACATCGCCCAGCCGCCGCTCTACCGGGCGCAGCGCGGCAAGTCCGCGCTCTACCTGAAAAACGACGCGGCACTGGAAACCTACCTGATCGACCAGGGGCTGGAAGGCGTGGTCTTCGAGCGCGCCGACAGCGGCACCGTCGCCGGCGACGAGCTGCGCGCCCTGGTGCTGCGCTCCCGCGATGCCAAGAAGTGGCTGGAGCCGATGGCCCGGCGCACCGCCTCCATGGCGGTGGTCGAGCAGACGGCGATCGCCGGCGCGCTCTCCCTCGACCTCCTGTCGGACGGCGCCCGGGCGGGCCAGACGGCGGAGTACATCGCCAGGCGTCTCGACGTGATGTCGCCGCTCCTGGAGCGCGGCTGGGTCGGCCTGGCCCTGGCGCCCGCCGGCAATCTGCCGGGCGGCCTGCGCTTTCGGCGCACGCTGCGCGGGGTGACCGAGACGCGGACCATCGACGGCGACATCGTGCGTTCCGCCGAGGCCCGCCGGCTCGACGGCATCGCCGATTTGCTGCAGGAGAATTTTGGTCGGGCCGGGCGTCTCATCGTCACGCCGGCGCGCGGCGAGGTACAGCACCACGACATCTGGGGCCCAGTCGGCCTGGTCGACAAGGTGATGGAGCTCGGCCGCAAGGGCGTGACCATCCAGCGCTACAAGGGCCTGGGCGAGATGAACGCCGAGCAGCTCTGGGAGACCACGCTCGACCCGAACGCCCGCACGCTGCTTCAGGTGAAGGTCGCCCATGCCGACGAGGCGGACGACATCTTCAACACCCTGATGGGCGACGTGGTCGACCCCAGGCGCGAGTTCATCCAGGAGAACGCCCTGATGGTCAGCAATCTGGACGTCTAGGGCCGGCGCCGCCGGCGGGAGGCGCTTTTCCGCTTCCCCGCAACCGATGAACCGCGTTGTCGGCGTGGTCGTCCGTCGTCCTGGACGAGGCAAGGCCGTGATCGGGGATCCTGCGCCCGTCTACTCTGACGCCGGGATGCGCGAAGACAACCCGGGGATCCCGGCTCTCCGCTTCGCTCCGGCCGGGATGACGGCCGCCTTATCCGGTGCATCCCCACAGCGTTCATCCCGGACGAGGCGAAGCCGAGATCCGGGATCTCCCGCCCGTCTTCACCGAGGAAGGTGGGAGGATGGGGAGGCGAGCGGGGCGGCCGCATTACGGCCAAGCTTCTCGCCTAGCGTCGCCGTCCATGGGCAAGGAAGCCCGTGGAGGTGTGCATGAGACGGATTCCCGCTAGCGTATCGGTGATCGCGGCGGCGGCCCTGGCGGCTACGCTGGCCATCGTCACGGCACCCAGCTTCGCCCAGAAGGATTCCGGCGGCCCGGGCGCGGACGAACCCGCCTGGCTCGGTGACTGGACCGGGCTCCTGCCCGATTTCGGGGAGGCGATCCGCGATTGCGTGACGACCGCCCGTGGCATGCCCGGGATGGCGGAGACCAGCGTGGTGCGCCGCCTCGCGCCAATGAACCATGGCATGGGCCTGGTCGCTCTCAGGACTCCGGCCGGCGAGATCGTCGAGTGCGTCGCGGAGCTGGGCGGCGGCGCGGTCGACCGTATCGCCATCACCGAGGACCCGGACTGGGCGCTGGAATCGACCATCGAGGTGCACGTCGTGCTGCCGCCGGTGGTGGACGATGCCTGCGGCCCGCCCACGCCGCTCTACGAGGGTTCCGACCGGGTCGGCTGGCGGGTCGACCGCGGCTGCTGAACGCCCCAGCCCGCCGCCCGCCTGCCCGTCAGCAGGTGTAGATCACCGAATTCCATTGGATCACGCCGGTTCGATTGCCCTCGTCGTCGTACATCGCGAGGACGTGGGTCACCGACTGCCAGCAACCGGCCAGTTGCAGATCGCCGGACCGGGTCTCCACCACTTCCGTGCCGCCCTCGCCGAGCCCGGCGGGATCGACATGCGCCGCGACTGCCGTGCTCAACGCCAGAACGCTCGCCACAGCCATTGCCAGAGTACGCATCACGATTCTCCAGTGGTCGTAAGAACGTGACTTGATAACCGAAAATGAAAATCTACTAAAGTAGATAGTAACCGCACGTTCACGCGCCTACCGAGAGCCCTCCGCGCGCGGCGTTGCTCTCCAGGTCTCGCGGCTCTCGTCCCGTGCCGCCGGAATCGGAGGCGCCCCCATCGTCCTTGGCCGTGGGCCGTGGGCGATGGGGGCGTGATGCGGATCCGGTGTCCGGCCGCCCGCCAGAAGCGGCCCTCGGAACCGGTCCCGAATGGCCCTGGTGCGTTACTGCGTCGAGGTCTGGGCCGGGAAGGCGAGCGCCTGGGCCTGCTGCACCAGCGTGTAGCAGCCGGGCTCGTTGCCGCGGATGAACTCCATCCGGGCGTCCTGCACGATCGCGTCGAACTGGGTCCGCTGCTCGGGCGTCAAGAGGTCGGGCGCGAAAAGCTGGCCGAAGGCGCCGTGGGAGTAGGAGCCGGGTGCGCCGATCTCGTAGGTGGAGTCGGTCAGCTGTTCGATGGCGCTGAGGCAACCGGGCAGGTTCGGATTGCCGGCCGTCTGCGCGTCGGCGACGGAACTGATGGCGATGGCGCCCAGCAGGGCGAAGGAAGCGATCATGGTACGCATTGGTGTGACTCCATCCGTCTGGTCTGTTTCGTTCCGGACCGGGCGATCGGATGCCCGACCGGCCTCCGTGTCCCGCGATGGTTCCGGTTCTACACCCGCCTTCCCGGCACTGTCGGTGCCGGTCGTCACACGGTCGGAATGCGCGCCGTCACAGCAGCTCGGGATCAGCCGCCGGCAGCCGCCTTGCCGCCACAGGTCGCACAATCGGGATCGGATTCCACCGCGAGATCGGTGAACCGCATGGCCAGCGCGTCGTGCAGCAGCAGGCGGCCGACCAGGCGGTCGCCGAGATCGAGCAGCGTCTTGAGAACCTCGACCGCCTGCAGGCAGCCCATGGTGCCCGCCATGGCGCCGAGCACGCCGGCCTCCGCGCAGGAGGGGACGCTGCCCGCCGGCGGCCGCTCCGGGAACAGGCAGCGATAACAAGGGCCGCGATGACCGGGCCGCGGGTCGATCACGGTCATCTGCCCCTCGAAGCGCAGCAGAGCGGCGCTGACCAGCGGCACGCCGGCGCGCCAGCAGGCATCGTTGAGCAGATAGCGGGTGTCGAAATTGTCCGAACCGTCGGCCACCACGTCGACGCCGGCGATGAGCGTGTCGGCGGTCTCGGGCGTCAGGCGCCAGGCATGTGCCTCGACGACGATGCCGGGATTGATCTCGAGCGCCGCCTCCGCCGCCCGCTCCACCTTCGGCCGGCCGATATCGCCGGTACGGTGGATGACCTGGCGTTGCAGGTTGGAGAGGTCGACCGAGTCGTCGTCGACGATCTGGAGGTACCCGACGCCGGCCGCGGCCAGGTACTGCACAAGCGGCGCGCCGAGCCCGCCCGCCCCGACAACCAGAACTTTGGACGACAGCAGGCGCGCCTGCCCGGCGCCGCCGATCTCCGGCAGGATGAGGTGGCGGGCGTAGCGCGCGACTTGGTCGTCCGACAGGGCCATGCCGACCGTCATAGCGCCAAACCACGCGCCGGTCGACTGGCCCGTGCGCCGGCGGCGAACCTGGCCCCTGGCGGACAGC
>JAVKFF010000185.1:0-48326 GCA_040226215.1 Azospirillaceae bacterium
GTCCGTCGGCCGCTGCCACCTGATGGGGCTGATGAGCCCGGGTGGCGTGCACTCCCACCAGGACCACATGGCGTCGCTGGCCGCGGCGGTGGCCGATGCCGGCGTGCCGGTGCTGATCCACGCCTTCACCGACGGCCGCGACACGCCGCCCCAGGCCGGACTGGACTATCTGAAGGAATTCGAGCGGCACCTGGAGGGCCACAGCGGCATCCGCATCGCCACGGTTGACGGCCGCTACTACGCCATGGACCGCGACAAGCGCTGGGAACGCGTCGGCAAGGCCTATGACGCCATCGTCGACGCCAAGGGCGAGCATGCCGCGACCCCGGCCCAGGCGATCGAGCAGGCCTATGCAGCCGATCTCGGGGACGAGTTCGTGCTGCCGACGGTTATCAGCGACTATGACGGGATGAAGGACGGCGACGGCGTGCTGTTCGCCAATTTCCGCGCCGACCGGGCGCGGCAGATCCTGACCGCCCTGCTGGACCCGGGCTTCGACGGCTTCAACGGCCGCCGCGTCGCCATCGCCGACGCCTGCGGCATGGTGGAGTATTCGAGCGCGCTCAATCGCTTCATGTCGGCGATCTTCCCGCCCAAGAGCCTGACCCACACCTATGGCGAGATCGTCGCCGGGGCCGGACTGACCCAGCTGCGCATCGCCGAGACGGAGAAGTACCCGCACGTCACCTTCTTCTTCAACGGCGGCGAGGAGGTGGAATTCCCGGGCGAGGACCGCATCCTCGTCCCCTCGCCCAAGGTGGCGACCTACGACCTGCAGCCGGAGATGTCGGCCGAGGAGGTGACCGATCGGCTGGTCGAGGCGATCGAGGCCGGCCGGTACGACACCATCATCGTCAACTTCGCCAACCCCGACATGGTCGGCCATACCGGCAGCCTGGACGCCGCCATCAAGGCGGTGGAGACGGTCGACCGCTGCATGGGCCGGGTGGTCGCCGCGGTCGAACGCCAGGGCGGCGCCATCCTGGTGACCGCCGACCACGGCAATTGCGAGATGATGCGCGACCCGGAGACCGGCGGCCCCCACACCGCCCACACCTTGAACCGGGTGCCGATCTTCCTGGCCGGCGGGCCGGCCGATGCGCGCCTGCATGACGGTGTGCTGGCCGACGTGGCGCCGACCATGCTGGGCCTGCTCGGTCTCGCGCAGCCGGGGGAGATGACCGGCCGCTCGCTGCTTTCAGATGCCCGCGAAGCAGCGGCGGCGGAATAGGGACGAGGCTGGTGACCCGCGGCGATCGGCACACGGCATGACCGGACGTGCAGCCCGCTACCGCACGCGCGCGGGGCTGCTGGCTGCCGGCCTGCTGCTGGTGCCGATCGCCGCGGCCCAGGACGACCCCCAGGCGACGCGCCAGGCGGGCGACGAGGCGCTGGCGGAGATCGAGAACGCGATCACCTTCACCCAGGATCAGCGCCAGGCACTGGCGGACCGGCAGGCGGAGGTCGGTGCCGAGCTCCAGGCGCTGCGGCTGGAGGCGCTGTCGGCCAGCGACGCGGTCCTGCGCCTGGAAGAACGCATCGTCGCCATCGGCGAGGACATCCGCGCGCTGGAGCTGCGCGCCGGCCAGCAGGAACTGGCGTTGCGCACCGGACAGGAGCGCATGTCACGGCTGGCCGCCGGTCTGCAGCGCATGGCGCGGTTGCCGGTGCCGATACTGGCCGCCTCCGAGACCCTGAGCGACGAGGTGATCCGCGGCGCGCTGCTGCTCAACCACGTGCTCGAACCGTTGCAGGCGGAGGCATCGGCGATCCGCGCGCGCATCAGCAGCCTGGCCGAGACCCTCGACGCCCTCGACCGGCAGCGAGACGCCCTCGACACGGCGATCGCCGAGCAGCAAGCCGAGGTGACGCGGCTGGAGCAGGCGATGGCGGCGCGCCAGGCCCTGCTTGCCGCGCTGCGGTCGGATGCGACGGCGGAGAGCGAACGCGCCACGGCGCTGGCGGAGACCGCGGAGGATATCCGCCGCCTTGTCCGGGGCCTCGACGAGGAGAGCGACATCGCCGAGCTGGAGTCGGAACTGACCGAGGTGCGACTGTCCGTCGCGGCGGTGACCCGGTTGTCGACACCGGCAGCCGGCGACCTGGCGCCGCCGCCGGACATCGCCATGGCCAATGGCGTCCTGCTGCCGGCGGTCGGTGAGATCGCGGTGCCCTTCGGCGGCATCGACCGCTTCGGCCGTCGCGCCCAGGGGCTGACGCTGGCCGTGCGGCCCGGCCAGCCTGTCATCGCGCCGGCCGACGGTGTGGTCCGCTATGCCGGCCCGTTCCGGGGCTTCGGGATGATCGCGGTGATCGATCACGGCGACGGGCTCTATTCGACGATCACCGATCTCGGTCGCGCGGATGTGATCGCCGGGCAGGCGGTGCTTGCCGGCGAACCCATTGCCGTTACATTGCCTCAAAACGAAGATAGCCAGGAATCGAGACTGTATTTCGAGGTCCGTCGGGATGGCGAACCGATGAACCCCCTGACGGCCCTGGCCGGACGCTGACGCCACGAGCGTAAAGGAAGATCGCATGTTCAAGAAAGCGCACGCCGTAATCGTCGCGGGAGTCCTCGGCTTCGCCATCGGCGCGGGCGGTCTCTCCGACGTGCTGCGGGCACAGGATGCCGACCAGTCGGAGACCTACCGGCAACTCGACCTGTTCGGCGAGGTGTTCGAACGCGTGCGCCGCGAATATGTCGAGGAGGTCAGCGACGAGGAGCTCATCGAGGCGGCCATCCAGGGCATGCTGACCTCGCTGGACCCGCATTCGAGCTATCTCGACGAGGACAATTTCCGTGACATGCAGGTGCAGACCAGGGGCGCCTTCGGCGGCCTGGGCATCCAGGTGACCATGGAGAACGGCGTGGTCCGCGTGGTCTCTCCGATCGACGACACGCCGGCCTTCCGCGAGGGCATCGAGGCGGGCGACCTGATCATCGAGCTCGATGGCGAGGCGGTCACCGGCATGACGCTGGACGAGGCGGTCGACATCATGCGCGGCCCGGTCGGCTCGAGCATCGTGCTGACCATCCAGCGCGGCGAGGAAGAGCCCTTCGAGGTGGAGATCACCCGCGAGATCATTCGCGTGGAATCGGTACGCTGGCGCATCGAGGAAGGGGATATCGGCTATATCCGCATCTCCAGCTTCACCGAGCAGACCGAGCCCGGGATCGTCGAGGCGGTCGAGGCAATCCGCGCCGAGCTCGGCGACGAGGTGGTCGGCTACGTCCTCGACCTGCGCAACAATCCGGGCGGCCTGCTCGACCAGGCGGTGGCGGTAGCCGACGCCTTCCTCGACCGCGGCGAGATCGTCTCGACGCGGGGCCGCATCGAGGGCGCCGCACAGCGCTGGAACGCGGAGGCTGGCGACCTGATCGACGGCGCGCCCCTGGTGGTGCTGATCAATGGCGGCTCCGCCTCGGCCTCGGAAATCGTCGCCGGTGCCCTGCAGGACCATCGCCGGGCGATCCTCCTTGGCACCGATACCTTCGGCAAGGGCTCGGTACAGACGATCATGCCGCTGCCCGGCCACGGCGCGATGCGGCTGACCACGGCGCTCTACTACACGCCGTCCGGTCGTTCCATCCAGGCGCTGGGCATCGTACCGGACATCGAGGTGCTGCCGGCCCTGCTGGAGGAGCTGGAGATCGCCGGCGGCCGCCGCGAGGGCGATTTGCGCGGGGCGCTGGAGAACCGCGACAACAACGGCGCCTCCTCTGAGGAGGACGACGCGGTGGAGGAGGAAGGTGCGGTCGAGGGCGAGGGAGAGCCGAGTTCCGACGCCGGCGACGACGCATCCGGCGAGGGCGGCGATGCGACCGAGAACGGCGATGCCGTGCAGGCGGAAGAGGACCGGCCCTTCGACTATCAGCTGGTGCGCGCCATCGACCTGTTGCGCGGTATCAACCTGTTCAGCCAACGTGAACTGGTAAATTAACTTAAGATCAGTATACTAGGCCGTGTTCCCACACCACGCTCTTAACATGGTGACATGGCCCGACATCGCGCTCCGACCGCCTACCGCCAGCCCGGCTATGCCGGCGTTGCGTTCGTCTACCTGCTGCTGATCGGCGGTCTGGCGGGCCTGGTCTACTGGCTGGTCGAGCACGAGGACCGGATCATGGCCGGGCTGCGCCTGGAGATGGACGTGGCCGCCATGACCATGCGTGTGGACATGCCCACGCCGCCGGCGATCCGCGCCAGCATGGTCGAGCCCTTGCCCCCGCCCGCCTCAGCGACGGCCGGGGCGGGCCCCTCGGTGTCCGAAGAGAGCACGCCGCCGGCCGGGGATGCGCCCGGATTGCTGACCGCCGGTGAGGCGCCCGGATCGGCCATGCCGCCCGCGGCGGCGGTGGCGCCCATCGACATGCCGACCGATACGGCATCCGGTGCCGGCACCGGCGATGCCGTGCCCCCCGCCGACGGCGTTGCGAACCCGGCCGCCGGCGAGAGCATCAGCCTGGCCGACATGATCCGCCAGGGGCTGAGCCGCAGCGGCTCGACCAGCGCGCGCGACGCCCCCGATGGCGCGACCAGCGCGGCTGGGGAACCGGTGCGCCGGCCACAGCCGCCGGAGATCCGGGAACAGTCTGTCGGTCTCGCCTCCGACACGCTGGCGGTGGTCGAGCCGCCAACGGGCGGGCCGGAGCTCCTGCTGCTGGCACCCGGTGACGGACGCGCGGCGGTCCCAGACACGGCGGTCCCAGACACGGCTGTCCCAGACTCGGCGGTCCCAGACACGGCTGTCCCAGGCTCGGTGGTCCCAGACTTGACGGTGGCTGACTCGGCGGTGGCTGATGCAACGGAGCCAGTCGCGGGACCGGACGTCGCCCCACCCGCCGGCGGCGACAGCCTTGCCGCAACGGGGAACGCGGCAACCACCCAGGATCCCTCTGACGAGCCCGCGCGCGTGGCCCCGGTGACGAGTGTCGATGGCGGCGAGACTTCGGCAACCGCCGACGCCGCCGGCGAGGCGCCCGCGACCTCGCTGGCGGAAGCCCTTGTCGAGGCCTCTTCGCCAGACGCGGAGGGCGACGGCGCCGCGGCGTCCGGGGCGCCCGCCGCCGGATCCGGCGGCCCGGTCTCGCTCAGCCAGCTCGACCGCCTGGCGGGGCTGGAGGATGCCAGCAGCGCGGCGGCCCTGATGCGGCCCCGGGAGCTGAACGCCGAGCCGTTCATGGTCGAGGACGGCATGCCGCTGGTGGTCCTGATCGTGCAGGATCTCGGCGGGTTCCACGCCGAGGCGCAGTCGGCGATCGAGATTCTGCCGGCCAGTGTCAGCCTCGCCTTCTCGCCCTATGCCCGGGACATCGAGCCGCTGATCCGCCGGGCGCGCGGCGAAGGGCACGAGGTGCTGATGATGCTGCCGCTGGAGACCTCCAGCGGCGCCAACACCGATCCCGGCTCGCAGGCCTTGCGCACCGATCTCAGCGACGAGCAGAACCGCCAGCGACTGGAGGCGATCAACGACGTCACCGCCCGGCATGTCGGGCTGATCGGCCTCGGCGGCGACCGCTTCCTCGATGATACCTCGGCCGCCCGGCTACTGTTCGGCGACCTGTCGGAGGACGGCTATCTGTTCGTGGGATCGGGCAGCGCGCAGCAGGATCGCCTGCTGCGCCAGGCATCCCTGGCGGGACTGCCGACCGCCTGGGTCGAGGTCGACGTCACCGCCACGCCGAATGCCGAGGCGGTGGCAGCGGCGCTCGATGCGCTGGAAGCGCGGGCCCGCGAAACGGGTCTCGCGGTTGGCGTCGCCGACCCGTTCCCGACCTTCTTCGAGCAGATCGCCGACTGGGCCGAGGGTCTGTCGGCGCGCGGCGTGGCCCTTGCCCCGGTATCGTCGGCGGCGCATATCTCCTCTCCATGAGCCAGGATGACGCGGCACCGCCACCGCCCGGATACCGCCCGTGCGTGGGCATTCTTCTGCTGAACCGCCAGGGGCTGATCTTCACCGGCGAACGTCAGGAGGTTCCGGGCGCCTGGCAGATGCCCCAGGGCGGCATCGACCCGGGCGAACGCCCGGTGGACGCCGCACGGCGGGAGTTGAAGGAGGAGACCGGCATCGACACGGTCCGGGTGATCGGCGAGACGCCCGGCTGGCTGACCTATGATTTCCCCTCCACCTTGTCGCGCAAGCTGTGGAAGGGACGGTATCGAGGCCAGGCCCAGAAATGGTTCGCCATGCGCTTTCTCGGGCAGGACGCCGAGATCGACCTCTCCGGTGCCCCGCATGACGGGGTCGACGTCGAGTTCAGCCGCTGGCGCTGGTCGACGCCCGGCGAACTCATCGAGGCGATCATCGATTTCAAGCGGCCGGTCTACGCGCGGGTGCTCGAGACCTTCCGCCCCCTGCTCGGCACGCCGGTAAGCTAGGGCAGCCCGGCGACCAGGTTGGCGACCAGGCGGTCGAGTTCGCCGTCGGCCGCCACCAGGTGGCCGGTGACCCCGACAGCCGTCGCCGCCGCCACGTCCCGCGGGGCATCGCCCAGCAGGTGGCTCGCCGCGGCATCGACGCGGAAACGGCCCATCAGATCCACAAGCATGCCCGGCGCGGGCTTGCGGCAGGCGCAGACCCGCGCATAGACCGGGCGGACGCCCTCGGGATGATGCGGGCAGTGGCGCCAGGCGTCGACGCGCGCGCCCCGTGCGGCGAGGTGCCGTGCCATCCAGGCGTGAAGCCGCAGCACAGCCTCCTCGTCATAGCGGCCGCGCGCGACGCCCGACTGGTTGGTCACCACGAAGACCCACCAGCCGGCGCGGTTGGCCCGGGCCACGGCGTCGACGACACCCGGGCGAAAGACGATGTCCTGGATGCGGTGGAGATAGCCGCCATCGCGGTTGACGATGCCGTCACGGTCGAGGAACAGGGCCGGCCGGCGCGTGTTCATATCGAGGAACCCTGGGAATGGCTCTGGCGTGTCGATCACGGGGCCGGCGGTCTCCAGGCTGACAACACACATGACATACGCAAAATCTTGAGTATTCTTAGCAAACTTCATCAATATGGAGTAGGCGATATGACCATCCGCCGGCTCGCGCACATCAACCTCACCACGCCGGCCGAGCAGGAGGTGGCGGTGCTGGCCTTTTACGAGCAGAGCCTCGGTCTGCCCCGCAAGCCCAAGCCGGCGAGCCAGCGTCAGAGCGGCGGCTGGTTCGCGCTCGGCGACGACCTGGAGCTGCACATCTCCGTCGACGCGATCGCTCTTGAAGAACAGCGCGCCAACCCGCGCCATGTCGCGCTATGGGTCGATGGACTGGCCGAGCTGCGCGAGCGGCTGCTCGCCGACGGCCATCCGGTGCTGCCCGACCGGCGGCCACTGGCCGGCATCGAGCGCTTCTTCACCGTCGACCCGGCCGGCAATCGGCTGGAACTCATGGCGGAAACGCCGTGAGCTCGCGGGCCATGCGACGCCGGGCCGCCCCGCACCGGAACGTCCCGCACCGGAACGTCCCGCACCGGACCCTGCTGGCGGCCGCCTGCCTGCTGCTGTCGGGGTGCGGCGGCCTCTTCGACTTCGGCGCCGGCGACTTCCTGCCCGAGCTCGGCTTCGGTGGCGGCGCCTGCGAAAGCCGGCTGCGCAATGCCGGCGCGGAGTTCCGGCCGATCCCGGACATTCGCGAGGGCTCCTGCCGCGTCGATCAGGCGGTGGAACTTTACGCGGCTTCCGTACCACTCGACCAGCCGGCCACCCTCTCCTGCCCCACCGCGCTCGCCCTGCTGCAATGGGAGCGCAACGTGATGCAGCCGCTGGCCGAACGTCATCTCGGCTCACGGGTGGTGGAGATCGACCAGTTCGCGTCCTATTCCTGCCGCGGCCGCTCCTCCGATCCCTCGCGGCTGTCGGAGCATGCCTTCGGCAACGCCATCGACATCGGCGTCTTCACGCTGGCGGACGGCAGGCGGGTCAGCGTCACCGAGTGGTATGACGGCGGCCAGGAAAGCACCTTTCTGCGCCAGGTGGCGCGCGGCGCCTGCGACATGTTCACCGTGGTGCTGACGCCGATCTCCAACGCCGCGCATCACAACCACTTCCACCTCGACCTGTCGGACTGGCCGCTCTGCGAGGCCTGAGGCTGCGTCAGCCGGAGGTGGGCGGCTCGCCGCGCCAGCGCCGTTTCAGCGCCTCGGCGAAGCCGCGCGGGTTCTCGAAGGGCGAGGCGTCATGAGCGGCGCCGCGCAGGGTGTCGGCGCCCTTCTGGGCGTAGGGACGCGCGCGTGCCACGCCCTGCTCCACCGCGCCCTTGACCTTCTGGCGCATCTGCGGATCGCTGGCGGCCCGGCGCATGGCCATGAAGAGGGCGCGTCGCAACATCATTTTCCGTCAGCTCCCGAACTGGGTCACACCCGATCATATGGGGATCGCACCCGCGTTGTCATCCGCCGACGCGGCGTCACCGCGAAGCGATCGGCAGCCCGCCGGCGCGCAACGCCTCGCGCGTCGGATACCACATGTCGTGCGGCGGGGTGGCCAGCACGCGGGCGATGAATGCCGGCGTGGCGCCCTGCCGCGACATCGCCTCGACCATGAAGCGGATGGCGGGGCTGTTGTCGGCCGCCGGCACCACGCGCTCCGGCACGCCGTCGGCATTGGCGTCGAACTCGATGCGCGGCCGGTGAAAGCCGAGCCTGGCGCCGGCGTCGAGATAGGCAGGCTGGCCCTCCAGGAAGATCAGCGTGCAGGCGCTCAGGCACCAGCGCTCCACCTCCGTCGCCAGCCCCTCCCGTCGGACCAGGGCCATCAGCCGCTGGGCGATGGCGAGGTCGCCGCCGACGCTGTTCAGCCGCAGCAGCGCCGCATCGGGCGCCCGGGCGACGGCGGAATTGAGCGCGGCGACCAGCGACGGTTCCAGGATCGCGCCGCGCAGCGTGATGACGCCGCCGTCTGCGCTGACCGTCACCTCCGCCTCGCCGACCGTGGTGTTGCCGGTGAGGATGTGCCAGGAGAGCACCAGCGCGGGATCGTCGCCGCTGCGCACGGTGGCGAAGAGCAGGAAGACGAAGATGAAGCTGAGGCTGCCGCCGGTCGCCAGCGGACCGGCCTCCAGCTTGCGTATGACGCCCCAGGTGAGCGCGATGCCGGAGACGACGAGCACGCCGACGGCGAGCCACAGTGTCAGCGCCCAGCTCCAGAGATCGCCGACCTCCGCGCCTCGCAGGCGGTCGACGGCGATGAAGATGAGAACCGCGGCGGCGGCGAACACCCCACCGGCGACGACAGCCGGCGCCCAGCTGCGCCGGTCCGCAGGCGGTGGCGGTGGCGTGTCGGGGGTCGCACCGCTCGGCGGGCCGCCCGACGCCCCCCACGGCCCCGGCCGCGCGGAACCATCCCGCTGCAGGCGGCGCGTCTTGGTCGGCCAGGGGCGTCTCGTCGTCATCTGTCGGCGCTCGCGCGTCGGTGAATGGACCTGGTGGTGCTACTAGACCTAGGGTTCGAGAGCGCTCCGTCCAAATCAATGCGTGTATCACGGATCACGCCCGGCGACGGCGACACGATGAGACGCCTGTGCAGCAAGGGGCAAGAGCACAATGGAACTTGGCAAGTTTTCAGTGAGCCTGGCGGTCAAGGACCTGGCCGCCTCACGGGATTTCTACGAGAAGCTCGGCTTCGCCGTCATCGGCGGCGAGGCCGACCAGGGCTGGCTGATCCTCACCTCGCCCAGCGGTACCATCGGTCTGTTCCAGGGCATGTTCGAGCGCAACATCCTGACCTTCAATCCCGGCTGGGATGCCGAGGGCAGGCCCAGCGCCGAATTCACCGATGTGCGCGAGATCCAGCAGCGCCTGAAGGCCGCCGGCATCCGCTTCGAAAGCGAGGCCGACGAGACGACGAGCGGGCCGGCAAGCTGCACGCTTCTCGATCCGGACGGCAACCCGATCCTCATCGACCAGCATGTGTGAGCCGGGGGCGGCTTGCCGCGAGATCCGTGAAGACGGGCGACCGGTCCCGGGTCTGCGAAGCGGCACTCCGCGCCGCATCGCGCACGGGACGACGCTAACTATTTGATTTAATTGTCATTCCCGCTTTCGCGGGGATGACAAGGAGAAGGGTTCGTGGAGATGACGGGAGAGAGTTGCGCGAAGAGGACAAAGGGTGGATTCGCCGCGATGACACGGGTGGCGGACGGCGGCTGGCCGTCCGGGAGCGGTGAACGGCCTACAGCGCCTCGACGCGGGCCTGGGCGACCCTGATCCTGGCCTCCGCCGCGTTGCGCTCGGCATCGGTCTTGGCATCCTCGAGATCCTCGCGGGCGTCCTTCAGCGCCTGCTCCGCCTTCGCCCGGTCGATGTCGACGACGGGCACGGCCTCCTCGGCCAGGATGGTGCAGCGCTCGGGCGTCACCTCGGCGAAACCGCCGGCGACGAAGATGCGCTCGCCCTCGCCGCCGCGGCTCTCGAACACCTCGATCACGCCGGGGCGCACCGTGGTGATCAGCGGCGCGTGGCGCGGCAGCACGCCGATATTGCCCTCCGCGCCCGGCACGATGACCATCGCCACGTCCTTGGAGGCGAGGAGCCGTTCCGGCGAGACCAGTTCGAACGCCGTGGTGTCGGCCATGGGGTTCTTGCGTCCTTCTGCGCGATTCTCATTAGCCTAGAGCATCTTGTCTGCGCCCGTTTGGGCGCTGGATGCTCTAGCGGCGACGTCAGGCGGCCTCGGCCGCCAGCTTCTTGGCCTTGGCGACCGCGTCCTCGATGGTGCCGACCATGTAGAAGGCCGACTCCGGCAGGTGGTCGTACTCGCCCTCGCAGATCGCCTTAAAGCCCTTGATGGTGTCCTCGACCGAGACGAAGACGCCCGGGCTGCCGGTGAACACCTCGGCCACGTGGAAGGGCTGGGAGAGGAAGCGCTGGATCTTGCGGGCGCGCGCCACCACCAGCTTGTCCTCCTCCGACAGCTCGTCCATGCCGAGAATGGCGATGATGTCCTGCAGCGACTTGTACTGCTGCAGGATCTGCTGCACCCGGCGGGCGGTGTTGTAGTGCTCCTCGCCGACCACGCGCGGATCGAGGATGCGGCTGGTGGAGTCGAGCGGGTCGACCGCCGGGTAGATGCCGAGCTCGGAGATCTGGCGCGACAGCACCGTCGTGGCGTCGAGGTGCGAGAAGGAGGTGGCCGGCGCGGGGTCGGTCAGGTCGTCGGCGGGCACGTAGATGGCCTGCACCGAGGTGATCGAGCCCTTGGTGGTCGAGGTGATGCGCTCCTGCAGCGCGCCCATGTCGGTCGACAAGGTCGGCTGGTAGCCCACCGCCGAGGGGATGCGGCCGAGCAGGGCCGAGACCTCGGCACCCGCCTGGGTGAAGCGGAAGATGTTGTCGACGAAGAACAGCACGTCCTGGCCTTCCTCGTCGCGGAAGTATTCCGCCAGCGTCAGGCCGGAGAGGCCGACGCGGGCGCGGGCGCCCGGCGGCTCGTTCATCTGGCCGTAGACCAGCGCCACCTTGGAGCCGTCGGTCGAGCCGTCCTCGGCGATCTTGATGACGCCGCTATCGATCATCTCGTGATAGAGGTCGTTGCCCTCGCGGGTGCGCTCGCCCACCCCGGCGAAGACCGAGTAGCCGCCATGGGCCTTGGCGACGTTGTTGATCAGCTCCTGGATGGTCACCGTCTTGCCGACGCCGGCACCGCCGAACAGGCCGATCTTGCCGCCCTTGGCGTAGGGCGCCAGCAGGTCGATGACCTTGATGCCGGTGACCAGCATCTCCGGCTCCGTCGACTGCTCGGCGAGCGTCGGGGCGGAGCGGTGGATCGGCATGCGCTCCTTGGTCTTCACCTCGCCCTTCTCGTCGATCGGTTCGCCGATGACGTTGAGGATGCGGCCCAGCGTCTCCGGCCCCACCGGCATGGTGATCGGACCGCCGGTATCGGTCACCTCCTGCCCACGCACCAGGCCGTCGGTGGAGTCCATGGCGATGGTGCGCACGGTGTTCTCACCCAGGTGCTGCGCGACTTCCAGGACGAGCTGCTTGTCGTCGAGCTTGGTGGTGATCGCGTTCATGATCGCCGGCAGGTCGCCGTCGAACTGCACGTCCACCACGGCGCCCGTCACCTGGGTAATCCGACCGGTCGTGTTGCTGCTTGCCATCTGTCCTACTCTCCTGGGCGGGCTTTCGGTCTGTCCGGACGGGGCGGTCAGACCGCCTCGGCGCCCGAAATGATCTCGATGAGTTCCTTGGTGATGACGGCCTGGCGGGTCCGGTTGTAGACCAGCGTCAGGTTGTTGATCATGTCGCCGGCATTGCGTGTGGCGTTGTCCATGGCGGTCATCCGCGCACCCTGCTCGGACGCCGCGGATTCCAGCATCGCCTTGAAGAACTGCACCGCGAGGTTGCGCGGGATCAGCTCGGCGATGATCTGCTCCTCCTCGGGCTCGAACTCGTAGACCGCGTTGCCGACGCTGGGCGGCTGCGCCTCCGCGCCTCGCTCGCCGCCCTTCTCCTCGACCGACAGCGGGATCAGCTGCTGGTTGGTGACGATCTGCGAGATGGCCGATTTGAAGCGGTTGTAGATCACCTCGCAGATGTCGAATTCGCCCGCCTCGAATGCCTGGATGACCTTGGTGGCGACGCCATCGGCATCGGCGAAGGTCAGGCGCGGGCGGCCGACATCGATGACCGAGTCGGTGATCAGCTGGCTGAGGTCGCGGCGCAGGTTGTCGCGCCCCTTGCGGCCGACGCAGAGCAGCTTGACCTGCTTGCCTTGGTCGCGCAGTTCGCGCACCCGGCGGCGCGTCTCGCGCACGATGGACGCGTTGAAGCCGCCGCATAGGCCGCGATCGGCGGTCATCACCACCAGCAGGTAGGTGTCCTGCTTGCCGGTGCCGACCATCAGCTTCGGTCCCTGGCCGCCCTTCACCCCGGCGGCGACGCTGGCCAGCATGCGCTCCATGCGCTCGGCATAGGGGCGCCCGGCCTCCGCCTGCTCCTGGGCGCGGCGCAGCTTCGAGGCCGCGACCATCTTCATGGCCGAGGTGATCTTCTGCGTCGACTTGACGCTGGCGATCCGGTTTCGCAGGTCCTTGAGGCTCGGCATCTCGATCCCTGGCTTGGCCTTGGGTTTCCGGCGTCGATGGCGGCGTGGCTAGGCCACGAACACCTTGGCATAGTCGGCGATGAAGGTGTTCAGCTTCTCCTCCGTCTCCGAGGACAGCTGCTTCTCGTCGCGAATGGTGGCCAGGATGTCGGTGCCCTTCGAGCGCAACTCGGTCAGCAGCCCCTGCTCGAACTTGGTCACCGCACCGACCGGCACCTTGTCGAGGTGGCCGCGCACGCCGGCGAAGATGATCGCCACCTGCTCCTCGACCGCGAGCGGCGCGTATTGCGGCTGCTTCAGAAGCTCGGTCAGGCGCGCGCCGCGGGCCAGCAGGCGCTGGGTGGCGGCGTCGAGATCGGAGGCGAACTGGGCGAAGGCCTCCATCTCGCGATACTGGGCGAGCTCGAGCTTGATGGTGCCGGCGACCTGCTTCATCGCCTTGATCTGAGCGGCGGAGCCGACGCGGCTGACCGACAGGCCGACATTCACCGCCGGGCGGATGCCACGGTAGAACAGGCCGGTCTCCAGGAAGATCTGGCCGTCGGTGATGGAGATGACGTTGGTCGGGATATAGGCCGAGACGTCGCCCGCCTGGGTCTCGATGATCGGCAAGGCGGTCAGCGAGCCGGCACCCTGATCCTCGTTCAGCTTGGCGGCGCGCTCCAGCAGGCGGCTGTGCAGGTAGAAGACGTCGCCCGGATAGGCCTCGCGGCCCGGCGGACGGCGCAGCAGCAGCGACATCTGGCGGTAGGAGACGGCCTGCTTGGAGAGATCGTCGTAGACGATCAGCGCGTGCATGCCGTTGTCGCGAAAATACTCGCCCATGGTGCAGCCGGTATAGGGCGCCAGGAACTGCAATGGCGCCGGATCCGAGGCGGTGGCGGCGACGACGATGGAGTATTCCAGCGCGCCGTTGTCCTCCAGCGTCTTGACCAGCTGGGCGACTGTCGAGCGCTTCTGGCCGATCGCCACGTAGATGCAGTAGAGCTTCTTCGACTCGTCGTCGGTGTCGTTGACGTTCTTCTGGTTCAAGATGGTGTCGATCGCCACGGCGGTCTTGCCGGTCTGGCGGTCGCCGATGATCAGCTCGCGCTGGCCGCGGCCGATCGGGGTCAGCGCGTCGATCGACTTCAGGCCGGTCTGCATCGGCTCGTGCACCGACTTGCGCGGGATGATGCCCGGCGCCTTGACCTCGACGCGGCTCATCTTGGCGTCGGCGATCGGCCCCTTGCCGTCGATCGGATTGCCCAGACCGTCGACCACGCGGCCAAGCAGGCCGGGACCGGTCGGCACCTCGACGATGGCGCCGGTGCGCTTGACCGTGTCGCCTTCCTTGATCGAGCGGTCCTCGCCGAAGATCACGACGCCGACATTGTCGGTCTCGAGGTTCAGCGCCATGCCCTTGATGCCACCCGGGAACTCGACCATCTCGCCGGCGCGCACATTGTCCAGACCGTGCACGCGGGCGACACCGTCACCGACCGACAGCACCTGGCCGACTTCCGCCACATCGGCTTCGGTCCCGAAATTGGCGATCTGTTCCTTGATGATCGCGGAGATCTCGGCGGCGCGGATTTCCATCAGCCAATCCCTTTCATGGCCAGTTGCATCTTGTTCAGTTTCGTCGCGAGGGAGCCGTCGACCATGCGGCTGCCGACCTGCACGATCAGGCCGCCGAGCAGGGACGGGTCCACGGTGATGTCGACGCTGACCTTGGCCCCGACGGCCTTCCTGATCTGGTCCGTCAGCGCCTCGACCTGGGCGTCGGAAAGCTTGTGCGCGGCGGTCACCTTGGCGGTCATCTCGCCGCGCCGGCGGGCGAGCTCCGCCAGATAGGAGTCGATCATGCCCGGCAGCGCGAACAGCCGCCGATTGCCGGCGACCACCCCCACGAACTTGATCGTCAGATCCGTCGCGCCGGCCTGCTTGAGGACCGCGGTGATCGCCCTGGTCTGCTCCTCGCGGCTGAGCAGCGGGCTGCGGGTCAGGGCGC
This sequence comes from Azospirillaceae bacterium, assembly GCA_040226215.1. GTDB lineage: Bacteria > Pseudomonadota > Alphaproteobacteria > DSM-16000 > Inquilinaceae > JAVKFF01. The sequence goes on from JAVKFF010000185.1 coordinate 15,039, forward strand.
GCAGGTCGGCGCTGTCGATCAGCGCCTGCTTGATGGTGCGGAGGTCGTCGGCGACCTCGTCGAGCGCTTTGGCCTCGTCCGCCAGTTCGAAGAGCGCCAAGGCATAGCGCTTGGCGATTCCTGACGTTGCTGTTTCGCTGGCTGCCACGTCGTTCCTCAGTGCGGACGATGCCGCGGTTCGTTCCCGGATTCGCGATTGATCGGCCATCCGAGAAGCCGGCCGGCGGGCCTGCCTGACGGACGCGGAGGCTGGTGGTCGGACCCGAAGCAGAACCCTCGCCCAGGACCGTCGCAGGGGAAACGGCGCGCACGAGCCTCCCGCACGCGACCGGGCGGTCATCTATCACAGGGGTATGTGCGGTGCAACCTGTGAAAGCGGCGGCCCGCCCGCCCCGGCGGCGGTGGAAAAGCCGTATCGGCGGAATAGCTTGGTGGTGTCGCGTGTCATACAAGGGCGTTACCGGCGATCCGTCGGGCGGGAGGCACCGGCGAGGCTGCTGGCAGCGGCCGGATGCGGCCCTTGGAGACAGGGGAGTCGGCCACGGGTGAACGCCCCGGGGACGGCGCCGCGCAAGACGATTATCGGGGCCGGCTCGAGTCTTGTACGAGCCGGGCAAACAATATCGGGCCACACTGGATTGGGGAGTAAGTTCACCATGCGTCAGGGAATGAAGCTATTCGTCGCTGCGGCAAGCCTGGCGGCCGTCGCCGGGTCCGGCATGTCGCTGGCCCAGCCGATGGACGATCCGGCCGAGGCGGTCGCGTTCCGCGAGGCCAACATGCGCATCTTCGGCGGCGCACTCAGGGCCTCGGCCATGCTGGTGCGTAACGAGGGCGGCACGGTGGAGGCGGCACAGGCCGCCACCGCGGCGGCGGCACAGGTTGCGCCCTTCATCCTGCGGCTGTTCCCGGAGGGGACCGAGCAGGGCGTGGGCGAGAGCGACGCCCTGCCGGCGATCTGGGAGAACTGGGACGACTTCTCCGCGGGAGCCAACGCGGCGTCGGAAGCCATCGCGGCCCTTGCCGAGGCGGCGGAGAGCGGCGACGTGGCCGCCATCGGTGCGGCGCTGGGCGCCGCCGGCCAGACCTGCGGCGCCTGTCACGAGACCTATCGGGCGGAGAACTGAGCGGCCGGGCCGCCTGATCCGCGGCACCGGCGTTTCGACGTGGCGAGTGGGCGGCCTGCCCCTCGCCACGTTGCCGTTTCGGTGACACGATAGGCTGCAGTTGCGACAGCCCCGGGGCGCCCCCGGAGGCGACGTCGACGAGGAGTGACGCAAGATGGCCTGGAAGCGCGTTCTCGGAACCGGCGTGATCGTCGTGGTCGTCGCGGCGGCCGGCGGCTATTACGCGCTGAGCTCCCATCCCCCTTCTGTCCTGGCTCCGGCGGAAACCGCCGTGGCCGCGGCGGAGGCGGCAGGCCAGTGGGGTGCGGACGGCGCCTCTCTCGACGGCGCGCCCGACAGTGCGACGCCGGGCGAGACGGCGGCGGAACGCGGGGCCTACATCTTCACCGCGGCCGGCTGCGGTTCCTGCCACACGGCGGAGGACGGCGCACCGCTGGCCGGCGGCGTGGCCATCGCTTCGCCCTTCGGCACCTTCTACGGCCCCAACATCACGCCGCACGCGGAGGCCGGCATCGGCGGCTGGAGCCGCGACGACCTCGTCCGCGCCCTGCGCCAGGGCGTGTCGCCCGACGGCAGCGTCTATTACCCGGCCTTTCCCTACACCTCCTATACAGGGATGAGTGACCGCGACATCGACGACCTCTGGGCCTATCTGCAGACCGTCGAGCCCAGCGCGACTCCGAGCACACCGCACGATCTCGCCTTCCCGTTCTCCTGGCGTTTCCTGCTGAACGGCTGGCAGCTCTTCTACATGGCCGAGGGACGCCCGGCGATCGCCGAGGAGGCGCCGGACGCCTGGCGCCGCGGCGCCTATCTGGTGGAGGCGCTGGGCCATTGCGGCCAGTGCCATTCCCCCCGCACGGCATTGGGCGGCGTCGACTGGTCGGCGCCCTTCACCGGCAGCGACCGGGCGCCGCCGATCACGCCCGAAGCGCTCGCCGGCTGGTCGCTGGGCGACCTCACCTTCATGTTCGAGATCGGCATGCTGCCCGACGGCGATTTCGTCGGCTCTGAGATGGCGGACGTGCAGGCCGGCCTGGCGGAGCTGACCGCCGCCGACCGCCAGGCCATCGCCGCCTATCTCCTTGGCGGGAGCGTGCCGGCTGAGTGAGGCCTTTGGTGAGGCCGTTGGCGCGACCGTCATCCGGCCGTCATGGAACAGGCCTATCCTGTCCACTGCATGGGGAAGAACCGACAACCTGTCGTCACCAGGCCGAGACCGGATGAGCGCCGATCGATGGCGAATCGATAGTGGCGCGGCGCGCCCGCTATGCCGGGGTTCAGATCCTGCTGCACTGGACCATGGCCGCGGCTCTGCTCACGTTGCTCGGCTTCGGCCTGGCCATCGGACGCATGGGGTTCGGCGACACGGTGCTGGGTCTCGGCCTGTTCGAGGCCTACCAGGTGCACAAGTCCGTCGGCCTCACGCTCGGTCTCCTGGCGCTGGCGCGCCTGCTCTTCCGGATCGTCTGGCCGCCCCCGGCCCTGCCGCGCGACATGCCGCGCCCGACGCGCGTCGCCGCCGCGGTGAACCACTACGCGCTCTATTGTCTGATGATCGCCATGCCGGCCGTCGGCTGGCTCATGGTCTCCGCCTCGCCCCTGCGGGTGCCGACCATCGTCTTCGGGCTCGTCGAGCTGCCCCATCTGACAGCGCCCGACGAGGCGCTGGAGCGGGCGATGATGCGCCTTCACGGCGCTCTCGCGATGCTGTTCGCGGTGCTGATCGCGGTTCATGTGATCGCGGCACTGAAGCACGCCGTTGTCGACCGGGACGGTGTCTTGGACCGGATGTTGCCTTGGGCGCGCCGGGGATCCGCCCGGCGGGCGTTCGGGCGGTCGGGCGCTGAATGACCGGCTGGCGAACCACCGTGCTGGCGCTGTTGACGGCCGGCGTCCTGAGCGGCAGCGCCGGGGCGGATGAGCCCTGGGACCTGATCGCCGAGGAGAGCCGGCTCGGCTTCGTCCTGCACGAGGGCGGCCACGACATCGAGGGCGTCTTCGCGCGCTTCGAGGCCGATATCCTGTTTTCGCCCGACAACCTGGCGGGATCGCGCATCGCGGTCACCGTCGACGTCACCAGCTTCCACACCGGCGTCGCCGACTACGACGATGCCGTCGGCCTGCCGGGGTGGATGGATTTCGCCACCCATCCGACGGCCTGGTTCGTCGCCGACCGGTTCCGCGACATCGGACCCGACGGCTTCGAGGCCCTTGGCACGCTGACGCTCCGCGGCACGACACGCGACATCGTGCTGCCCTTCACCTTCACGATCGACGGGACGACGGCCCTGGGCGCGGGCCATCTCAGCCTCAACCGCCGCGAGTTCGGCATCGGCGACGGATCGTGGGAGACCAGGGCCTCGATCGGCAATGCCGTAGACATCTCCTTCACCGTCAGCCTGCGGCGCGCCGCCCCTGCGGAATGAGTGTTCACTAGCCCGCCCGGATGCTCTATGGAGGAGCCCGGGGGAAGGTCATGTGATGGTCACCGGACCAAGGGCGCCTAATGAGCAAGAAAGCCGCGATCCAGCGCGCCGCACTGGAGCTTTTCGTCGAGCAGGGCATCGACGCCACTACCACCAAGCAGATCGCCGCCCGGGCGAACACGTCGGAAGGCAATATCTACCGGCATTTCTCCAGCAAGGACGCGCTGGCGGAGACACTGTTCTTCGACCATCTGCTACCCTTTCTGGAGGCCCTCGACGTCGCCGTCTCGAGCCGTGAGCACATGCGCGACCGCCTGGCGGAGGTGGTGCGCATCTTCTATCGCACCTTCGACGAGGACCGGGTCACCTTCAGCTACCTGCTGCTGTCCCAGCACCAGCACCTGGCGAAGTTCACCGAATCGGCCGAGACGCCGGTTACCTTCATCCACCGCCTGGTGCAGCATGCGGTGGCTGGCGGCGAGATCCGCCCGCTGGAGCCGATGATCGCCACCGGCACCATCCTCGGCACCATTCTGCAGCCGGCCACCTTCGTGGTCTATGGCCGGCTCGACCCGCCCCTGATCGACTACGCCGAGACGGTGGTCGACACCATCTGGCGGGCCCTGGCGCCCGATTGAGTCCGCGCCGCCGCCGATTGTCCTAGGTCAAGGCGCCGGATTTCCGTTCCGCCGATTGTCCCGCTCGCTTCCCGACAATGGCGGAGATGACCGGAGCCATGGCCACCCAATCCTATATCCGCTGGTTCGCCGATCTCGGCATCGGCGACGTGCCGCTGGTCGGCGGCAAGAACGCCTCGCTGGGCGAGATGTACCGGGAGCTGGCACCGCTGGGCGTGCGCCTGCCCAACGGCTTCGCGGTCACCGCCGAGGCGTTCCGCGAGGCGCTGACCGCCGCCGGCGCCTGGGACGAGCTGCACACCCTGCTCGACACCCTCGACAAGCGCGACGTGAGGGCGCTGGCCCGGGCCGGGCACCGGGCGCGGGAGATCGTCTACCAGGCCGGTCTGTCGCCGGCGATGGAGGCGCAGATCCTCGACGCCTACCGGCAACTTGAGGCCGAGTACGGCCCCGACCTGTCGGTCGCCGTGCGCTCCTCCGCCACGGCGGAGGACCTGCCGACCGCCAGCTTCGCCGGGCAGCACGACACCTATCTGAACGTGCGCGGCCCGGTGGCGCTGATCGACGCGGTGAGGCGCTGCAACGCCTCGCTGTTCACCGACCGGGCGATCTCCTACCGCATCGACCAGGGTTTCGACCACTTCAAGGTGGCGCTGTCGGCCTGCGTGATGAAGATGGTGCGCGCCGATCTCGCTGCCTCGGGCGTGATGTTCTCCATCGACACCGAGACCGGCTACCGCGACGCGGTCTTCATCACCGGGGCCTGGGGCCTGGGCGAGAACGTGGTGCAGGGCGCGGTCGACGTGGACGAGTTCTACGTCCACAAGCCGACCTTCCGGGCCGGCGCGCGCTGCGTGCTGCGCCGGGTGCTGGGCGCCAAGCAGCTGAAGATGGTCTATGCCGAGGGCCGCACCCGCGAGCCGGTGGTCAACCGGCCGACGCCGGAGGCCGAGCGCGCGCGCTTCTGCATCGATGACGCGCAGGTCCTGGAACTGGCCGACGCGGCGATCAAGATCGAGGACCACTACACCGCGCATCACGGCCGTCAGACGCCGATGGACATCGAATGGGCGCTCGATGGCGTCGACGGCCTGCTCTACATCGTCCAGGCGCGCCCCGAGACGGTGGCGAGCCAGGCGTCGGCCACCACGGTGGAGGATTTCCGACTGGAGGGCACCGGCCCGCTGCTGGCCGCCGGCCGGGCGGTCGGCACGCGCATCGCCACAGGCCGGGCGCGGGTGATCGCCGACGCCGCCCACCTCGCCGACTTCCAGCCGGGCGAGGTGCTGGTCGCCGACACCACCGCACCGGACTGGGAGCCGGTGATGAAGACTGCGGCGGCGATCGTCACCAATCGGGGCGGACGCACCTGCCATGCCGCCATCGTGGCGCGCGAGCTGGGCGTGCCGGCGGTGGTCGGCGCCCAGGGTGCGACGGAAGCCCTGCGCGACGCCGGCGCGGTGACGGTGAGCTGCGCGGAGGGCGATGTCGGGCACATCTACGCCGGCGCCCTGCCCTTCACGGTCGACCGCACGGACCTGGCGACGCTGGAACTGCCCCGGACCCACATCAACGTCAACCTCGGCAACCCGGAAACCGCCTTCAAGCATTCCTTCCTGCCGGTGGACGGCGTCGGCCTCGCCCGCATGGAGTTCATCATCAACGAGTATATCCGCGCCCATCCCATGGCCCTTCTCGATCCTTCCAGGGTGGAGGACCGGGCCGAGCGGGCGGAGATCGAGCGGATGATCGCGGGCGACGGCGGCGACGGCGCACGCTATTTCGTGCGCACCCTGTCGGAGGGCGTGGGCACCATCGCCGCCGCCTTCCACCCGCGCCCGGTCATCATCCGCCTGTCGGACTTCAAGTCGAACGAATACGCGGCCCTGGTCGGCGGCCGGCAGTTCGAGCCGCTCGAGGAGAACCCGATGATCGGCTTCCGCGGCGCCTCGCGCTACGCGCATCCGGCCTACGAGGCGGGCTTCCGCCTGGAATGCGCGGCCATGCGGCGGGTGCGCGGGGAGATGGGGCTGACCAATCTGAAGCTGATGATCCCCTTCGTGCGCCGGCTGGACGAGGCCGACCGGGTGCTCGCCCTGATGGCCGAGGAGGGGCTGGAGCGCGGCCGGGACGGGCTGGAGATCTACGTGATGTGCGAGATCCCCTCAAACGTGCTGCTGATCGACGAGTTCGCCAAGCGCTTTGACGGCTTCTCCATCGGCTCCAACGACCTGACCCAGCTTACGCTGGGCGTCGACCGCGACAGCCAGATCGTCGCCTTCGACTTCGACGAGCGCGACCCCGCGGTGCTCGCCATGCTCTCCCAGGCCATCGAGGGGGCGAAGCGCAACCACCGCCATATCGGCATCTGCGGCCAGGCCCCGTCGGACTATCTGGAGATCGCCAAATATCTGGTCGAGCGCGGCATCGATTCGATCAGTCTGACCCCCGACAGCGTGGTGAAGACTCTGCGTGCCATCCGCGAACTGGAAGCCGAACGGGGCGAGCCGGCGCGTGCGGGGTGACGGCATCGGCCGGGTTGAGACCCGCGCGAAGACGGGCTCGGGGTTCCGCATCTCCGCTTCGCTGCGTGCGGAACGACGGGCCTGTTCTTTCATTCCTCACGACCTCAACCCCGTCGTTCCGGCCGAGCGGCAGCGAGAGCCGGAACCTCGTGCGGCCGGGCTGTGACAGCGAGGATAAGACACTGATTTCCCGTGTCATTCCCGAGAAAGCGGGAATCCAGGCGACGGTGCGGCCTGCGCGGCCGGCCTGGATCCCGGATCTCGCTGACGCTCGTCCGGAATGACATCGAAGGGGGTGGGGCGGGAGGACGTCTGAGGGGTGGGTCAGAGTGCCGTCGACGGTGGTGGCGCGGAGCTGCCACCGGTGAGAACGGCTGGCCTAGGCGCCGCTCCCCAACCGATAGACCGCCTGCGCCTCGGGCAATCCCCGAAGATGGTGCGCGCCGATGGGTTCGGCGCGGTCCGGGAGGTACCGGGCCACCGGTTCGGAGAGAAGGACGCGCTCGCCGGTCTCGGCGGCCAGGCGTTCGAGGCGGCTGGTGAGGTTGACGGCCGGGCCGATGACGGTGAAGTCGAGGCGCTGTGCGAGGCCGACATTGCCGAAGCTGACCGGCCCCAGATGCAGGACGAAGCGGGCGTCGAGGCCGTCGGCGTCGGCCAGGTCGGCATCGCCGCTGTTGGTCTCGCCCCTATCGGCTTCGCGTCGGGCGACCCCATTCAGGGCGGCGAGCGCCGCGTCGGTGGCGGCCACGGCGGCGGCGACGGCCGCCGCGGCGCCGCCGGGGATGTCGGTCGGGAAGATGGCGAGGATGCCGTCGCCGATCAGCTTGATGACCTCGCCGCCATGGGCGGTGACCGGCCCGCCGACGCGGTCGTAGAAATCGTTGAGGACGGCGATCAGGCGGTCGCGGGGCAGGGTGTCGGAAAGCCTTGTGAAGCCGACCATGTCGGCGAGCCAGATGACGGCCTCCAGCGTCTCGCCGCTGCCGCGGGCGATCTCCCCGGTGAGGATGCGCGCACCGGCGCGCGGGCCGACATAGGTGTCCAGGAGGCGCACGGCGATGTCCCGCAGGTTGAGGTTCTCCAAGGTCCGCGTGGTCGCCTGCAGTTCGCGCTCGATCAGCACCAGCTCCGCCGTGGTGAAGCCGCCCGGCCGGTCCGTCGTCCAGGTGCCGACCACGCCGCCGATCAGCCCCGCCGAGGCGGCCATCGCCACATAGTCCGTCGCCCCCATCGCGCGCATGTCGGCCAGGATGCCGAGATCGTCGGCGATCTCCGGCCGGTCGAGGCGGCGGCGGATGCCGGCAATCCCGTCCTCGAAGATCAGCTTGTAGGGGCTGGTTGCGTAGAGTCCCTGGTCGACCCGCTCCCGCCGGCCGTCGATGCGCACAGTCTCGTCGGTCTCGCGGGTCCAGCGATAGCTGAAGCCGACGATTTCCGGATGCAGGGTGGTGAGCGCGATGTTCGCCCGCAGGAGCGGGATGCCGGCGGCGACCAGGCCGCGGAACATGGCATCGGCGAGGGCCAGCGGCCGGGTGGCCCGCTCCTCCGCCAGCCAGTGGCCCTCGGCCGGCATCCACAGCCGGCGCGGGCGCGTCGTCATCCGCGACGCCCTCTCGCCCGCCGCCGCTTCCGGCCGCCGGTCGCGCCTATGGCGTCACCGCGATCGCCGGCTCGCGCTTGACCGGGCGCGGGGCGTTGACCTCGTTTCGCCGCTTCTGGGCATCGAAGACGGGGGCGAAGGTCGGCCGGTGGATGTAGTTGCCAGCCCCGCGCTCGACCCGGAGCTCGCCGTCCTTGAAGACGACCTTGCCGTCGGAAATGGTGACCGCGTTGGAGCCCTTCACGGCCAGGCCCTCGAAGACATTGAAGTCGACGTTCATGTGGTGGGACTGGGCGGAGATGGTGCGCGTCGCCGCCGGGTCCCAGACGGTGAGCGCGGCATCGGCGCCCACCTGCACGGTGCCGCGGCGCGGGTAGATGTTGAAGATCTTGGCGCAGTTGGCGGAGGTCACGGCGACGAACTCGTTCATCGTCAGCCGACCCTTGTTCACCCCTTCCGACCACAACACGGCCATGCGGTCCTCGATGCCGGCGGTGCCGTTGGGGATGGCGGTGAAATTGTCCTTGCCCATCAGCTTCTGCTCGATGTTGAAGCAGCAGTGATCGGTCGCCGTGGTCTGGCAGGTGCCGCTGGCCAAGGCCGCCCAGAGCCGGTCCTGGTGGTCCTTCGGCCGGAAGGGCGGCGACATGACGTGCGCGGCGGCATGCTTCCAGTCCGCCGAGCGATAGACCGAGTCGTCGACCATCAGGTGCTGGGCCAAGACCTCGCCATAGACCCGCTGGCCGGTGGCGCGGGCGCGGGCGATGGCGTCCACCGTCTCCTTGGCCGAGACGTGGACGACGTAGAGCGGCGCGCCGGCCATCTGGGCGATGGAGATGGCGCGGTGGGCGGCCTCCGCCTCCACCGTCGGCGGGCGCGACAGGGGATGGCCCTCCGGCCCGTGGATGCCGGCCTCCAGCAGCGCCTTCTGCATCAGGAAGACGACCTCGCCATTCTCCGCGTGCACGGTGGGGATGGCGCCCAGTTCCAGGCAGCGGCGGAAGGACTGCATCAGCACGTCGTCCTCCACCATGATGGCGTTCTTGTAGGCCATGAAGTGCTTGAAGGAATTGACGCCGTGCTCGCGCGCCAGCACGCCCATCTCCTCCTCCACCTGATCCGACCACCAGGTGACGGCGACGTGGAAGGTGTAGTCGCCGCAGGCCTTCGAGGCCCAGTCCTGCCACTGGCGGTAGGCGTCCAGCAGCGCCTGTTCGGGGCTGGGGATCACGAAGTCGATGATCAGCGTGTTGCCGCCGGCGAGCCCGGCCGCCGTGCCAGTGTAAAAGTCCTCCGAGGCGACCGTGCCCATGAAGGGCAGCTGCATGTGGGTGTGCGGGTCGATGCCGCCCGGCATGACATAGGCGCCGCCGGCGTCGACCAGTTCGGCGTCCGACGGCGCCTCGAGCCCCTCGCCGACCGCCTTGATCACGCCGTCCTCGCAGTAGACGTCGGCGCGGAAGGTCTGGTCGGCCGTGACGACGGTGCCGCCGCGGATCAATACGGACATGGCTGGAACTCCCTGTTCTGGCGAGACGGACGGACGCCGCGCGCGGTCCCGGGACACGCGGGTGGCGGACCTGTCCGTTCGGTCAAGTTTTACCGGAAACCCTATCGGAGGCGCAGGCCGGCGGGCAAGGGCTTTGGGCCGTCCAGCGCGGATAGGACCGGCCGCCCGGCGTTCAGGCCGGAAACACCCGCCGCGCCGGGACCGGAAAGATCGTCGGCCTCCCGATCACGCCACCAGCGACCTGCCCGTCGAGCCCAGTTCCCGGAAGGCCTGGCCCAGGCGCTCGACCATGCCCTTCTCGCCCTCGCGCAGCCATTTGCGCGGGTCGTAGAGCTTCTTGGTCGGCTTGTCGGTCGCCGGGTCGATCTGGTGGAAGAAGGCGGTCTCGTTGGTCTTGACGTAGTCGCCGATGGCGTGCGCGAAGGCGAACTGGGTGTCGGTGTCGATGTTCATCTTGAACACGCCATAGCCGATGGCCTCGGTGATCTTCTCCGGCTCCGAGCCCGAGCCGCCGTGGAAGACGAGATCGAGCGGGTTGTCACCGAGCCTGTGCCGGCTCGCCACCAGGGCCTGGCTGTCGCGCAGGATTTCCGGCCGCAGCTTCACGTTGCCGGGCTTGTAGACGCCGTGCACGTTGCCGAAGGAGGCGGCGACCGAGAAGTCGCCGATCGGGGAGAGCGCCTCGTAGGCCTGCAGCACGTCCTCGGGCTGGGTGTAGAGCTTGGCGTTGTCCTGGGAGTCGAGATCCTCCGAGCCGACGCCGTCCTCCTCGCCGCCGGTGACGCCGAGCTCGATCTCCAGCCCCATGCCGAGCGGCGCCAGGCGTCGCAATATCCGGGCGCATTCCGCGATGTTCTCCTCCAGCGGCTCCTCCGACAGGTCGAGCATGTGGGAAGAGAAGAGCGGCCGGCCGGTGCGGTTCATGTGCTTCTCGGAATGGCCGATCAGGCCCTCGACCCAGGGGATCAGCTTCTTCGCCGCGTGGTCGGTGTGCAGCACCACGCAGACGCCGTAATGGGCGGCCAGCAGGTGGGCGTGCTGGGCGGCGGAGACGGCGCCGAGGATCCGCGCCTCGTCGCTATCCTTCATGCCCTGGCCGGCGAAGAACTGGGCGCCGCCGCTGGACAGCTGGATGATGATGTCGGACCGGTTGGCGGCCGCGGCCTCCAGCGCCGCGTTGAGGCTGTTGGTGCCCACCACGTTGACCGCCGGCAGGGCATAGCCGCCGGACTTGCAGGCCGCAATCAGCCGACGGTAGTCGTCGCCCGTAACCACGCCGGGCTTGAGACGGGGAGCGGTGGCGGTATCGATCGCGGCGGTCATGTCGGTCTCCATAACATGAAATCTGGCGTGTCAAACGGGCGAAGGGTGCGCTGCGTTCCGCCGATGTTTGTGCGCGCCACGAGTGTTCAAGGCTGGATCTAGGCCTAGCACAGCCGGCGGTCCCGGAAAATCGTCGTCGCAGCGCCTGCCGGGAAAGGTTAGCGGGACCGATCGCCGGTCCGATCGCCGGTCCGATCGCCGGTTCGATCGCCCAGGGGTTTGCCGATGAGGGGTTCGCTGATGATCGCCACGCTGCCGTCCGGTCCCACCTCGTTGAAGAAGCAGTCGCGCCGGTTGGTGTGGCAGGCCGGGCCGGTCTGCGCCACGCCCAGCAACACGGTGTCGGCGTCGCAGTCATAGCGGAAGCGCCGCAGCACCTGGACATGGCCCGAGCTCTCGCCCTTGCGCCACAGCGCCTGGCGGGAGCGCGAATAGTAGGTGACGCGGCCCGTCGTCAGCGTCTCACGCACCGCCTCGCGGTTCATCCAGGCCAGCATCAGCACGGTGCCGTCGCCGGCATCCTGGGCGATCGCCGGCAGGAGGCCGCGGTCGTCGAAGACGAGGCCGTCGGCGATGCGCTCGGCGGCCGCCGGGTCGAGCGGCGTGAAGGTCTCGGTCATCATCGGGCGTCGGGGGCTGGGGGCGGAGTCGGTGGGCGGAGTCAGTGGGCGGGCAGGCAATGGGCGCACAGGCCGATCACCTCCACCGCGTGCCGCTCGGCGCGGAACCTGGCGGAGCGGGCGAGGCCGGACACCGCCTCGGTGACGCCGGCGTCGTTGACCTCCTCCACCTGGCCGCAGCCACGGCAGACCAGGAACTGGCTGACATGGTCGCGGCGCCGGTCGCGGGCACAGGTGCAGGCGGCGTAGGCGTTCAGCGCCTCGATGCGGTGGGCAAGGCCGAGATCGGTGAGCCGGCTGAGCGCGCGGTAGACCGTCGGCGGCCCGGTGATGCCTTCGGGGCCCAGAAGCGCCAGGATGTCGTAGGCGCTGATCGCCCGGCCCGACTCCTGCAGGGCGCGCAGCACCAGTTCCTGATTTCGCGTGAGATCGGCCAAAGGCTCCGGCTCCAACAGGCCCGGCCCCTCTCGAGGCGGCGGAGGGGACGCGGGGCGGGACGGACGTCATCCTCGGCGACGACAACCCGCAAGGCGAAGTTAAAATAGGAGGCGATGACGACGAATACCAGCCTTCGGCGTTCAATGGCGACGCGCGCCCGGATCGACCGCTCCCGGGAGGGACGCCGACAGCGGGCTAGTCGCTGACGATCGGATCCTCGTCGGACGAGGCGGCGCCCTCGCCGGGCCGATTGTCGATCAGCAACAGTCCCCACACGCCGCCGGCCCAGGCACCGGCTTCCATGGCATCGAAGGGGCGGGAAACCCCGGAGCCCGCGATATAGAACCGATTGCCCCCTACCGGCATGCTGTCCGTCTCGTCGTCGGAAAGCGGCATGGGATTGGCCGCGGAGCTGTCCGCCATGACGGTCCGGTTCGGCCCGATCTCGCCCCGATTGTCCGGGCCGACATTCACGATCGGAATGACCAGGGACACCGGGCGTAGGGTCTGCTGCGGCATCAACTCCGCGGTCACGCCCGACCTGTCCAGACCCGGCGGGCTGAGGAACCGAGAAGCGGATGGGGAGTGGTCCCAAGCGCCCGCCGCATCAGCGCCTGCACATGCCGAACACTGCGCGTCCACGGCGAGCGGCGACAGGATGACGATCGCCGCCGCGGCGGCAAGGATGGTCTTGCCCAGTGGCCGCATTGAAGGGCGGCGCATGCCCGTTGTCATTGTCGCGTTCCGTCCCCGCGCGGCGGGCGCGGAGCCTCCCTCAATCGGCGCTCAGCAACACCAGATCGCCAATCGACCTGATGCGATCGGCCTGCCCGACACCGTTCTCCACGGCGTAGAAGGTGTTGCCCGCCACGATGGCGCTCGCATTCTCCTCTCCCGACAAGGGGACGGGGTTGTTGCCGGACCCGACCAGGCCGCCGCCCGCCTGCCGCCCGAATCCGTCAGCGAAGATCGACGGGAAGAGGAGCGAGCTTGGAACCCCCGACAGGCTGCCGGGACCGGCCGCGGCGGTCGGCGACGTCGGCCTTCCGGAATAGATGGGATCGACCCCGAAAACGATCGGGCCCGGAACCGGATTGCCGAGCAAGAAGCCGTCGACGCCTGGCGGATTGACGTTCACGTAGCCGCCCGGTGTTGGCCCGGACACATTCGGCAGGCAGCCCAGGCAATCGGTCACCCCGACGGTGAACCCATCCAGGTTGGGCGGATCGCCGATGACGACCTGCGCGTTTGCCGTCGACGCCATCACGATACCGAACGACATGGCGATCGGGATAAGTAGGTGGCGCATGGCCGGACTCCCGCAATAGATGAAATTCACGCTTACTCGTCAGCTTAATTGAATATATCCGGAAGAGCAATAACTATAGTTAATTCTAAAGGAAGCTCTGCGGATCCACATCGATCGCCACCCGCACGGCGTTGGGGATCTTCACGCGGGAGAGCCAGTCCCGCAGCAGGCGCTGGAGGGGGGCGGCGCGGCTGGTCTTGACCAGCAGGCGGCGGCGGTGCCAGCCGCGCAGCATGGCGAGTGGCGCCTCCGCCGGGCCGATGACGGTGATGTCCTCCCCCTGTGGCGCCGCCCGGGCGAGCGCGCGGGCTGTCTCGTCGGCCTGGGCACGGTCCGGCCCGGCGACAATCACCGCGGCCAGCCGGCCGAAGGGCGGCAGACCAGCGCGTCGGCGCAAGGCGATCTGCCCGGCGACGAAACCGTCACGGTCGTCGGCGACCAGGGCCTGCAGCACCGGGTGGTCGGGCTCGTAGGTCTGCAGCAGCACGCGGCCCGGCCGGTCGGCGCGGCCGGCCCGGCCGGACACTTGGTGGAGCAGCTGGAATGTCCGCTCGAAGGCCCGGAAATCGCCGGTGTTGAAGCCGAGGTCCGCATCGACCACGCCGACCAGGGTGAGGCCAGGAAAGTGGTGGCCCTTGGCCAGCACCTGGGTGCCGATCAGGAGGTTGGTGGCGCCCGAGGCCATGGCCTCGGCGAGGGCGGCCATGGCGCTGGGCCCGCTGATGGTGTCCGAGGCGACGATCGACCAGCGCGCCTCGGGCAGGTCGAGGTCGATCTCCTCGGCGATGCGCTCAACCCCCGGACCGCAGGCGACGAGGCTGTCCTCCGCCGCGCAGACCGGGCAGGCCGCCGGCCGCCGCCCCTCGAAGCCGCAATGGTGGCAGACCAGGCGGTGGCGCAGCCGGTGGTCGACCAGCCAGGCCGAGCAGTTCGGGCACTCGAAGCGGTGGCCGCAGGCGCGGCAGAGGGTCAGCGGCGCATAGCCGCGGCGATTGAGGAACAGCATGGCCTGCTCGCCGGCAGCCAGGGTCTGCCGCACCGCGTCGAGCAGCGGCGGCGCCAGGAAGCGGCCGCGCGGCGGCGTCTCGCGCCGCAGGTCGATGGCCGTGACGGTCGGCATGGCAGCCGCGCCCACGCGCTCTGGCAGGTGCAGGCGCTGGTAGCGGCCGGCCTCCACGTTGACCACGGTCTCGATCGACGGCGTGGCGGAGACCAGCACCGCCGGAATCCCGCCCAGATGGGCGCGCACCACGGCCATGTCGCGGGCGTGGTAGATGACGCCGTCTTCCTGCTTGAAGGCGCCGTCGTGCTCCTCGTCGACGACGATGAGGCCAAGATCGGGATAGGGCAGGAAGAGCGCCGAGCGGGCGCCGACCACGACCCGCGCCCGGCCCTGGGCGACGGCCCGCCAGTTGCGCCGGCGCTGGGCTGGCGTGAGCTCGGAATGCCAGACCACCGGCGGCGCGCCGAAACGGGCCTCGAAGCGGTCCAGCCACTGGGCGGATAGCGCGATTTCCGGCAACAGGACCAGCACCTGCCGGCCGGCGGCGAGTGCCGCGGCCACGGCCTCGAAATAGACCTCCGTCTTGCCCGAGCCGGTGACGCCGTCGACCAGGGTGACCGTGAAGCCGCCATCCGCCACCGCACGACGCAGCGCCGCCGCCGCCGCCTCCTGGTCGGGTTCCAGCTCCGGTCCGGGGCGGTCGCCGTCGGGCACGGGCGGCCGTGGCTCGGCAACCGCCGCGACCGTCTCCAGCAGGCCCTGTTCGGCCATCTGCTTGACGACGCCCTGGCCGCAGCCGGCCTCCATGGCGATCTCGCGGGCGGCGCGCGGCGGCCCGTCGGCCAGCAGCGCCAGCACGCGCCGGCGGGCGGCGGTCAGCCGGGCATCCTCCGGCGGGCTTCCGGCCGCCTGATAGAGAATGACGGCGGCCGGCGGCTCCAGCGCGGCGGGTACCGACATGGCCATGCGCAAGACCGAGCCCGTATGCGACAGGGTGTAGCTCGCCACCCACTCGACGAAACGCCGGCTGAGGTCCGGCAAGGGCGGCGCGTCGAAGCGATGCTCGACCGGCTTCAGCTTCTCCGGCGCCACCGCGCCCTCGCCGGGACCCCAGACGACGCCGATCACCGCGCGCCGGCCGAGCGGCACCTGCACGAAGTCGCCCACGCCGACGGTCAGCCCGGCCGGCACGGCATAGTCGTAGGCGGTGCCCAGCGGCAGCGGCAATTGCACCGCGACGCGGCCGGGCGCGCCCTCCCCCGCACCGCCTTCGCTTTGGGTGCCGACTGTGGTAACCGGAGCGGCCATTCGAGTACACTCAACCCCACGTCCAGGGAGTCATCCTGATTCGCCGGCCGGTACCAGGCCAAGGCCGGCGGGGAATCGGGTGTCGTCCCGGAGACGACCGTAGCAGGGACCGTGAGGACATGAAGTTTTTCGTCGATACCGCCGACCTTGACGAGATCAAGGATCTCGCCGCCACCGGCCTGCTCGACGGGGTGACCACGAACCCCTCCCTGGTGGCGAAGACCGGCAAGAACTTCCTCGACCTCGTCGGCGAGATCGCCGCCGTGGTGCCAGGACCGGTCAGTGCCGAGGTGACGGCGACGGACCACGACACCATGCTGAAGGAGGGCCGCAAGCTCGCGAAGATCGCCCCCAACATCGCCGTCAAGGTGCCCCTCACTGTCGACGGGCTGAAGACCTGCAAGGCGCTTTCCGATGATGGCGTCATGGTCAATGTCACCTTGTGCTTCTCCGCCGCCCAGGCCCTGCTGGCGGCCAAGGCCGGCGCCAGCTTCATCTCGCCCTTCGTCGGCCGGCTCGACGATATCGGCCATGACGGCATGGAACTGATCGCCGACATCGTGGAGATCTACGGCAACTACGACACCATCGCCACGGAGGTGCTGGTCGCCTCGGTGCGCGGCCCGGGCCATGTGGCGGAAGCCGCCCGGCTGGGTGCCCATGTCGCCACCCTGCCGCCGGGCGTGCTGCGCTCGCTGTTCAACCACCCGCTTACCGACAAGGGCCTGGCCGCCTTCCTGGCGGACTGGGAGAAGACCGGGCAGAGCATCCTG
The DNA here is from genome assembly GCA_040226215.1 of Azospirillaceae bacterium. GTDB lineage: Bacteria > Pseudomonadota > Alphaproteobacteria > DSM-16000 > Inquilinaceae > JAVKFF01. Next base: position 31,645 of record JAVKFF010000185.1, read on the forward strand.
TGAGGGCGCAGATGGTCTCGATCTCGGCAGCGAACCACCCCTTCACCCTCGGGCATGGCGGGAGCCGACATGGCGCGTGACGAGAACGCCGAGCCTGTCGAGCGCTCGCCCGCGGATCAGGGGGACGCCACGCCGAGCGAGGCCGCCGTCGCGCGCTTCCTGCTGGCGCATCCGGACTTCCTCGACCGCCATCCCGAGGTGCTTAACCGCCTGTCCCAGGCCGGCGCCGCCGAGGCCGTGCGGCCGGACGGGGCGATCGACTTCCAGACCTACATGGTCGGCCGGCTGCGCGGCGAGGTCGACCGGCTGCGCCAGGGCCAGCAGGAGATCCTCGGCCTCAGCCGGCAGAACGAAACCAACCTGCAGCGTGTGCACACCGCCGCCCTCTACCTGCTCGACGCCACCAGCTTCGAGGAGCTGATCCAGACGGTGACCGCCGATCTGGCGGTGATCCTCGACGTCGACATCATCGCCCTGCTGGTCGAGGCCCGCGGCGACGAGCCGCTGCCGCCGACGCCGGCCGGCGTGCGCCTGGTCGACCACGGCCTGATCGACGAGGTGATCGGCCAGGACGAGATCGTGCTGGAGGACCATGTCGCCGGCGACGAGCGCATCTTCGGCGGCGGCGCCAACCTGGTGAAGAGCCAGCTTCTGGTGCGCATCGCCATCGCGCCGGAGAGCCCGCCCTGCCTGCTGGCGCTGGGCAGCCGCGATCCGGAGACCTATCAGCCCGGCATGCGCACCGACCTGGTGCACTTCCTCGCCCGCGTGCTGGAGCGCTGCATCCGTGGCTGGCTCGACCTCGCCAGCTAGGCGCGGCGGCCGACGGGCCTGACGCGCCCATGGCCGACGCCGCCTTCGCCGCCGCCCCGGACCTGGCCCAAGCCCTGGCCCGCTGGCGGCGCTGGCTGGAAAGCGAGAAGCAGGCCTCGCCGCACACGCTGCGCGCCTATCTCGCCGACGTCACCCGCTTCCTCGGCTTCGTCGCCGACCATCGCGGCGGCCAGGTCAGCCTGAACGGACTCGCCGCGCTCCGCCTCACCGACTTTCGCGCCTATCTGGCACGCCGCGCCGGCGAGGGCGCGGGGGTCGGCGCACGGGCCCGCGGGCTCGCCGGCATCCGCAACTTCCTCGGCTTCCTCGACCGCGAAGGCCTGGTCCATGTCGGCGGCCTCACCGCGCTGTCGACACCCCGGCGACGCAAGCCGCTGCCCAAACCCTTGAGCGAGGCCGACGCACGGGCGGCGATCGACGGCATCGCGGCCGATGGCGACTGGTTCGACCGGCGCGACCGGGCCCTGCTTGTGCTGCTCTACGGCTGCGGGCTCAGGCTGTCGGAGGCCTTGTCGCTGACCCGGGGCCAGGTGCCACTGGGCCTGCGTCTGACCGTCACCGGCAAGGGCCGCAAGCAGCGCCAGGTGCCGGTGCTGCCCGTGGTCGCCGAGGCGCTGGCGGCCTATGCGGCGGCACTGCCATGGGCGCTGCCGCCCGATGCGCCCATCTTCCGCGGCGCCCGCGGCGGCGTGCTCAACCCGGCGGTGGCGGAGAAGGCGGTGCGCGACCTGCGGCGCCTGCTCGGCCTGCCGGCGCACATGACGCCGCACGCCTTCCGCCACTCCTACGCCACGCATCTCCTGAAGGGCGGCGCCGATTTGCGGGTGATCCAGGAACTGCTGGGCCACGCCTCGCTCTCCACCACCCAGGTCTACACCGAGGTCGAGGACAGCCGCCTGCTCGCCGTCTACCGCGACGCCCATCCGAGGGCCCGGCGGTAGCGCCCGGACCGCCGTTCCGTCGGGGTGGCGGGTATTGACGGACGGCGGCGTGCCCGACCCCCAGCTCAGCGCCGCACGGCTTCGAGGACCATGACATAGGCGTGGCGCGGACCGGCTTGGCGACCGAGAACGCGCATGACCTCGACGATCTCGGGGTCGCTGTCGCAGACTTGGTGAACGATCGCGTCGACACCGGGGATGCCCCAATAGGGATAAAGCATCACCCCTTCGCTCCGCGACACGTCGAAGCCATGGCGGTCGAGCATGCCCTCGAGCTCGTCATAGGTGAACTCGCGGAGATGCTGATAGTTGGTCGCGAACTCCGGATAGCCGAGCGCACGCATCATCATCTGGTTGAGACTGTTGCGGTTGGCACCGGTGACGATCATGCGACCACCTGGGCGGGTGTGCCGGGCACAGGCGGCGAGCGCCGCCTCGACGTCCAGCACGTGCTCCGATGCCTCGACGAACAGCGTCAGGTCGAAGCGCGCCTCCCCCAGATCGAGTGTCTCGGCAGGCGATACCACCACCCTGGAGTTGTCGGGCAGTCCGGGATGGCGGCGCGCCAACGAAGCGGCGACGGGCGAGATCTCGACGCCGACATAGGCCTCGGCGCCGGCGAGGGTCGCGAGGAGCGCGCCATCGCCGCAAGCGATGTCGAGCACCCCGAGACCCGCGGGATCGCCGACGAGCGACGCTACGACCGCGCGGAGATCCTCGATATAGGCCCGGTCTCGCGGCAGGTCGTAGCGGTAGCCGCCGGCCGCCCAGAAGCGGTCCATGGCCTGGGCGAGTTGCGGCATGTCGAGCGTGTCGAAGGCCTGGAGTCGGCCCGGATCGGGCAGCACGTGGTCCTGTTCAGTGTCCGGGATTTCGTCCTCGCCGCGCAGGCGCCGGCGCCCGGCATAGGCCTCCACATCGGGACCGGTGGCCTGCTGCGCCAGCCGGCCGGGCCGTGCCCAGACCACGAACACGGCATTGGCGAAGACCGGCACCAGATCCGCCTCGATGCGGTCGAGGCTGACCTCCGAGATCTGCTCGAGCAGTCCCTTGTGCACGATCGCCCAGTCGACGCCCCGACCGGGATCGAGATATGTGCCGCGATACCGCTCGATCACGCGGAGACGCCACCAGAAGACGTCGGGAGCCAGGACCGTCTCGTCGGCACGACGGTGCCGCGCGACGAACGCCGCCACCTCGACCCACAGCCGATCATTGTGGGGAAACGACATTCGGAGCGAAGGCCTCCAGCGGATGGACCGCCTCGATCGTTTGTGATGGTGATCGCGCCGGAACGGCCCCGAGGGTCGATGCGATCATCCGCACGGTCGTTTCCCAGCGCAGCGCGGCGACAGCGCGGCGCATCTCGCATTCCTGCGGCAGAGGCAGGGGCGTTTCGAGCACCCGGGCCAGCGCATCCGACCATGCCCCGGCGTCGTTGTGCAACAGATGGGCGAAGCCGAGACCCGCCTCCTCCGCCGACCCCTGCGCCATGGCGAGGACCGGCTTGCCGGCCGCGATTGCCTCGGTGATGGGCATGCCCCAGCCCTCGATCAGTGAGGGAAAGAGGAAGGCCCGGCATCCGGCGTAGAGCTGTTCCAGCGCGGCATCATCGACCTTGTCGAGCAGCACGAGTTTCCGTTTCAGCCACGGCCGCTGTTCCAGCTTGTAGCGCAGGTACTCGGGATAGACCTCCGCGACCGGCGACCCGGCGAGCACGAGGCTCGGCGGATCGCCGTGCGTCGCCCGGAAGCGGTCGAGCACATCGAAAAGAAAGGCCTGGTTCTTGCGGGCATTGAGCTTCCCGACCGACAGGAGGTAGTCCGCCGGAGGGCCTGAGGAATTGCCTCCCGGCTCGCCCCCCTCGTCGCCTGCCGCGGCATGCCCCGCAGCGCCTTGTCCGCAGGCAGCCGGGCGCCGCGCCGTGCCGAGATGGTCGAAACCGAGCGGCACGATTGAGACCCGCCCACGCAGCTGGGGAAACTCCCGGATGATGGTATCGCGGCTGTAGTTGGAGATGGTGAACACGATGTCGGCGCGCCGGGCTACCTCGAGCATGTAGCGGGCGAAGCGGCTGTCGAACATCGTGGCGTGGGTCAGCGGGATAATGTCGAAGACCAGGAAAGCGAGATGGCCGGCGAAGCCGCAGCGGTCCAGGCAATCGAAGACCCGCCAGTTGTTGCCCACATGCAGGAACCAGTCGTCCTTCGTGCCGGTCGGCATGACCGTGCGCGCCGCAGAGGGGGCCAGGGCCCGGATCAGCCGCCGTCGGCCTCGCCGGAAGTTCCGCTCCAGCCAGCGCCCGGTCGCATGGGCCGGCACGCCCGAGAAGTAACGCAGGAGAACCGGTGGCTGCTTCGGCCGGGCCTCGAGCATCTCGTCCACCACATGCGGCGACACGGTGCGCAACAGCCCTCTCTCCTGGCTCGAACGCACGAAGGCGACCGGGATCTCCGAGGCCCGGAAACCGCGCACGATCTCGCGCTCCACGCGGGGAATTCCGTGCGGGACGCGCCACCTGTTGGCACGCGTGGTCGTGATGTCGAGATAGAGCAAGGTCCCGGCCGGTCGTGCTGTGCTGAGCGGAGCGCGTCCTGCGTTGTGCGCGGCGGTGATTATCGATCCGACCGCGGTGAATTCCATCCTACTTTTTGCGGCGGACACTTGAATTGGTAGGCGGACTTTGGACGCCAGGACTGACGATGCCCTAGCCCAGCCGCATGAGCACGACGCCGCCGAGGATGGCGCAGCCGGAGAACAGGCGGACCGGCGTCAAGCGTTCGCCGAGGAAGAAGAGGCCGAGCAGCATGCCGAAGAGGATCGAGGTCTCGCGCAGGGCGGCGACCGCCGGAATCGGCGCCCGCGCCATGGCCCAGATGACGATCCAGTAGGCGGCGAAGGACAAAAGCCCGCCCGCCAGGTTGAGCGCCACGGTCGGCGACGGCCGCAGCCAGCTCCAGCCGCGCCGCCGGACGACGATGGCGGCGAGCAGCCACCAGTCGAGCGCGAACATCCAGGCGGCGTAGCTGGTGGCGTTGAGGGCGAGGCGGGCGCCGAGGCCGTCGACCAGGGTGTAGCCGGCGATGAAGACGCCGGTGGCAAGGGCGTAGAGCGCCGCCGGTGAGAACAGGCGGCCGAGCGCCCTGGCGCCGCCGCGGAAGGCCAGCGCCAGGATGCCGAGGATCAGCACCAACACGCCGGCGAGTTCGATCAGCGGCATCGCCTCGCCCAGCAGGCCGACGCCGACGACCGTGACGATCAGTGGCCCGGAGCCGCGCGCCAGCGGGTAGACCTGCGCCATGTCGCCCTCGGCATAGGCGCGCACCAGGAACAGCCGATAGGCGATATGGATGAAGACCGAGGCGACGATGTAGGGCCAGGCCGGCCAGGCCGGAACCGGCAGGAAGGGCAGCAGCGCCATGCCAGCGACGCCGGAGCCGATCGACACCCAGCCCATGGCCGCCAGCCGGTCGGTTCCGCCCTTGATCAGGGCATTCCACACCGCATGTAGAAGGGCCGCCAGGAGGACGGCAGCGGCGACGGAGGTGCTCAAGCCGGCCGGCTCCGGCCGGTGCCGCGGCACGGCGGATGGGGCGGGACGGCATGTCGCGTCCCCTGCCATTCCACCGTCATGAAGGTCTCGTTCACGATGGCAACCTCTCCCGACATGACCGTCGCCGTGACCATCCGGCCGGCGCGCGACGACGAGATTGACGCCCTGACGGCGCTGTGTCGGCAGTCAAAGCAGCATTGGGGCTATGACGAGGCCTTCATGATCAAGGCCGAGGCCGCCTTGGCGATCGATTCCGCGCGTGTCTCCGAAGGACTGGTAATCGTCGCCGAGCAGGCCGGCAGGCCGGTCGGCGTCGCCGGGATCAACCCCTTCTCTGCAGCGGAGATCGCCGGCGATCACCTGCTGCGCAAGGGCGACGTGGATCTGAGCCATCTCTTCATCGCCCCGGCCGCCATGGGCCGTGGCATCGGCCGGAGCCTGTTCGCCGCCGCGGTCGAGCGCGCGCGGCAGGTCGTCGGCCGCCGCCTCGTCATCCTCTCCGACCCCAATGCCCGCGCCTTCTACGAGGCGATGGGCGCGCGCTTCCTCACCATGGCGCCCTCCGACGCCATCCCGGGCCGCAACCTGCCGCTGCTGGCGCTGGACCTGTAGGGCGGTCCGGCGGGCGCGCTACGGCCGACCGCCAACCTGTGATAGACTATGGCGGTCTTGAACGATGCGGAGCGTGGCCATGGCTTCGCCATTTGTCGGACGGCGCGCCACGGGCTGCGCCACAACCATCGGACGCCGGAGAGGGATCGTCCTTCGGACCGGCCTGCTCGGGGCCGCCATTCTCCTGGCGCCGGCCGCTCTTGCCCAGACGATCGATCCCGGACAGTGCCCCCTGTCGCCAACGCAGATCGACGAACTGCAGGAGATCGTCGAGAACGTCGTGTGTTCAGCCGGTGTGGGCAACTGCACGCACCTGCTCGGCTACGCCGTCAGCCGGCTGTCGGAACTGGCCGGCCCCCAATCGCCGGAGGTTCGCGACTGCGTTCGCATTCTTCATGTCGGCTTCGGCATGCTTGCCGACCGGATCGGCCAGCGGTTGATCTACGATTCCGGGTTCACCATAGGGGTCGACATCCCCAAGCCCGTGGAGAACGCGCCCTATTCGGCGATCCTGCAGGATTTCGTGACCACGCCGGTCATGGCGGCTCTGGTCGTGGCGCCCGACAACACGGACGGCGACAACCGGGGCGAGGGCGTGACGGCGGGGCTGGCATCAGCCGACATTCTGGTCGGGCGCTGGCTCTACACCCGTTCCGTCGACCTCGCGACCGGCGAGGTATGGAACGGTGCCCCGCTGCCGGGCAATCCGACCGCCTTCCTGGAGTTCCGCGCCGACGGCACCTATTCCTCCGTCGTCAACGGCGAGACCTGGGTCACGAACACATGGCAGTTCGACCCGTCGAGCGGCGTGCTGTCGACACCGGACGACGCGATGCTGCTCGAGTGGACCGACAGCGCTTTCGACGGCATCACCTTCAGCACCGACACCCACGCCTTCACGCTCCGGCGCATGTGACCGGCGCATGTGGGGCGCCGGACGCCTCACATATGCAGCGCCCGGCCGCCGACCGCCAGCGCGGCCTCCTTCACCGCCTCCGACAGGGTCGGGTGGGCGTGGCAGGTGCGGGCGATGTCCTCGGCCGAGGCGCCGAACTCCATGGCCATGGCGCATTCGGCGATCAGGTGGCCGGCGTCCGGACCGATGATGTGCACGCCCAGCACCCGGTCGGTCTGCTTGTCCGCCAGCACCTTCACGAAGCCGTCGGTCTGGTTCATGGCGCGCGCCCGGCCATTGGCGGAGAAGGGGAACTTGCCCGCCTTGTAGGCGACACCGTCCTCCTTCAGCTGCTCCTCGGTGCGGCCGACGGAGGCGACCTCGGGGAAGGTGTAGACGACGCCGGGGATGGCGCCATAGTTGACATGGCCCGACTGGCCGGCGAGCAGCTCGGCCAGGGCCACGCCCTCCTCCTCCGCCTTGTGGGCCAGCATGGCGCCCTTCACCACGTCGCCGATGGCGTAGATGCCCGCGACATTGGTGGCATAGTGATCGTCGATCTCGACCCGGCCGCGGTCGTCCAGCTTGACGCCGACATCCTCCAGGCCCAGCCCGTCGGTATGCGGCTTGCGGCCGATGGCCAGGAGAACGACATCGGCCTCCACGGTCTCCGTATCGCCGCCGGCGGCGGGCTCCACGGTGAGCGCGACGCCCTTCTTGGTCTTCTTCGCGCCCGTCACCTTGGTCTTCAGCTTGAAGTCCATGCCCTGCTTGGAGAGCACGCGCTGCATCGTCTTGGAAACCTCGCCATCCATGCCCGGGACGATGCGGTCGAGGAACTCCACCACCGTCACCTTGGTGCCCAGGCGCTGCCAGACCGAGCCCATCTCCAGCCCGATATAGCCGCCGCCGATGACCACCATGGTCTCGGGCACCTTGGCGAGCGACAGCGCACCGGTGGAGTCGACGATCTTCTTGCCGTCGAGCTCGACGCCCTTCAGCGGCATGGAGTCCGAGCCCGTGGCGATGACGATGTGCTTGGCCTTGTAGGCGGTGCCGTCGACCGTCACCTCGCCCTTGGCGGTGATCTTGCCGGTCCCCTTCAGCCAGTCGATCTTGTTCTTCTTGAACAGGAATTCCACGCCCTTGACGTTCGAGGCGACGACGTCGTCCTTGTGCTTCATGAAGCCCTTCAGGTCGAGCTCGACGCCCGACACCTTGACGCCGAAACCGCCCAGCGCGTGCTCCGCCTCCTCGTACTTCTCCGAGGCCTGCAACAGCGCCTTCGAGGGAATGCAGCCGACATTCAGACAGGTGCCGCCAAGCGTCCCGCGCTGTTCCACGCAGGCCGTCTTCAGGCCGAGTTGCGCGCAACGGATGGCGCAGACATAGCCGCCGGGACCGGAGCCGATGACGATGACGTCGTAGGTCTCGCTCATGAATTTCGCCTCGAGGTGTCAGCTGTCGAAAAGGTCGGCGCACCATGCCGCAAGCCTCGGATATCGGCAAGGCGTTGGGGGTCGGCGCATGCCCCGATATAGGATCAGGCATGCAGGATCGGGCCAGGGCGGGGCAGCCCGGGCGCCGGTCATGAACGGCGATCGGCGGAGAGGAGCGGCAGGTGGCATCGATCGGACTGGCGCGGGCCTTCGACGGCACCCGCTACCGCGTGACGACGCCGGCCGGAGCGGTGACGCTGGTGCCCGGCCGGCGCTGCCCGGCGCTCGACCGGCAACTGGCCGCGGGCGAAATGCTCCTCGTGCTCACCGCCTGGAACCCCCGTGGCCGCCAGGCGGCACGCGCGGTCAATCGCGTCCGCCAGAGGCTTCTGGAAGCCCGGCTGCGGCGGCGGGGGCATGCCTGGTGGCCGGCCGTCAACGCGCCGGGCGACCCGGTCTGGGAGGAGCCGAGCCTGGCGGTGCCGACGCGACGTCCGCTCGAAATCGCCGTGCTGGCCCGGCGCTTCGCCCAGGCGGCGGTGCTGGTGCAGCGGCGCGGCCGGCCGGCCCGGGTGGTGATGTTGGGTAGCGGGATTGCCAGGCTGTGACAGTTGCGGGGACGGGCGCGGGGTTCCGCATCTGCGCTCGCGCTTCGTGCGGAACGACGGTGGGGGCTTTCACACCGACCCCAAACCCGTCGTTCCGGCCGACCGCAGGGAGAGCCGGAACCTCGCGCGGCCGGGCAGCGGCGTTGGCGAAGACGGGCTCGGGGTTCCGCATCTCCGGCTGACGCCTGCGTGCGGAACGACGGTGGGGGATTTTACACAGATCCCACCGCCGTCGTTCCGGCCGACCGCAGGGAGAGCCGGAACCTCGCGCGGCCAGGCTGTGGCGTCGGCGATGACGGGCGCGGGGTTCCGCATCTCCGCTCGCGCTTCGTGCGGAACGACGGTGGGTGTTTTCACACAGACCCCACCACCGTCGTTCCGGCCGACCGCAGGGAGAGCCGGCGGCTCGCGCGGCCCGCTCGGGACGTGGAGGAAAGCGCGATCCCGGACCTCGCACCGCGCGTCGGGGAATGACAAGGGAAGGCGCGCGAGGGCCCTACACCCCCAGAAGCAGGCGGTGCGGGTCCTCGATGGCTTCCTTGACCTTGACCAGGAAGGTCACCGCCTCGCGCCCGACGATCACCCGGTGGTCGTAGCTCAGCGCCAGGTACATCATCGGCCGGATCTCCACCTTGCCGCCGACGGCCATGGGGCGTTCCTGGATCTTGTGCATCGCCAGGATGCCCGACTGCGGCGGGTTGAGAATCGGGGTGGACATGAGCGAGCCGAAGACGCCGCCATTGGTGATGGTGAAGGTGCCGCCGGTCAGGTCCGCCATGGCGAGCTTGCCGTCCCGCGCCTTGCGGCCGAGACCGGAGATGCCGTCCTCGACCTCGGCCAGCGAGCGGGTGTCGGCGTCGCGCAGCACGGGCACGACGAGACCGCTGGGCGAGGAGACGGCGATGCCGATGTCGTAGTAGTTCTTGTAGACGAGTTCGGTGCCGTCGATCTCGGCGTTGACCGCCGGCAGCTCCTTCAGGGCGGCCACGCAGGCCTTGACGAAGAAGCCCATGAAGCCGAGGCGCACGCCGTGCTTCTTCTCGAAGGCATCCTTGTATTCGGTCCGGAGCGCGATCAGCGCCGACATGTCCACCTCGTTGAAGGTGGTCAGCATGGCGGCGGTGTTCTGCGCTTCCTTCAGCCGCTTGGCGATGGTCTGGCGCAGCTTGGACATGCGCACCCGCTCCTCGAGCTCCTTCCTCGGACGCGGTTCGCTCGACGGGCGCTCGAAGGCGGGGATATCGATGGTGGTGCCCTCGGACTGGGAACCGCCGGAGCTGGAGGCATGCGCGCCGCCGGCGTCGATCGCCTTCAGCACGTTCTCCTTGGTGATGCGACCGCCCTTGCCGGTGCCCTGAACGTCGCCCGCTTCCAGGCCGTGCTCGCGCATCAGCTTGGCGGCGGCCGGCAAGGCGATGTCGCCGGCCTCACCCTTGTCTTCGGCAGGTTCGGACTTGGCGGGTTCGGGTTTGGCAGGCTCGGACTTGGTCTCCTTGGCGGCCGGCGCCTCTTCCTTCTGCGCCTTCGCGTCAGGCTTGGCCGGCTTCTGGGCCGCCTTCCCGCCGCCCTCGCCGATGATCGCGAGCAGCGTGCCGACCTCGACGGTCTCGCCCTCGGGCACCTTGATCTCGGTCAGCGTGCCAGCCTCCGAGGCGTTCACCTCGAGCGTCACCTTGTCGGTCTCCAGCTCGACGACCGGCTCGTCCTTGGCGACGGCGTCGCCCTCCTTCTTCAGCCATTGCGCGACCGTGGCCTCGGTGACCGACTCGCCGAGCGTGGGAACGGTGATCTCGATGCTCATCAGGACTTATCCTCGGATCCTGGGGTGCGCCTGGCGGGTCCGCCTTGGGGCGCGCGGTTTCGGGGCAGGCTCACTCGATGGTCAGGGCCGCGTTGACCAGCGCCGCCTGCTCCTGCAGGTGGCGGCGCAGCAGGCCGGTGGCCGGCGCGGCGGCGTCGGGCCGGCCGGCATAGACGGGCCGCCCCGCCTGGTGCCCCAGCTCTTCCAGCAGTTTCTCGATGCGCCGGTCGACGAAGTACCAGGCGCCCATGTTCTGCGGCTCTTCCTGGCACCACACCACGTCGGCATTGGGATATTTCGTCAGCTCCTCCTTCAGGGCCTCGGCCGGGAAGGGGTAGAGCTGCTCGAGACGGATGATGGTGATGTCGTCGATCTTGCGGTCGTCGCGCTCCTTCATCAGGTCGTAGTAGACCTTGCCGGTGCACAGCACGACGCGGCGGATCTTCTTGGCCGGCGCCAGTTTGCGGTCCTCGTAGAGCACGCGGTGGAAGCTCGAGCCCTCGGTGAACATGGTGAGGTCGGAGACGCAGTCCTTGTGCCGCAACAGGCTCTTGGGCGTCATCACGATCAGCGGCTTGCGGAAGCCGCGGCGGATCTGCCGGCGCAGCATGTGGAAGTAGTTGGCCGGCGTGGTGGGGTAGCAGACCTGCCAGTTGTCCCCGCCTGACATCTGCAGGAAGCGCTCCAGCCGGGCGGAGGAGTGCTCGGGACCCTGTCCCTCGTATCCGTGCGGCAGCAGGCAGACCAGGCCCGACATGCGCAGCCACTTGGCCTCGCCCGAGGAGATGAACTGGTCGAACATCACCTGGGCACCGTTGGCGAAGTCGCCGAACTGCGCCTCCCAGAGGACGAGCGCGTTGGGCTCGGCGAGCGAGAAGCCGTATTCGAAGCCGAGCACGCCGAACTCCGAAAGCGGGCTGTCATGCACCTCGAACTGCGCCTGGCTCTCGGCGACGTTGTTCAGGGGGATGTAGCGCTCCTCGGAATCCTGGTCGATCAGGACCGAGTGGCGCTGGGAGAACGTGCCGCGGCCGGAATCCTGACCCGAGAGCCGCACCGGCGTGCCCTCGGCCAGCAGCGTGCCGAAGGCCAGCGCCTCGGCCGTCGCCCAGTCGATGCCCTTGCCGTCCTCCAGCATCTTCTGCTTGGCCTTGAGCTGGCGCGCGATCTTCGAGTTGAGCTTGAAGCCGTCGGGCACGCGGGAAATGGCCTCGCCGACCCGGCGGATGACGTCGGTCGACACCGCGGTGGCGCCGCGCCGGTCGTCGGAGGTGGCGGTCGACAGCCCCTCCCAGGCACCGCCGAGCCAGTCCACCTTGTTGGGCTTGTAGCCGGCGGAGGCCTCGAACTCGTCCTCCAGCGTCTTCATCCAACCCTCGAAGATCGCGTCGGCCTCGCCCGACTCCAGCACCTTCTCCTTCTCGAGCTGGCTGGCATAGATCGCCCGCACTGTCGGATGCTCGGCAATCGTCTTGTACATCAGCGGCTGGGTGAAGGCCGGCTCGTCGCCCTCGTTGTGGCCGTAGCGCCGGTAGCAGAACATGTCGATGACAACGTCCTTGTGGAAACGCTGCCGGAATTCGATGGCGATGCGGCAGACATGCACGACCGCCTCGGCATCGTCGCCATTGACGTGGAAGATCGGCGCCTGCACCGCCAGCGCGATGTCGGTCGGATAGGGACCGGAGCGCGAATAGGCCGGCGAGGTGGTGAAGCCGATCTGGTTGTTGATGACGAAATGCACGGTGCCGCCGACGCGGTAGCCGCGCAGTTCCGACATCATGAAGGTCTCCGGCACGATGCCCTGGCCGGCGAAGGCGGCGTCGCCATGCAGCAGCACCGGCAGCACCTGGGTGCGGTCGGTGTCGTGCAGCTGCGCCTGCTTGGCGCGCACCTTGCCGACGACGACCGGGTTCACGCATTCCAGATGGCTGGGATTGGCGGTCAGCGACAGGTGGATGACCTCGCCGTCGAAATCCCGGTCGGACGAGGTGCCGAGGTGATACTTCACGTCGCCGGAGCCCTGCACGTCCTCCGGATTGGCCGGATTGCCCTGGAATTCGGAGAAGATCGCCTGAAACGGCTTGCCCATGACATTGGCCAGCACGTTCAGGCGGCCGCGATGGGCCATGCCCATCACGATCTCCTTCAGGCCCAGCTGGCCGCCGCGCTTCATCACCTGCTCGAGCGCCGGGACCAGGGTTTCGCCGCCGTCGAGGCCGAAGCGCTTGGTGCCGGTATATTTGAGGTTCAGGAACTTCTCGAAAGCCTCGGTCGCGGTCAGCCGGTCGAGGATGGCGCGCTTGCCGTTGACGGTGAACTCGGTGCGGTTGTGGATCTGCTCGATGCGTTCCTGCAGCCAGGCCTTCTGATCGGGATCCTGGATGTGCTGGAACTCGACACCGATATTGCCGCAATAGGTCTCGCGCAGGCGGGTCAGGATGTCGCGCAGGGGCGCGGACTGCATGCCGAGACTGTCGACATAGACCACGCGGTCGAGGTCGGCCTCGGTGAAGCCGTAGGATTTGTAGTCGAGCTCGGGATGCGGCTCGCGCTTGACCAGGCCGAGCGGGTCGAGATCGGCCTCGAGATGGCCGCGCACCCGGTAGGCGCGGATCAGGCGCTGGGCGCGGATCGAATCGAGCGTGGCGCGCTTGACCTCCTCGATCGACTCCCCCGGCACCGCGATCTCGGCGCGTTCCTTGGACTTTTGCGCGGAAATTCGGGGCTCGGCCGGGTCGGCGTCGATCAGCGCGTCGAGATAGGGCCCGCCGCCGTTGAGCGGGACGCCATCGGCCGCGCCATTGCCCCAGCTCGGCCCGCGCCGCTCCTCCAGGATCGCCCGGTCCTCGTCGGTCAGGCTCTCGAAGAAGCGCTTCCAGGAAGGATCGACGCCATCCGGATCGTCCTTGAACTTCAGGAACAGGTCGCCGATGAAGGCGGCGTTCTGGGCGTAGAGGAAGGAAGAGGTTTCGACGTCGGTTGCCATCGTCGCTTTCTAGCGCTTCCCCTTCGGTCCGGGCCGCCGCTACGGACCTTCACGGACGTCCCGGCCGGGAAGCGTGCTCCTTGATTTGTGCCGTGGAACGGGGCTCCCGGCCCCATTCCGTGCCATGAGGTAAGGCAACCCTAGTCCGTTTGCAAACCCGATTAAAGCGCTTGTCGGGATTGTTATGCCTTCATGGCCTTCAGCATGGTCTCGCCCAGGCTGGCCGGGCTGTCGGCGACGTGGATGCCGCAATCCTTCAGCGCCTCGATCTTGTGCGCGGCGGTGTCCTGGCCGCCGGAGATCACCGCCCCGGCATGGCCCATGCGGCGGCCGGGCGGGGCGGTTTTGCCGGCGATGAAGCCGACGGTCGGCTTCTTCGCGCCGGCGTCGCGGATCAGCTCGGCGCCCATGACCTCGGCATCGCCGCCGATCTCGCCGATCATGATGATGCCCTGGGTCTCATCGTCGGCGAGGAACATCTCCAGCACGTCGACGAAGCTGGTGCCGTTGACCGGATCGCCGCCGATGCCGACACAGCTCGACTGGCCGAGACCCGCGGCCGTGGTCTGCGCCACCGCCTCATAGGTCAGGGTGCCCGAGCGGCTGACCACGCCGATCTTGCCGCGCTTGTGGATGTGTCCCGGCATGATTCCGATCTTGCAGGCGTCGGGCGTGATGACACCCGGGCAGTTCGGGCCGATCAGCCTGGTCTCGGAGCCCTCCAGCGCCCGCTTCACCTTGATCATGTCGAGCACCGGGATGCCCTCGGTGATGCACACGACCAGCGGCACCCGGGCGTCGATCGCCTCCAGGATGGCGTCGGCGGCGAAGGGCGGCGGCACGTAGATCACCGAGGCGGTGGCGCCAGTCTCCGCGACCGCGTCGGCGACGGTGTCGAACACCGGCAGGCCGAGATGCTCGCTGCCGCCCTTGCCGGGCGTCACGCCGCCGACCATCCGGGTGCCGTAGGCGATGGCCTGCTCGGAATGGAAGGTGCCCTGGGCGCCGGTGAAGCCCTGGCAGATGACGCGGGTGTCCTTGTCGACGAGAATAGCCATGACGGTTACGCGGCCTCCTTCACGGCCTGGACGATCTTTTCCGCGGCGTCGGCGAGGTCGTCCGCCGCCTTGATGGGCAGGCCCGACTCCGCCAGGATCTTCTTGCCGAGCTCGACATTGGTGCCTTCGAGGCGGACGACCAGCGGCACGTGCAGGCTGACCTCCCTGGCCGCGGCGACCACGCCCTCGGCGATGACGTCGCAGCGCATGATGCCGCCGAAGATGTTGACGAGGATGCCCTCGACGTTCGCGTCGGAGAGGATCAGCTTGAAGGCGGCGGTCACCCGCTCCTTGTTGGCGCCGCCGCCGACGTCGAGGAAGTTCGCCGGCTCGCCGCCATAGAGCTTGATGATGTCCATCGTCGCCATGGCCAGGCCGGCGCCGTTGACCATGCAGCCGATATTGCCGTCGAGCTTGATGTAGTTGAGCTCGTGCTTGCCGGCCTCGAGCTCGGCGGGATCCTCCTCCGACTCGTCCCTGAGTTCCGCCACGTCCTTGTGGCGGAACAGCGCGTTGTCGTCGAAGGTCATCTTGGCGTCGAGCGCGATCACCTGGTCGTCGCCGGTGACGACCAGCGGGTTCACCTCGATCAGCGAGGCGTCGAGCGCCTGGAAGGTCTTGTAGAGGGCGAGCAGCAGCTTCACCGCGGCGGAGACCTGCTTGCCCTGGAGGCCGAGCGCGAAGGCGACGCGGCGGGCGTGGAAGGGCATCATGCCGGTGGCCGGGTCGATGGCCAGCTTGAAGATCTTCTCCGGCGTCTCCTCGGCCACCGTCTCGATCTCCATGCCGCCCTCGGTGGAGGCGACGACGGTGACCCGGCCGGAGGCCCGGTCGACCAGCAGCGAGAGGTAGAGTTCCCGGGCGATGTCGCAGCCGGCCTCGACATAGAGGCGCTTGACCTCCTTGCCGGCCTGGCCGGTCTGCTTGGTGACAAGCGTGGCGTTGAGCATCCGCTTGGCGTTCGCCTCGACATCCTCGATCGACTTCACCACGCGCACGCCGCCCTTGCCGTCCGGGTCGTCCTTGAAACGGCCGGCGCCGCGCCCGCCGGCATGGATCTGCGACTTCACCACATAGACCGGTCCCGGCAGGCCCTTGGCCACCTCGACGGCCTCGTGCGGGGTATAGGCGACGCCGCCTTCCGGCACGGCGACGCCGTATTCCTTGAGCAGGCCCTTGGCCTGGTATTCGTGGATGTTCATGGGGCGGGTCGCCTCGTCCTCGTCGGCTGCCAGGAGAAAGCACGGATCGGCTCGGCGCCGACCGGCTGAACGGCGGCGGCGCGTCTGGGTGCGGGCGCATACATAGACAATGCCATTGTGCGGAGCAACCGTGAGCGCATGACGCCCGGCGAGGCGCGGTGCCGGCATGCCGAGCGGTTCCGGCGCGCGTCGCGACGCCGGAAAGGCCGGCTGCCGGCAATTCGGTTGCGTGGAGCGGCCGATTGGCGGAAGATTCGCAAAAGCATGGAGGCTGCCTGCCTCCGCGAATGGGAGTCGCACTGTCATGCTGAAGGAGTTCAAGGAATTCGCCATGAAGGGGAACGTGGTCGACCTGGCGGTCGCCATCATCCTCGGCACGGCGTTCACCGCCATCGTGCGGTCCCTGGTCGACGACATCGTCATGCCGCCGATCGGCGTCATCCTGGGCGGGGTCGACTTCTCCAGCCTCTACATCAACCTCAGCGGCGGCGAGTACGCCTCGCTGGCCGAGGCGCGCGAGGCGGGTGCCGCGACCATCAACTACGGCGTGTTCATCAACGCCGTCATCACCTTCGTGATCGTCGCCTGGATCATGTTCATGATCGTGCGCACCATGAACCGCATGGCGAAGAAGGAAGAGGACAAGCCCGGCACGCCGGCGACGCCGCCGCGCCAGGAGCAGCTGCTGGAGGAGATCCGCGACCTGCTCAAGAAGGAGTGACGGCGCGCGGTGCGGCCGACTGCCGCCGC
>JAVKFF010000186.1:0-10587 GCA_040226215.1 Azospirillaceae bacterium
ATGACGGCGCCAACGTCACCCTGTACAGCAACGGTGTCGCGGTGCTGACCGCCGCCTGGACCCTGGGTGCCGTCAATGCCGGCGACCTGCTGATCGGCCGCGACGTCCAGGGGCATCATTTCGACGGCGAGATGGCCGACCTGCGGATCTGGAACACCGACCTGTCGCAGAGCGCCCTGCAGCACCTGATGCGGCAGGATACGGCGCGGGACCATAGCGGGCTGGTTGCGGACTACGACTTCGGCGGCAGCGGCGCGACCCTGGCGGATGCGGCCGGCACTGCCCAGGACGGCATTCTGCAGAACGGCGCCGCCTGGGTGAACGCCACCTCCCTGTCGGTCTCGCGCGGGGAGGAGTATCGCGGCCTGCTGCTGGCCTCGGACATCGACCTGGACCCGGCCGCGGCGAACCTGACCTACAGCCTTTCCTCCGCCGCGTCGCACGGCACGGTGACCCTGAACGGCAATACCTTCACCTATGTGAACGACGGCACGAACAACGCCGCCGACAGCTTCCAGGTCACCATCTCCGACGGCAGCGCGACCCGGGTCGAGACGGTCAATGTCAGCGTGAACACCGGCAACCGGGCGCCGACCGCGCCGGCGCTGAAGGCGATCCGCTTCGACGGCGTGAACGACTACATCACCTTCGCCGACAGCGGCGTCTTAGAGCGCGGCAATAGCGGGGAGCTGACCGCACAGGCCTGGATCAAGCTGGACACCGTCGCTGGCCATGTGCCGATCTTCGACAAGCCCCAGAGCGCCGACAGCAACGCCTCGAACTGGCGCTTCGAGGTGGTGGACGGCCTGCTGCGCCTGTGGAGCTCCGGCGGCGGCAGTGTCGACCAGACTGGCGGCCCCACGCTCCAGGCCGGCACCTGGTACAACATTGCCATCAGCCGGAGCAGCGGCGGCTCGGTGACGCTCTACCTGGACGGGGTCAATGTCGGGGGGGCCAGCAACTGGAACTTCGGGCCGACGAACTCAGGACCGTTCTATATCGGCCGCGACGGCGCCGGCCGCTACATGGATGGCGAGATCGCCCAGGTGCGGATCTGGCAGGACCGCCTGAGCTCGAATGAGATCCAAAACGGCATGTCGCGCAAGGCGATCGACAGCATCAGCCAGCTCTGGGCGCATTTCAACCTGGACGGCAGCGGGACAACGGTCATCGACCAGGGCGGCGGCGTCGCGCAGAACGGCACCCTGAAGAACGGCGCATCGCGGGTCGACCTGGTCGACGTCGGGATCGAGAACGATGCCAGCTACAGCGGCATCGTCCTGGGCGACGAGCCCGATGCCAATATCCGCAGCCAGTCGCTGAGCTATTCGCTGGCTTCGCAGCCGCAGCACGGCACGGTCACCCTGACCGGCAACAAGTTCGTCTACGACCATGCCGGCGACGGGCAGAACGACAGTTTCGACGTCTTCATCTCCGATGGCACGGCAGTGACCCGCCAGACCATCGACATCACCATCGTCAACAACACCGCACCGGTCGTGGCCGAGAGCAACAGCCTGTCGTTCGACGGCACCGACGATTTCGTCACGGTGAGCCACGACGCCGCGCTGTCCTTCGGCAGCGGTAATGCCTTTGCCCTGGACCTCTGGGTCAAGCCCGACGACATCGCCGGCAATACCGTCCTGCTGGACAAGGCGGGCAGCCTGGTCAGCCAGAGCAACTACCGCCTGGAACTGGACCAGGGCGGGGTGCGGATCTGGAGCTGGGACAATGCGGGCGCCGTGAGCGAACTGCTGGTCGCCAATGCCGGCGTGGTGGCCGGCGCGTGGAATCACATCGCCTTCGGCTATGACGGGTCGGGCACCGGGCATCTCTACCTGAACGGTGTCGAGATCGGCTCGGGCAGCTGGACCCCGCAATACGCCAGCGGCGATCCCCTGCTGCTGGGCAAGGCGGTCGACGGCCGTTTCTTCGGCGGCGAGCTGGGGGACCTGCGGGTCTGGAACCGCCAGCTCTCCGTCAACGAGATCCAGAACCTGATGTCGCAGGAGGCGCGCACCGACCTGTCCGGCCTGGTCCTCGACCTGGATTTCGGCGGCGCCGGCAACACCATCTCCGACGATGCCGGGACCGCGCAGAACGGCACCCTGAACGGCGCGGCGCGGGTCAGCAGCACGTCGATCGACGTCGTCCGGGACGGCAGCTACCGGGGGCTGGTCCTGGGCAACGATGCGGAGACCACGCCGCTGGCCGGCCAGCTGAACTACGCCGTTTCATCGGGCCCGTCGAACGGCACCGTCACCTTCGACGGCAATCGCTTCGTCTATCAGCATGACGGGTCGAGCACGAGCAGCGACAGCTTCACCGTCAGCATTTCCGACGGCTCTGCCACCGCCAGCCAGGTCATCACGGTGACCGTGGACAGCTCTGTCGCCGCGCCGTCGTTCAAGCCGGCGAATGCGCTGGTCCTGGACGGCGTGGACGATTACGTGACGACCCCGGACATGAGTGCCCTGGACCGGTCGGGAACCGAGCCGCTGACCCTGGAGGCCTGGATCAAGGCCGACACCCTGGACGGGCATTTCACCCTGTTCGACAAATCGCCCGACCTGAACACCGACAACGCGAACTACCGCCTCGAGATCATCGACGGTGCCCTCAAGCTCTACAGCAACGGCGGCATCGATTTCCGGCAGACCGTGGGCACCGTCAGCGCCGGCGAATGGCATCACGTCGCGGCGACCTATGACGGGTCCGGCAATGCGGCGCTCTACCTGGACGGCGCCCTGGTCGGCTCGACATCGGCCTGGTCCTACTCCGGGGCGGAGAATGCCGGCGCCCTGGTGATCGGCCGGGACTCGTCGGCGGGCGGCCGCCATTTCGACGGCCAG
Source organism: Azospirillaceae bacterium (assembly GCA_040226215.1). GTDB lineage: Bacteria > Pseudomonadota > Alphaproteobacteria > DSM-16000 > Inquilinaceae > JAVKFF01. Next base: position 2,853 of record JAVKFF010000186.1, read on the forward strand.
GTCGCCGAGGCGCGCTACTGGACCGCCGCGCTGACCCAGAGCGAGATCCAGGCGGCGATGACCCGTGCGGCAAGCGATGCGGACCTGCCCCTGGCCGTTCGCTACGATTTCGGCGGCACCGGCACAACGGTGACCGACGATGCCGGCAATACGGCGCAGAACGGCACCCTGATGAACGGCGCGGCCCGCAGCGACCTGCTGGCGATCGCCGTGCAGAACGATGCCGTCTATCGCGGCATTCTGCTGGCCGACGATTTCGACAGCACGGCGTCGGCAACCGCCCTGAGCTACGAGATCGCCGGCAAGCCGACCCATGGCAGCCTGAGCCTCGACGGCAACCGCTTCACCTACGACCATGTCGGCGATGGGCGGAACGACAGCTTCGCGATCTGGGTGTCCGACGGCACCAACCGAAGCCTGAAGACCTTTGCGGTCAGCACCACCAACGCGACGCCACAGCTGGCGGAAACCAGCATCGTCAACCTGGACGGGATCGACGACTATCTGTCGGTCGCCGACCATGACGATCTCGACTTCACCGGCGGCGACGCCTTCTCGCTGGAGATGTGGATCAACCCCGACGACATCGCCGGCACCACGGTGCTGATGGACAAGCTCTGGGGCGGCGGCGGCAACGAAACGAGCTATCGCCTGGAGCTCGATGACGGTGGCATCCGGCTGTACAACGACAACGGCTCGGGCGGGGTTTCCAACATCTATGCCGACACCAAGGGCATCACGGCCGGGCGCTGGCACCACCTGGTCGCGTCCTATGATGGTTCCGGGACCGCGCGGATCTACATCGACGGGGCGCTGGCGACCTCGGGCAGCTACGCCAATGTGCAGGCTGGAAACGCGGAACTGTATATCGGCCGCGCGCAGGACGGCCGCTATTACGATGGCCAGATCGGCGATGTCCGGATCTGGAGCAAGGCGCTGGGCCTGGACGAGATCCGGAACCTGAAGACACAGGACACCGCAGGCGATACGGCCAACCTTGTCCTGGACCTGGATTTCACCGGTTCCGGCAGCACCGTGACCGACGATGCCGGCACGGCGCAGAACGCGACCCTGACGAATGGCGCGGCGCGGCTGGCCACCGGCAGCGCCGTGACGGTCACCAATGACGGCGTGCACTATGGCCTGCTGCTGGCGCAGGACAACGACATCAACCCGCTGGCCTACGGCCTCAGCTATTCGATCACCCTGACGCCGGAGCATGGCACCGTCAGCCTGGACGGCAACCGCTTCACCTACGACCATAGCGGCGACGGCCAGAACGACAGTTTCGAGGTGACCATCTCCGACGGCGCGGCCAGTGTTTCGCAGACCGTCAATGTGACGGTGAACGGCGCCAACACGCCGCCCGGCCTGTCGGCAATGCATGCCATCGTCTTCGACGGCGTGGACGACCATATTTCCGTCGCCGACCATGCCGATCTGGATTTCGGTGCGACCGATCCGATCACGCTCGAGGCGTGGGTCTATTTCGACAGCGTGACCGGAGAGCACAACATCTTCGACAAGACCGATGACTCGGCGGGCTTCGCCAACAATTTCCGCCTCTATGTGCGGGACGGGGTGCTTGGATTCCACAATGGCAATCAGCCCCTTCTGGAGAGCGGGGCGATCGTTTCGGCGGGCGAATGGACCCATGTCGCCATGACCTACGACGGCACCACCATGCGCCTGTTCAAGGACGGCGCGGAAGCCGTCAACGGTGCCCGTCAACTGGGTTCGACCACCGATACCCCGTTGACGGTCGGGCGGGACGAGCTGGGCCGCTTCTTCGATGGCCAGATGACCGAGATCCGGATCTGGGACAAGGCCCTCAGCCAGGCGGAGCTGCAGGCTGGCATGACCCGCAAGGTCGACCAGTCGACCGCCAACCTGGTGCTGCAGTTCGACGGGGATTCGATTGCCGGCGGGCAGGTCGCCGACGGCAGCGGCAACGGGCATGCCGGCACCTTGAACAATGGCGCGCACCAGGCCGACCTCAAGGCGGTGCAAATCAGCAACAATTCCGTCTATAAGGGGCTCCTGCTCGGCACCGATGGGCAAGGCACGGCGATCTCCGCGGGCCTGGACTATCATCTCGCCAAGGCGCCGGAACACGGGACCCTGTCCATGAGCGGCAACGCGTTCACCTACGACCATGATGGCAGCGGCGCCGACGACAGCTTCCAGGTCGCCATCGACGACGGCAGCGCCACCAGCTATCACGACGTGACCTTCACGGTGGCCTGACAGCCATGGTGCGGCGGCTGCGGCAGTTCCTGTTCGGCGACGGGCCGCTGACCAAGCGCGATACCTTCCTTGTGATCCTCGGCGTGATCGTGCTGGTGGGCACCCTGTTGTCGCTGGCCCTGCGGTTCACCCTGCTGGAGGCCGACCAGGACAATCCCTACCGCATCGCGCTGGTCGGTCCGATGTCCGGCCCGGCGGCCGAGACCGGGCTGGCGATGCGCAGGGGGGCCGACCTGGCGCTGCGCCAGGTCAATCGCAATGGCGGCGTCGACGGTCGCGGTGTCGCGCTGGCGGTGTTCGACGACCGCGACGACCCGGCGCGGGCCCGCGAGGTGGCGGCGCAGGTTGCCGGCGATCCCAGCGTCATCGCCGTGATCGGCCATTGGGCGCCGGCGGCGAGCGCCGCCGCCGCCCCGGTCTACGAGGCGGCCGGGCTGCCGATGATCCTGCCATCGCCGGCACCGGCCGGACTGGCCGCGGCGCACGGCAACATCTTCGCGTCGGTTTTCGACCAGGTGTCGCAGACCCGCTTCCTGGCGAACTATGTGCGCAACGTGGTGGGGGAGAAGACGGTCTCCATCATCCATGCCGACAGCGAGCAGGGGCGCAGCCTGGCGGCGACCTTCGACAAGACCTATCAGCGGTTCGGCACCAGGGTGCTGAACATGTGGGCCTACGACCCGGGCGATGCGATCCTGGTCGACCGGGCCCTGGCGATCGCGGGCGAGATCGAGGAAAAGAAGATCCTCGGCCATGTCTTCATCCAGGGCGACCCGGTCGACACCGCCGCGATGCTGGTGGCCCTGCGTCGCTCCGGCCTGCGCAACCCGGTCGTCGGGCTGGCCGACATGGCGACCACCGGATTCGCCCGGGCGGTGGCGCTGTCGATGCCGAAACTCGACCAGGCGCCGGGGATCACCGATGGCGTGCTGGCCGCCACGCCGCTGCTCTTCGACACCGCGACCGAAGTGGCGCAGGCCTTCCAGTCGGATTTCATCGACGCCTACGACTATGCGCCGGACTGGCTGTCGGCATTCTCCTTCGACGACGTCAATCTCGTCGCGACCCTGCTGCAGGGGCGCGCCGCACTGGGCCGCCTGTCCAGCGAGGATGACGGCGCAACGGTGCGGTCCGCGCTGCGCTCGGCGCTGGGCGGCCTGACCCGGCCGGAGGAAGGCGTGCGCGGGGTCGGCGGGACCCGGTTCTTCGGCGACAAGGGGGAAAACACCACCCCGGTGCAGGTCGGCCTCTACAACGGCATCAGCCTGATCTCCGCAATGACCCAGCTGCAGCCGATCCTGGAACAGGGCGTGACCGGCTATCTCGACCTGCTGAAGGAGGGCAAGGTCCTCTACGTGAACGACCGGTTCATGTACAAGACCAACGTCGTCTATACCGGCATCCAGCTGCTCAATGTCAGCGCAATGGACCTCGATACCGGGCTGTCGGAGCTCGAGTTCATCATCTGGTTCCGCTATCGCGGCCAGTCCCGGCCGCAGGACCTGGTGTTCGTGAACGCGGTCGAGCCGATCGCCCTGTCCGAGCCGATCCGGGAGGCCACCGACGGCGATATCCGCTATGCGGCCTATCGGGTGAAAGGCGCCTTCAAGGTCAATTTCTCCGACGTGGCCCGGTCCTATGGCTCCGTTGTGGTCGGCCTGGCCTTCCATCACCGGCTGCTCAGCCAGAACAACCTGATGTACGTCTCCGACGTGCTGGGCATGGGGCTGGCGGGGTCCTCGACCCTGCTTGAGGTGCTGGCGCAGAACAATGCCGCCGATACCGAGACCGGCGACAGCATCGACCTGTCGGGCCTGGGGTCCCTGGCACAGGCTTTCGATCCGACCGGGTCGGCCGACGGCCTGCTGGAAGGCCTGCTGGGCCGGCGGGTCTTCGCCCCGCTGGCGCAATGGCGCCCCAACCGGGCCTGGATCAGCCAGGAACTGGCGGATATCTCCAGCGAGGGCGATCCCGCCTATGTCGGCTACGGCAAGCCGGAGCCGGAGTTCACGCGGATCGACTTCGGCACGATCCTGGTTCCCGACGAGATCGAGGTCGGCGCCCTGGTGCCGCGCGACTGGCTGTTCTACGTGGCGATCTTCTCGCTCGTCGGGTCGATCTTCGCCCTGGCGATGGACCGGCGGGACCGCGGCCAGTTCTGGCGGGTGCAGACCCTGTGCATCCGCATCGTCTCCTGGCCGCTGCTGCTGTTCTCCACCGGCGCGCTGGCCCTGGAATATGCCTACAACAACTGGACGGCCGCCGAGATCGACATCCTGCTCGGCGTCTACCTGTCGTTATGGTGGCTGGTGCCGGCACGCCTGACGTCCAGCGCGATGGAGCGCTTCATCTGGGTGCCGCTGGAGATCCGCTCGCAGCGCAAGATCCCGAACGTGGTCCGGCTTTTCGCCTCGGCCTGTATCTACCTGTTCGCGATCTTCGGCATTGTCGGCTTTGTCTTCGACCAGCAGCTCACCAGCCTGCTGGCGACGTCGGGCCTCCTGACCCTGGTGGTCGGCCTGGCGGTGCAGGCCAATATCGCCAACGTGTTCTCCGGCATCGTCCTGAACATCGAGCGGCCCTTCAAGGTCGGCGACGTGGTTACGGTCGGGGACTTCACCGGCGTGGTCACCGACATCACCTGGCGGACCACCCGGATCCGCGGGCTCGACGGGGTCCAGCTGAGCGTGCCCAACGGCAAGATGTCGGAGGAGCAGATCATCAATTTCACCTCCTCCGGCGCGACCCGCGACGAGCGCGAGGTATTCGTGCCGGCGCAGTTCCCGCCCGGCAAGGTCTTCGACGCGCTTCGCGCGGCGGAGCCGGCGATCCGCGAGGCCCTCACCGCGACCGGCCAGCAGGACGATTTCGACCGCTTCAATGTGCATAACGACGGCGTGAAGGTCCTGGAATTCGGTGCCTTCCACAGGTTCCGCGTGACCTACTGGGTGGACATCAGCAGGACCGATTACCACTTCCTCCGGCACACGGTGCACCAGGAGATCTGGCGCGAACTCAGCGAACGCGGGATCAGCATCGCCGCCTCGGAGGAGGATCAGGCAGGCGGCGGCGCGCGGCAGGCGCCCGGCCGTGCCGGCGGCCTGCAGGGCTACCCCGCCGAATAGCTGCCGCCTCGGGGCCGATTCTTCGTCGCCGCGGAACCGCAGCGGCGCCGCTGCGTTTTCCTCATGAACCAGCGCAAACGGGAGTTGTGGATCATGGGAATCGAGTTCGGCGGCATTATCGGCATCCTTGTGCTGATTGCGGATATCTACGCGATCGTGAAGGTGGTGCAGAGCGGCGCCTCGACCCTCGCCAAGGTGCTGTGGATCCTGGGCATCATCATCTTCCCGGTCATCGGCTTCATCGTCTGGCTGATCGCCGGACCCCGGTAAGACGGAGACCATTCCATGTTCGACACGGCCGGATTGGGCATCTTCGGCCTCATCCTCCTGGCGCTGGACATCTATGCGATCGTCCGCATCGTGCAGAGCGAGGCGGCAACGATCTGGAAGGTCCTCTGGATCCTGCTGATCCTGATCTTCCCGCTGGTCGGCTTCCTGCTCTGGCTGCTGTTCGGCCCGACGCGCCCGCCCCAGATGGCGCAGGTCTAGCTGGCCGCACCAGGCGCCGCCGGCGCGATTGCCGCGGCTCGCACCGGTCTGCGCCGTTCTCCCCCGTGACGGTGCCTTGTGCCCTCGCCGGACATCCTTACTCTGGGTGCGGGCCGGGGCCTGCAGGCGTCGCTTCAGCCTGCGGCGAGGCATTGCAGGAGGGGGAGAAACGTGATCGAGGGCGAGATCGAGATACTGACGGGCCACCGGCCCCTGCCGGCCTTCCTGGTCCGGCCCGAGGGGGAGGGCAAGCATCCCCCGGTGATCTTCTACATGGATGCGCCCGGCATTCGGGAGGAACTGCGCGACATGGCGCGCCGGATCGCCGGCGAGGGCTATCTCGTTGTGCTGCCGGACCTGTACTACAGGATCGGCGACCTGCGCTTCGCGCCGCCGCCGCGCTCGGACGACCAGTACAAGGTGATCTTCGCCGCGATGGACAGCGTCACCAATGCCAAGTCGATGGCGGATACCCGGGCCATCCTGAACTGGCTGGACCGCTGCCCGCATGCCGCGCCGGGCCCGCGGGGCTGCATCGGCTTCTGCATGACCGGCAAGACGGTCATGACGGCGCTCGGCACCTTCCCTGACGAGATCCTCGCCGGTGCATCGATGTATGGGGTCGGCATCGTCACCGCGGAGGCCGATTCGCCGCACCTTCTGGCCGGGCAGCTGCGGGGCGAGGGCTATTTCGCCTTCGCCGAGCGCGACAAGTATGTCCCCGCGACCGTCCTGCCCGCCTTGCGCAAGGCGCTGCAGGATGCCGGGGCCGCCTTCGAGATCGAAACCTATGCCGATACCGACCACGGTTTCTCCTTCTGGGAGCGGGAGGTCTACCGGCACACGGCGGCGGAACAGGCATGGTCGAAGACCTTCGCGCTGTTCGACCGCAAGCTGAAGCGCTGACCGACGAAGGCAGCGCCACATCATGAATTCTGGAGGATGCTGAGATGGGACCCTTGTCGGGTGTCAAGGTTGTGGAGTTTGCCGGGATCGGCCCGGGGCCGTTCTGCGGCATGCTGCTCGCGGATCAGGGCGCGGATGTCCTGCGCATCGACCGTACGGTGGAAGCCGATCTGGGGGTCCCGGTCGATCCGCGCTTCGACGTCCTGGGTCGCGGCCGGCGATCGGTGGCGCTGGACCTGAAGAAGCCCGAGGCGATCGAGACGGCGCTGCAGCTGATCGGCAAGGCCGATGCGCTGATCGAGGGCTTTCGCCCCGGCGTGATGGAGCGGCTCGGCCTGGGCCCGGATCTCTGCCTGGAACGCAACCCCAAGCTGGTCTATGGCCGCATGACAGGCTGGGGCCAGGAGGGGCCGATGGCCCATGCCGCCGGCCATGACATCAACTACATCTCGCTGACCGGCGCGCTTCACGCCATCGGCCCGCAGGACCGGCCCTACCCGCCGCTGAACCTGGTGGGCGATTTCGGGGGCGGGGCGCTCTACCTGGCCTTCGGCGTCTGCGCGGCGCTGATCGAGGCCAGGAGTTCCGGCAAGGGCCAGGTGGTGGACGCCGCGATGGTCGACGGCGCGGCATCCCTGATGACCCCGATCTTCGGCCTGAAGGCCGCCGGCCGCTGGGCCGACAAGCGCGGTGTCAACATCCTCGACGGCGGCGCGCCCTGGTACGACACCTACGAGACCAGCGACGGCAAGTTCGTTTCCATCGGCTCCATCGAGAAGAAGTTCTATGCCGAACTGATCGACAAGCTGGGCCTGGGGCAGGCCAATCTGCCGGCACAGTTCGACATGGCGCGCTGGCCCGAATTGCAGAGCCATTTCGCCGCCGCCTTCAAGGGCAAGACCCGCGACGAATGGTGCGCGATCATGGAAGGCAGCGATATCTGCTTCGCGCCGGTCCTCAGCATGGAG
>JAVKFF010000187.1:0-4166 GCA_040226215.1 Azospirillaceae bacterium
GGCGGAATGGATCCCGGCTCAAGGCCGGGATGACGTCGTGTGGGGCACACGGGGCGGGTGCCCCCGGTCCCGTCGTCCCGGGCTCGACCCGGGACCCGTGGCGCAGGCGAGTTCGTCTTCACCGGATATCCCTCAGACCCGCACCAGCTTCAGGGTCTCGGTCTTGAAGCCCATCACCTCCTCGTACTCGCGGCGCACCTCGTCGGGCTGTCCGGCCTGGTAGATATAGTCGGTCGGCATGATGTTGCGGGCGATCAGGGGCTTGGCCTCGCGCTCCTCCAGGCTCATCCCGTGCAGGAAATGCTCCTTGTCGATGATCGGCAGGTCCAGGCATGCGTTGCGGGCCGCATCGCGGATCACCGCCTTGGGCTCCTCGCCGCGCTCCATCGCCTTGATGTCGTCCTCGAAGCGCTTGCGCATCATGATCACGCCGCGGTCGCTCTGCCCCAGATGCTCGTGGCCCCGGTCGGTGATCTCGCCCTGCCCGACCCAGGCGATGAAGTCCTGGTTCATGATGTGGCTGGTGATCCAGCGCCCGGTCTGCGGATCCTCGATCGGCCCGGTCCAGTAGGGCACGCGCTCCTGCACATAGGGCTCGCGCTCATGCGGCACGCGGGAGAACATCCAGGTCACGCTGAGGGTGCGGGTATCGTCGATCGGCACCCGCCATTCGAAATGGTTGCCGGTGTAGAGCGCGTTCGGCCAGAGGCAGACCCGGCCGGTGGTCCAGAGCGGGTGGTTCTCGTCGGTGTCGGCACGGACCCGCTTGTAGACGAAGCCGTAGTCGATCTCCTCGAAGGCGATCTTGATATGGGTCGGCGCATAGGGACCGGTATCGCCGGCCATCCGCTGGCTCCAGTTCGAATGCATCCATTCGAAATGCACCGGGTCGATGGAGTTCTCCTGGCACTGGAACCAGTTGCAGGGGATCTCGGCGAAGACCACCTGGACGAAGCCGTTCGGCCAGGTGAAGGGCTCCCAGTTCGGCACCAGCGGCTGCGGCTGCGGCCCCAGATAGGCCCAGAGCAGGCCGGCCTTCGCCTCCACCGGATAGGCGGTCATGCGCACCTTCTCTTTGAAGCGCGAGCCGGGGTCGACCATTTCCTCGTAGGGCTGCTGCAGGCAGGCACCGTCATTGTCGAACAGCCAGCCGTGATAGTTGCAGCGCAGGCCGCATTGCTCGACAGAGCCATAGGACAGGTCGGCATTGCGGTGCGGGCAATGCCGCTGGACCAGGCCGTAGCGGCCGCCCAGGTCCTTGTACAGGACCAGGTCCTCGCCCATCAGCCGCACCGGCTTCACCGGATTGTCGTCCAGTTCGGCGATCGCGGCGATGGGCTGCCAGTAGCGGCGCATCAGCTCGCCCATCGGCGTGCCCTTGCCGATGCGTGTCAGCAGTTCGTTCTTGGCCTGGCTCAGCATGGCGCTTCCTCCCTGGGACCGGTCGCGTCCTGCCCGGCATGGGACGAGGGGTTTCGCCCATTCCGAACTTAATTCGTCTATTATGAACTGCCGTAGATAATCAAGCGGCCGGCACCCGGTCAAAGGGGAATTCTGTCGCGGCGATGGCAGCCCCGGCAAGCGGCGGGTTTCGCTCTTGACAAACTACGTTCGTCATTGGCAAACCTACCGCCTGTCCCGCCGCCAGGAGCACCGTCCAAAGCCATGGCCCGCATCACCGCCGCCTTCGGGTCGTCGCACAGCCCCATGCTGAATGCCGACCTGGAGGACTGGTCCCGTTTCATCGAGCTCGACCGGGCGCGCAGCTTCACGGCCGCGGACGGCGCCGATTGCAGCTATGACGAACTGCTGGCGCGCATGCCGCCGGGGACCGGGGCGCTGGTCGCCGCGGAGGAGATGGCGCGCCGCCACGCCCGCAGCCGGGTGGCCATGGACGGGCTGCAGGCGCATATCGCGGCGGCCGGGCTGGACCTGCTCCTGATCGTCGGCGACGACCAGATGGAGATGTTCCGCTACGACAACATGCCTGCCTTCGGCATCTATTACGGCGACACGATCCGGAACAAGGCGCGGGTGCCGCCCGCCGCTGACAGCGCCCCCACCGAAGCCTGGGCGAAAACCCTGCGCGGCCGCTATTTCGAGGATCGGGACAAAGACTATCCCTGCCATGCCGGCCTGGCGCTGTACCTGATCGAGGGGCTGGTCGATCGCGGCTTCGATGTCTCGGCGATCCGGCACCTGCGCGACGGCCAGGGCGAGGGCCATGCCTTCGCCTTCATCCATCGCCGCTACCTGGCGGACGGAAAGCTGCCGGTGGTGCCGGTCTTCCTGAACACCTATTTTCCGCCGAACCAGCCCACCCCCAGGCGCTGCGTGGAGATCGGCCGCGCCCTGGGCGCGCTGCTGGCGCACTATCCGGAGGACCTGAAGGTCGGCCTTCTGGCCTCCGGCGGGCTCAGCCATTTCCATGTCGACGACGCACTGGACGAGACGGTGATGACGGCCCTGCGGGCCGGCGACCTGGATCGCCTGGCGGCCCTCGACCCGCGCATGCTGCGTCATGGCAGTTCGGAGATCCGGAACTGGATCGCGGTGGCCGCGGCGATCGACGGCTGCGGCCTGCGCCTGCACTGGATGGATTACGTGCCGGGCTATCGCAGCCCGGCGAAGACCGGGACCGGGCTCTGCTTTGCCGCCTGGGGGCCCGGCGACACGCAAACTGCCGGGAGGACCGACCATGGATGACAGCCTGCGCCGCGAGATGCTGGCCTTCGATACCTGCCTGGTGTCCGACAGCCTGGAGAAGCTCGGCCTGCCCCACGGCATCCAGGCGATCCAGCGGCTGACGACGAAGGCCCGCGTCTTCGGGCGTTGCGTGACGGTGCAGATCGACCGTTTCAGCGGCGACATCCCGAAGCGGCACCTGGGCGCCAATGCCGTCGAGGCCTGCGCGCCCGGCGACGTGATCGTGATGTCGCACCGGTCGCGCGACGACTGCGCCTGCTGGGGCGGCCTGCTGTCGACCGCCGCGAGCCTGCGGCGGGTCGGCGGCGTGATCGTCGACGGACGGGTGCGCGACATCGACGAGAGCGAAGCCCTTGCCCTGCCCGTCTTCGCCCGTGCGCCCACCCCCGTCACCGCCCGCAGCCGGGTGGTCGAGGTCTCGACCAACGAACCGATCGAGGTCGAGGGCGCCACGGTACGGCCCGGCGATTTCGTGCTCGCCGATGGCAGCGGCATCGCCTTCATCCCGGCGGACCGGTTCGACGAGGTCCTGGCCACCGCGCGCGAGCTGCACGCCTTCGAGGAAGGCGTGCGCAACGCGCTGTTCGGCGGGCACCAGATCGGCACGGTGATGAACGAGGGCTATGAAACCCTGCTGAAGTCGGGAGACCGCTGATGACGAACCTGCAGACGCTCGCCGGCCTGTCGACGTCCGGCGTGTCCGACGCGCTCGACCGGCTGGGCATTGCCGGCCAGTGCCACCGCCTGATGCCGGTCTTCGCCGGCCTCAGCATCTGCGGCCCGGCCTTCACCCTGCGCTACCAGCCGATCGGCATCCATGGCGGGACGGTGGGCGATTTCATCGACGACGTGCCGCCCGGCGCGGTGGTCGCGATCGACAATGGCGGCCGCACCGACTGCACCGTCTGGGGGGACATCCTGACCTTCGTCGCCGCGAAGCGCGGCGTGGCCGGCACGGTGATCAACGGGATCTGCCGCGATGTCGATCGCAGCCGCGAGATGGGCTACCCGCTGTTCACCGCGGGCCACTGGATGCGGACCGGCAAGGACCGCGTCCATCTGGTCGCCACCAACGAGCCGGTCTACCAGGGCGGCGTGATGGTCGCCGCCTGCGACATCCTGCTGGGCGACGACAACGGCGTTGTCGCGGTGCCGGCCGAACGCCTGGACGAGGTCACGACGATCGCCGCCGGCATCGAGGCGGCGGAGGACCGCATCCGCGAGGCCGTCGCCGGCGGCGCGAGCCTGCGCGAGGCGCGCCGGCAGCACGGCTATCACGCGCTGCAGAGCCGCCCGGGCGACTGAGAGCCTGACAGTGAATGCGCGATGCTGAGACCTCGAAAGCCGAGGACTTGCCCCACCGCCTCGTCACCCGCGGGCCTGACCCGCTGCTGTCCGGTTCAGGTCGGCTGCTGTGCGATATGGCGCGACCTGCCCCCCAAAAGGTCGTCACTCGCGGG
>JAVKFF010000188.1:0-8756 GCA_040226215.1 Azospirillaceae bacterium
CAACGAGGAATGCGGCATCCGCTGCGTCTATCACGGCTGGAAGTTCGACGTGAACGGCACCTGCGTCGAGGTTCCCTCGGAACCCGCGGACAGCACCCTGGCCCGCAAGGTGCGCCTGACGGCCTATCCGGTGCGCGAGGCCGGCGGCGTGCTCTGGGCCTATATGGGGCCGGCGGGGCAGGAGGGCGCGCTGCCCAACATCGAATGGCTGACCCTGCCTGCCACCCACGTCTATGTCTCCCGCTGGCAGCAGGAGAGCAACTATTTCCAGGCGCTGGAGGGCGAGGTCGATTCCTCCCATGTCAGCTTCCTGCACCGCGTGCTGGATGCCAGGGATGCGCCGAAGGGCTCGCTGTCGGGCGCGTATTTCCGCAACGACACCGCGCCGAAATGGACGATCGACCCGAACCCGCAGGGGCTGTCCCTGGCGGCTCGGCGCACGGTCGAGGTCGGCGCCGGCTACTGGCGGATGAACCAGTTCATGCTGCCGTTCTACACGATGATCGCGCCGGAGCCGGGCGGCTTTATCACGAACCGCATGTGGGTGCCGATGGACGACACCCATTGCTGGGTGATCTGCGCCACCTACCGGCCCGACAAGGCGCTGACGGAAGACGATCTGGAGAAGTTCACCACCGGCAAGTTCGCCCATCGCCGCGTGCTGCCCGGCACCACCATCCCGATGGAGCGCAAGGAGAACGACTACGGCCTGGACCGCAAGGCGCAGAAGACCGTCTCCTATACCGGGATCCCGGGCGTGCGGGCGCAGGATGCCATGGTGACCGAGACGGCGGGGCCGATCGCCGACCGCAGCAAGGAGCATCTGGGCACTTCGGACACCGCGATCATCGCGGCCCGCAAGGTGATGATCGAGGCCGCCAAGGGGTTCCGCGACGGCAAGGTGCCGGAGGCGGCGAAGGGCGGCGACCTCTACGCGGTGCGGTCCTGGTCGTCGATCCTGCCGGCCTCCGTGAAGAGCTACCGCGACGACCCGGAGACGATGGCGGCGATGCGCACTGCCGGCGGCAAGGGCGAGCGCCAGAAGGTCGACGCCTGAGCGACGGCCTTGACAGATCGCCGCCTGGCGCGGAGCATTGGTCAGACCAATGGCCGATCCGGTTCGGCCGGGACCATAGGATGAACCCATGGCCATAGCCTCCCGCCATCGCGACGACCTGCTGCACGGCCTGATCGACGAGGATCGCGTCCGCAACCGCTTCCGCATCCATCGCCGGTCGCTGACCGACCCGGACATCCTGGCGCTGGAGCGGGAGCGGATCTTCGACCGCTGCTGGCTCTATCTGGGACATGAATCGGAGCTGGCGGGGCCGGGATCCTTCATCTCCCGCAGCATCAACCACCGCCCGCTGATCTACGTGCGCGATGCCGGCGGCCGGATCCGCTGCTTCTACAATGTCTGCCCGCATCGCGGCTCGCTGGTCTGCCGGGAGCCGAAGGGCGTGTCGAAGTCGTTCCAGTGCGCCTATCACGGCTGGACCTTTTCCAACGGCGGCAAGCTGATCGGCCAGCCGGGCAAGGATGCCTATCCGGAAGGGTTCAATGCGGAGGGCGAATACGACCTGCCGGAGGTGCCGCGGCTGGAAATCTGCCACGGCTTCGTCTTCATCAACTTCGATGCCGCCGCGGAATCGCTCGACGACTATCTCGGCGGCGCGAAGTTCTACCTGGAGCTGATCGCGCTGCAGGGCGCGCTGGGCATGGAGGTCGTTGGCGGCACCCAGGAATACAGCGCACGGGCGAACTGGAAGCTGCTGCTGGAGAACAGCGCGGACGGCTATCACGCGGCCACCGCCCATGCGAGCTATTTCGACTATCTGGCGGAACGCGACGGGCCGTCCGGGCAGGGCAAGAAGAACCCGTTCAACAAATCCTTCGGCCAGGTGCTGAACCTGGGCAACGGCCATGCGGTGGCGGAGAGCCAGGGCGCCATCCCCTGGGGCCGTCCCGTCGCCCGATGGGTCCCCGGCTGGGGCGAGGAGGCCAAGGCGGATATCGCCGAGATCCGCCGCGAGCTGGCGGAACGGCTGGGCCCGGAGAAGGCGGAGCTGGTCGCCGAGCGCGACTACAACATGCTGGTCTTCCCGAACCTGGCGATCCTGAACATCATGGCGGTCACCGTGCGCACCTTCTATCCGGTCAGCCCGGACTATTTCGAGGTGCGCGCCTGGACCCTGGCGCCGAAGGAGGAGGCCGAGGTCCTGAAGGAACGGCGCCTGCGCAACTTCCTGGAATTCCTCGGCCCCGGCGGCTTCGCCACGCCCGACGATGTGGAGATGCTGGAGCTCTGCCAGCAGGGCTATGCCTGCCAGAACGGCGCGCCCTGGAACGACCTGTCGCGCGGCATGTTCCACGAGGACAGCCATTCCGCGAAGCAGGACGAGATGCAGATGCGCACCTTCTGGCGGCAATGGTACGGCATGCTGTCGGCGGAGCGGCGGGTGTCCTTCAAGCTCGCCGGATAGGTCCGGCTCGATCGGCATCTCGCCATGCCGCCGGACTCCCTCGAATATGTCGTCCCGGACCCGATCCGGGACCCACGGCGCGGGCCGCGATGCCGGGCGGTGCGGCGAAGCCAGGCCGTTGCTGGCGTCCCGGCCTGACAAGGCGGACACCGTGCCCGGCAACCGGCTTGACACCGGGCCCCTGCGGTCCGAATATTGGTCAGACCAATTTCGGACCATAGGAAGAACCCATGGCCAGCATCCGCCATCAACCCAGCGCACACCAGGTTCGCGGCCTGGTCGACGAGGATCGCAGCCGCAACCGCTTCCGCGTCCATCGCAGCACCCTGACCGACCCCGACATCCTGGCCCTGGAGAGGGAGCGGATCTTCGACCGCTGCTGGCTCTATCTGGGCCATGAATCGGAGCTGGCGGGGCCGGGCGCCTTCATCTCCCGCAGCATCAACCACCGCCCGCTGATCTTCGTGCGCGACGCGACCGGCCGGATCCGCTGCTTCTACAATGTCTGCCCGCACCGCGGCTCGCTGGTCTGCCGGGAGCCGAAGGGGGTCTCGAAGTCGTTCCAGTGCGCCTATCACGGCTGGACCTTCTCCAATGGCGGCAAGCTGATCGGGCAGCCGGGCAAGGATGCCTATCCGGAAGGGTTCAACGCGGACGGCGAATATGACCTGCCGGAGGTGCCGCGGCTGGAAAGCTGTCACGGCTTCGTCTTCGTGAACTTCGATGCGGCGGCGGAATCGCTCGACGACTACCTGGCCGATGCGAAGCCCTATCTGGAGCTGATCGCGCTGCAGAGCGCCATCGGCATGGAGATCGTCGGCGGCACCCAGGAATACAGCGCGCGCGCGAACTGGAAGCTGCTGCTGGAGAACAGCGCGGACGGCTATCACGCGCCCACCGCCCATGCGAGCTATTTCGACTATCTGGCCGACCGCGACGGCGCGGCCTTCAAGGACAAGAAATTCTCTTACAACAAGGCGTTCGGCCAGGTGCTGAACCTGGGCAATGGCCATGCGGTGTCGGAGAGCCAGGGCGCCATCCCCTGGGGCCGGCCGGTGGCGCGCTGGGTGCCCGGCTGGGGCGAGGAGGCCAGGGCCGGTATCGCGGAGATCCGCCGCGAGCTGGAGGAGCGGCTGGGACCGGAGAAGGCGGAGATGGTCGCCGAGCGCGACTACAACCTGCTGATCTTCCCGAACCTGGCCGTCCTGAACATCATGGCGGTCACCGTGCGCACCTTCTATCCGGTGACCCCGGACTATTTCGAGGTGCGCGCCTGGGCGATGGCGCCGAAAGGCGAGGCGGAGGCGGTGAAGGACCGGCGCCTGCGCAACTTCCTGGAATTCCTCGGTCCCGGCGGCTTCGCCACGCCGGACGATGTGGAGATGCTGGAGCTCTGCCAGCAGGGCTATGCCTGCCAGAACGGTGCCGCCTGGAACGACCTGTCGAAGGGCATGTTCCGCGAGGCCGACTATGCCGCCAAGCAGGACGAGCTGCAGATGCGCACCTTCTGGCGGCGCTGGCGCGACATGATGGGGGCCGAGCAGCGCATGTCCTTCAGGGAGGCCGTGTGATGGCCGCCCCGGAAGCCCCCCCGCGGGCCGACGCGCTGGCCGCCTTCGTGCTCCGCGCCCAGGTCGAGGACTTCCTCTACCACGAGGCGCAGCTGCTGGATTCCTGGCAGCTGATGGAATGGGCGGCGCTGTTCACCGAGGATGCGGAATATGCCGTGCCCTCCACCGACCTGGCGGAGGATGCCGATCCGCGCACCAACCTGTTCCTGGTGCATGACGACCGGTTCCGCATCGAGCAGCGCGCCAAGCGCCTGCTGAAGAAGACGGCGCATGCGGAGTTCCCGCCCTCGCGCACGCGGCATCTGGTCAGCAATGTCCGGATCGAGGCCGATGACGGCAATGCCCTGCAGCTGGCCTGCGCCACTGTCGTCTATCGTGCCAAGCGCGGCATCGTGGATGTCTATCCCGGCCATGCGAAGTACGAGCTGCTGCGCGACGGCGGGACGGCGGGCTTCCGCATCCGGCGCAAACGGGCGATCCTGGATATCGACGCCCTGCGTCCGCAGGGCAAGCTGTCGATCATTCTCTAGGCAGGCCAGCATGACCCTTCGCAGCGAGCCGCGGGCGCACGACGTCATCGCCCGCATCTTCCGGTTGATCGATCACGACGGCATGGCCCCCGGCGCCCGCCTGCCGGCCGAGCGCCGGCTGGCGGAGCGGCTGCAGGTCAGCCGCACCGCCCTGCGCGAGGCGATCGCCATACTGGAGGCGATGCGGATCGTCGAATGCCGCTCGAACTCCGGCAACTACCTCCGCCATCGCGAGGTCGATGCCAGCATCGAGGCCCTGTCCCTGTTCAGCGAGCTGAGCCTGCCGCTCAGCAAGGCGGAACTGTCCCAGTCGGTGGAACTGCGCATGCTGCTGGAGCAGCAGGTCGTGGTCCTGGCCTGCCGCCGGCGCACCTCGGCGGATCTCGGCGTCCTGCGGGCGATCCTGGACGATTGCGCGGCACGCCTGGCGCGGAGCGAGACGATCCAGGACCTCGACCTGGGCTTCCATCTGGCGCTGGCCGCCGCGACCGGCAACCAGGTCCTGCTGCGCCTGATGAACGGCTTCCTGCCGGCGCTGCATGGCCGCCGCCAGCTCTATTTCCAGGACATCGAGCGCTGCCGCAGGTCGCACGAGATGCATCTGCGCCTGCTCGACGCCGTCGCCGCCCAGGACGACCGCCTGGCGGCCGGCCTGATGGCGGAACATATGGATGCCGCCACGTTCTACTACCGGGAAGCCTATGCCCATATCGCGGGTGTCCCGGCTGACGCGGACGGCGAACCGAACCGGGAGGAAGTGGCATGACCGACGACGAGGCACTGACCAGAAGCCGCCAGGGCCTCTACGCGCCGGTGCCGCCGGACCAGACGGCGTTCCACCTGTGGAAGCAGTTCGACGGCGAACTGGCGACGACCTTCTCGAAATTCTTCGTAGGCGGGCTCTACCAGCGCGAGGTGCTGACCCAGCGCGAGCGCCAGCTCTGCGTCGTGGCGGCGCTGACCGTGATGCGCGCCCCCGACGAGCTGCGCCTGCACGTGCATGGCGCGCGCAACCGCGGCGCCAGCGTGCGCGAGATCGCCGAAGTGATGTTCCAGATGGTCACCTATGGCGGCGCGCCGTCCTGCGTGCAGGGCCTGCAGGTGCTGCGCGACGCCCTCAAGGAGCGCGGCGAGTGGGACGAGGACGCCGACCAGCCGAAGGACATGGACGCGGCGTAGCGGACGGGTCATCGACGTCCGGGTACTGCCCCGATCTGTTCGGCATGGTCGGCCCCCGAGCCGAATATCCATTCCGCTGACCCTGACGCCTCGCCTGAACGATTGCGGAATGGGTGCTCGGCTCGGGGGCCGAGCACGACGGACTTGGGTGGAAGAGCGCGTCCAGGCGCAATCGCGCACGACACCCCCGGCACGCCAGAAGGAAGGCGTTATTTTACTAGCCGTACCCACTTCCCGCCGGGGAGGGTGTGAGCTATGAACGCTGAAAGCTCCTCGGCGGATCGATTCCGTCTGGCGCGCATCACTGGGGGGAACATGTTGGACCGGGTCACGGAGTCCTTGCTTGCCGGCTTCTCAAAGGAGAACGGCATAGAGGCGCTCGAAGAGTTCAAGCGGTTTGAGCACTTCGCCACATTTTCGGTGATGCGTCGGCATTATAGTCGATCCTTTTCGACAGACGACGATGTAATCGGCGCAGGCGGCGACACTGGGATCGATGCGGTCGCCATTATCGTAAACAATGTCCTCGTCACTGACATCGACGCCGTCCGCGAGATTGCCGGCCAAAATGACTATCTGGAGCCGGTCTACGTTTTCGTTCAGGCGGAACGGAGCCCGAGTTTCGACGCCGCCAAGGTTGGCAGTTTTGGGTTCGGGGTAGTCGATTTTTTCTCAAAAGACCCAAAGCTTCCGAGAAATGACGAGGTGAAGAATCTCGCCGAAATCAATGACGTTATCTTGGGAAAGTACGCTCACATTCTTCGCCCGTCCCGCTGCTATCTTTACTACGTAACCACAGGACTGTGGCAGGATGATGCAAATTTGGTTGCTCGGCGGGACGCCGTGATAGCCGACCTAAAGGCACTGTCGATTTTCCCTATCGTTGAAATGCAGTGCGTCGGCGCGTCCGACCTGCACACCCTGTACCGGAAGACCAAGGCCCCGATCAGCCGTCAGTTCCTCTTTGATCGCCGTGTTGAGATTCCGCCAACGGCGGGCGTGATTCAGTCCACTATTGGTTTTCTCCCATTTCCCGAGTTCAAGAAGCTGCTTACTGACGAAGGTGGATCAGAGATGCTAACAAGCATCTTCGAGGATAATATCCGTGATTGGCAGGGTTACAAGACAGTGAATTCAGGCATTAGAGATACACTTTTGTCTGAAGATAAATCTAAATTTGTTCTTATGAACAATGGCGTCACTATTATTACCCGCGGACTTACACGCGTAGGAGACACATTTACAATAACTGATTATCAAATTGTAAACGGCTGTCAGACTAGCAATGTTCTTTTTGAGCAGAGGGATTCCATCGATGACTCCGTTCAGGTTCCCTTGAGACTTGTGCATACGGAAGAAGATAGCATCAGCGAACTGATAACGAACGCGACAAATAGCCAGACGGTAATAAAACCGGATCAGTTCGCTTCCAGCAAACAGTTTGCGCGAAACCTAGAGATGTTTTTTACGACGTTTCCTGAGGAGCATAGGCTGTACTTCGAAAGAAGGGATGGTCAGTACGACAAAGGTTCAGAGCCAAAACTACGCGTGATCGATACGCCTACGATACTTCGGAGCTATTCCTCGATATTCAAAGAAATACCGCATGCGGCGACCCGAAGCTATCGCTCGATAAGAGATGAGATAGGAGAAACTATATTCGTTGACGGAGACAAACCGCTAGCGTACTACTATGCAGCATATTCCTGGTTTGTATTGGAATCTCTTTTCAGAAGTAAAACCATCTTTCCGGAATTCAAATCTGCTCGTTACCACCTACTGCTCGCGGCGCACTTGACAGTTAACCCGCTCCCCGCGCCGTTCCGTAACTCTAATCAGATAGAGAAGCGGTCAGACGAGGTGTTGAAGCTTTTGTGGGACAATGATGCCGCCGTGGACCTGTTCGAGAAGTCGGCACACCTCATTACCGGCATTACCGGAGGGGATCTAAACCGAGATCGTGTGCGCACGGAGGCTGTCACGGAAGCGATTGTCGCGCACTTCCGCAAGAAGGACGGAGGGAGTGCCTAACTCTTCGCCTCGCGGACTAGCCTGTCGAGAGCCTTTTCTGCCTCGGTGGGGTTTAGTTCGCCAGCGGCGATTATTTTTTCGACCTCGGCGCGGAACCTTGCGCTCTGCTCCTCTGGCGTCTCCTGTTTTTTCTTCTTTGACATCATGCCCGACCAGTGTGTTGATAGGTGAGACGCTTGCGGACGATGCCCGCGAGCGATGCGTCCACGCGATCAGCGTCGTTGCAGCCAAGCGCAACGCGGTTGTTATAGCGGAACTCGAATTGGGCCAGATAGCAGTGCAGGTGCGGCTCACCGCAGAACTGGTACACGCCCTTCATGCCGCGCTTGAAGATGCTGAAATAGCCTTCGACGGTGTTGCTGTGATCGATGCGGTCCTCAAGATCGACATACTGGCCCTTGCCGTGGCTGGTCGTCCCATGTGCGGCAAAGAAGCGTTTGATGTCGCGATAACCGCTGTGTTCGTCGGTCATCACCCGTGGCTCGCGAGCAACGTTCCAAAGGACGATCGGCATCAGGGTAGAGGCATTGACGTTCTCAATCACTATGGTGCGAGCCTTGCCGCTGTCCCGGTCGACCAGCGCCAGAACCTTCTTCCTGTGATGTAAGGCGCGCTTCACGGGAACGCCCTTGAGCTTGCCAATGAAGGTTTCATCGACTTTGACCACGCCAGCGCCAGTGCCGAACAGCCCGCCGTCATCCGAACGCATGGCCTCGCGAATGCGGTGCGACATGAACCAAACGGTCTTGAGAGTAACGCAAGGGTGCGGTGAAGCTGGTTGCTCGAAATGCCCTTCTTGCTGCCGGCGATCAGATACATCGCTTGAAGCTAGTGGATTAGCCGAGACGGAAGAATCCCTTTTGGGATTCCCAAACACCGTCCCGCATGCGAGTCTGGCGCATGCGAACAGGAATATCGATCTCTCTCAACAGTGCCGACCGTCGACGGCTCGAAGCCGTGAT
>JAVKFF010000189.1:0-4237 GCA_040226215.1 Azospirillaceae bacterium
CTCTGGCCTCGCTCCTGCGCGACCTGACCGAGGAGGTGCCGACGGACCGGCTGCACTGCGACGACGAACTGCTGCTGATCTCCGATGCCGAACTGGCGCATCTGTCGCAGCTTCGGGCCCTGCCCCCTGCGATTGCCATGCCGATCATGCGGCTGAGCCAGGCGCTTGCCCGGCAGTCCGGCGATGCGCAGGATGACGGGGCACCGCACCGGCCACAGGGGGATGGCCGATCCGAGCCGGCCGGGCGCTGATTCGCCCGGCCCCGCTCGCCCTTTGATCGCGCAATAGGCGAAAAATTTGCCAGTGGCATCGACCATCGCGACCGCAGGTTGCATTCTCCGCGAAAAGCGCCGGATACGCGCTGGAAAAGCAGCGCTCTCTCCAAGACAGATGCGAAGTTACCACATACACTACCGGAAGATCCGCGACCTTACCGGTGGTGGGCATCCTGGCCGTTCGGGCTGCTCGGAGAGGACAAATGACCCATTTCGACGAAACGCTGGAGTTCATCGATCGGATTGAGACCGCTCCGAACGCCCAGGCGATCAGCGCAGAATTGCTGTCGATCACCTCGCGCTACGGGCTGGATCTCCTGATCGCGGGCACCATGCCACGGCCGCAGGCCAACCAGTCGGCGCAGCGCGAAAGCGTGCTGTTCCAGGGCTGGCCGGTATCCTGGCTGCAGCGCTACATCGAAAAGGAATATGTCTTCGTCGATCCGGTGATCCGCCGCATCCAGTCCAACCTGTCGCCCTTCGACTGGGCGGAAGCGGAGCCGGACCCCGCCTGCGAGCAGATCGCCCAGCACGTGATGGAGGAAGCCCGCGAGCATGGCCTCGGCGCCGGCTTCGCGGTGCCGCTGATTACCCTGGAGGGCGATATCGCCGCGGTCTCCCTGGGCGGCGAGCGGATGGAGATCCCGCCAAAGGCGGAAGGCATGATCAGCCTGATCTCGACCTATGCGATGGGGCGCGCCATCCAGTTGCGCGCAAAGACCGCGGCGGAATTGAAGGAGCCGCTGACGTCGCGGGAAACCGAATGCCTGCGCTGGGCGGCAGCCGGCAAGTCGGAATGGGAGATCGGCGCGATCCTGGGCATCTCGGAACATACTGCCGAGCGCCACCTGCTGAACGCCAAGAACAAGCTGCGTGCGGTGAACCGCGTCCAGGCCGTCGCGGAAGCGATCCGGACCGGCCTCATCCGCTAGACCGGCAATCGGCCTGCCGCGGCCGGTGGCGACCCCAACGGGATTCGAACCCGTGTTTTCACCTTGAAAGGGTGTTTTCTTGTACAGCCCTGGACAGTTCTCACGGTGAAAACGCAAGGGTTTCTGGGGCTTTCCGTCCTGTACTGTTCTTGATGTTCCAGCGTTATCCAGCTAAGTTTGTCGTACAAGTGCCGTACGACCCATGCTGGAAATCACATGCGAGGCATCATGGCGAGGGCCGCGAAGAACCCGAAAATCGACACCAGGTCCGCACGCGCCAAGCTGGCGCCGCAGCGTGAACCCTACTGGATCCAGATCTCGCCCGGCTGCGCGCTGGGCTTCCGCAAAGGATCGACCGGCGGCAGCTGGATCGCCCGCCGATACGATCCGGCCAGCCGTCCCGTGCGGCGGTTCCTGTCCCTCGGCGCGGCCGATGACGTCGAAATCGCCGATGGGGTCCTGGTGCTGTCCTTCGCCACGGCGCACGAGCGTGCCCGCGAGTGGTTCACCGCCGAGGCGCTGAAGGCGCAAGGTCTCGACCCGCAACCGGCCGGGCCCTTCACCGTTGGCGATGCGCTGGACGCATACCTTACCAAGCTCGATACCGAGGGCCGCGCCTCGCTCGGGGATGCGCGGTCCAGATGCCGGACGACGATCCGGCCGGCGCTGGGCAGCGTGGCGCTGGAGCGCCTGACGGCGGCCCAACTCCGGCGCTTCCTGGACGACATCGCGAAGCGGCCTCGCCTCGTGCGGGGGAAGCGCGGCGCTGCGGCGCGGGAGACGCAGCCCGCCGACACGGACGCGGCGCGCCGGTCGCGGCGATCGAATGCCAATCGGACTTGGACAACCCTACGGGCGGCGCTCAACAACGCCTTCGCCGACGGCCGCGTGGCTTCCGATGCCGCGTGGCGCCGGGTGGCACCGCTTCGGAACGCCGATACCGCCCGGACCGGCTATCTCGCGGTCGACGAAGCGCAGCGCCTGGTGAACGCCTGCCCGCCCGATTTCCGCGACCTGGTGACCGCTGCACTGCTCTGCGGCGCCCGCTATGCCGAGTTGGGCCGCCTCTCCTGCGAAGACTTCGACCCCGCCGCTGGCACCCTGCGGATCGGGCAATCGAAAAGCGGCAAGGCCCGGCAGATCTATCTCAGCACCGAGGCGCAGACATTTTTCGCCGCGCAGGTCCTGGGGAAGGCCCGCGGCGCCGCGATGTTGCCGAAGGCCGACGGTTCCCGGTGGCGACCTTCGCAGCAGCGCCGGCCGATGGCTGCCGCCCTGACAGCCGCCCGGATCGATACCGCCCTCACGTTCCATGGCCTGCGGCACAGCTACGCGTCCGCGGCCGTGATGAACGGTACCGCCCTGCCGGTGATCGCTCACAATCTTGGGCATGCCGACACCCGCATGGTCGAAAAGCATTACGGACACCTGGCGCCGACCTGGTTGGCGGAGGCCACCCGCGCGTCGGCACCGGTCTGGGGCCTTGGCGTGGCTGCCGGCAATGTCGAGCCCATGCGGCGGGCGACGACGTGAAAGACGACGAAGACGAGATCCGCCGGGAGCTTCTGCAGCTCTATTTCCGCACCGGCAATGACCGATATCGATTGGCATCGATGCAGCTGCGGCAAGAGCCGGATTTCCTGGCCGCGTGCGCGGAACTGATCGAGCGGCCGAAGCCCGGGCAGCCGGCCTTCGACGATCGGGACGCGATGCTCCGGATGGCTCTGGCGCTGGAGCGCGGGTCCGCGCGTAGCATCAATGCCGCGGCGCTCGCCGAGGTCGACAAAGTGCCCGGACGGTGGCCGCGGGAGGACAACCTGCAGCACACCAACGCCCGCGCCAACAAGGCGCGCCGGCTCCGTCGTCGGTTCGCAAAGGAGGGCGAGACCTGGCGCTCACTCGCCCGCGGCTTCATTCTGGTGGAGCGGCATTTCCAAGGGCGCGACAGCCTCGCGGAAGAGGTCAAGGCTGCCCTGGGGCGGCAGCGGGATTGGGTCGCGCAGATGATCGCGGTGGCGGAGAAAGCCCGCAAGTTGGACGAACTGAAGGTCTCCGATAAGACTAAAGACGCGCCGCGGCGGCCCTGACATCGTGTGTTCATCACAAAGTCCCTGAGGACAGGATGGCACAACGATGGAACAGCTTTTCTACACCATTCCCGAATTCGCCGAGGCGGCTCGCATCTCGCGTAGCAAGGTCTACCTGGAGATCGCGGACGGACGGCTGAAGCCCGTGAAGGTCGGGCGGCGGCGCCTGGTCTCAGTGACCGAGGCGAGGGCCTGGGCGGCCCGCGTCGAGGCTGACACGGCCACCGCCTGATCCGCTCGCGTCGTGATGACGCCAGCTTTCCCGTAGAAGGATGTAGATATGACAACGCCCCGGCTGGCGGGCCGAGGCGCTGCTGGAATTGACGACGCTGTGAAGAGTGGTTCGTCTACCATCAGCCGCCCGGCTCTGCAACCCGTCCCTGCCCCTTCCGCGCCTTCGCCGCGTGCCATGGCCAGCGCCGTCGCGATCACCGCCGGCCTGGATGATCCAGCCCTTGCGCTATGGGCGCTGGGGCTGCTGGCGCGCCTGCGGCGCGGCGCACCATCGACACCCGCGGAGCGCGCCCGGCTGCAGCGGGTCTATGATGCGAGGTGCGCGGGGTGACGGGCATCCTTCGGCGCATAGACGAGCCCGACACCAAACCGCCTCGCGAGCCGCCGCACGACCTGCAGGCCGAGCAAGAGGTCCTCGGCGCGGCACTCGTGGACAACGAGCTTGCCCACGAACTGGCGGCCGTCGCGGCTCCGACAGATTACTGGCATCCCGCACACATCGCGATCAGCACCGCTATAGTTGCCGCGCTGCAGGCCGGCCGCCTGGCCGATCCGGTAACGCTTTCAGCCGGGCTGGAGGGGGAGCCATCACTGGCCACCGTCGGGGGCGCCCGCGTCTACCTGACCGGCTTGGCGCAAGCGATGTCATCCCGGATGACAGCGACCGCCTATGCAGCGGTGGTCCGCGACCTGGCGATGCGCCGCCGCG
>JAVKFF010000190.1:0-5108 GCA_040226215.1 Azospirillaceae bacterium
CGGCGCGTATCCGATCTCGCGGCAGCCAGCCCCTCGCACGCGTCCCAGCCTCAGCGCAGGTGATGCACCTCGGGGATGCCGTAGACCGCGGTCGGGATGCCCTCCATCCGCGCTTTCAGCTGCAAGGCCAGGAACTGCGAGTAGTGGCGCGACTGGTGCAGGTTGCCGCCGTGGAACCACAGGCCCTCCTGCTGCGTCGGCTTCCACAGGTTGCGCTCCTCGCCCTCCCAGGGGCCGGGATCCTTGGTGGTGTCGGAGCCCAGGCCCCAGCACTTGCCCACCCGGTCGGCGACGTCCTGGCCGATCAGGTCGGCCGCCCAGCCATTCATCGAGGCATAGCCGGTGGCATAGACGATCAGGTCGGCCGGCAGTTCGGTGCCGTCCTCCAGGACCACGCCGGACTCGGTGATCTCCTTCACCTCGCCATGCGCGAGCTTGATCTCGCCGTCGACGATCAGCTGCGAGGCGCCGACATCGATGTAGTAGCCCGAGCCGCGCCGCAGGTACTTCATGAACAGCCCGGATTCGTCGTCGCCCCAGTCCAGCCAGAAGCCGGCCTTCTCCAGCCCGGCATAGAAGTCCGCGTCGCGTTCCCGGATCTGCCGATAGATCGGGACCTGCAATGCGGGCAGGATCGCGTAGGGCAGCGAGGCGAAGATCAGGTCCGCCTTCTCGGTCGTGACCCCGTTGCGGACGGCCTGTTCGGAATAGAGCTCGCCCAATGCGAATTCCATCAACGTCTCCGACCGCACGACATGGGTGGAGGAGCGCTGCACCATGGTCACCTCGGCGTCGTTCTCCCAGAGCGCGGCGCAGATGTCGTGGGCGGAGTTGTTGGAGCCGATCACCACGGCCCGCTTGCCGCGCCAGGAATCCGGCCCGGGATGTCGCGAGGAATGATGCTGGTCGCCCCGGAACCGCTCCATGCCCGGGAAGTCGGGCAGGTTGGGATGCCCCGCCTGCCCGGTGGCCAGCACCAGATGCTTCGGCCTGAGGACGACTTCCGTCCCGTCGCGGTCGACGGTCACGGTCCATTCCTTCTTCGCCTCGTCGAACCGTGCCGACCGGCAGGCGGTCCGGGTCCAGTAGTTCAGCTCCATGACCCGGGTGTACATCTCCAGCCAGTCGCCGACCTTGTCCTTCGGGCTGAACACCGGCCAGTTCGCCGGGAACGGCAGATAGGGCAGATGGTCGTACCAGACCGGGTCGTGCAGGCAGAGCGACTTGTAGCGCTTGCGCCAGCTGTCGCCGGCC
This sequence comes from Azospirillaceae bacterium, assembly GCA_040226215.1. Classification (GTDB taxonomy): domain Bacteria; phylum Pseudomonadota; class Alphaproteobacteria; order DSM-16000; family Inquilinaceae; genus JAVKFF01. The sequence continues at coordinate 1,255 of JAVKFF010000190.1, forward strand.
CGGTCGTTCTTCTCCACGATGATCGTGGGCACGCCGAGCTGCCGCAGGCGCGCGCCCAGCGCGATGCCGCCCTGCCCGCCGCCGACGATCACGACATAGGGCTGCCGGCTATGGCCGAGCTCCCGCGCCTCGGCCTCGCGCTCCTCCAGCCAGGAGGTGCGGTGCTTGCCGGCGCCGTGCTTCGCGCCCAACGGCCGGTCGAAGCCCTGCGCCTCTTCATGCCCCTTCAGCTCCGCCGCCGTGGTCAGCAGGGTCCAGATCCGGCCGTCGCGCAGCCGGACCAGCCCGTAGCCGCGCGCCACCGCCGTCTCGAAGGTGATCCACGCGGTGACGATCCCCTCCTCCTCGGTCACCGGCTCGCCTTCGGCGAGGGCCCAGCCCGACGGCGCGGTCCCCGCGAGCTGCGATGCCAGCATCCCGGCGATCTGCGCCCGGCCCTCCAAGGTCTTGATGTTCCAGGTGAAGGCGACGAGGTCCCGCCAATAGCAGTCCTCGACAAAGTGCGCCGTCGCGGCTTCGATATCGCCCGCCGCCAGCGCCTTGCCGAACGACGCCAGGACCTCCGTGACCTGTCTGGCCAATGTCGTGTCGAGCATCCGATCCTCCCCCTTTCGCTCCCCGGGTTCCTGGCCCGGCTTTCCCAAGCATTAGGCGCCCGCACCCGATGCGGCAAGAGCTTGCCCGCCCCCGGCGCAGCGGGGAGTATCGGCGGGGCTGGCGTCGCGGCACCGCCCGGCCGGTCCGCGCAGGACCGCAGCCGTCGACACGGAACGGGAGGGAAAGGTTCATGGAATTCGGCTTCAGCGTCCCGACGCGCGGGCCGCTCGCCAATGCGAGCGACCTTTGCGCCATCGCCCGGACGGGCGAGGAACTGGGCTTCTCGGTCATGGCGGTGCCGGACCATCTGCTGGTCCCCCGCACCATCGATTCGCGCTATCCCTACAGCCAGGAGGGCGACTGGCCCGGCGCGAGCAGCGGCGAATGCCTGGAGCAGCTGACCCTGATGACCTGGCTTGCGGCCGTCACGACGCGGATGCGGCTCCTCTCGTCCATCATGGTGGTGCCCCACCGGCGCCCGGTGCATACCGCCAAGGCGCTCGCCACCCTGGATCGCCTGTCCGGCGGCCGCACCATACTGGGTGTCGGCACCGGCTGGCTGCGGGCGGAGTTCGAGGCGATCGGCACAGAGCCGTTCGACGAACGCGGCAAGGTCACGGACGAATATCTGCGCATCTTCAAGGAGCTGTGGACCAGCGCCGACCCCCGCTTCGACGGGGACTATGACAGCTTCCGCGACATTCAGTTCGAGCCGAAGCCGGCGCAGCCGGGCGGCATACCGATCTGGGTCGGCGGCGAGAGCAACCGGGCGTTGCGCCGCACGGTGGAGCTGGGCGACGGCTGGTACCCGATCGGCGCCAACCCGAAGGACCCGCTCAATACCCTGTCCCGCTACGCCGCCCATCTCGACCGGCTGAAGGCATTGTCGGAGAAGGCGGGCCGCGACCCGGCGACCATCACCCTGGCCTATTGGGCACCCTGGTTCGGCGCCGAGCATCCGCTGGACCTGGACGGCATCGACCGGCACATTCTGACCGGCACGCCGGAGCAGGTGGCGGCGGATGTCGACGGCCTCGCCGCCCACGGCGTCAGCGAACTGGTTCTGGATTTCCGGCGGGGCAGCCTTGCGGAGAGCCTGGAGGCGATGCAGCGCTTCGCCGAGGAGGTCCGGCCCCTGCTGCCGGCCTGAGGCGCCGGCAGGCCGGCCCGGACCCGGCGGTCAGCCCAGCAGGGACCCGAGGTCGGATCCGGCAGACGGATAGGCGCTCACCAGGCTTTTCACGTCGGCGGCCTTCAGCCCGGAACGAATCGCAAGGCCGAACAGGTTGATCGTCTCGCTCGCCTCCGGCGCCAGGATATGCGCGCCGAGAATCCGCCCCGAGCCTCTGTCGACCAGGACCTTGGCGGCCGCATGCGTCTCGCCCACCCGCTGCACGGAATACCATTCGCGCATGTCGGAGAAGGTGCATTCGACATCCAGGCCACGGTCGCGGGCATCCGCTTCGCTCAGGCCGATGCGGGTCAGGGCGGGAATCGTGAAGACCGCACTCGGCACACCGGCATAGTCCGGCATGACATGATTCCCTTCGAGCAGGTTCGCGGCTACCGCCTCGGCCTCCAGGCTCGCCACCGGCGTAAGCGGAGGGCCCGCGGTTGCCGCGGCGTCGCCGGCGGCATAGACGGCCGGGTTGCTCCTGCTCTGCAGATATTCGTTGACGGCGACGCCGGCAGGATCGGCTTCGACACCGGCATTGCCGAGTTCCAGCCGCTCGACTGCGGCCGCCCGGCCGGCGCCATGGACGACCAGGTCGGCATCGAGATGGCGCTCGGCCCCGTCGATCACGGCCGTAACCCGCAGGGCCGTGCCGGCCCTCTCGACAGCCTTGACCTCTGCCCTGGGATGGAACGTCATGCCGGCTGCCCGGCTACGGTCCACCAGCATCCCGACAAGATCGGGATCGAAGGCCGGAAGGGGCTGCGCACCACGATCGAGGATCGTCGCATCGGCGCCGGCGCGGGCCGCGATATGCGCAAGCTCGAACGAGACATAGCCGCCGCCGACAAACACGATCCGCCGGGGCAGGCGCTCCAGATCGAGGAAATCGTCGCTGCTGCTCACATGCTCCGCGCCAGGGAAGGGCAGCGGCACCGGTCTGGCGCCGCTGGCGATCACGAAATGCCGGGCTTCGAGCCTGTGCTCGCCCACGGCCAGCAGGTGCCGGTCGACAAACCGCGCAGTCCCCTTGAAGGCGGCGATGCCGTCTTCGGCGAAGCCTGCGGCCCGCGCCGCAGGGACGGGATCGGTGAAGCTCCGCTTGAACGCCATCAATGCCGGCCAGTCGACGCCGGGCACTGGCCCTGCGATGCCCTTGCCACGAAGCAGGCGGGCAGCATCCACCACTTCGGCCGCGCGTCGCAGCACCTTCTTCGGGTCGCAGCCGCGCAACACGCAGGTGCCGCCGAACGGGCGCTCGTCGACCACCGCTACCGTCCAGCCCGCAGCGCGGCAGCGGCTTGCCACCCCGTTGGCGGCGACACCGGTGCCGATCACCACGAGGTCGAAGTCCTGCGCCATCCTTCTCTCCCGACAGGTTTGGGCCCACGCGCCCGGACATGCGGCCGCGATCAGCCGGGCAGCAGGTTTTCGATGCCGACCAGCACAAGCACCAGGACAAATGCGAAACCGGCGATGAAGGGCCTGTGCCGGATATGCAGAAGCTCGGGCCATGTCAGCTTGCCCCGGTCGCCCTGCCGGTCGAGGCGTGATGCGATGCCCGGCGTCGCGGCGAAGAGATAGGCGCCCGCGACCATGCCGGCCATGACGGCAAGCGCGTCGAAGTTTCCCTGGCCGAGCGCGGCCGCGCCTGTGCCGGGACAATAGGCTGCCAGGGCGAAGCCCGCGCCGAAGACGAGGCCGCCGGCGATGTTCGCGGCATAGCGGGTGGGCTTGACGTGCAGTTCCACCAGACCGAGGCCGTGCATCGACCAGATGCCGACCATGCCGACGAGGATGGCCGCGAGCATGACCTTGGCGACGGTGAAATCCTCCAGAAGCAGCATGCCGATCAGCACGTCGAACTTGGCGACGCCGCCCTTCTGCAGGAAGAAGCCGAAGAAGAGTCCGAAAACCAAACCGAGGGAGAGCTGCCTGGCGGACATGGCACCCTCACACGCGGTAGAGCAGCATCGCGACCGGCACGCCGCCGAGGAAGAAGCAGGCCAGTGCGACCCAGGAGCCGACGGAAAGCTGCAGGGCGCCGCTGATGCCGTGGCCGCTCGTGCAGCCGCCGGCGAGG
>JAVKFF010000191.1:0-37293 GCA_040226215.1 Azospirillaceae bacterium
TGACCCGCTCGGCGGCGGATGAACTCGCCGACCGCGTCTTCGTCTACGGTTTTCAGCCGGGCGTGGTGGATACCGCCATGCAGGGCCGCATCCGGGCCTCGGGCATCAACCCGGTCAGCCGGCTGCCGCGGGAAAGTCTGCTGCCGGCCGCCGATCCGGCGGCGATCATCGCCTGGCTGTGTCGAACGGTGCCGGAGGACCTGAACGGGACCGAGTTCCGGGCCGACGATCCCGATATTCGCGGCCGTGCCGGCCTCGCGCCGATGGCGGCCTGAATGGCGCGGGGATCGCTTCTGGTCACCGACTACACCTTCCCCGGCCTCGATGCCGAGGCGGCGGCGGCCGAGCGCTGCGGGCTCGACCTCGACGCCCGGCAATGCCGGACGGAGGCGGAGGTCATCGCGGGCCTGACCGGCGCGCGGGCGGTGCTCGTCCAGTTCGCCCCCTTCGGCGCGGCCGCCGTGGCGGCGCTGGCGCAGCCATCGGTGATCGTGCGCTACGGTGTCGGCTACGACAATGTCGACGTCGCCGCCGCCCGCGCCGCCGGGCACCGGGTCTGCTACGTGCCCGACTACTGCAGCGAGGAGGTCGCCGACCACACGGTGGCGGCGCTGCTGTCGCTGCTGCGCCGGCTGCCGGCGCTCGATGCCCATGTGCGCGCAGGCGGCTGGAAGGGGGTCGAGGTGGCGCGACCGTTGCCGCCCTTCGATCGGCAGGTCGTCGGCTTCATCGGCCTGGGACGGATCGGCCGCGCGGTGCTGGACAGGCTGCGGCCGTTCGGTTTCGGCTTCATGGTCGCCGACCCGGCGCTGACGGACGACGCGGCCGAACGCCTCGGCGTCACGCTGGCCGCGCGCAACGCGGTTCTCGGTTCCGCCGACGCCGTCCTGCTGCACGCGCCGTCGACGCCCGAGACCCGCGACATGATCGACGCGTCCGCGCTGGCCTCCATGAAACGTGGCGCGGTGCTGGTGAACTGCGCCCGCGGCGACCTGGTGGTCGAGGCCGACCTCGCGACAGCACTCATCGACGGCCGGCTGGCGGCGGCCGCCCTCGACGTCTTCCGCAGCGAACCCCTTCCGGCCGACAGCCCCTTGCGCCAGGCGCCGAACCTGCTGCTGACGCCGCACCTTTCATGGTACTCCGACCGCGCCATGGGCCGCCTGCAGGCGCTTGCCGCCGAGGAGGTCGAGCGGTTCTTCCGGGGTGAAGCGCCACGTCGGCCTGTACCAGCGACGTAGGAACACCGCAGGTCCGACGCCGGGTCGAACCCGTGGTATCGACGCCATTCCCTGACGGCCTGGGCGGCGATCAGCGGTGTGCGCTCAGCGAACCTCGACATCGCACCAGGCGAGGAAGGCAGCAAGCGGCCAGGGTTGAAGGTGTGGCTGCTTGGCCCTGTCGTCCCAGCGGCGCAGGGCAACGGCAGTGCCGAAAACGGGCAGCGCCTCGAAACGAGCGATCTCCTCGTCGATCATCGGTCCGCCCTGGATCTGCAAACTGCGCTCGGACGCACGGGAAAGGGCCTTGCGGTAGCCTGCGTCCACCCGGCACAGGTAGCGCTTGGCCGCGACGTGTTCGGCCACGGGATCGGCAAGCCCATTCGCGAACCGCATGGCCAGCCAGTCGGCACCGATGTCCTCATGTGCGAGGTCCCATCCGCCGATGCGTGCCTGCTCGGTGCCGGCGTCGAGCAGGTGGCCAATATCGTGCAGATAGGCAGCCAGGACGAGTGCGGGCGCGCGCGCACCGTTTCGGCCGGTGGCAATTCGGCGTAGCCCAGATATCGCACCACGCTGGTGTCGTTCATGATCCCCGCCGACAGCCGCCAGTCCGGCGCCGGCTGTGCCAGGCGCAGCATGTGCAGCTTGCACTTGGTCAGGCCCAGGGCGGCGATCCGGTCGGACCAGAGCCCGGTGAAGTCGCTGCCCGGACACACGACGACCCGGTCGGCCCTGATCGGACCGATGCTGGTCTCCACCCGCGGGGCCGCCGCGCCATGCACCGCCACACCGAACAGGAAGTCCACGTCGTGGGAGCGGGCCAGCCACCGCGCCAGCCGGGCGACGGCATACCGGGGGTCGACCCGGCGTTCGTGCGGGCTCCACAGCGCGCCCAGCAGGCGCTCGGGATTGAGTTCGGGATGGGCTGCCAGCGCGGTCTGCCTGGTCAGATCCGAGCAACCGGCGCCCATTTCCGCGTCAGCGACGAAGGCGTCGATCACGTCCATGCTCTCGTCCCGGAACGCCGCGAGAACCAGGCCCCGATGCACGATCGGAATGTCCGCCAGCGGCCCGACCGCGTCCCCGATGTCCCGACTGCGCAGGGCGCGCCGATGGCACAGGCCGCGCTGCTGGCCGGTGACCGTGACGAGCCCGAAATTGCGCACCGAGGCGCCGACGGCCCGCCGATCGCGGTCCAGCACGACGACACGCAGTCCCAGGCTGGCGGCGGCCAGGGCATGGGCGATGCCGACAATGCCGGCACCGACGATGGACTGATCATAGTAGGTCCGCATCGCATCCCCATCGCCACATCGTCCCTGGTCGTTGCGAATGTCATGGCCCTGGCTCCTGACCCTGAGGTTGATGACGATTGCCGTCAGTTGCCTGTGTCTGTGGTCTGCGAAAGTTCCCGCGCCGCCTCGGTGATGACTGTCCCGCCCCAGCTGTGCCCGACGAAGATGGTGGGACCATCCTGACGATCGAGAACGCGCACGGTGGCGGCGACATCGTCCGCCAGCGACGTGAGCGGGTTCTGGACGATGCTGACCCGATAGCCCCGTGCGGTAAGATCGTCATAGACGCCGCGCCACCCGGACCCGTCGACAAAGGCTCCGTGCACAAGCACGACGTTCCGTGTGGACTGGTCATCGGGGACGGCCTCGGCCGCCTGCCCCGGCGCGGCACCGGCAAGCGCCCCGGCAGCGAAGACCGCGAGCATGAATTTGCGCGTTCCCATCACCATCACATCCTCCATAGGTTTCGTGAAAATCTGATCGTGCGCGATACGGACGGGCGGTCGGCAACCTGCCGGTCCGGGTCGCGAATCGTCGCCGGAGCATCGGCGATCAAGCTGAGGTGAACGGATTCCGGGCGGAGATCGCGCCCGCATCGGTCGGCCTGGGGGCATTGGTGATGATCGGCGTCATGCTCGACCGCTCCACGCCTGACAGCCGCAACGCCTTCGAGGAGGCGGTGCTGGAGGTGAAGGAGATCCTCGACTGCATTCTGGTGGCGGGCGAGTTCGACTATTTTCTCAAGATCCGTGCCCGCGACATCGCCGATTTCAACAAGCTTCAAGGTCAGACACTGATCGCCCTGCCTGGCGTCAGGAACACCCGGACATTCTTCGTCATGAGGGAGGTCAAGGAAAACGCGCGACTAACCTTCTGAACGGCTCCCGCCAAGCCGTCGCGTGGCGCGGCGCGGCGCCTGTCGTCACCGGGAGGCCGGACCGGCGCAACTCCGGCGTACGATCAGGCGTGCCTGACTTGCGGCATGGAAAGGGTGACGCGGACCGGCGTCGTTCGAGGGTTCCTCCTGGATCCGGCGGATGAGGAAACTGCCGCAATTCAACGCGATATCCCTCACCGGCAGGCCGATGGTCGTGAGGCCGTCATGGTACCAGGCGGACCATGGCGCATCGCCGAAGCCGATGACGGAGACGTCGGTCGGCACGGATAGCCGGAACTCGTGCACCGCCTGGAGCATGCCAAGCGTGATGCGCGCGCCGCCGGCGACGATCGCGGTCGGCCTGTCTTCGAGCGACAGGCAGATGGCCGTCGCCTCGCACGCGGCGGAGGCGCGAGGGGCGCCGGTATGGATCAGCGCCTCATCAGGCACGATGCCGGCCGCGGCAAGCGTCTCGCGATACCCGGCAAGCCTTTCCCGTCCGGTGCTGGTGCTGGTGCGTGCTCCGATATAGGCGATCCGTCGATGCCCGAGGCCGAGCAGATAGTCGATCGCCTGTCCGATGGCATGACGCTCGTCGATGCCAAACCAGTCGGCGGCGAGCGCGGGCAGGTAGCGGATGAACTGCACTACCGGCTGCTGCTCCAGGAGCGTCAGGGTCTCCTCCATTGGTCGCGGCGACGGGACGATGATGATGCCGGCCGCGCGCGCCTCGACCAGCGCCCGGACCTGGCGATACTCCTGCTTGCGGTCGTCTTCGGTCACTGCGAGGACAAGTTGCAGTCCGGCATCGTTGCAGCACTCGGCCATCGCCTTGGCGACGGTGGCGTAAAAGTCGTTCTGGATGTCCGGAACGATGAGGCCGACCATCGAGGCTGATCCGGCGCGCATCAGTCGCGCGCCTGAATGGGCGACATAGCCCAGCGCATCAGCCGCCCGAAGCACACGGTCCCGCGTCTCGCCGCGGACGTCCGCCTGGTTGGCCAGGGCCCTGGCCACCGTAGAGGTCGACAGCCCCAGATGTTCCGCCAGGTCCTTGATCGTTACCCGCTGCATGACCGCCACCCGCACACCTCGTCTTCAGCTCGACCTCTGGACTCTCATCGGACACGCTTCCCGGTATCGTTTCCGGTATCGATTCCGGTATCGTTCCCGGAATTCCTACGTCCCGCGTCGACCTGAGATCGCACTATTAGTGCCATTTGTACGAGACTATGCCGCCATTCCGGCAATGGCAATCGGATTGCAACCGGGAACGTTCCCGTGATAGCGTCTGCCGGGTTGATGCATTGCCGGACCGGTCAGGCGGGCGCCTGGCGTCACACAACGAAACGAGCACTACTTCTGTGGGAGGAGAGAAAATGACGCGTAAGAACCTGATCACGCCCATCGCCGGACTGACCCTGCCGCGCCGCCGTGTGCTCGGCGGTGCCGCCGCCATCGCCGCGGCCGGGGCCACCGCGGGCCTGCCCCTCCGCCGGGCCAGCGCGCAGGCGGAGCACACGATGACGATCGCCCATGCCGAGGCGATCGGCTCGCCGATGACCCAGGCGTTCGACCTTTGGGCGGAGTTGATCGCCGAGCAGAGCGACGGCCAGATCGCGGTGGAGCATTTCCCCGCCGGCCAGATGGGCAACTACACCCAGCTGATCGAGATGAGCCGGCTCGGCACCGTCCAGGCCACCGCCGGGGGACCGGACACCGAGGAGGCGGTCGCCCCCGAGATCGCCATCGCCGGCGGTGCGCCCGGCTTCATCTACGCCGACCAGGACCATGTGGATCGGGTGCTGCAGGGCGAGCTCGGCGATGAGATCTCGCGCATCGCGCGGGAGCGAACCGGCGTCGAGTTCGTCGCCTATGGTGAGGTCGGGTTCCGGCACCTGCTGTCGAGCCGGCCGGTAACCAGCCTGGCGGAGCTTGGCGGCCTGAAGCTGCGCGTGCCGGAACTCGAGGTCTGGATCGATTTCTGGTCGCTGCTGGGCGCCAACCCGACACCGTTGGCCTATGCCGAGCAGTACTCAGCGCTGTCGACCGGTGTGATCGACGGCCTGGAGGCCGACGTCTTCTCGATCCTCGGCTTCCGCTGGTTCGAGCAGGCGCAGCACTTCACGCACACCTATCATTGGTTCCTGCCGAAAGCCGTGCGGGTGAACGCGGCCTGGCTCGACGCGCTGCCCGGTGACCTGCAGGCCATTGTCCGCGAAACCGCCGCGACGGCATTCGCGGAGCAGCGCGAGACCAACCGCGCCAACACGCAGGCGACGCTGGCGGAACTCCAGGGCCTCGGAATGGAGGTGCACGAACTCACCGACATGGCTGACTGGGTCTCGCAGGCCGAGCAGCTCTGGGGCCAATACGCCGACCGCAGCCCGGCCGTGGCGGACATGATGGAACGCATCCTGGCGCTGCGCTGAGCGGCCGACTGCCGTGACGCCCGGAAAGAGGATCCCCCAACAGGCATGACGACAGCGGCCGATCGATGAAGACACAGCATGCCGACATGCCCCGGGGGCCGGCATTCCGCCGCCCGGTCGAAAGCAGCCGCAACGGGCTCGCGGCCATTCTGGAGACGGCGACGGTCATCCTCCTGATCGTCACGGTGATCGTCGCCGTACTCCAGGTCTTCTTCCGCTACGTTCTCAACGATTCCCTGAGCTGGCCCGAGGAACTGGTGCGCTGGTGCTTCGTGTGGATGGTCTTCCTCGGCCTGCCGCTCGGCATCGCGCGCGATTCCCACATCAACATTGACCTGGTGTCGCGCCGGCTTGAAGGCAGGGCCAAGGAATGGCATTGGCTGTCGGTCCAGGGCCTGATCGCCGCCGGCGCGATCGCGTTGGTTCGGCATGGTGCGGATCTCGTCGTACAAGCCACCTACGTGTCCCCGGCGCTTGGCCTGCCCTTCACCTATCTGTTCCTGGCGCTTCCGGTCGGCGCCGCGCTGACCCTGATCTTCCAGGCCACACGGGGCGCCGACGGCCTTCGGGGGTTCGGGACGCTGACGATCCTCGTCGGCGTCGCCGGCTACCTGTTGCTGGCCTATGCCCTTCCCGGCGTGGCCGGGCGGCAGAACGCCACGCTGATCCTGCTCGTCCTGGCTCTGGTGATGGTATTGTGGGGAACGCCGATCGTCTTCGCGTTGGCGCTCGCCAGCTTCGCGGCGATCGCCCCGCGCGGCGAGTTGATGCTGCTGACGCTGCCGCAGCAGATGACCGGCGCGCTCGACTCGTTCCTGCTGCTGGCGATCCCCTTTTTCATCCTCGCCGCCGCGGCCATGAACGCCGGCGGCATTACCGAGAAGCTGCTCGGCCTCGCCTCGTCGCTGGTCGGGCATCTGCGCGGCGGACTCGGCCACGTGAACATCCTGACCAACGCGATGATGGCCGGCGTTTCCGGGTCGTCCATGGCCGATGCGGCGGCGATCAGCAAGACGCTGGTGCCGACGATGGAGCGCCACGGCTACACCCGCAGCTTCGCCTGCGCGCTGACCGCCGCGTCGTCGGTCCTCGCCAACCTGATCCCGCCCAGTCTGGCGCTCATCATCTTTGGCGCCCTCGCCTCGGTCTCCGTTGGGGCGCTGTTCGTCGCCGCCCTCGTGCCGGCCGCTGTCGTGTGCATTGCGCTGGCGATCGTCGTGCACGTCATGTCGGGGCGGCAACGGCGCCAGGCCGACATGGCGCGCGCATCCTGGACGGCGCGCGGCCGGGCCCTTGTCGCCGCCCTGCCGGCCCTCGTCCTGCCGCTGATCGTCGTCGGCGGCCTGCGCGCGGGCGCCTTCACACCTTCGGAGGCTGGCGCGATCGCCGTGGTCTACGCGCTGATCTGCGGTGCCCTGTTCTATCGCCATCTCGGGCCTCGCCGCTTCGTTGCGGCCTGCCGCGAGGCGGTCGGTGACGCGGTTGCCGTGATGTGCATCATCGCCGCGGCGGCTCCCTTCGCCTGGGTCCTGGTGTCCGATCAGGTGCCGCAGACCGTGGCGGCGGCACTGGCGGCGGCGTTCGGCGATCCGCTGACACTGCTTCTCGTCCTCAACCTGTTCCTGCTGATCGTCGGCCTGTTCATGGAGATGATCGCCGCGATGGTCATCCTGGTTCCCATTCTGATCCCGATCATCACGGCAGCTGGCATCGACCCGGTCCACTTCGGCGTCGTCCTCGTGATGAACCTCGTGATCGGGGCACTCACGCCCCCGCTCGGCATGCTGATCTTCACCACATCGCGGGTCGCCAAGGCGGAGGTTCCGGCGGTCTTTCGCGCGGTCGTGCCCTTCCTGATCGGATTGGTCGCAGCCCTGCTGCTCGTCACGCTGGTGCCCGGCGTGTCGCTTGGCCTGGTCGATCTTCTGGGGTGACGCTGAATGCCGGGATTCCGTTTCGAACAACAGGACCTGACCCTTCCGAAGGGCGCCTTCTCGGGCGCCAGACGGCACATGCTTCACTGGCAGGACCGCCCCCTTCTCGGGGTGACCGAGGGGACGCCGCGCTGCTATCTCTATCCGGTTTTCACCCTGAACGGCTTTCCCGCGACCGCCGAGAGCCCGGCCGACCACCCGCATCACAATTCCATCTGGATCGCGGCCGATCACGTACACTGCGCCGTCCCGACCCAGGGCGACGATACGGAGAGCTACACCTACAATTTCTACGTCAACGACACGTTCCAGGGCCGGGCACCCGGCAATCAGGTCGTCACCGCAATCTCCGGCCACGACCTGGGTGGCGACCGCTACCGGCTGGATACCACGATCGATTGGCGGGGACCGGCCGAATGGGGCGCCCCGACCGGCCGCACCGTCATCACGGAGCGACGCAGCGTCACCATCTCCATCGCCGCCGATCGCACGTTATACACGCTGGACCTGGCATCCGAACTGACCGCGCGTCCCTGGGCCTTGAGCATCGGGCCGACACGCCACGCCTTCTTCAACGTCCGGCTCGCCGACGTGATGCGTGGGTCCGCCGGCGTGTCGCTGCTGTCGGAGGGCGGCGCCACCACGCCTGAGGCGCTCACGGCCAGCGCGGCCGGCTGGGTCAGCGCGAACGGCCCCGTCGGCGGCGGTCACCGAGCCGGGCTGGTGGTTCGCCCCGATGGCGGACCCAATTCGTGGTTCGTGTCGGATTGGGGCGTCGTCACCGTGGGAAGCATGCGCACGCGGCCCGTTCCTCTGCAGGCCGGCGAAAGCCTGGCACAGGGCTGCCGCATCCTGGTACACGACGGTCCCGCCAGCGCCATCGATATCCCGGCGCGTCTCCTGGCGGCACCTGAGGAAGGGACGACCGCATGAACAGCGTCTCCGAAACCTTCATCGGTGGTCTGGGTCTGACCCACCTCGCCGTCTACAACCAGCGGCCCGGGCCGGACGGCATCCATGCCGGCTGTGCGCACGTTCACGCGCTGACCGCGGAGGCCTACTACGTCATCTCCGGCACCGGCGCGATCGAACTCCACGACCTGGAGCGAGGCTTTCGCTCGATCCCGCTGGGTCCGGGCGACTACGTCCAGTTCCCGCCAAACACCCTGCACCGTTCGGTGAACGGCGAGAAGCTCACCGTGCTCGCCCTGATGACCAATGCCGGCCTCGCCGAGCGCGGCGACGCGCGGATCTACTTCGGACCGGATGTCGACGCCGATCCCGAGGCCTTCGAGCGATTGAAGGCCCTGCCAAGGGAGCGCGGCCTGGAAGGCGCGCTGGAGCGGCGTGACGCCTCGGCCCGGGAATATCAGCGACTGCTGGCGATGTGGGAGGACGACCGCGAGAGCTATTGGCGGGAGTTGCAGCGCTTCTGCGCGCTGCATAGCGGCGAAATGAGAGGCCGGGCGGAGACGTTCCGCCCGATCATCGCCGGCGGCCCGGAAGCCTGGGTCGCCGACGCGTTCGCCCGCCTCGCGGAGGACCGGCCCCGCAATCCGGTTATCGAACGCCCCGCCGCCACCGGCGTCACGAAGCAGGACCGGCACCTGGGAATGTGCGGCCTTTTGCATCAGTTGTGCGCGCTCCAACCAGTTTGAGGAAACAGCACCGCATGCCGCAGCATATCGCCCGTTACCGCGTGGGCGGCGTCGAGACCTTCGGCCTCCTGCAAGACGACGGGGACTACCGCCGCCTGGCCGGCAGCCCGTTCGACGACCTGACGCCGACCGACGCGATCGACAAGGCCACCGAGGTGACGCGCCTCGCGCCCATACGCCCCCGGCGCATCTTCGGGGCCGGTCTCAACTACGTCTCCCATATCGCGGAGATGGGGATGAAGCGTCCGGAGATCCCGATGCTGTTCATGAAGCCGGACAGCACGATTGTCGGGCCCGGCGATCCGATCGTCTATCCCCGGGAAGGTGAAGAGGTCCACTTCGAGGCCGAGCTCGCGGTCGTCATCGGTCGCAGGGCGCGGCGTATTGGCGAGGCCGAAGCGTTGGATCACGTTCTGGGCTACACCTGCGCCAACGATGTCAGTGAACGTGTCATCCAGGGCAGGGAAATGGCCATGGGCTGCCTCGTCGTCGGCAAGTCCTTCGACACCTTCTGTCCGCTCGGGCCCGTGATCGCGACGGATCTCGATCCCACCGCGCTGCGGCTGAAGGCGCGTCTGAACGGCGAGGAGCGGCAGAACATCCTGACCTCGGACCTGCTGTTCTCCGCCGCCACCCTGGTCTCCTATCTCAGCCAGGCGATCACCCTGGAGCCGGGCGACGTGATCCTGACCGGCACCCCGTCCGGCGTCGGCCCGATTCGGCCGGGAGACGTGGTGGACATCGAGGTAGAGGGCGTTGGCATCCTCACCAATCCGGTCGTCGCGGAAGCATGAATGCACAAGGACAGGCGTCGGATGCGGGACTCGCGGTCATCCGGGACGCGCTTGGCGCCATGGGCCTGCTCGCCGGCCCTGGCGAAGCCCGCTTCGTGCCGCTGACCGGCGGCGTGTCGTCGCAGATACTGCGTGTCGAGCCGGCGGACGGGACGGCATTCTGCGTCAAACGCGCCCTGCCCACGCTCAAGGTGGCGCAGCACTGGGAGGCGCCGGTGGAGCGTAACCTTCACGAGGCCGACTACTTCGAGGTTGTCGGCCGCATCGAGCCCACTGCCGTCCCGCGCCTGCTGGGGCGCGATCGTGAGCGGGCCGTTTTCGCCATGGCTTGGCTGGATCCGGCACGCTATCGGCTGTGGAAGACCGACCTTCTGGCCGGCAAGGCCGACAAGGCTGTTGCCAAGGCCGTTGGGGACAGGCTTGGCCGGATTCACGCCGTGACGGCGGCCGATCCTGCCCTCCCCGCGCGCTTCGATACCGGGCCGATCTTCCATGCCCTGCGCCTGGAACCCTATCTGGAGGCGACCGCGCGCCGCCATGCCGATCTCGCCGGCCGCCTGCACGCCCTGGTCCGGCGCACCGCCGAGTCGCGCCGCGTCCTGGTGCATGGCGACGTCAGTCCCAAGAACATCATGGTGGGCCCGCACGGGCCGGTTCTTCTCGACGCCGAATGCGCCTGGTTCGGCGATCCGGCGTTCGACCTGGCGTTTTGCCTCAACCACCTGCTGCTGAAGGCCGTCAACCGGCCGGACGCCGCATCGGACTTTCTCGCCTGCTTCGAGGCGATGGCCGCGGCCTACATGCCATGGATTGACTGGGAACCCCCGATGGACGTCGAGCGTCGGACAGCGCACCTCCTTCCCGGACTGGGCCTCGCGCGCATCGACGGCAAGTCGCCGGTCGAGTACCTGACGCGGACGCAGGACAAGGATCTCGTCCGCTCGGTGACGCGCGCGCTGCTGGCGGAACCGCTGCAGACGCTTGGCGCGGTGGCGGCGGCCTGGCGCCTGGAACTGGCGCCGTGAGCGCGACCGTTCGCCAGGTGCGTGGCCGCCGGGTATGGGATTCCCGGGCCCGTCCGACGGTCGAAGCGGAGATCATTCTCGACGACGATACGGTGGCGCGCGCCATCGCGCCGGCGGGCGCCTCTACCGGCAGGCACGAGGCAACCGACCGGCGTGACGGCGGAACCAGGTATGGCGGCTACGATGTGCGCCAGGCGGTGGTTTCGCTCAATGCAGAGGTCGCGGAGGCGCTGATCGGCCAGGAGATCGGCGACCAGCAGGCCATCGACTCGCTACTGGTCCGCCTCGACGGCACCGAGAACCGTTCCAGGCTGGGCGGAAATGTCCTGATCGCCGTATCCATGGCGGTCGCCAAGGCCGCCGCGGCCAGCCGGCACCTGCCGCTGTGGCGCCACCTTTCCGGCGGGCGCGACTGCCGACTGCCGCTTCCGGAGATTCAGATCTTCGGCGGCGGCGCCCATGCCGGTGGCCGTATCGACATCCAGGACCTGATGGTCATCGCCAACGGGGCGGACGATTTCGCCCAGGCGCTCGACTGGACGGCGGACGTCTACCACGCCGCCAGGGAGCTGATGGACAACCGCGGCAGGCTCAGTGGTCTCGCCGACGAAGGCGGCATGTGGCCGGCCTTCGACAGCAATCAGCAAGCTTTGGACACCTTGCTGGCGGCCATCGAGCACGCAGGCCGCCGCCCGGGCGAGGAGGTCAGCATCTCCGTCGACATCGCCGCCAGCAATTTCGGCCAAGGCGGCCGATACCGCCTTACCCGCGACGGCAAGGTACTGGATAGCGACTCGCTGTCTGACATGCTTCTTGGCTGGTTGCGGCGCTATCCGATCATCGCGATCGAGGATCCGCTCGCCGAGGACGATCTTGCCGGTCTCAGTCGATTCACGCGCGCCGCCGGCCCGCGTGTACAGGTCATTGCCGACGACCTCGTCGTGACCAATGCGGGCCGCATCGGCGAGGCCGCCGCCGCCGGCGCGGGAAATGCCGCGCTGATCAAGCCCAACCAGGTCGGTACGCTCAGCGAGACTCTCGATGCCGTCGCGGCGGCCCGCGCGGTGGGCTGGGGATGCATTGCCTCGGCGCGATCGGGAGAGACGGAGGATGTCACGATCGCCCATCTGGCCGTCGGCTGGCAGCTATCCCAACTCAAGGTCGGCGCGATCGCGCGGAGCGAGCGTACGGCGAAGTGGAACGAATGCCTGCGCATCGCGGACGATCTGGCATCCGGCCTCGCCTTGCCGCCGCCGGAAACCTTTCCCTGGGCCGGTTCATGAGAGTGCTGTTCCGTTTCGACCTCGATGCCCGACTGCGCCCGCTGCTCGATAGGCTAGCTCAAGAGGGCATCGACGTCACGGAATGCTCCGAGGCATCGGACGAGGACTACCTTCGACACCTGCCGGATGCCCAGGTGCTCTGGCATGTCCTGAAGCCGGTAACCGGCGACCATATCGCGCGAGCGCGCAATCTGCGGCTGATCCAGAAGATCGGCGTCGGCGTCAACACCATCGATCTGGAGGCTGCGAAAAACGCGGGCGTCGCCGTCTGCAATCTGCCTGGCAGCAACAGCCGGGCGGTGGCCGAACTCACCGTGAGTCTGATGCTGGCCTGCCTGCGGCGCGTCGCCCACCTCGATAGCCGCATGCGCGCAGGCGAGGGCTGGCACTGGCCATCGGAGTGGCAAGGACAGTTCGGCGAGATCGGCGGCCGGACCGTGGGCCTGGTCGGCGCCGGCGCGGTGCCGCGCCTTCTCGTCCCCATTCTCAAGGCGCTCGGCGCGAGGGTGCTGGTAACCGCCCGCACACCGCGCGGCGATCTTGACGCGACATATGTCGACAAGGGGGAGTTGCTGGCCAGCGCCGATATCGTTTCACTCCACATCCCGCTGACCGAGGAGACCGCGGGCTGGCTCGATCGTGCCGCGATCGCCCGGATGAAGCCGGGCGCGATCCTCGTCAACACGGCACGCGGCGGGCTGGTGGACGAGACGGCCCTGATCGACGCGCTGAACGCCGGCCACCTGTCGGCAGCCGGTCTCGACGTGTTCGCCGACGAGCCGATCCCGCCGGCCTCGCCGCTGCGATACCTCGAGACCGTGACCATGACACCGCATCTCGCCTGGCTGACGCGGGAAACCCTGGAGCGGTCGATAGAGATGGCAGCGGAGAATTGCCGTCGTGTCGCCAGCGGCGAGAAATTGCTCAATCGGATCGTCTGAAGCGCCCAGTCGGCATCGGGCAACCGGCCGAGCCCAGCCTGCCCGGTCCGGGACGCGCCACTGCGGGCGGTGACGAGAGTAGCAAAGCTGATCTCGTCACCGTGTCGCATCCCGCTTCAAGCGAAGGAGGTGGAACGATGACATTGAGCAATCTCCTTCCCTGGCGGCAATCCGGCCGGCGAAGACAGCTTCCCGGCGAGCGATCCGCCGGTTTGGACGACGCTGGGACCGGGGGCACCGTGTATCACGGACTCGCTGTCGCCCACGGAAAGTCGCGAGGCGTGCCGAGAGTTCGTTTCCCTCGGAAAATAATTTAATATCAATGACTTGATGGCGGAGGGAGAGGGACTGAGGTCCAACGTTCTCCGCATCAAGACACTGAAAACATTCATTTTCTTTCAGCGTTTTTGGGGTCTTCTGCTGGCCCAAGGTCGAGCATCCGCTCCCTGGTCCGGCATCAGGGCGCGTGGCAATCCCGTCATGAGCGGGTGAGCACCGACAGCGCGAGGGTGAGCATCTCGCGGATGCGGGCGGGGTCTTCGCCGGAGGCGCGTTGCGTTATGGCGAGCGCGAACTGCTCACCGAGGTACTTCGCCCCGGCTTCGACCGGCAGCCCGTCCGGCCAGTCCCCAGCATCGCGACAGGACTTCAGGAAGGTCACATACGCCGCCTGTGCGACCGCATCGATTTCCTCCACCCGGGCGCGCGTCACGGGCCCGAGACGGTGCTTGCCCGCGCGCAGCTTATAGAACAGGCAGCCGGTTTCCATGCGTGGGTCCGCGCTCGCGAAGTCGATCAAGGCTGCGAGGGTTGCCTGCAGGCCCTCTCCGCTGTGCAGGATCGCGAACACGGCCGAGAGGACCCGCTCGGCGTAGCTGTCGAGAACGGCTCGGGTCAGTCCGTCCTCGCTTCCGAACTCGCGGTAGAGCGAGGGCTTGGAGATGCCCGCCATCTGACAGATCGCGTTGACCGACACATCGGCCGGATCGCTTTGCCAGTACGCGGTCATGGCGACGTCGAGCACCTTCTCGGCGTTCATCGTCCGCGGGCGCCCACGGACGGGTTTCGGTTCGTCATCACTCAATTTGTTACCGAACGGTATTTTATGCCTTGACGGACTGTCTCAAATATTTGTACCAGTCGGTAACAGCGCACGCAAGCAGGAGAATGAACCATGACAGACACCGGAAAAACGGTAGTCATCACAGGAGCCAGCAGCGGATTCGGAGCGGCGGCGGTTCGCGCTTTTGCCGACCGGGGAGACCGCGTCTGGGGCACCATGCGCGATGCGGAGGGGCGCAACGCGGCCAGAAAGGCCGAGCTGGAGGCTTACTCCCCCCGTATCGCCATAGCCGAGATGGACGTAACCAACGACGCTTGGGTGGCCGAGGGCTTCGCCAGCATCCTCGCCGAGGGACCCGTCGATATTCTGATCAACAACGCGGGCATCATGTATATCGGCATGACCGAGGCCTACAGCGTCGGGCAGGCCCATGAGCAAATGGACACCAACTATTTCGGGGCCATCCGCGCGATGCAGGCGGTGCTGCCGTCGATGCGCGCGGCCGGCTCAGGCCTGATCATAAACACCAGCTCGATCGCCGGGCGGGTGTCGGTGCCCTTCTTCGGAACCTATTGCGCGACCAAACACGCGCTGGAAGCCTACAGCCAGAGCCTACGCTACGAGGTGGCCCCCTTCGGCATCGACGTGGCGCTGGTCGAGCCTGGCCCATTCCCCTCGAACCTGCTCGCCGCCGGTAAGCCGCCCGCCCGTGAGGAGGTCCTGTCGTCCTATGGCGTCCTCGGCGACGTGCCTGCCAACATGATCGCGGGTTTCGCCGACATGTTGGCGAGCGCTGCCGCCCCCGATCCGCAGCTGGTCGTCGACGCCTATCTCGCGCTCGCCGATGCGGCGCCGGGCAAGCGCCCCACGCGCACGGTCGTCGGCATCACCTGGGGCGTGGACGAGATGAACGCCTTCACCCAGCCGCGGCAGGACGCCCTCCTGAAGGAAATGCAACTCGACGGCGTGCTGGGCGGCGCCGACGCCTGACTGTTCTCTCCGCAACAAGAACTCCCATGAAAGCAACCCGCAACCGCAAGGAAATCACGATGATGAAAACCCTGATCGCCGCAGCAGCGGCAACGCTCGTGACGACAACCGCTTTAGCCGAGAACCATGGCCACAGCGAAAATCATGTCGCTCTCCAGAACGTGGAATGGTTCGATGCGCCCATCCCAGGTGTGCAACTGGCGCTGGCCTGGGGCGACGATGCGACCGGCGCCACCTGGCTGCTCAAGATGGATCCGGGCGTCGCGCTGCCGATGCACACACATACCCATGACTACTGGGGTCTCAGCATTGTCGGCGAATGGGTGCATATCGAGGCTGACGGCACCGAGGTCCCGACCGTGCCAGGCGACTATTCTCTGGTCGAAGGCGGCGTCACGCATGCCGACCGCTGCGACAGCGATATCCCGTGCATCGGCCTGCTCGCCTTCACAGGCCCCCGCGACGTCGCGCTGGCCGACTGACTACAAGACATCGCCAAGCATGTTGAGCGGCCTTGCCGCAGTGTTCGGTTCGAGGGGCTGTCACGATTTCCGCGGCAGCCCCGAAAACTCTGAAGCTCTGAAAAACGTCTTCAACCGCTCATCATCTCCTGAGCGAAGGGCCTGCTTGACCGGTGAAATTTGATCCCGGTCGAGTTGGCGGAGGGAGAGGGATTGGGGTCCAACGTTCTCCACTCTGTAAGCCATTGGTTCTATTTGCCTGAACTGCGTTTGAACTTGTCATCTGCTCAAGAAGCGACTGGCATCCAAGTGGAATGGTAAATGACGGACCGCTACTCCGCAGCGTGGGCGGAGCGGTCCTGTCTTGGAGGCAAGCCGAACTTGCGGACGTATTCCCGTGAGAACTGGGCCGAGCTTTCGTATCCGACCCCGAACGCGATCTCGGAGACTTTGTCGTTCGTGCTGCGCAACGCCTCGCGGGCGCGCAGGAGGCGCAGGTCCTTCTGGTATTGCAGCGGCGATGTGCCCGTGACGGCCTTGAAGTGCTCGAAAAAGGCAGAACTGCTCATGGCGGCTCGGTCCGCAAGGTCGCCGACCATGAGCGGGCGGGCGAGGTCCGATTGGATCTCGCGCGTGGCCTGGAAAATGCGGCTGGCCGTCGTCTCGTGCCAAAGGAGCTTGCGCAACGGCTCGGCATGGGCCCCCAACAGGAGCCGGGCGTGGATTTCGCGCGCCGTGATCGGGGCCAGCAGGCGGCGCGCCTCTGCGTGATCGCTTTGCCTGAGATAACGCAAAAGCGCCCCCTCCATTTCCAGGTCGGTCTGGCAGAGCGAGATCGAGAACGGGTCATGCTGGCTCGCCGCACGGGCGGGTGCCACGTCTGCGGCCATCCCGCGCAGGAGGTCGAGATCGATCGGGAAGACGAGCGCGACGTAAGGACGGTCCGGCGTGGCCTCGGTGATGCGCGACACGACGGGCAGGGCTTGGCTCACGACGAGCGATTTCCCTTCGGCGACGCGCAGGGTCCTTTTGCTCGTGCCGACCTCCTTGGCGCCTTGCAGAACAAGGCAGAGAAGCGGGCGGTAGACGGTCGCGTCTTGCCCGGTCGGAGCCGTGAACCGCAGGAAATGCAGGCCGCTTGGGGCGTGCGCAAGCGCGCCATGCGCGGGTCCTTCCCGATCGAGCAAAGCCGATAGGTGATCCAGGAGGGCTCGGTGGGTCATGCTTTTCTCCTTGCGCCCCGTCTAGCACAGGGGCCTCGAAGTCTTGTACGAAATTTGCCGATCCCGGAGGATCAGGCAGGAAATCCGGTCAATTGGGAAAGAATGGACGCCTCTGCCGTACTAGGGTCGATTGACCAGAACACGAGGAGGACGATCATGGCGAAGGTCTTGATCACGGGAATTGCGGGCGGATTCGGCAAGCCCACGGCGCTGGCGCTCCTGGACCGCGGGCACGAGGTCGCGGGCAGCGTGCGCCGCCGCGAGAGGCGGAACGCCGAGGCGGTGGCGGAGCTGGAGGCTGCCGGTGCGCGGATCGTCGAGATGGACGTGACGGACACGGCCAGCACCGAAGCCGGCGTGTCCGACGGCATCGCCGCGCTCGGCGGTCTGGATGTGCTGTTCAACAATGCCGGGATCGGATCCTACGGCATCCAGGAACTGATGTCGCCCGAGGACATGGGCCGCATCTTCGACGTGAACGTCACGGGCGTCCAGCGGGTGATGCGCGCCACGCTGCCCCGTATGCGCGCGCAGGGCCGTGGGACGGTCCTCTACACCTCAAGCCTGATCGGTCGGATCGCCACGCCCTTCTACGGCACCTATTCGGCGTCGAAATGGGCGCTCGAGGCCATCGTGGAATGCTACCGCACGGAGCTTTCGGGCTTCGGCATCGAGTCCTGCATCATCGAGCCCGGCGCGATGCCGACGGCCTTCTTCGACGGGATGGTCGCGCCAAACGATCCTGACCGCGAGGCCGGTTACGGTGAGTTCGCGCAGGTGCCCGCGATGTCGGCGACCGGGTTGGCGCAGATGCTGGACGCAACGCCCGCGCAGCGGCCCGAGCGCATCGCCGAGGCGGTGGTGGCCCTGCTGGAATTGCCGTTCGGGCAGAAACCCTTCCGCACGGTCGTCGACCAAACCGGCGTCGGCCTCGAGATCGAGCGCTACAACGACGCGCTGCACGACGTCACGCGCACCGTTCTCACGAATTTCAGCATCGAGCGGATGCTCGACCTGAACGCCTGAGGAGACACACATGAAGACCATCCTGATCACCGGCGCCTCGTCGGGCATCGGCAAGGCCACGGCGCTGCGGTTCCAATCCGAGGCCTGGAACGTCATCGCCTCCATGCGCAACCCGTCCGCCGGCGCAGATCTCGGAGCGCTGGACAACGTCCATGTCACCCGGCTGGACGTGACCGATGCGGGCTCCATCGCCGCGGCGGTGGCTGACGGGCTGTCCCGGTTCGGCCGGATCGACGCGCTCCTCAACAACGCCGGATACGGCGCCTATGGCCCGCTGGAGGCGTTCTCGGCCGAGCGCATCCGCCGGCAGTTCGACACCAACGTGCTCGGCCTACTGGAGGTGACGAAGGCCGTTCTGCCCCATATGCGCGCGAAACGCTCCGGCACGATCTTAAACATCTCGTCCATCGGCGGGCAGGTCACCTTCCCGCTCGGCACGCTCTACCACGGCACCAAGTTCGCCGTCGAAGGCCTGTCCGAGGCGCTGCACTACGAGCTGGAGCCGCTCGGCATCCGGGTGCGCATCGTCGAGCCGGGCATGATCAAGACAGACTTCGGCGGCCGGTCCTTCGACTTTGCGATGGACGAAACGCTGTCGGACTACGCCCCGACCGCCGAGGCGATGGGGCGGCTGTTCGGCAAGCTGGCCGCGAACCCGTCCTCCCCCGAGGTCGTTGCCGAGGTCATCTGGCAGGCCGTCAACGAAACCGGTCACCGCCTCCGCTTCCGCGCGGGCCAGGATGCCCATGCTTTGCTCGAAGACCGAATGGCTAAGGACGACGCGACGTTCATAGGCGGGATCAAGGAACTGATGGGGAGCTGACGTCAGCCTGCCGGGCAATCACCGGGCAGAGAGCCGAAAGGGTCAGCGCCCGGGCTGAACGGCCCGCCGTCCACCTCAAGCGGGTCAAGAGCGAATTCGATCCCGGTCGCGAAAGGTGGCGGAGGGAGAGGGACTGGGGTCCAACGTTCTCCAGGCAAGGCGCACGACATTATACACGCGAAGACTTAAGTGTTGCTTGGGCCCTTTTGGGTTCGTCATCGGCGTCCAAGGACCTAGTGTCCACTTCCTGCGGACGCGCATATGCGCCGTAAGCCGCTATTCTCGATATATACGGTAGAGCTACTTCCGCTTAACTGCCTATCCGTTGAAGCGTAGCAGGTTACGTTGACAGATAACGTACAGAATCTTTCGCACTTTCGGGGTGGGCGGCTTCTTTCGATAATCGGAAGGAGCAAGCGATGAGTGACGAAGCGAAGGACGCGTCAATGGGCCAGGTGATCAAGATCGACGAGGCTCGGATCAAGGATCACCTTGGCGAGATGGTCCGGGGAACGGTCGAGGAGGCGCTGAACGCGCTCTTGGACGCCGAGGCGGACCGGCTCTGTGGCGCCGGCCGGTACGAGCGCAGCGAGGGCCGGCGCGACACCCGGGCTGGCTCCTATGACCGGGCGCTGCACACCAAGGCCGGCGAGGTGACGCTGAAGGTTCCGAAGTTGCGGCGCCAGACCTTCGAGACGGCGATTATCGAGCGCTACCGGCGTCGCGAGAGCTCGGTGGAGGAAGCGCTGATCGAGATGTACCTGGCCGGCGTGTCGGTGCGCCGGGTGGAGGACATCACCGAGGCTCTGTGGGGCACGCGCGTGTCTCCGGGCACGGTGTCGAACCTGAACAAGAAGATCTACGCGAAGATCGAGGAATGGCGGCATCGGCCGATCGAAGGCGATCATCCGTACCTGTATCTGGACGGCATCGTCATGAAGCGCACGTGGGCGGGTGAGGTGCGCAACGTCTCGCTTCTGGTTGCAAGCGCGGTGAACGCCGAGGGCTACCGGGAGATCCTGGGGATCTGCGAGGGAGCCAAGGAGGACAAGTCCGGCTGGTCGGCGTTCCTGCGGCATCTGGTCGACCGCGGGCTCTCCGGTGTCCGGCTGATCATCTCCGACGCCTGCAGGGGGCTGGTGGAGAGCGTGGCGGAGTATCTGCCAGCGGCCCGCTGGCAGCGCTGCATGGTGCACTTCTACCGCAACGTTTTCAGCCACGTGCCGTCAACGAAGGTACGCGAGGTCAGCCACATGCTGAAGGCCATCCATGCCCAGGAGAACCGTGAGGCGGCAAAGGAAAAGGCCGAGGCGGTGATCGCCGAGCTGCGGGGCCAGCGGATGGCCAAGGCGGCCGAGCTGGTCGGGGAGTGTATCGACGAGACCCTGACCTACTACGCCTTCCCGGACATCCACTGGCAGAAGATCCGGACCAACAACCCGCTTGAGCGGATCATGAAGGAGATCCGCCGGCGGACCCGGGTAGTCGGGGCTTTCCCGGATGGTCAGTCATGCCTCAACCTGGCCGCGGCCAGGTTGAGGCACATCGCCGGTACCCAGTGGTCCACACGCAAGTACATGAACATGGCGCCGCTCTACACGGACCAGATCCAAACCGCCGGAGCCGTCGCCTGAGCAAATGTGCGAAAGAATCTGGACACTACCCGTTGACAGGGATTGAGCGTGAAAAACCATCGCCGATACTGGTATTTCAGTGCAGCGTGCCAGAAACATTCTGCTGCTTTCTTTTGGAGGGGTTCCACCCCTTCAAAGTCAACCTCGCGGGATTAGCTGAGGACACTCAGCGTGTCGGCGTCAGTAACGTTTGGGACGCGAAACCGGAAAGTCCTGCGTGGTCGATGTAGTACCAACCGGCCGTTTCGCCAAGCACGGAGACGGCGGCATCATAGGGGATCGTTCCGATAATCTCGAACCCATCGCCCGGGCCTGAGTGTACAGGTGTGGCGCGCCAGGCGGCGTAGCGGATGAGCGGCTGATCGTAGAGATCGACTCCCGGAGGGCCCGACCCGTTGCCGTCAGTATCCCCAGTCTGACCGGATTGGCCATCCTGAGTTGTATCGCTTTCGAGTGTCGGGCGTTGACGCAGATCGGCCAGGAGCATCTGATCCGGCAGACCCGTCCGCAGCAGACCTGCGGCGTCCTGGTAGGCTAGCACCGCAGCTTCAGTGGCCGGGCCGCTGATGCCATCGACGCTCCCGGTGTAGAAACCGCGCTCCGCGAGTTCGAATTGAACCGCAGCTATGAGATCGCGGCCGCTCAAGCTGGCGATATCCGGCGGAAGCGATGCATTGGAAGACGCCGACGGATCATCCGAACCCCCGTCGACGTTTGGGTCGAATGGGGCCGATGCGATCTCGACCCGGACAGTGTTTCCCTCACGATTGAGCAAGACCTGGCTCTCTTCGTCGACGGCGATCGGAACCTCAACCACGATCGGCGGGTCGGCATCCACTTCGACGCTGTAGAAACCCTCCACCAACGGGAATGGTGGGTCATTCACCTGCGCCGTGGCGACGTCCACGCCCCTGGCATCGCGAACGACGAATGCTGCGCGCATTGCATCTTCGAGGGATTGCCTTAACTGATCGGCGTTGGCAGCGTCGAAATACGCACCGCCCGACAGGTCGGAAATTTGTCGCAAGAATTCCCGGGTGCCGCTCTCGGCTATGTCGAAACCGACGACATTCACGCGGAAATCCAATCCCGCACTGGTCAATGTCTCGACGACCTGCGGAGGATAGAATTCGTCTCCCGGGTCGGGATCGCACGTTTCGATGCCGTCGGTTACCAGGATAACCACCGTATGGCTTTGGGATGTCGCGCCATCCGGCTCATCCTTGCCGTCGGCAGGAACAGGAATATCCAAGTCCTCGATGAGATAGGCCAGCGATAGACCGATGGGCGTCTGCCCCTGTGGCGCGATGGCGTCGATTGCGCTTATGAGCCGTGTGCGATCGAGAGTTGCGAACGGAACGACCTGCTCGGTGTCGAGACAACTTTGTTCCCTCGGCTGGCGGGGAACACGATGCCCGTAGACGCGCAGCCCGACCTCCACACCGTCGGGCATTCCGTTTATGACGGCCCGCAGGACATCGCGGGCGACGGCGATCTTCGTTCTACCCGGCTCGGCATACCCGTTCATCGAATTTGACGCATCGAGGATCAGTAATACCCGCGCCGGGGCGGACACGCCCTCTATACGCTCTCCGATCTCACGCACCGACAGGCCGCCCTCTCCTTGCGGTGTCGTCACCGTCAGGCGGTATACGCTCGGACGGCGAAGCTCGTGAGCGATCTGCTCCGTCACGACGTTAATCCGGTCTCCCGACGGCGCGTCGAAATAGGTCCCTCCCGTAGCAGCGGACCATGTCCGCAAGACGTCACCACCGGTAAGACCGACTTCCTGCAACTGCTGATAAATTGCATAGCCATACCCGATGGCGTAAACGCGGACTCCAGCATCGCTCAGCCGGTCGAGAACCGGTCCAAGGCTCTGAGGGTCGGACGTGTCTTCCCCATCGGTGACCACCAGAATGGCCTTGCTCCCCTCTTCACCTTCCAGCATGTCCAGCGAGGAGAGCATAGCCTCATAAAGTGAGGTACCGCCGCAGCCGAAGTTGATCTGATCGACCGCCTGGCTGAGTGCGCCCTGATCGTCGGTAAAATCGGTCGCCAAGTGCAGATCGCCGCAGAATCCACCGATCGCAACACGTTCGAATTCGGTGGTCTCCTCCACGAAGGCGTTCAGCGCCTGGGTTATCTCCGCACGGACATTATCTGTGGAGGGACTCAGGTCCGATTGGACAACAATCGACGTCAGCGGCCGAGAGACCCTCAGGAAATAGATCCCTTGCGGTACCGCCCAACTGAAAAGCGCCCGGTCTCCTGCACTTTCGAAGACCGGTTGATCGGCGATCGGTTCACCCTCGCTGTTGAGCAGTTCGAGCCCCACCCGAATGACGGGAGTCTCGACGATCTCGACGGTGATGCCAGGATAGGACTGATCTGTCGTATCGATGCGGTACAAGTCCGCATCCGTCGGCGGCGAGATGATGGCATCGACGGCCGCACCGGGCGATAGGGATGTCGCGTCCATGAGCACGTCGTTTGGTTCGTCGTCGACGGGTAGGTCGGGGTCGTCGCCGTCATCGAGACTGTCCAAATCTTCATTCGGTCTTCTGGCCGCCGCGGACAGGATTCCCTGCTGCAAGCGCTCATGGATCTCGATCTCGGCGAGAGCGAATTGCGCTCCGCCCCGGTTCTCCAAAACCCGGATCTGAACGTAGCGAGCCTCGACCGGCTCGAAGTCGAAGCGTTGCGGACCTTGGTCGGGGTTCAGGGAGAACAGACCGACTGTTTCGAAAGGTCCTGCAGGGCTGGTTGCCGAATAGCCGACGCGGACCTGCGTCACCTGGCTTCCGGGGTCGTCCACGGACGGGGCGATGGTCACAGCGTCGATGGTGGCAAGCCTCTGCTCCGCGAAGGCGAGAACGATGTCGATCGGCGGCTGAGCCCCGGATTCGGACATCCAGAATGGTGCGGACAAGCGACCATCGATAAGCGCCAGACGATTGACACCGGTGGGGTCCGGATAGTGCCCGCCGAGTTGCAGAAGGGCGAGATTGGGTGGGGAGTCGGCGAGGATCGAGGGGCGGCCCGGATCGCTCGCCTCCAGCACCTCAAATTCGCCCAGACCAACGCGATCGCCGCCATAGTTACTCAGTATCCTCAGCCGGACAAAGCGCGCGGGCACTGGCTCGAATGAAAAGATCTGCCAATTCAGAGTGGGTTCGAGAATGAAACCGCCGACACGCTCGAATCCTTCCGTTGACGATGTGGTGGAAACCCAGATTTCGAAAGCCTGGACCTGCATGTCGTTAGTAAAGTCATCATTGAAGGCCGCGTTAGGGTTCAGTGCGACGGCGCCGACATGCGCTTCCTGCCCGTCGCGGAATGAAACCACGATGTCCACGGGCATCTCGGCGTCGACGGAATACCATTGAAACTCGACCTGTTGCCTGTCGAAGTCGAGATGCGGACCGACCGATCCGTCGATCATATCGTTCGGATCGAAATTCGGATCGACGGACATGTATTCCAACTGGCCGCCCAAGGCGGAAGCCGCGAGATTGAGGCCACCGATGAAGCCGTCATACCGACCGGGAATGATCGACTGGTGGCCTTCGGCGTCCGCCTCGATGACAGCGATCTCCTGGATGCCGAGCGGGAGGCCTTCATCATGGGCGCCGGTGACATTGATCCGAAGGCGGCGGGCGTCGACCGGTTCGAAGTCCATGCGGTGCCATCCGGGTCTGTCGTGTATGCCGAAAACACCGATCTCCTGCCAGGAATCGCCCTGATCATCAGCACTGACCTCCAGCCCCACCATTCTCGGCCGCGCGGTGCTGGCATCGTCTGGAAGGTGCAGTGCCATCGCTTGGACGGTTGCGGTGGCGCCACCATTAAAAGAGGTAGTGAACGCCAGCGGTAATGCCCCGTCATTCGCGGCCCAGCTAGCATTCGCGAGAAGGCTATCATTCAATGCCTCGTCCGCGGCCCGGCCGGGCGTCGAGGACCGGACGGAACCACCGAACAATGCCTGTGCAAGATTGCGTTCCTGAGGGATATCCGATTGCTCGACCCTGCGGGCAAGGGCAGTAAAGGGCACTGGGTCCTGAGTGTAGACCTCCAGCTCGACTGCTTGGAACGAACCGTCTGGCTCGCGTCCAGTGCCGATAATCCTGATGTAGCGGAGCGCGGTGGGCGCAATGTCATGCTCCTGCCATCCGGCGGTGGTACCGTCGCTCAGATTCACGATCGTTTCCCAAGTCTCGCCGCTCGCTGATCCGTCGATGCGGTAGCTGTATGTTGTCTCCTCACCTCCGGCGAGAAGCAGGTGCAGGCGGTCGATCTCATAGGGCTGCTGAAGCGCCACGACGACCGGCATGTCCATGGGGGCGGAGGCCACTGGAATGCCTTCACCAATGTCGGTGACAAGGCCATCAATCAGCGCCGCTGCGTTGGTGGCGGTGTAGGCCTGCGCTCCGAAGAGCGCGGAGGCGACGTTCACCGGATTGACGGGCGGCACCAGGTCATCGGAGAGGGGGCTGGATGGCTCGATGACAGTCCCGTCAAGGCTGACGGAGAACGGGATCGAGGCGACTTCAAGCGCGTTTGCCGCATTCGCGTCATGGAGCCGGAGATCGTAGGAGCCCGGCGTTTGCGGCGCGGTCAATCGCACGATACCCGCGCGGACATCCCCGAGATTCACGTGGTCCAAATCGAATTGATCGTTGATTGCCTGGCTGCCGCGCGGTGCGTCAGCAGGCAGAAGCCCGACCCAGGCGTCATCGGGATAGTCCGGTGGTACATTGACTCCAATCAGCATGACATCTCCCGGCTCGAACACGCCATGCGCCAAAGCCACACCCGGCAAGTTCTGCGGGATCGCGGGTTCCGGCCAGCCCTCGACAGACACTGGCAGCCGTGCGACGACACGGTCACCATCAGTCTGCAACAGGACCCGGATCTCGTATTGACCCGGCTCCTGCGGCGCGTCGAACGTCAACGTTCCCGATGCGTCGCCCTCGGTATAGAAATATTGGCCATAGGCGGAGTCGGGCGCTACTGCATCGATAAGCGTGACCCACTCCTCGGCGTGTCCGGGCAGTCCGTCGAAGGTCACAACGATCGGACGGCCCGGCCGATAGACTTCGCGATCCACTTCCAATGAAATGTCCGGTGGGGGCGGAGCCGCCACCTCAAAGGGTGTCGTGACCAATGTTCGGCCGTCATCGCCGACGAGGTGAAGGTCAAAGACGCCGCCGACGTCAGGTGCTGTGATCTCGACCAAGCCTTCCGGAGTGCCGGGCAGAGGCACGCTAAACAGAGCGGACGTGTCCCGGCTGGGTGGATTGGCGGGTGTAGATGAGGGCGCGATGAGGATTCTCGCTCCCTCCGCGTTTTCACTGGGTAATCTAAACTGCACCATGATGACTGCGCCGGCGTCCACGCGCTCGGAATCAACGTCAAGGAGAGGTTGTACGGCGACGTCAGGTACCGACACTGGCTCCGGATTCTCCTCCGGCTCTGGATCCGGTTCAGGTGCGGTGTCGTGCGCCTCCGGCTCCGTGACATCGGCGCCGGGTCCGGTGATGATGAACCCAATACTCGCAATCTCCCGGCCGTCCTGATCGGTATCATGAAGCCGGAGGTCGTAGTCTCCTGGTTCGACGGGCGCGATGAGCCTAACCTGTCCGCTTTCTACACCGTTCAAATAGGCTAGACCGAGGTTTGCTCTATCATTGACGGCTTCCTGCCCGTGCGGCGTGTCAGCAGGCACGATGCCGATCCAGGCATCCGCCGCGAGGTCGGCGGCACCGTCGAACAGAACCAGCATCCGCGCCCCTGGCTCGACCGTGGTTTGCTGCAGCGCAATACTCCCTGAGAAGGCTGGCGGCGGCGGTTCGGGTTGCTCGATCGAGACCGGCATCGTCGCGCGGATCTCATTCCCTCCCACGGGAAAGTCGAACATCACCCTGATTTCATGAGGCCCGAAGCTGGGGGGCGCGATCAACTCCAGCTGACCTTCCGATCGCCCGTTTGTGAAAGCGAAGGGGCCGATCGTCCCTGGCGGTGCGCCTGACGATACGATTGTCAGCCAATCCTGGTCGTTGCCCGGAAGACCGCCGAAAGTCACCACGATGGTCTCTCCGGGGAGGTACACGCCACGATCGGCTTCTAGGGCGATTGGAGAGCGCGCCGACGATGCCGATTCGGGAGACGGGTCGGAATCGTCCGGCACTGCATCAAGTGGGGGCCGCGTATCCGCCTGGACCGTTGTATCCAGGTCAGATGTCGCGGTTGGTGCTGGTTCGGGCCGCGGATCGGGTTGTGGCTGCGGAACAGGCTCAGGTCCAGGCTCGGGTTCCGGAAGCGGCTCGGGTCCAGACTCGGGTTCTGGAAGCGGCTCGGGTTCGGGCTGAGGATCAGTTGCCGATGTCGGTTGTTCCGGTGGTGTCGAACTCCCTGTCGCGTCCGCGACGGTTTCAGATCGCGCTGTAACCGGCGCCTCGAGTCGCAGGC
This sequence comes from Azospirillaceae bacterium, assembly GCA_040226215.1. GTDB lineage: Bacteria > Pseudomonadota > Alphaproteobacteria > DSM-16000 > Inquilinaceae > JAVKFF01. The sequence goes on from JAVKFF010000191.1 coordinate 27,154, forward strand.
CATTAGCCTCGTAGATCAGGTCCAGCGTCCCGACATCCGCGGGCACCTCGAAGACGAGATGGACTTCGATTCCTGACTGCGGCGCGATAGTCAGCGGCTCAAAGTATGCCGATTGATCGACCGGCCCCACGCGTTCGGCCGCGAAGTAGGGGAAGACACCGTCTTCCAGCAGGTAGGACTGGGAGCCGAGAGCGACGTTTGCGAAGGGCTGAGTGCCGCGATTGGACAGTCGCACCGTCAACGTAATGAATTGGAACCCGAATTCGGACGAAACTCCCTCGATGTCCGGGGACAACGTGAATGCCGGCACGCTGAGGTCAGGACCGTCTTGTGCGCCGGCCTCGCCTTTAGGTCCAATGAAAAGTATCATGAAGCACACGCAAAGGGTGAGCGTGGCTATTCGACCCTGGACAAGACTTGATTTCCTCCGCACTCAAACCTCCCGATTTGGCGCTACTCCCCAAGATTACTTGCCGCTCTGGTGATTCCGCAGGTGGCGAATGTCAGCGTGCCGCCAGCAACGCCGCATGAGGTTCCAGCGGCCAGAACGCCCAATGGGGGCCATGCGAACCAAGCGATCTGCAGGCAGATGGCCGCGAATAAAACACAAAACGTGCAGCCAATTCCTAACTCATCGGTTTCATAGTCGATACACCCAGCACCCCAGAAGAATACACCAAGCATAGTTGGCCAAAAAAGCAATACCATGCCGGCGACTGCTTCCATGTACTCCGCGATTGCTCCGCCACCTACGGGAACCATCCCCAGAACAGCCCCGGTTCTGGGATTAATGCGCCACCAAGCCAGTATTTCCTCCCCGTCATTGAGAAGTGATCTTTCCGGCACAATCACCCAGAAACCAGCGGTAAGTTCCGCTTCGATCATCTGCATTTGATCGCCGGTAAGCCCGGCCGGCAAAGCGGTTGCCGTTCCCGGCGTGAAGAGCGAGAAGCCAACCCCCTGCCGCTCGAGCTCGGCCAAGAGCGAGAGAGCTCCAACCGGCCTTTCCACTTCGCAGGTTAGACATTCGGCCCGTGCGAACCAGTAAAGCGCTTCCTGCTCAAGGGCAGTGCGCCCGACTCCGATAGCGCGTTGGAGGTTGGAATAGGTCTCTGAGGTCGGGTCGCTTCCCAGACCGATCGCGTAGGATGAATGAACCAGATCGATCAGTTGATGGGCTTCGAAGGATCCATCCTCGGTTGTTCGAAGACCCAGACGCCGAAGTGTTACAAAAGCCGCGTTGCCATAGGCATGAAGGCCCGCGCGGTCGGCTATCGTCTGCACAACGTCCTGTTCGAGAAGCCTGAAGGACATGAGTTTGTTGGGATAGAAGCGGATGCCGTCCATTAACCCGGCGTCGAATGGCTCGATACCGCTTATCACGGCACTGACGCTTTCGAGCCAGTCCTGATTGCCTTCAAATACCGCCAGCATAGTGTCGAAGGCCAGAGCGGGATGGAACCCGTCGGTCGTCACCATGACTTCGTTGATCGCGCCGAGCGAGAGACGCAGGTCGACCAATGCGTCATCTGACTGATCGACCGGCGGGTACTCGCCGCTTTCCCGCGCAGCAGGGCCAATTCTGTCTACGAGGTACCGTCGCTCGCTCTCGCGTTCCATCGACGGACCTACCACACTGATGTCCAGCCACTGCGCCGAGAGCATTGGCGTGGGGACTGGTGTCTGGTTGGGGGGCGCGGGTTCGTCGAAAAGGCCCTCCAGTACGCTGGTGGCAGTAGTGATCGCCGTCTCGGTGCTTCGTGAGACAGACGCCACCGCGGCAATGCGCCAGTCGTCCGGTATGACATTGCCATTGATGTCGAAGGCGGCACCCATCTGAGTCTCACCTGTCGAGAGGACGAGCATCGGCTGGAACTGGTTCGACGCCGTCAGTCGGCCGACGCTCTGTTGCTCCAATGACGGCACGAAGTCGGAAAGGGAACCTCCACCGACAAAGGCATCCATGTCATCCAGCGGCAGATTGCTGATCCAGATCCCGGGAAACCCGCGATCCGCGAGATCGGCCGTGCGAATCTGCCAGCCCGCTAGTTCGGTTTCTTCGAGCATGCCTTCCGCGTACCGCTCTATTCCGACCTGGAACTGGACCAAATGATAGAGGGAGGCTGGCACGTCGTTCTCAAAGGCGTCTGCCGTGGCGAGCGCTGTGCCAGCGGGACCGGAAGAGAGTGGATCGAGATCGATCCAACTGCCATCCCGTTCGACCTGAACCCACACATGGTGAATCGTTTGCTGAATCTGATCGGCGCGTATCACCGTCAGATCCAGATCGAACAGTTGCGCAGACAGGTGTTGCTCGATGAAGGCGCTTGAAGACTGTACGCTTTCATCAATGAACGAGAACATCTGTTGCCGCGTGGAGAGAGCGAACTCTTCAAGCGCATCGAGGTCATCACTGCTCGTTCCCGATACGGTGAGCAACCTCTCTCTCAGGACGGGATCAACCGACGCCTCCTCCACGGGACGATCGCGCGGGCCGACAGAATCGATCAACAAGTCGGTGGTTTCCGGATCGAGTTCGCCAAAAGCGAACCGGGTTTCATAGCCCTGATGCTGCAGCATCTCGGCCAGCAGTAGACTCTGGTCAGCGGCGTTTCCGGCGGCCGCGGCAAGGGTTCCGCGGGCGCCGCGGAGTACGCCGGAATACACCTCGAACGAGATCTCATCGCGTACAAAGGCAAAGATATCCTCGACCGACGGTCCAAGTTGTCGTGATCTTGCTGCTACGTTGATGACTACTTGTGGAAGGGATGCGCGCAACTCCGCTATGGCATCGAACCCTTCTTCCAGGCGGAGCAGCGACGCCTGGTATCCGGCGGGATCGGCCGAAGAGTCGTATTGCGAAGACACATCGATCCGGCGGCCGACCCACGCTTGATCGATTGGCCTCCCCTCGCCAACGCTGAAAGCGCCATCCAGCGCGTTGCACGTCTCGTCGATGTCCAGCAGACCATAGCCGATGACGACGTTCTCGCCCGAGTGGTTGAACCAACGCAGATCGAGGACGTCATCGCGGACAAACCCATCAAAACTTATTTCCCCATCCGCGGCCTCAAGTGTGCCGGTGATGACCGCGGTCGTGTCGGTGCTGAGTGCGCCCGTCGCATTCACGCCTTGAGTGATCGGCTGTGCCGGCGTCTCATACGGTGTGGCGACAATGCGCATAGGTCCGCGGCTTGATCGCCAGAGCCCTGTGAGGTCACAGTCCAGTGACTGCGAGTCCGGTGGATCTTGGACGCTGGTCGGTTGCGCGTAGGAAGGCCCGGCCACGAAGGTGCCGAAGTAGGCGATGGCGACAATCATTGCCGTCATGCGAAGCAAGGGTGCGTGTTGGCGCATGACTTGCCCTCCTATCACTCCATTATGGTAATATTATTTTGACATCTATGCAATGTGCCGAAACAAAATTATGATGGATGCGGACTTGATCCATACTGTGCTCACATGCCAGCGATTGGCTCTCAGACGAGTGAACTAAGTCGGCGTCAAGCGATAAGACAGGTCATCGCTTGCTGGCACTTACGCATTGTGGGGGCGGGCCGCCGCCACACACACAAGCGACCATTGGCGGGCAGTAGCAGGTTCCCGGTGGGATGAACATGCAAGATAAAGGCTGCGCGAGACAGGCCTCCTCGCCATCCGTAACTGCCCAGTTCAGCGCGCAGGGATCGTTGAGGGTCGTACAGTCATTACCGCCGGTCGTACACCCCGGTGTTGACAGGCATGCGTCGTATCCGAGCCCTTCGCAGTGTGCTTGTCCTAGGGCCTCCCCCCGATGAAAGAGGGCGCCCAGAAAAAGAAAGGTGATGGCGAGCAGTGTACTGAGCGCAGTACTCGGCAGACGTACCATTTTTTAAACCCCCGTCTTGTCAAACCTCCAACTATCAGAATACTGGCAGTCTTTGTCCGCGCTGTAGCTGTCGCGGCCATCAGCACGTGGGGAACGGTGGCCGCAGTAGCTTGACACTTCCTGCGATCAGGATAACACCGCGCTCAGTTCCGGTTCCCGTGACAGTGCATCAGGGTCCACTCACCGTCACGTTGTAGGGGTCGGTGGATGCAGCGTTATCGCCGTTGTCGGCGACCTCGATGATGAGCGTACCGGCGGCCTCCACATCTAGCGTGCCCAGAGCGACCTGACCGGCGCCCCCCGCTCGTGTCCAGCCGATCAGTGTGCCACCGTCGGAATTGAATACGCGAAAGGCCATATCGAGGGACGGCGGCGAGCCAACGCTCACCGTGACGGTGCCTGGTGAGCCGATCGCCACTTCATAGAAATCGTGATCGTCCTCCGGCATTATAGTGCCCGTCGCCGGTTCGCCGAGGGTAAGCATTGTCGGTGCGTCAAGCCCATCGGGTTCGACGGGGCCGCTGCCAGATGTGAACGTGGTGATGAGGCGGAACGGCTGGACCGAACGGCCATTGTCACCGCTGTCCGCGACCTCGATGACGTAACGCCCGGCGACCGGCAATTCAGCCCGCAACAACGTGTCCTGACCCGGAGAAGCGGGCCGGACCCATGAATAAAGCCGCGTGTTGTTGGCGTCGAGCACTTGCAACGCGATGTCGAGCGCGGCCGGCACATCCGTCGCTGTGATGGTGAGCAGCCCCTCGCGCGGCGCCTCGACGGCGAGCATGTCGTGATCATCTTCCGGCAAGATGGTCAACACCGTTTCACCGTCGAGCGGGATGGACCACGCTTCGGCGAAGCTGCCGTTCGAGCCCGCCGCTTCTGGGGTCGGTACATGGGTCGCGGTCAGCGTGAACGGCTCGACAGAGCGCGCGTTGTCGCCGCTGTCGGCCAACTCCAGGAAATAGGGGCCTGCATAGGGCAGGTCGACGACCATGAGCGTGTCCTGACCGTCCGCTGACGGACGCGTCCAGCCGCGTAGAACGTCGTAGTCGCGGTGCAGCAATCGCATCGCCACCATGATGTTGGCCGGCACCGAGGTGGCCGAGACGGTGAGTTCGCCTGGATGCTCCACGTCGATGCGCAGGAAGTCGTGGTCGTCCTCCGGCAGAATGGTGAGAGTGTAGGCCTCGCCCAGTTCGATGGCCGCAGCCTCGCTGATGCGGTTGTTCGGCTCGAACGGATCGGGTGAAGGCGTGAACGAGGCCGTAACGCCGATCGGCCGGACGTCTGCAGCATTGCCGCCGCCATCCGCGAGGCTGATAACGTAGGCGCCGGGACGGGCCAGGTCGACCACCACTTCTGTCGGCTGGCCAGCTTCGGAGGGCCCGGTCCAATTCATCAGCGTTCCGCCATCGAGAGTAAACACGAAGAACCTAGCGTCGATCGTGTCAGGCACCGGGTCGGCGGTGAGTGTAAGCGCGCCGTGGTGATCGACCGTGACGCGGTAGTGGTCGACATCATCCTCGGGGAAGATCGAAGTCTCGATCGGCGAGCCCAGCGCCAGGTCGATCGCCTCGCTGAAACGGTTATTGGGCTCGTTCCCGTCGGCCGCACCAGCCCAGGCGAAGCCGAGACGGTAGGGGGCCGGCGAAGCAGCGTTGCTGCCACCGTCCGCCACCTCAAGGGTATAGGTCCCGGCTCTCGGCACCTCCAGCACCGCAGCGGAGCCAGCGGCGATGATCGGCGTCGTCCAGTTGTGCGCCACGGCGAAGTTGCCGTCTAGTAATCGGAAGGCAATGTCGACCCCGTCGGGAACAACCTCCGCCGTTACCGTGAGCGTGCCTGAGCGGTCGGCGGCAAAGCGGAAGTGGTCATGGTCGCCGGTATCGTGCAAAGTACCGGAGACCGTGCCATTGGGATCGATGGGATTGGCGCGACTGACAGGCTGGTTCGGCTCCACCTCGTCCGACACCGTGGCGCCAGCGGCGGCAATGCCGGTCGCCGCGGATATCGCCGAGGTGAGCTCGGCTTGGTTTTCAGCGCTATAGTACTGACCGCCGCCCGCCGCGGCGGCCGCCTCAAGTTGCTGGCGGGTCGCGTCATCGACGGAAAAGCCGATGATGCGTATGTCGATGGCGACCGACCGCTCCTGGGCCAGGATCGGCGGTGTGAGACCGAAAACGGCAATCGCCGCGAGCCTCGATGCTAGCCTCCTCATTGCGCCGCCGCCGCCGCGACGTCACCGCCGCAGGTCTCCTGGCCATCGGTAAGCACCACGAGGCGCAGATCGGCGCCCACCGCTTCCGCTTCCAGATAAGAGCGCGCAACGCCGATACCGGCGGCAAGCGGCGTACTACCGGCTGGTGTTACCGGCTCCAGTGCCGCACTCAGCAGCGCCGGATCGGTGGTGAAGGGCTGCTCGACGACGATGGCGTCGCAGTCGTAATAGACCACGAGGGCAACCTCCACCGAGCCATCCATGCCGGCGAATACTGCGCGGGCACTGGCCTTGGCGGCGTCCATCCGGTCATCGCTGGACATGCTGCCCGAAGCGTCGAGCAGCACGACGATGGAGCGAGCGAGGCTCGGCGGCGGGCGATCGACATCCGTTGGGCCGACCGTCTCGTCACCCTCCCCGTCTTCCTCCTCCTCGTCGCCCGGATAGGGCGGCTGGTAGCGTGGCATCGGCAGATCGCAGGACGCGATGGCATCAGCAAACAGACCGTCCGCGGGCGATGCCACGCCAGCCGGGTCGGCCACCATCTGCCCGCTCAGCGGGTGGTAGTAGGCGTAGCTTTCGCCGGCAAGATTGGCCATCTCGACAATCAGACCCAACTCCGCACCTGGCGTCGGCCCGCCGACACTCATCGCCACCACGCCATAGTCGTAATAGCTCGACCCGCCACACGGTGTGATCCAGCCACCCCAGAAGCCGAGAATCGTCGTTCCTTCCGCCTCCCACGGCCCATCCAACGTCGCCTCGTAGCCGAGATCGGCGCCAGGCAGGCTGATCGTCGGCGTGCAGACCGGCGCTGTGTCAATGTCGCCGGTGACACGATTGCCGGCTACGCTCATGGTCAGCCTTTGGCTGCGCGGATCGGCCCAGGCTTGGCCGGAGTAGGCAATGTCGACTGGCGATGACGCCGTCGCGAGCGGCGACAGGCCGGTGCCGAACGCTTCGGCGAGTTCTGGAAAGGCGTAGGCGTACGGGTCGGCCTGGGTCTGCGGCTCGCCGCTGCCGAACAGCAGGATGGCGTCTCGCTCTCCCGCCGCGTCAGGCCCGATGAACAGGCAAAAATCGCCGCGTTGAGGCTCGCCGACGCCCTGGCACGGAACGGTGTCACCGCCCCAGTGGCCGAAGATCATCGAGCCGTCCGCCTCCCAGTCACCACGCAGCCGGGCCTCGGCAAGGAGGGAGCCGCCGGGCAGGTTGGTGTTGGCATCGCAGCGCGGGGTGATGTCGATCTCTCCCCACACCCTGTCACCCAGAAGATCGAGCATCAGGCGTGCCTGGCGACCGTCGACCCAGGCCTCGCCCTGGCCGTAGTCCATGGTGACGCCGCCGGCGCCCGGCGGCACGGCGATCACCTGGTTGCGCGGCGCGTAGTAGTAAGCCTGCGATGTCGAGTCTGCCGCGTTTTGGAGCCGAACGACGACGGCGAGCGTGCCGGTCGGCCCCTCCTCCATTGCGATGTAGATCGTTCCGTTGTCGGCCACCGGGTCCTGGCCGCAGGGATAACTCTCGCCGGCAAAGCTACCGGTGATCACGCTCGCCCGTCCTTCCCATGGGCCGCGAAGGGTAGCGGTGATCGTCGCCCGGCCACCGGCAAGGGCGGCGGAGCCTTCGCACACCGCCGTGGTGCGGACCTCGCCTGCAACAACGTCGCCGGTGAACGACAGCGACAGTGTCTGGGTGCGCTGGTCCGACCAGGAGCGGCCGTCAGGATAGAAGATGTCGGCCGAGGCACCGGGTGTGCCGGCAATTCCGTCGACCACGACCACGCGCCCGAGGGGTGGGTAGAGATAGTCGTAGGCGTTGCCGTCCCGGTCGACCAAGGACACCGCGACGGCACTCCCGCCGGCCGGCGTCTGGCCCATGGTGATAGTCAGCGTACCGGACATGGCCTCCTGGCCACCGTCGCAATCGAGTACCACGCCCGACCAACGACCTGTGATCTGGCCGGCGGGATCTTCCCACGAGCCGACGAGTTCGGCCGTGACCGTAAACTCACCGCCGCTTAGCGATGCCGATTTGGTGCAGACCGGTGTGGTGGATATCGCACCCGCGACGACGGCCGGTCCAGGCCCTGTGTCCGTGAACTCCAGCGTCATTCGCTGGGTACGCTGATCGCGCAGCGCTTCGCCGTTCGGGTAGGTGAGCGTTTCGGTTTGCGCTGCAGCGATCGACGTTAGTCCGATCGGAACGAAGCACGCCGCAACAACGGCAGCGCCGAAAAGCACCCGAGCAACTTGCACCAGCATGGCTGCTCCTCCACTAAGACGAATTGTCCGATGGCACCTCTATTATGTCAATCGGCATTCCCCGTTTGGCTCATGATCCGAGGGCGTTTCGAAGAGGGGGTCGGCAAGCGAGCCTCCGCGCTGCATGCGCGCGAGACGTGGAACGGCAGCCACCCACGAATGAATGCCGATCGGGCGGTCCTAAAACAACGCAAGGCGTCGCACTCCGAGTCCGCCGAGGCACATTAGCCTTCGATCCAGGTCAATACATCTGGGCTTCGCCTTCATCTAATCTTGCGCAGACGGTTTCGATAGGCAGGATGGGCAGGGCGATGAAGCAGTCGAGAATGGTTGTGATCAGAGCACACGGCAGCGCTGCCTCGCCCAATTCAGCACGTGCGTATCATCCTTGGTCCATTGCACTGCCGCTGAGCGAGTGAGCCTGCCAATCCAGGTCCAACCAACGTGATTATTCCCGTCCACCAAAATCCAATCAAAATCAGCCAGATGCGGAGCGCACTCCAACAACCCGCCGCATCACGTTCCGCACATTTGAGACGTGCCACCGCCCGCCCCGCGCCGTGCGGATGCCGCGGGCGTTGAGGGCGTCGGCGAGACCACGCAGGTCGGTGACGCCGGCGACCCGCAGCTTCTCGATCACCGGGAGCACGTTGGCCGCGAACCGGTCGGCCGCCATCACCTGAGCCCGTCGCCCAAGCGAGGCCGCCGCAGGGGCATTGGTGCGGTTGCCGAGCCGGGTACCAGACGCCTTGCGCTGGGCCAGCGCCGCCCGGGTGCGCTCGGAGATCAGCCGCCGCTCCTTCTCCGCCAGGGCGGCGTAGAGGTGCAGCATGAACGGGTCGGCGTCAATGCCCAGTTCGGCGACGATGAACGGCACTCTTTGCGCCATCAGTCCGGCGATGAAGGCGACGTCGCGGGACAGCCGGTCGAGCTTGGCGACGATCACGGGGCAGCGGAGGGATTTCGCCGCCGCCAGCGCCTCGGCCAGCACCGGCCGTCGGTCGAGGGCATCGGCCCCCTTCCCTGTTTCCGCCTCGATGAACGTCCTGTCGATGGCGAACCCCTCGGCTTCGGCGAAGCGGGTGATGGTCGCCTTCTGAGCCTCGATGCCGAGCCCGGACCGCTCCTGCCTTCGGGTCGAGACGCGGAGATAGGCGATGGCGGGATTCATCTGTTCGATCAATGACTTGGCGTGTACACATGGCATACCACCGTTTGCGGTTTGTACGTAGTCCGATCAGTTCTGGTTATCGCCGGTTTCGGTGGTCTGACCGTCAGTCATCGGTCTTGGCCTCGATCAGCGGCGGCCCGTCGCGGGAGGGCGCGGCGATGGCCTTGCTCTCGTCGGCGGTCATCCAGCGCACCAGCAGGCTGGTCGGCGCGGTCTCGTCCTCGAGCGGCCGGGCCTCCCGCCAGCCGGCCCGGGTCTTCAGCCAGAAGATCGCGGCCGTCACCGATTGCGGGCCGTCGCCGGTCGCCTTCTTGAACAGCACCTCGGCCACCCTGGCATTGGCCTTCACATGGCCGGTGTCGAGTTCGTCCCGGTAGTGCTTGCGCAGGGTCTTGGGGTCGATGCCGATGACCCGGGCGATGTCGGCCTCGGGGATGCCATAGGCGGCCATCGCCTCGACCTGGCGGCGCTCGCCCGGCTCGGGGATATGCGGCGGCCGGGCCATCAGGGTTCACTCCCGGCCTTGCGGACCGCGAAGCGCCTGCCCTGCCCGTCCACCGCCTCCTTGCCGGTGAAGGCCTGCCAGCGCTCGATAGCGACATCGCAATAGGCGGGA
>JAVKFF010000192.1:0-17682 GCA_040226215.1 Azospirillaceae bacterium
GACGCCTTCGTCGCCAGCCAGAAGGCCGAGGGCTGGATCCCCCTGCCCGACCGCTACGACGATGGCGGCATCTCCGGCGGCACGCTCGACCGCCCAGCGCTTCAGCGGCTCCTTGCCGACATCGAGGCGGGGCTGGTCGACATCGTCGTGGTCTACAAGATCGACCGGCTGTCCCGCGCCCTGATGGACTTCGCCCGCCTGGTCGAGCTGTTCGACCGGCATCAGGTGACCTTCGTCTCGGTCACCCAGTCCTTCAACACCACCACGTCGATGGGCCGGCTCACCCTCAACATCCTGCTCTCCTTCGCCCAGTTCGAGCGCGAGGTGGCGGGCGAGCGCATCCGCGACAAGGTTGCCGCCAGCCGCAAGAAGGGTCTGTGGATGGGCGGCCACCCGCCGCTCGGCTACGACGTCGTCGACCGCCGGCTGGTGGTAAACGAGGCCGAGGCCGCGACAGTGCGTCTGATCTTCAGCCGCTTCCTGGAGATCGGTTCGGCCACCACGCTGGCCCGCCAGCTGTCAGCCGAGGGCGTCACCAGCAAGCGCGGCCGGCCAATCGACAAGGGCTTCGTCTACAAGCTGCTGGCCAACCGGGTCTACATCGGCCTGGCCGTACACAAGGGCGAGGCCTATCCCGGCCAGCACGCACCCATCATCGACCGGGATCTTTGGGACCGGGTGCACGCCATCCTGAAGGAGAGCCCGCGGGCCCGGGCAGCGAAGACACGGGCGCAGACCCCGGCCCTGCTGAAGGGCCTGCTCGTCGGTCCCTCCGGCCGGGCGATGACGCCGACCCACACGCGGCGGAAGCAGAAGCTCTACCGCTACTATGTCGACCAGGCCCTGCTGAAGGGCTGCCAGGTGACCTCCCCTGCCGCCCGGGTGCCGGCCGCCGCCGTCGAGGGCGCGGTGATCGACCAACTGCGCCGGCTCCTGCGCAGTCCCGAGATCGTGGTCGGCACCTGGAGGGCGCTCAGGGCCGAGGGTGAGATTGTCGCCGAGATGCAGGTCCGCGACGCCATCCACGGCTTCGACGCCCTCTGGGACGAGCTGTTCCCGGCCGAGCAGGCCCGCATCGTCCAGATTCTGGTAGAGAAGGTCCGGGTCGACGATGACGGACTGGCGATCACGCTCCGGACCGACGGCCTGACACGGTTGTGGCGGGAGGTCGGGGAACCGGCCGAGCGGCAGGCAGCGTGATGGCGGGCGAGACAGTGACCGTGCGGGTGCCGATGGCCTTCACCCGGCGCGGCGGGCGGAAGGTCGTGGTCGTGCCGGATGGCTCCGATGCCTGGGTGCCCGCGCCGCGGGTCGACGGGACGCTGGTCCGGGCGCTGGCCCGGGCGCATCGCTGGCAGCGGATGCTGGATGAGGGGAGGTACGCGACGATTGGCGAGATGGCGCGGGTGGAGGGTGTCAGCACGGGCTATGTGAGCCGCATACTCCGCCTCACGTTGATTGCGCCCGACATCGTCGAAGCGATCCTTGTTGGCTCTCAAAGATTGGGACCAGTTTGCCTGGCGTTCGAAATCGATCCCCAATCGCCCTGGGTTCAACAACTCGCAGACTTGAGTCTCGACCGACAATTCGGATCTCAACAATCAACTTCGCAGCTTGACCGAATTTCTTAGCATCCAGAAATTTATTTAGGAAAATATAATAAAATGCACTCACGCTTAGAATATATAGTTCTATTGCACAATATCTCACCTGAGCTAATTTTCTCAATCCCACATTAATCTTGGAACGACTTTTGAAGCCGCCTACTCCGGAAGGTGAGGAGAAAAAGACGCAGTTCGAATGGCATCGGCCGGATATGTCACGAGAACTCAATCGGATAGGCGCCGCCGATATCATTCGACGGCGCCTTACCGGTAAACTCTAGAAATCAAACAGGTCAGCGAGACGTGATCGGCGCCTGCCGCCGTTGCGATGGCGGCGATCGTCATCATCATCATCATAGTCGTCATCATGATACCGTCGGCGATCATTGGGCCGGGCTTCGGCCATCGTCTCCTCCTTCACCAGCGCTATCAACTTCTCAAGTTCGCCCTTGTCCAGCCAGACTCCGCCTGTTGACGGGCAGACATCAAACTCGACGCCGTAGCGATAGATCTGACGCATGGGCGCACCATCAATGGGGGAATTCAGCAAAGGCATCGTCGCAGCTCCTCTTAAGATTGAGATGTCGGGAGCATCGATGCGCGGCGCAGGCCGTAGCGTTCCGTCCGAGCCGACATCGGTGCGATCCCGATGCGGTCCGACATCACAGCATGAACAATTTGGTCAGCGCTGTCAGAGGGGCCCGGCCCGCGTGCAAAAGATGACCGCGCCTTCACCGGAATTCAAGAGGTGCTTCACAATGTAGCAAGCCGCTAGCCATGCCCTTCGCGCCACTTGCTGCGTGGCGCTTGCCGCTGTGAGCCAGGGAGAGCGGATCAGGCGGTGCATCAAGGGTGGCCGGCCGATGTTGGATGGCTCCATCTCCACCCGACGCGCGGCGCGCGGAGCCCGCTTTTCCTTCAGCCGATCGCGTCGCTCAGCCACTCGCGGATGGCATCCGCGATCGTCGTCAGTTCCTCGCTTAGCGGTGAACGCGCCCGCCACAAGACCGCCAGCTCCCGGTAAGGCGGCCGGTCGATAACCGGCAGTGTCACCACCTGTGTGTCCTTTTCAGCCTCTAAGCGTGCGTAGAGCTGGGGCAGGAATGTGATACCGATGCCGAGACCGACCATCTGGCGCAGCGCGTCCAGGCTCGTGCCTTCATAATCGGTCAGCGCACGCGCTCCAATCTCCTCGCATAAGGCACCCGCCTGCTCGTGCAGGCGGTGCCCGGACTCCATGATCAGCACTTCCTCACCAGCCAGGTCGCTCCGTCTGAGGGCCTTGCGGCCTGCCAAACGATGTTCGACGGACAGAGCGACGAGAAGTGGTTCCACCGCCAGAGGCCTTACCTGCACCCCTTGTCGCTCGATCGGCAGAGGCAGAATGAGGAGATCGAAATTCCCTTGCGTGAGTTGCGTGAGCAGGTCATCCGCCTTTCCCTCCCGCACATAGATCTTCAGCCGCGGATAGGCGGCATGCAGCCCCGGTAGCACATGCGGCATCAGGTACGGGCCAATGGTTGGAAGCACGCCCAGCCGTATCGTGCCTGTGAAAGGCTGCAGGGAGTGCCGGGCAATATCGCTCAACTCCTCGACATCGCGCAGGATAAGGCGCCCGCGTTCAGCGATCGCCTCCCCGACCGGCGTCAGGATCACATGCGATCGGCTGCGTTCCACCAGCGTCACGCCAAGCTGCGCCTCGAGTTGGCGGAGCTGCGTACTGAGAGCGGGCTGCGTGATGTGCAAGGTCTCCGCGGCACGGCGGAAATGCAGATGATCGGCGATCCCAATCAGGGCCCGGAGCTGTCGAAAACTTATCATGATAAAAATATCATATCAAAGACGGAAAAATTTTGAATTGGAATAATCAGGCCTGTCGTTCCAGCTCAATTATGCCTATTGCGAGTGCGCCGGGAGGGGATACCATGTTCAATCACGCCATCATCGTCCTGGAGAGTGACGAGTCGCCGCCGATTGACGCGTTGAGTGAATTTCTAGCGAGCACCTGTCGACGGGTAACCCTCGCCAGCGTCGAGGAGAAGGGTAGTGACCCGGACCAGCGCGAGCAGTCCGTGCGTGGACTGGTCGCCAGGTGCAGACGGCGACGTCTGCATGTCGGGGTTGCCCGCCTTAATGGGCATCCGGGAACCGCGCTGCAGACCATCGAGGCGCGATCCGGCGGCGACCTGATCATCTTTCCGGCCGACGGTGACAGTGACCGCACGCGCTGGCGGATGACGAGGACGCGACGTCTGGCGCTGCAACGAAGTCGTGCTCCTCTGTGGTTCTGGACCGAGGCGTTCGGCGCGCCGCCGCGCATTGCCGCCTTGGCCGATCCGGACGACACCGACCACACGCGGCAAGGCCTCAACATTGCGGCGATCCATGCCGCGTCGCGGCTGGCGGCCGCTTCCCAAGGCCCCTTATCGGTGATCAATTCCTGCCTGCCATTCGGTACGAAGACCGCAGCGGAGAGTCCCTTTCTCCGAGTCTCGCCAGCTACCTTGGAGCGCGAATGCGCGGCACTGGCCGAACAGCGCCGTCTTGCGCTGTTCAATCTGTTGCGCCTGTCGGGCCTGGGATGGGATGCATCAGACATCAGGGTGATCATGGGCGACACCGTCGCCGATCTACCGGAAATCGTTGAGCGCGACTACGATCTGGTCGTGATGGGATGCTGCGGTCGATCGCACCTTCGTGCCCTATTACGCCCCAATACCGCGGAGAGGCTTCTGCCTCGGTTGAGCCGATCGGTCCTCGTGCTCAAGACGCCCCTGCAGCTGCCAATTGACGATCGGACCAGCCTTCGCGACCCGCTGACGGATGCAACGGTCGAGCGCGAACGCGCCGCAATCTAGCCCGAGGCAGATCATTCATGTCTCTTCCCGTGCGTTCCGCAACGGTGACGGCTACCTGCCTGGCACTCACCGTGGGCGGGTTCGCGGCCCTGATGATCGCAGCGGTAACCGGAGGCGGCGCCGCGCCGGATCTGGCGTGGTCCATTCCATGGATCCCGGCGCTGGATATCGCCCTCGCGTTTCGCCTCGACGGGCTTTCACTGCTCTTCGGCCTGCTGATCACGGGCATCGCCATCGTGGTGCTTACCTATGCCGCCGCCTATACCCGCGATCCCGCCAAGCGCATCCGCCTGATCGGTCTGCTGACCGCCTTCATGGTCGCCATGCTCGGCCTGGCGATGTCAGACGACCTCATCGTGCTGTTCATTTTCTGGGAAATGACAACCATTGTCAGCTTCCTGCTGATCGGGTTCGACCACACCAACCCGACCGCACGGCGCAACGCCCTGCAGGGCTTGCTGGTGACCGGTCTCGGTGGCCTGGTCATGCTGGCGGGCTTCATCGTTCTCGGAAACGCCGTTGGCACCTATCGGTTGAGCGAGGTGATCGCCGCAGTTCCCGGCCTGCCGACCGAGGTGCAGACCGCGGCCTTGCTGCTCGTGCTGGCCGGCGCCTTCACCAAGTCAGCGCAGGTGCCGTTCCACTTCTGGCTACCGAACGCCATGTCCGCCCCGACACCGGTCAGCGCCTATCTGCACAGCGCGACCATGGTGAAGGCCGGCATCTTCCTTCTCGCGCGTCTACATCCGGCCTTTTCGGGTCACGAGCTTTGGTTCCCCCTGCTCACCGCTTTCGGCGCCACGACCGCGGTCTGGGCGTCGGTGCAGGCGCTGCGGCAAAGCGACATGAAGCTCGTTCTTGCCCATACGACGGTCATGGCGCTCGGTACGCTGACCATGCTCCTGGCCTCGTCGGAGCCGGTGGCCATCGCCGCGGCGTTGACATTCCTCATTGTGCACGCGCTCTACAAGTCGACGCTCTTCCTGATGGTGGGCGCCGTTGATCATAGCTGCGGCACACGCGATTGGACCGCTCTTGGCGGCATGGCCCGATCGATGCCCCTTGTTGCCGTTACCGCCTTTCTCGGCGCCGCGGCCATGTCCGGCTTCCCGCCCTTTCTGGGGTTCATCGGAAAGGAGCTGAAATACGAAGGAGCCCTGGCCCTGACGAACGAGCCGAGCCTCGTCGCGGCGGCGATCGTGCTCGCCAACGCCATGATGGTCGCCGCAGCGGGTATCGTCGCACTGAAGCCGTTCCTTGGGCGACCGAGCGGGCCATTGGCGCAACCAACGCGACCGGCCCCGCGGATGATGGTCTGGGGACCGCTCACTCTGGCACTCCTTGGCTTGTTGCTCGGACTGATGCCCGATCGTCTGGCCGGGAGTCTGGTCCAGGATGCGACGGTCGCGATCCTCGATCGTCCGTACGAGATGTATCTGGCGCTCTGGCACGGGATCAATCTGCCCCTGATGCTAAGCGTGGTCACCGTAGCCCTGGGTGTAGCGATATACCTGGCTCTGCCGCATCTGCGGCTCATCGCGGAGCGCATCGCACGGGCGCTGCCCTGGCGTGCCGATAGCGCCTACGACAGGAGTATGGCCGGCATCCTGGCACTGGCTACCGGCTTGACCCGCGTTGTTCAGCCCAGCCGCCTAACGCTCCATGTGGGCGCGGTCCTGGCCGTCTTCGCTCTGGTGCTGGTGGTCGGCCTCTGGGCCGCACCACCGGAACTCCCAGCCCTCGGGATTGGCGACGTCACCGCCTGGGAGGCGGCGGCAATCGTGCTCGTGGCGGGCGGCGCAGTGGGCGCCTGCGTGACGAGATCAAGACTTGCCGCGCTGACGGCGCTGGGCGCAACCGGAACCGGTCTGACGCTGATCTTCCTGACGCAAAGCGCCGTCGACGTCGCCGTGACCCAGTTCATGGTGGAGACGCTGATCGTTCTTCTGGTCGCCGCCGTGATCCCGCGCCTGCCGCGCCTGGCTCCGGACCGGGCCCGCCGAACGCCGGGCTATTGGCTGCGTATCGCGCTTGCCGGCGGCATAGGTCTAATGGTCTTCCTGCTGATGCTCGGCCTGGCGCCACCCGTCGACCGCACCATCCCCGCCTACTACGAGGCGCAGTCGGTGCCTGGCGGTCATGGCCGGAATATCGTCAACGTGATCCTTGTCGACTTCCGCGCGCTCGACACGCTCGGAGAGATCATCGTGGTTGTCGTTGCCGCCCTTGGCGCCTACGCGCTGCTGCGTGGCAGCCGACGCGTCGGAAAGGACGCACGATGAATTCGATAATCCTGAAGGCCGGCGCCCGCATGCTGAGCGCGCTGCTGATCGCCCTGTCCATCTATCTTCTGCTACGCGGCCATAACGAGCCCGGCGGCGGCTTTGTCGGCGGCCTTGCCGCGGCGGCAGCTTATGCGCTGATTGCCCTATCGGCCGGGTGGCGAAGTGCCCGGCGCGCCCTGCCATTGGACCCCCGGGCCATCGCCATGCTCGGCATTGGCGTGGCGGTCGTCGCCGGTCTCCTCGCCGCGCTGACGGGCCAGCCCTTCCTGACCGGCCTCTGGTGGAAAGAAGCGGGCCTGCCGCTGGGCACGCCCCTACTGTTTGATGTGGGTGTCTATCTGGCGGTGGTCGGCGGAGTCTTGACCCTGTTGTTCGCCATTGAACGGGAGGCCTGAGCGATGGAGGTTTGGACGTCCATGGCAATCGCCGCCCTGGTGGCCAGCGCGGTCTACCTGTTGACCGACCGCAACCTGGTGCGTGTCCTGCTAGGCATCGTTCTGCTGGGAAATGGCGTCAATCTAGCCCTGTTCCTGGCCGGTGACCTTGTGCGGGGCGCGCCGGCCTTGATCCCGGAGGGTGCAGAGGCGCCGACCGGAATGGGAGCCAATGCCCTTCCGCAAGCCCTGGTGCTGACGGCGATCGTTATCGGCTTTGGGCTCTTCTCGTTCGCTCTGTCCCTGATCTATCGGACGTTCCGGCAAACGGGCAGCATCAACAGCGACGACCTCGCGACGGCCGGGGACGGTGACGCAGCATCGGCGAACGGGTCCAACGTCGTCCGTCCGGAAAGCGCCGAGCGGAAGGAGGCTGCATGACCGCCTGGATCGTCGCCCTGCCACTGATCGTCCCGATCATCACGGCGCTCGCCACCTTCTTTCTCGGTCCGTCGCGCTTCACGCGCCTCGTCAGCCTCGCGGGAGCGGCAGCCCTGCTCGCCACCGGCGTGCTGCTGCTCGGCACGGTCTGGACCGACGGCATCCAGGTTGCCTCGATGGGGTCATGGACGCTCCCGTTCGGCATCGCACTGGTTGCCGATCACCTGGCGGCGGCGATGGTGCTGATCACGGGCGTCATCGGGGTCGCCGTTGCGGGATATGCCGTGGCAGCCCCTGATCGCTCACGCGAAGCCCGCGGGTACGCACCCCTGTTTCATGTCCTTTTGCTGGGGGTTGCCGGGGCCTTCCTGACGGGAGACCTGTTCAACCTCTACGTCTGGTTCGAGGTGATGCTTATCGCGTCCTTTGGGCTGCTTGTGCTCGGTCGAAGCACTGGCGAACTCGTCGGCGGCGTGAAGTATGTCGTGCTCAATTTGATCGGAACCCTGCTTTTCCTGCTGGGTCTGGCGCTGCTCTATGGCGTCACGGGAACACTCAATATGGCCGATCTCCACCGCGTTGTCGCGGCAGGCGAGGCCTCGGGATCGGTCGTCCCAGCAGCGCTCGTTCTGGCGTTGGCTTTCGGTGCCAAGGCTGCGGTTTTCCCGCTTTTCTTCTGGCTGCCGGCCTCCTACCACACGACGGGCTTCGCCATCTCCGCCCTCTTCGCTGGACTACTGACAAAGGTTGGCGTCTACGCGCTGATACGCGTCTTCACACTTGTGTTTGCCGCGCAATCCGCCCTGACGATCGGTGTCTTCTGGTCGGTAGCGGTGCTGACGATGGTGGTCGGCGTCCTCGGCGCCGCTTCCCAGGGTGAGATGCGCCGGATCCTCTCATTCCACATCGTCAGCCAGATCGGATACATGATCGTCGGCCTCGCCTTGTTCACGCCGCTCGCCCTCACCGCGGCTGTCTTCTACCTGCTGCACCACATGGTGGTGAAAGCAAACTTGTTTCTTGTCGCCGGCGTGGTCCGGCGGCTTTGCGGTTCTCTGGACCTGAAACGCACCGGCGGCCTCGTCAAGCGATCGCCCTGGTTGGCAGTGCTTTTTCTCATTCCCGCCCTCTCTCTCGCCGGCGTTCCGCCATTGTCCGGCTTCTGGGCCAAGTTCCTGGTGATCGAGGCCAGCATCGACGCGGCGGATTACATACTCGCTGGCGTGGCGATCGGCGTGGGTCTGCTCACCCTCTTCTCGATGATCAAGATCTGGAACGAGGTTTTCTGGAAGGCATCACCATCGGCAATGACATCCGGGGACGAGTGGACGGCAAGTCGCGGTGTCGGAACGGTCGCTCTGCCGATCGCCGGCCTCGCCGCCACCACCCTACTAATCGGCCTGACGGTCAGCCCCGCCCTCACCTTGGCCGAGCGAGCATCGGCGGAGTTGATGAACCCGGCGGGATACGTCGCCGCCGTGCTCGGAGGACACACACCATGAAGCCGTATTTCGTTATAGTGTTGGTTGCCATGGCATGGGCCGGCGTGCACGGAAACTTCACGTTGGCCAACCTGTTGATCGGGGCGTTCATCGGATACGGGGCCGTGTGGTTGTCGCGTCCGGTATTCGGCAGCCAGGGAGGTCGGGCCCTGCGCCGCATTCCAGCGCTGTTCAGCCTTCTGGGACTGTTCGTTTGGGAACTGCTGATCTCCAGTCTTCGGGTCGCCTGGGACGTGCTGACACCGCGTAGCCGCGCCGAACCCCGCATCGTCGCGGTCCCACTGACCGTGCGCTCGGACTTCGAGATCTTCGCCCTGGCAAATCTGATCTCCCTGACACCGGGAACACTGAGCCTCGACGTGTCGGATGATCGCAGCCTTCTTTACGTGCACGCGATGTTCGCGGGCGAGCCCGAAGCGCTGGTTGCCAATATCAAGGGTAGCTTCGAGCGACGTGTGCTAGAGGTCTCGCAATGAGCGGAAGCTGGTCCGATATGGTGCTCGCCGTTTGCGTGTCCATCGCCGCTTTTGTTGTCGCCGCGAGCATCGTTTGCGTGCTGCTTCGCGTGCTCATCGGCCCCAGCCGGGCGGACAGGGTCGTCGCACTCGATCTGCTGGCCATCTGTATCGTCGGTCTGGTTGCGTGTCTGGCGATGATCGATGATGTTCCGGCGCTGCTCGACGTTGCCCTCGCGGTTAGCGTCCTGGGCTTTCTGGCCACGGTCGGCTTCGCCCGCTATCTGGAACGAGCTGATGAACCCTCGGCTGCGCGAACACTCGATTCCACCGCAACCGATCGGGAGGCCTGACAATGAGCACGGTCTTCGCGCTCGCTGCCGGATTGTGCGCCGTCACTGGCTCGTTCTTTTTCGCGATCGCCGCGTTGGGCGTGCTGAGACTGCCGGACACGCTTACGCGGATGCATGCGGCCACGAAAGCGGGGACTCTCGGCGCCGGTCTGCTTCTCGCCGCGACCGCCTTCACCTTCGCCTCGCTCGAGATCACCATCCGGGTGATGGCGATCATCGGCTTTCTCCTGCTGACCGCTCCGATCGCCGCTCATCTGATCGGGCGGGTGGCCTGGCGATTGATAGATGAAAAGAACACGAACTAACCGAGACGTTCGATAATGCATCGCTGGCGACCAATGAAGCCGTTGAACTGAGGCCAGATATTGGGTGGCAGGAGCGCTCGGAAAGCGACAGATCCATCGAATCCGATGTAGCAAAAAGCCAAATAGCGAAGCGATTTCAGCGATATCGATCCGTTCACTGAAGTGCCGCAGGCAAGAGCGTTAGAGAGAATGGCCCTTTGGAGGCAAAAATCGTCGCGATCGCCTTCTAGTCTCGTTATCAGCCCATCGCTCTAACCCGCACGGAGACTGGCGTTCCGACGCGTTCATTCGCGGCTGAGAGAAAATTGTTGGAGGATTAGTGGCGGAGGGAGAGGGATTCGAACCCTCGATACGGTTTCCCGTATACACGCTTTCCAAGCGTGCGCCTTCAGCCGCTCGGCCACCCCTCCGTGTCGCGGGGCGGGACATTAGCGGCAGGTCCGGCGATGCGCAAGCCACGCCGGGCGCCGGGCCGGGCCGCGATTTCTCTCGGGTTGGCACGCGGCGGCGAATTCATGTCTAATGCCGCCACCGGATGGCGACACGGTCGCCGCCCGGCAGTCCGGGGAGCGGCGCAGCCTGGTGCCGCGCCGTCATCTCCAGGCCGGTCCGCCGCCGGCCGTAGCCACGCCGAAGGAGCCACCGGCACCCCATGATCGTGTTGCGGATCATCGGCTGGATTTTCGTCCTCCTGGGACTGGCCGTGTTCGGCTACGACCTCTGGCGCTGGCTGGTCGAGGGTCAGGCCTTCGGGCTGATCACCGGCGGCGAGCTCTGGTTCATGCTCGACCGCGAGAGCCTGAACGTCGCCCAGGCGGTGATCCAGCGCAACGTCTGGGCCTGGCTGTGGGATCCGGCGATCGTCACCGTGCTGCTTTGGCCGGCCGCGCTGGCGCTCTTCGGCTTCGGCCTGGTCCTGCTCGTGCTGTTTCGCCGCCGGCCGCGCCGGCTGTTCGACTGAGGCGCCGGCTACGGCGCGGTACCGGAAGGTCCCGGGCGACCGCGCGCCGCCCCGACCCCCTGCTCGACCACCATCAAGGCCACGCTCTCGACCGCCGCCAGCATGCGCGCCAGGTCCTGCGGCCGGGAGAGCCGGTGATCGCCGTCGGCCACCAGGTCGAGCCGGACCTGCGCGCGGCCCAGCGCCGCGGCGAGGCGTCGGCTGAGCTGCCAGGGGACGTCCCGGTCGGCGCGGCCGTGGATCAGTCGCGCAGGGCCCCGGAAGGCGAGACGCCGGCCGAGCACGCGGTGATCGGCGCCAGAGGCGAACAGGGCCGCGCCATAGGGTTAGGGCCCGTCGCCATGGCGCGACGGCCGGTGGATCATGCCGCCGGTGTCGAGGCTGCGGGCCTCCGCCGGCGTCAGGCCTGGCCTGAGCAGTTCCTCGGTGAAGTCGGGCGCGGCGCCCAGGGTGACCAGGCCGGCGACGGCCGGGTTCCGCTCGGCGGCCAGCACGGCCAGCCAGGCGCCCATGGAGGCCCCGACGAGGATCGCGGGGCCGCCGGCGGCAGGGCCGGCCAGCACCGCCTCCAGATCGGCCAGCCAGTCGCCGATGCCCAGCCGTTCGAAGGCGCCGGGCGAGCGGCCGTGGCCGCGATAGTCGAAGCACACCGCCGCCAGGCCGAGCCGCACGGCCTCGGCGGACAGGGTCCGCGCCTTGATACCGTCCATGGTGGAGCGGTAGCCGGGACAGAAGACCAGACGCAGGCTGGTTGACGGCGGGGTGCCGCTTCGGCGATACGCCAGAGGTCCATTCGCGGTGTCGAGCCGGAGGACGGATTCGTCGACCCTCGAGTCGGTGGTTTCGGCGGCGTCGGGTGGGGGCAGGCGTGACGGGTCCGGCATGGGCTCGGGTCCGGCTGGTCGAGGGGCGGCGGTTCGGCGCGACAGTTCGCGCCGGCGATGCCGCCGGGGGGAGATCGAGACAAGAAATGGCGAGGTCCGGGCACGTTGTCCATGTCCTGGAGGCGATCGGCGACGACCCGCCGGGGCGCGGCCTTGTCACCTGCGCCCGGCTGACCGGTCAGGCCGGGCATCGCGTCACCGTGCTGGCGGAGCGCTGCGGGGCGGCGACCGCGCTCCGGCGCGCCCGCGCCGAGCTGATCGAGCAGCCCCTTGCCAGCAGGCAGGCGCGCCGCCACCTTGCCGAACGCATCGCCGCACTGGACTGCGATATCCTGCACGCCCATTCCGCCCCGGCCGCCGCCACCGCGCAGAGCGTCGCCCGGGCGCTCGGCCTGCCCCTGGTGCTCAGCCTCAACGCCCCGCTCGAGCTCGGCGGCTTTCGCAACCGGCGCAATGCCGCCGCCGCCCAGGCCAGCATCGTGCTGGCGGTCAGCGACGGCGTAGCCAGGGGCCTGCGCGACAGCGGCGCGGTCGCGCCCGAGCGCATCCGCCTGCTGCGCCCGCCCTACGATGCCGAGCAATTCTCCCAGGCGAGCGTGCCGGGCGCCCGCGTGGTGGCCCTGGCCGAGCGCTGGCGGCTGAGCGACGCCCAGGCGGTACTGCTGGTGCCGGCCGACGCCGCGCTGCTGCGCGGTCCCAGGCCGCTGTGGGACGTCCTGCAGGCCTTCGCGGGCAGCGAGCTGCGCTGCCTCGTCGCCGCCCTGGATGTGGCCGAGCCGGAGGAGCTGCGGGGCGTCGAGGAAAGCGCCCGTCAGGCCGGGCTTGGCCACCTCGTCCATGTGCTGCCCCGGGTCGACGACTGGCCGGCGGTCTACAAGCTGGCCGACGTGGTGCTCAGGCTCGGCCGGTCGGCCTGGGCGCACGACATGATCACGGCCGAGGCGCAGGCCATGGGCCGGCCGGTGGTCTCGACGCTGGAGGGCTCGCGCGAACTGATCGTCGAGCAGGTAACCGGCCGCCTGGTGCCCGACGGCGACCCGGGCGCGGCGGCCGAGGCGCTGCACGGCTTCCTCGGCCTCGACGGCGAGGCGCGCGAGGCGCTGGCCGCCCGCGCCGTGGACAACATCGCCCGCCTGGCCGATCCGGCGCGCTTCCTGGCCGGCCTGCTGAACGCCTATGACGACGTGCTGTCGGGGCGGGTCGCGTAGCCCGGCCGCACCGCGTCTGCCCCGCCGAGCCTTCCTCGACATGCGCGGCAGGCATGTGCCGGTCGCCCCGCCCTTGCTTGACAGGACGCCTCGGGGCCATATGGTTCGCGACCGCCTGCCGGCCCGCCTACCAGGCAGCCGGCGGGCCCGAAGGCACGCCAGCCCGACCAGCGGCGGGCCTGGGACAAGGAACTGGAGAAGCCCATCGATGTCGTCAGTCTCGACCGAGACGGCGCCCCTGCCGGCGCAAGGCCACCCCGTCGCCATCACGCTGCCGGACGGCGGCGTGCGCCGCTTCGACGGCCCGGTGACCGGCCGCGCCCTGGCGGAGTCCATCGCCAGGAGCCTGGCCAAGGCGGCGCTGGCCGTCGAGGTCGACGGCGAGGTGAAGGATCTGGCGACGCTGATCGACCGCGACGCCCGGGTGCGCATCATCACCCGCAAGGATGACGCCGCGCTGGAACTGATCCGCCACGACGCCGCCCACATCATGGCCGAGGCGGTGCAGGCGCTCTATCCCGGCACCCAGGTGACCATCGGCCCGGCCATCGAGACCGGCTTCTACTACGACTTCGCCCGCGACGAGCCGTTCACGCCGGACGATCTGGCGACGATCCAGGCGAAGATGCACGAGATCGTCGAGGCCGGCCGGCCCTTCGAGCGCCAGGTCTGGGACCGCCAGGACGCGATCAACCATTTCGAGGCGATCGGCGAGAAATACAAAGCGGAGATCATCCGCGACCTGCCGGCCGGCGAGGAGATCTCGGTCTACACGCAAGGGACGTGGAAGGACCTCTGCCGCGGCCCGCACATGCCGACGACCGGGCATGTCGGCCACGCCTTCAAGCTGATGAAGGTGGCCGGCGCCTATTGGCGCGGCGACCATCGCAACGCCATGCTGCAACGCATCTACGGCACCGCCTGGCGCGACGAGAAGGAGCTCGAGGCCCACCTCCACTTGCTGGAGGAGGCGGAAAAGCGCGACCACCGCCGCCTGGGCCGCGAGATGGACCTCTTCCACCTGCAGGAGGAGGCCGCCGGCAGCGTCTTCTGGCATCCCAAGGGCTGGACCCTGTGGCGCACGATCGAGACCTATATCCGCGAGCGGCTCGCCCGCGCCGGCTATGACGAGGTGAAGACGCCGCAACTGGTAGACAAGGTATTGTGGGAGCGCTCCGGCCACTGGGAGAAGTTCCGCGAGCACATGTTCGTCATGGAGGCGGATGAGGGCGCGAAAGTGCTCGGCCTGAAGCCGATGAACTGCCCCTGCCACGTGCAGATCTACCGCCAGGGCATCAAGAGCTACCGCGACCTGCCGATCCGCATGGCCGAGTTCGGCGCGTGCCACCGCAACGAGCCCTCGGGCGCGCTGCACGGCATCATGCGGGTGCGCGCCTTCACCCAGGACGACGCCCACATCTTCTGCACGCCCGACCAGATGAAGGACGAGAGCATCGCCTTCATCGACCTGCTGATGACGGTCTATCGCGATTTCGGCTTCGAGGATGTGGCGATCAAGTTCGCCGACCGGCCGCCGGTGCGCGCCGGCGCCGACGCCATCTGGGAGAAGGCCGAGGCGGCGCTGAAGGACGCGGTCGAGGCCTCGGGCTACGCCTTCGAACTCAACCCCGGCGAGGGCGCCTTCTACGGCCCGAAACTGGAATTCGTGCTGCGCGACGCGATCGGCCGCGACTGGCAGTGCGGCACCCTGCAGGCGGACTTCGTGCTGCCGGAGCGGCTGGGCGCCGTCTTCGTCGGCGAGGACGGCGAGCGGCACCACGCGGTGATGCTGCACCGGGCCATCCTCGGCTCCTTCGAGCGCTTCATCGGCATCCTGATCGAGAACTTCGCCGGGCGCTTCCCGCTCTGGCTGGCCCCGACCCAGGCCGTGGTGACGACCATCACGTCGGACGCCGACGGCTACGCCGCCGAGGTGGCGGCCGGGCTGAAGGCGGCGGGGTTGCGCGTGGAGGCCGATCTGCGCAACGAGAAGATCAATCTCAAGGTGCGCGAGCATTCGCTGGCCAAGACGCCGGTCATCGTCGTCGTCGGCAAGCGCGAGGCGGAGGAACGAACCGTCGCGCTGCGGCGTTTGGGCGGACAGGCCCAGGAGGTTCTCGCGCTCGACGACGCCATCGCCCACCTGAGGGACGAGGCGCGATCGCCGATCGACCGGGAGACGGCGTGAGGTTTCCCACTCCCGTCTCAGGTTCACTTGACGTATATCAGAACAACCCGGGCCGCCGCGGCGAACCGCATGCGCCGATATTTGCGCTGTGCTATCGTCCGCTGGGCTGTTGTCCGCTGGGCTGTTGTCCGCTGGACACCGTCATCCATGACTTGGCAATTGAAGGAGGCCATCCATAGTCAGACACACTTCCAACATTCCCCCGACGCGCGAAGGGCCTCGGGTGAATGACGAGATCGACGTACCGAAGGTGCGCCTCGTCGGACCGGACGGATCCATGATCGGGGTCGTTCCGGTCAAGGCCGCGCTGGAGGCGGCCGAGCAGGTCGGACTCGACCTGGTGGAGGTTTCGCCCAACGCCGATCCGCCCGTCTGCAAGGTGCTCGACTACGGCAAGTTCAAGTACGAGCAGCAGAAGAAGGCGAACGAAGCGCGCAAGAAGCAGAAGGTCATCGAGGTCAAGGAGATCAAGCTCCGGCCGAACATCGATGAGAACGACTACCAGATCAAGATGCGCAACATGCGGCGCTTCATCGAAGAGGGCGACAAGGTCAAGGTGACCATGCGCTTCCGCGGCCGCGAACTGGCCCATCAGGAACTCGGCATGAACGTGCTGATCCGGGTGCGCGACGAACTGGAGGAGATCTCCAAGGTCGAATCCATGCCGAGGATGGAAGGCCGCCAGATGGTCATGGTGCTGGCACCGCGCTAGGGCAGATTGCGACCGAATGGACCCATTCGGTCGCAAATAATCTGCCCGATTCTCAATAGCCTAGAGCATCTTGTCTGCGCCCGTTCGGGCGCAGGATGCTCTAGCTGCCCAGCGCCCATGAGGGCAACGGGCCAGCCGCTGCCGGCCTGGCGCATCGGTCCTTGCCGGACCCTGCACGGGGGGACCCATACCGGTCCCCCTTTCGCACGCCACATTCCGGCGCCATTCTTCCCGCTGCGGGGCATCGTCACCGTCGAGGGAGAACCCATCATGCTTGAACCGATCAGGAGATCGCGGCGCCACGCGCGGCGGGCTTGCCGGGCCGGCGCACTGGCGGCCCTGGCCGCGCTCTGCCTCGCCGCCACCGCCCAGGCACGCTCGCCCGCCTTCTACCAGGACGCCGCCGAGGACTTCCTCGCCGGCATCGGCATCGATCCGGACCAGGTCTCCTTCGGCACCATCGACGTGCGCGAGCGGGAGACCAACTTCCTCTCCGAGACCGCGCTGGTCTGGATCCGCCTGCCGCAATGTCCGGGCGACTGGCTGGTCTTGCGCATTCACGAGGCCGGCACCGTGGAGCACAGCTACATGCGCGACGGCTGCCCGGTGCCCGGCGTCAACCGATAGCCCGATGGCAGGAAGGCCGGCGCGCTGCCGCACCGGCCTTCCTGGACACTGGAATGCCGCCCGCCAGCGTTGGTCAGGCGGGTCGGTCGGGCGGGTCGGTCAGGTGGCGTTCGCCAGCGGCTCGCGGCGCAGGCCGGGGATGGTCCTGAGCGCGAAGGCGCCGTCGCCGAGCAGTGCCTGGACGGCGTAGAGCACGGTCCACATCGCCGGATACTCCCAGCCGCCGCCAGGATTGGAGAACACCCAGCCATTGCCGGAATGCACCCACAGCGCGCCGAGCAGGATCGGGATCATCAGCAGCGAGACCAGCCGCGTCCACACGCCGAGGATCAGCGCCACGCCGCCCGCCACCTCGCCGAGGATGGTGAGATAGGCGAGAACCGCCGGCAGGCCGAGGGATTCGAAGAAGCCGGCGGTGCCGGCGAAGCCGAAGACGAAGACCTTCAACAGGCCGTGGGCCAGAATGGCGACGCCGAGCGTGACGCGCAGCAGCGCCGTGCCGTAGGGAGTCAGGGAGTCGGTGTTCATCGGTATTGTCCTCCTCAAAAGGGCGCGCGGGCGGGAAGCGGATGACCGGAACCCGCCCGGATGGGTCAGCATGTCGCACGGATCGGCCGCGGATATAATCCGCCCCGGCAGGAACTGACTGGTTCGGACTAGGAAACAGTGGCGGCCCTACCCGGATCGTCATCCATGCCGCTGCCGCATCGCCGGTCTTCGCACGCCGTCCGGGCTCTGCGCTTGCGCGGGCGCCGGGGCATCGCTATAACCCGCCCCTCACCACGAGCGGCGAGGCCGGCTCGGGGGCGTTGCGTGTGTGCGGGATCGGGACAGGTGTCCGACCCGCACCGAGGCGGCGCCGGCCGGGCCAGGGCATGCCCAACCGCTCCAGAAGACAAGCCCAGTAGCAGAGGTGGGAAAATGC
>JAVKFF010000193.1:0-13785 GCA_040226215.1 Azospirillaceae bacterium
AGCGCGTGCGAGGTCTTCTCGTCCCCTTCGAGGGTGCGCACGATGCGGCCGCTGTTGAAGACCAGGATCCGGTCGGCGATGGTGAAGATCTCGTCCATGCGATGGGTGATGAAGACGATCGAGCGACCGTCGCCCTTCCACTGCCGCAAAAGGTCGAAGAACACCGCCGTCTGATCCCGGTCGAGGGCGGCCGTCGCCTCGTCGAAGATCATGATGCGCGGATCGGCGGCCGCGACCTTGAGGATCTCCACGATCTGCCGCTGGTCGCTGCTCAGGTCGGCGACGGGCGTCTCCGGCGTCAGACCCGCACCGCTGACCTCGCCGAAGAGGGCGAGCAGATCCTCGCCCCGCTTCCGCTCCGCCTTGCGGTCGACGAGGACTCCACCGCGCCTGGGTTCACGCCCGAGGCTCAGATTCTGCGCCACGGTGCGCTGCGGGATCAGGCTCAGTTCCTGATAGAAGATGCCGACGCCGGCGGCCTCGGCATCATGCGGGCTGGCGAAATGGACGGTCTCGCCATCGAGCGTGATGGTGCCGGAATCGGGTCTGACCGAGCCGGCAATGATCTTGCACAGCGTGCTCTTGCCGCAGCCATTGGAGCCGACCAGCGCGTGCACCTCGCCATTGGCGAGCGGCAGATCGCCACGGCTGAGGGCGACGACGTGGCCAAAGCGCTTGGTCGCCTCGCGCACCTGCAGGCTGGCGCCGCCCGGGAGGCCGGGCGAGGGGCCCGTTGAGTGGCTGAGCGAGGAACGCGGGCTGGACATCGACATGGGGACGGCCTTCGGATCGCGGCCGGCGACGGGCACTGCCGCCGCCGGGCACGAAACCGTCCGCCTACTGGAAGAATTCTTCGGCTTCCTCCGGCGTCACGAGGTCGGTGACAGAATAATAGCCGGGCTGACCCTCGACCTGGCTCAGCGCCTCGTCGAGGTTGTCGTTGGTGATCAGCGGGATCGGCAGGTAGAGGGCGTTGCCGTAGCGGCCCTCGAGGACGCCGTCGCGCAGTTCCCGGCCTTCCAGCAGCATGACCGCGACGTTCAGCGCGCTGGCCATCACGCCCGGCGGGTTGACCGAGGCGCCGACGTTCAGATCCTCCGCGGCCCACAGGTCGAGGAAGTCCTTGCGGATTTCGCCCGTGGCGATGACGTCGCGGTCGGTGTTGCGGATGGCGCGCCAGGCGCCGTCGGCCATGCCGTCCTGCACCCACACGCCGTCGATGTCCGGATAGGTGGCCAGCAGGTTCTGCATCGCCTGCTGTCCCTGCGCCTGGTCCCAGTTGGCGTTGACCTCGTTGATGATCTCGATGCCGGGGTACTCGCCGAACACCGACTGGTAGCCCTCCACACGCATCTGGTTGGCCGGGTGGCCGGCGACGCCGTTGATCGCCACGACCTGGCCCTCGCCGCCGAGTTCCTCCGCCAGCCAGCGCGCCGACTGCTCGGCCCAGCCCTGCTGGTCGATGCCGACATACAGCGCGTCGGGCGAGCTGACCTCGGCGTCGGTGGCGATCACCAGGATACCCTGGGCGGCCGCCTGCGCGAAGATCGGGTCGAACGCTGTCGGGCTGTTCGGGTTGATGATGATGGCATCGACGCCCTGGTTGATGAAGTTGCGGACATGGGCGATCTGGCCCTGCACGTCCACATTGGCGCTCTGCACGATGGTCTCGACCTCGATACCCTGCTCGGCCCAGGCCGCGGCAGCGGCTTCCGCCTCCTCGATCATCTGGGTGCGCCATTCGCTGCCCACCCAGCCGTTCGACAGGCCGATGGTGTAGTCCTGGGCAAGCACGCCGCCGGCGAGACCGGCCGCGAGCGCGATGGTCGACACGAGGGTCAGTTTCCTGGTCATCACTATCCTCCCTGAAGGCACGTCCTCTCACGGGACGTGGAATTGTTGGCACCGTTCGCCGCCGGATCGCTGCACCGGGGGTGCGGTGACGGTTCGAAACCGCATCGATGGTAATCGATTACCATCACAGCGTGCAAGAGGGCCGTCGGTGGCGGTTTCAGCCCCGCAGCACGGCCGCGACCAGGCGTTCCACCGCCGGCGCCGAGCGGGCGTCGTTCCCGGCGGCGGCGAGCGCGAGGGCGGCTGAAAGGTTGTCGCGCATGGCTCGATCGCGGTTGGCGGAGGCCGGCGGCCGCGACATCTCCCGGGCGAATTCGTGGAGCCGGGCGAGCGCGATC
The DNA here is from genome assembly GCA_040226215.1 of Azospirillaceae bacterium. Taxonomy (GTDB): domain Bacteria; phylum Pseudomonadota; class Alphaproteobacteria; order DSM-16000; family Inquilinaceae; genus JAVKFF01. Next base: position 2,193 of record JAVKFF010000193.1, read on the forward strand.
CGCTCCGCGGCCAGTTCGAGCGACTTGGTGCGGTTGCGAACGGCTTCCCGGCGGTCGTCCGGCACGCCCGCGACCGGTGGCTTGAGAGCGCGGCGGAGGCGGCGCAGGGGCTGGATGGCCACCGCCGACCAGGGTGCGATCGCGGCGCCGGCCGCGCGGGCCGTGTCCGGGGTCAGTTCCTCGCCCTCGGCGGCGCACCACAGCGCGAACAGCAGCAGGTTCACGTCCGCCCCGCAGTCGTCCTGCAGGCTGAGGCAGGCCTCGGCGACGCCGGGCCGCTGGTAGATGTCGAGGGCGAAGCGCCAGAGCGGGTCGTCCGGGATGCCGAGCCAGGCGAGGTCGGGCGGCTCAGTCGCGACCGTCATCGGCCGTTTCACCGGTCGGGTCGCCGGTCGGGTCGCCGGCCGGGTCGCCGGACGGGTCGCCGGATGGGCCATCGGACGCTGGCGCTTCCGTCCAGCGTCGCAGGATCTCGTGTTCGATGCCGATCAGGTCGAGCGCCCGGCCCACCGACTGGTCGACGATCTCTCCGATGGTCTGCGGCCGGTGGTAGAAGGCGGGCACTGGCGGCATGACGATGGCGCCGTAGCGGGTGACCCGCTCGATGAGTTCGACATGGCCGAGATGCAGTGGCGTTTCGCGCAGCATCAGCACCAACCGGCGCCGTTCCTTCAGACAGACATCGGCGGCCCGCACCACCAGATTGTCGTCATAGGCGTTGGCGATGCCCGAGAGCGTCTTGACCGAGCAGGGGGCCACCAGCATGCCGGCGGTGCGGTAGGATCCACTGGCGAGCGACGCGCCGATGTCGCGATAGGGATGAACAACATCCGCCAATGCCCGGATCGTGGCGAGCGGGGTGTCGGTCTCCTCGGCGATGGTGCGCTGGGCGGCGGGCGAGACGATGAGATGGGTTTCGATCCCCCCGACCTCGCGCAGCAGTTCCAGCGCGCGAATGCCGTAGACGGCACCGGAGGCACCGGTGATGGCGAGGATAACCCGGCGCGGGGCGGTGTGCTCAGCCATGCGCTATCCGGCGGGCGATCTCCGCCTGGAACTCGGCCATCGGACGGAAGCCGGGGGTCGACCGGCACCTGGCCTCGGTCGCCGCCTCGATCTCCGCGACCGGCGCCTCGAGGTCGAACGGCTCCGACAGCGGCTGGGGGATGTACCAGGGCGTGTCGACGAACAGCTCGATCCGGTTGCCTTCCGGGTCGAGGCAGTAGAGCGCCCAGGCCGCGCCGTGGTTGGTGGGCTTGAGGTCGCTGGCCTCCGGGTCGTCCTTGAGCCGGGCATGGAGCTGCTTCAACTCGTCAAGCGAGCGCACGCGGAAGGAGATCTGGTTGACGTGCCGGGTGTCGCGTCCGGCGGTCCGGCCGCTGATCAGGACGAGCTGGTGGTGCTCCCTGGGATCGCGGCTGAGGAAGATCAGGTCGCCGCGGCCGGGCAGGCTGCCCCGGTCCGTCTCGACCAGGCCCAGCCGCTCCCGGTAGAAGCGGGCCAGGCGCTCGTGGTCGAAGGCGTGGATGCCGACATGGCTGAAGGCGACCGGCGGTGGCCGATCGCCGGCCGGTGAAATCTCCGCTGCGTCAGAAGCCATGGCGCCTGCTCCAGTCGATGACGGTGTCGATGCACTGCCTCAGGTGGTCGGGCTGGCCCAGATAGTAGTGGGTCGCGCCGGCGATCTCGACCATCTCCTTGTCGGCGGTCGCGAGCGCGGCGTGCACGATGGGGTTGTGCGTCGCCGGCACCGCGTCGTCCGCGCCGTTGACGATCTGGATCACCGGCGTCAGGCGGACGCGCGGGGCGTTGCGCCGGCTGCGCGCGTTGGAGGTTTCCACGCTCCACTGGCTGAGCCAGGAGCGCAGCGAGGTGTAGCGCGCCAGGCCGACCGGTCCGACATTGACCGTTCGCGGGTCGCCCAGATAGCACCAGTTCGGCTTGCGGCCGTTGGGGTCGATCGCCGGGTCGAGCCAGCGCACGTCGCACATGGTGCGGTGGACGACGAAGGCGCGCTCGACCTCCGGCCCGTCGGCTGCGCGCAGGCGCTCCAGCGTCTCGCGCACCCAGGCGGTGATGCGGGCGCTGCGCGCCTGCTGGCGGGCGCGGAAGGCAGCCACGAAGTCGGCATCGAAGGGCAGCCCGTTCGGGCAGTCTGGCGCGTAGATATCGAAGGCGAGATCGCGGTGATCGGGGTCGCGTTCGTCCGTCACCGACGGGTCCAGCCACTCGGTCACGGTCTCGGCGCGTGACAGGTGCGCGGCGATGAAGATGATGCCGTCGGCCGGCACGAGGCCGGCAGCCGTCAGGTCGACCGGGTCGCCGGCCGGCGTGTGGGTGATCGACGGCGCCTCGGCTTCCGCCTGGTAGAACAGGGAGAGTGAGCCGCCGCCCGACCAGCCGACGAGGATGACATGGGCGTAGCCCAGCGTCTCGCGGGCGTGGCGCATCCAGGCGCCAAGGTCGAGCGCCACCTTTTCCATGATCAGCGCGCTGTCGTTCTTGGCGTAGCGGCTGGCGGCGCAGAGCACGTGCAGCCCCGCCTCCGCCAGGGCCGTGGGCATCGGCAGCAATTGCAGGGTCGAGGTCGGGTGCATGAAGAGATAGAGCGTGTCCGACGGCCGGTCGCGCGGCACCAGGCGCTGCCCCTCCAGGTTCACCCGGCCCGAGGTCCCGGCGAAGCCGTAGGTTTCGGCAGCGCCCTGCGGTTCGGGATAGGAGACGATTTCGGGGATGCGGTCCCAGGTGGTCGGTCGCCAGGAGGTCTGCTCGGTCATGCGCTCGGTCGGCTTGACGTGCAAGGAGAGGGGAGCGGGCGTCTCCGCCCGCTCCCACACCGGATGATGGGGCGGATGCCTATTCGGCTTCCGCCTCGGCCATCAGTTCGTCCTGGCGCGCCTGGTCTTCCGGCGTCCACATGCCACGCTCCTCGTAGAAGGCGATGGCGGCCGGGTGATAGGGCGCGACCGGAGCGGACGTCACCGAGGCCTCGTGGGTGAAGCCCTGCAGGCTGCGGTGGATCGGCCAAAGGTCCTCCGTGCCCTCCCACAGCGCTTCGAGGATCGTCGCCACCTGCTCGTCCGGCATATCCTCGTGGACCACGATATAGGCGTCGTAGGAGAGCAGCGGCGTCGGCTCGTCCGCCCCCGGCGCGGCACCGGCCTGGGCGACGGAAATGACCGCGCCCGGGAAGACGTTGCGCTGGTAGATCTCCTCCGCCTCCGGTGTGTCGGGCGCGGGCAGGTAGCGGATGCCGATCTGGGTGTCGGCCTCGCGCGCCACCGGCTGGCCGAGCGAGGCCCAGGCGGCATCGACGCGGTCGGCGACCAGGGCCTCGACGCCGTCATTGGCGCTGACCACCGGCACCGGCGTGACGTCGTCCCAGGTCAGCCCGCCGATCTCCAGCGAGCCGCGCAGCGAATTGCCGATCGACAGGTGGCCGCCATAGTCGCTGGCCACCCGGTGGCCGGCAAGATCGGCGAAGGAGTGGATGTCGGAATCCTCGCGCACCACGAAGCCCAGCATCAGGCTGCCTTCGCCGGCGCGGATGATGCGGAAGTCGCGATAGGGCGTCTCGGTCTCGTTGTTGCCGGTGAAGGACTGGTAGGCGCTGTTGGCCGACATGGTGCCGAGCGACACCTCGCCGCTGTTGAGGATCGGCAGCCAGGCTGCCGGGCCGGCATAGGGCCGCACGACGACATTGATGTCGGAGTGGTCGGAGATCACGTCCGCCACGGCGGCGCCGATGGTGTTGAAGGTGGTGCCCGGCTGGTCGGTCGCCAGCGCGATGGTCTGGGCGCCGACGGAGGCGCTGGCCATCAGGCCGGCGCCGAGGGCGAGCGGGGCGAGGGTCTTGCTGAGCATCGTCATGATTTCCTCCCTATTGATGCGTGGTCGTCGGAATTGCGGACATCCAGCCGCTCTATGACTTGCGGCGGCTGGCGGTCCAGGCGTCGAGCTTGGCGTGGGCCTCCGCCTCGGCGGCGTCCAGATAGGCCGGGCCTTCCGTGCGATAGGTGAATTCCAGGCGCAGCCCGTTGGGGTCGAAGAAGTAGATCGAGCGGACGAAGCCGTGGTCGGTCGGCCCGATCACCGCCACCCCGTCCGCCTCCAGGCGCCGCTTGGCGGCCAGGAGATCGTCCTCGCTCTCCACCTCCATGGCGAAGTGGTTCACCCAGGACGGCGTGCCCGGGTCGGGGGTGGAGATCTTGCCGTCGCCGAGGTCGAAGAAGGCGATGTAGGAGCCGTCCTTCATGCGGAAGAAGATGTGCACGTAAGGCGTCTCCTCGCCGGTCGAGGGCACCTTGTCGGCCTTGATGACATGGGCCAGCGGCAGGCCCAGTACGTCCTCGTAGAAGTGCCGGGTCTCCTCGGCGTCGCGGCAGCGCCAGGCGAAGTGGTGCAGCCTGTCGGCGGATGGCGTCTGGGTCATGGGCGGGCTCACTGGTTCCGGAGGTCCTGTTCCGCCGCGGCCGGAACGATGGCTGCCGGCCGGCGCCGGGCGACGATCCAGGCATAGGCGACGGAGAGCGCGCCGGCGCCGATGCCCGCGATGTTGAGGATGAGGGCGGTGTCGCTGGCCGTCGGCGAGGGCATGATGGCGATGCCGGCGACGAAGAAGAGCAGGCGCTGCAGCGGGTTCAGCGTGCCGAACAGGTAGCCGGTCAGCCCGATGCCGAGGCCGATGACGCCGACGATCGCGGTCAGCAGCGCCAGAATCACGTTCAGCGGGTCGCCCTGCATGATGAGGCCGAGGCTGAACGGGAAGACGAAGGGCAGGATGTAGGCGACGATGCCGAAGCGCATGCCCGAGAAGGCCGTGCGCCAGAAGTTCGAGCCGGCGATGGAAGCCGCGGTGAAGGTGGCGAAGCACACCGGCGGCGTGATCATCGACAGCATGCCCATGTAGAAGATGAAGAGATGGGCCGCCAGCCGGTCGACGCCGAGCTGGGTGAGGGCCGGGGCCACCAGCACGGCCAGCATGGTGTAGATGACCGCCGTCGGCAGCGCCATGCCGAGCACCACGCAGACGATGCCGGTCATCAGCAGGATCAGCAGCACGTTGTCGCCGGCCAGCGACAGCAGCATCGAGGACAGGCTGAAGCTGACGCCGGAGACCTGCAGGGCGCCGATCACCACGCCGGCGACGGCGGTGAGGATCAGGATGTCCATCATCGAACGCCCGGTGGTCACCAGCACCCGCCAGAGGGCCGGCAGGCCGGGCCGCGTGCCCGAGCGAAGCAGGCCGATGGCCAGGGCGCAGCCGGCCGCCGCCAGGCCCGCCCGGCCCGGTGTCCAGTGGGCGAACATCACCGTGTAGATCAGCACCGCCAGCGGCACGATGAAGGCGTAGCCCTGGCTCAGCGTGGGACGCAGGCGCGGGATCTGCTCGCGCGGCAGGCCCTTCAGGCCGCGGCGGGCGGCCTCCAGGTCGACCTGCACGAAGACGGCGAAGTAGTAGAGGACGGCCGGTATCAGGGCCGCCAGCACGACGTCGGAATAGGGGATGCCCAGGAAGTCGGCCATCAGGAAGGCGGTGATGCCCATGACTGGCGGCATGATCTGGCCGCCGGTGGACGAGACGGCCTCGACCGCTGCTGCCTGGTGCTTGGGATAGCCCGCCCTCTCCATCATCGGGATGGAGATCGGGCCGACCACCGCGACATTGGACACCGCGCTGCCCGACACCGTGCCGAACAGGGTGGAGGCGATGATCGAGACCTTCGCCGGGCCGCCGCGATAGCGGCCCATGGCGATCAGCGCCAGGTCGGTGATGAAGCGGTCGCCGCCGACCAGCTTGAGAATGCCGCCGAACAGCACGAAGGTGACGATGGTGGTCGCCGCGACGCCGATGGGCAGGCCGAACAGGCCGTTGGTGTCCAGGAAGATGTAGACGGTGATGCGTTCCCACCGGGTCGGCGGCACCGCGAAGATGCCCGGCAGCATGTCGCCGAAGCGGGCGTAGAGGATGAAGAAGACGGCGATCAGGATCAGCGTCCAGCCGATCAGCCGACGCGTCGCCTCGAATACCAGCAGCAGGGCGATTGCGCCGAAACCGAGGCGCTCCAGGCTCAGCGTCGACAGGTCGTAGATGATGTCGCCGTAGTTGACGACGACGTAGAGGCAGGTGGCGACGGCGGCGGCCGAGAGGATCCAGTCGTACCAGCCCACATGCTCCGCGGTGCCGCCGCGCCGCGGCTTGACCCAGACGAACACCGAGAGAAGGGCGAAACCCAGCATCACGACGAGGAACTGCTCCTCGAAGATCAACAGGCCCAGATAATGGTGGATTTCCACCGCCCAGAGCGAGCCGAGGATGACCGGCATGGCGAGCAGGATGGCGCCCATCTGGGCCATCGGACCGCTGAGCCGCCTGAACTTGGTATCGGTCGCGTTGGTGTCCATGCCGGGTTCCAGCGCTAGCGCGCGTAGCGTTCGGTGGTGGCGGCGGCGATCGCCGCCGCGGCGAGTTCCCGCCGGGTCGCGAAGGAGGCTTCGGGTCCGGCGTTGAGGAAGCGCTTGACGGTGCGGAGCACGGTGTCGCTGTTGGCCGACAGCCGGGCGCGCTGCGTCGCCACCGCGTCGTCGAGCGCGTCGTCGGGCACGCTCATGCCGGCCAGGCCCAGTGCCACCGCCTCCCGGCCGCCGACCGGCTCGCGGCCCAGCACCAGGCGGGCGAGGGCGGCCCTGGACAGGCGGTCCTGCAGGGCCGTCATCACCAGAAGGGGCGGGATGTCGCGGTCCATCTCCGGCACGCAGAAGCGCGCGCTGTCGGCGGCGATCACCAGGTCGGCAAGACCGGCCAGCGCGCACCCCACGCCGAAGGCCCGCCCCCGGACGACCGCGATCACCGGCAGCGGCACTGCGCGCACGGTGGCGTAGAAGTCGAGCACCGGGTCGGCGACGGCCCGGCGGATGTCGGCGGCCGTCGGCCGGGCATCGGCCGGCGGCATGGGCGATTGCCGGCCGGCGCAGAAATCCGGTCCCGTTCCCGAGAGCACGATGAAGCGGGCCTCGGCGGGCGGATGGGCGAAGGCCGCGGCCAGCGCCTCGGTCATGTCGGGCGTCAGCACATTGCCGTCGCCGGGACGGTCGAGCGTGACCTCCAGCGCGCCATCCGACGCCAGCGTGACCGTGACCGCGCCGCTCATGCGCCGCCTCCGCCTGCCCGGGAGGCATCCTGGATCGCCGCCCAGACGCGGTTCGGCGTGGCCGGCATGTCGACATGCACGACCCCGAGCGGCGCCAGGGCGTCGACGATGGCGTTGATCGTCACCGCCGTCGCCGGGGTGATGCCGCTCTCCCCGCCGCCCTTGACGCGCAGCGTGTTGCCGGCGGTCGGATCCTCCGCCAGGGCGACGTCGATGGCGGGCAGGCGGTCGGCGCGGGGCATGGCGTAGTCCATGAAGGAGCCGCTGAGGATCTGGCCGGTCTCGGCGTCGGCCGAGACCGTCTCGAACAGCGCCTGACCCACGCCCTGGGCGATGCCGCCATGGACCTGACCGTGCAGGATCAGCGGGTTGATGGGCTGGCCGACATCGTCGACCGTGGTGTAGCGCACGATGTCCGTGACGCCGGTCTCCGGATCGACCTCCACCTCGCAGACCGCCGCGCCGGTGGGATAGGCCGGGATCCGGCCGCGGAAGTCCGCCACGGCGTGCAACGGCCGGCGCAGGCTCGCGGGCAGGGTGGCATTGCCGGCGATCTCCGCCGCCAGTTCCACGAGGCGGAAGGTGCGATTGCTGCCGGGCGCCCGGAAGGCGCCGTCGACGAAGGCGAGGTCGGCCGGATCGACCGCGAGCAGATGCGCCGCCACCTGACGGCCCTGCTCCAGGATCTCACCCGTCGTCTTCATGATCAGCTGGCCGGCGAGGCGCATGGTGCGGTCCGAATGGGTACCACCGCCCACCGCGACGCGCCTGGTGTCGCCGGTGACCAGCCGGACCTGCGCCGGGGCCACGCCGAGCCGGTCGGCGATCACCTGGGCGAAGCTGGTCTCATGCCCCTGGCCGGTCGACTGGGTGCCGGCGACGACCTCCACGGCGCCATCGGCCAGCACCGCCACCTCGACCCGCTCGACGGGAATGCCGACCGGCGACTCGACGTAGTTGGCCACGGCGATGCCGGCCAGCCGGCCACGGCCACGGGCGGCGGCGCGCCGTCCATCGAAGCCGGCCCAGTCGGCCATTGCCAGGGCCTGGGAGAGATTGTGGTGGAAGTCGCCGCTGTCATAGGTCAGGCCCATGGCGTTGCGGTAGGGCAGGCGCTGGCGCGGCACCATGTTGCGGCGCCGGATTTCCACCCGGTCGAGGCCGAGGCGGCGGGCAGCGATGTCGAGCAGGCGTTCGATGACGAAATGCGCTTCAGGCCGGCCGGCGCCGCGATAGGGTGCCGTCGGCACGGTGTTGGTCAGCACACCGCGCAGCCGGGCGAAGGCCGTCGGCACGTCGTAGACCGTGGTCAGCACCCGGTAGCCGTTGGCGACCGGCACGTAGGAGACGGTGTGCGCACCCACATTGCCGTCGAGCGCGACGGCGTAGCCGGTGATCCGGCCCTCGGCATCGAGCCCGATCCGGGCGGTGGTGATGCTGTCGCGCCCCTGGAAATCGGCGAGGAAGGCCTCCGACCGCGTGCTCGTCCAGCGTACCGGGCGGGCGAGCCGCCGGGCGGCCCAGACGACGACCGCCTGTTCGGGGTAGAGGTTGGTGCGCGGGCCGAAACCGCCGCCCACATCGGGACAGATCACCTGCACCTTCTCCGCCGCCAGGCCGAGCAGGCGGGCGAGCGTGTCGCGCTGGCGCACCGCGCCCTGGCTGCCGGCGATCATGGTGGTGATGTCGGTGGCGGGGTCGTGGGTGCCGATCGCCGAACGCGGTTCCATCTGCGCGTTGGCGACCCGCTGGTTGACGAAGCGCTGCTCGATCACGACGGCGGCGCCCCGCAACGCCTGCTCGGTCGCCGCCTCGTCGCCGAAGCGGGCCTCGAAGGCGATGTTGTCGGGGAGATCGTCGTAGAGCCGCGGCGCCCGCGCCGTCACGGCCTGGTCGAGATCGGCGACGACCGGCAGCTCCCGGTAGTCGACTGCGACCAGTTCCGCTGCGTCCGCCGCGGCCTCGGCCGTCTCGGCGATCACCACCGCGACGGGTTCGCCCATGTGGCGCACCCGGTCCGTGGCCAAGGGCAGGTGCGGAAGGTCCAGCACCGCCCGGCCACCATTGCCCGTGAAGGCGCGCCGGTCCGCCTGGACCGCGTCCGCCGGGTTGGGGAAGTGGTCGATGCCGCCAAGGCCGTCGGCCTTGTAGTCCGCGCCGGTCAGCACGGCGACCACGCCAGCAGCGGCCGCGGCTTCGGCCACCTCGATGCCCTCGATGGCGGCATGGGCGTGGGGCGCGCGCACGAAGGCGGCGTGCAGCTCGCCCGCCAGTCGGAAATCGTCGGTATAGCGCCCCTGTCCCCTGAGCAGGCGCTCATCCTCCAAGCGCGGCAACGGCCGGCCGATATAGGGGCCGTCGCCGACAGCGGATGCCGCCATGTGCGCGTCGGGCGGAGTCATGGCTTCTCCTTGATCAGCCACTTGCCCTCGCCATCCCGGCCGAGCCGTCCCTGTTGGCGGATCTCGTCGAGCGAGAGCACGATCTCCCGCCCGTCCCGGCTGCCCACGGCGACCATCAGTTCCATGAAGGTCTTGGGCCCGTCGGCCAGCGCCGCCTCGATGCTGTCGAAGCGCTCGCCCTCGAAGCTCGGCGCCTCGGGGATGCGCGCCTCGATCCTGGCGGCGAGGTCGAGGGGCAGGGTGCAGTCGAAGCCGGCCTTCGCACCCGTCCGGGCGTTGCCCAGCGAGGGGTCGAGCGGCAGCGTGCGGAAACCCTCCTCGACCATCAGGTCGCGGTTCGCCTGGAAGCGGGTCGCCAGGGCCCAGTCCATCTGCGCGTCGGAGAAGATGTCGATGTCCGGATCGACGACGAAGACGTGCTTGACGTTGGCCAGGCAGCCCATGGCGGCGGAAATCGCGTTGCGCGCCTCGCCCGGCACGCGCTGGCGCATGGCGATGCGCACGTTGAACATGCCGCCCGAGGAGGTGGTGGCGTAGATCGCGAGGGGTTCCCTGACCGCGGTCTCCAGCGCCCGCCACACCGAGACCTCGGTGCGCACCGCGCAGAGCTGGGCGGTGTCGGTCAGGTCGAGGCGGCGGCCGGCGATGGTGGAGGACTGGAAGACCGGGTCGCGGCGATGGGTGATCGCGGTCAGGTGGAAGACGGGGTTCATCTTCACCCCGCCGTAATAGCCGAGGAACTCGCCGAACGGGCCCTCGGCCTCCACGTGACCGGCCTCGTCGAGATAGCCTTCCAGCACGTACTCCGCGTCGGCCGGAACCAGCAGGTCGTTGGTGACGCAGCGCACCACCGGAAGCGGGCTGTCGCGCAGCGAGGCGATGATCCCGACCTCGTCGATCGGCAGGCGCATCACCGCGGCGATGTGGTCGACCGGGTGGCTGCCGACGACGAAGGCGACCGGCGTGCGTTCGCCGCGCCGGGCGGCGGCCTCGTAGATGGCGCGCAGGTCGCTGGGCGACACCAGGTCGACGCCGGCCTCCCGCCGGCCGCGCAGCATCAGCCGGCGCATGCCGACATTGGTGAGGCCCGTCGCCGGGTCCTTCACGATGTCCATGGAGGCTGAGACGTAGGGCGCGCCGTCGAGGCCGTGCTGCAGGTGTACCGGCAGCCGGGTCAGATCGGCCTCGTCGGTCAGCACGACCTCTTGCACCGGCGCCTCGTCCCGGCCGATCTCCACCGTGCCGGGCTGGTGCTGCAGCCGGCGCATGACCTCGGCGAACAGGCCGTCCGGGGTGGTGTCGAAGGCCATCGCGATGCGCGCGCGGCTGGCGGCCAGATTGCCCACCACGGTCGCCTTCTCGGGCCCGACAGCGCGGAACAGAACGGCCCTTTCCTGCTCCTTGAGGTGACGGCCGAGATCGGCGAGGTCGAAGGGGCCGTCATGCTCGTCGAGTTCGCCGGCCGTGCGCAGTCGGGCGAGGAAGGTCTTGAGAGAAAACCGCTCGACGTCGACGCCGGATGACTTGCGGCCGAACGACCTGTCCGCCGCCACGCTCATGCCGTCCGCCAGGGTCGGGCGGCCGGCAGCGGGCGTTGCCGGATAGCGCCGTCCGCGCGGCGCGTCGTGCTGACAAAACAGGCGTAACCGCAAGGCGAGCGGTGCATGGACGTCCTCCCGAATTGTGCCGGTTCGTCCGCACCGGTTGAAGCCCCCGAGAGGGCTGGCGGACATCCGAGCTTCGTTTGCCGGAAATTCTACAATTGCAAATTCATTTGTCCATTGTTTAATCTGAGGAGCAACAACAAATTCCGAACGCCGACTCCGGGAGGGATCATGACGACCGTGCGCACCGACGCCGCCAGGGACGGCGCCGCGACCGACGACGTTCCATCCGCGAACGCCGCTTCACCCGCCGGCGTGGGGCTGTCGTGAGCGCGGGCGAGCCGGCGGTCGTCATCGCCGGCGGCGGGCCCGTCGGCGCCGTCGCGGCGCTGCTGCTCTCGCAAGCGGGTATACGGGTCACGCTGGTGGAGAAGGA